>MWYY01000043.1 GCA_002050355.1 Acidobacteria bacterium 28-9
GCCGCGCGCTACCGGTTTGATTTTCAATTTTTGCGCTGTCTGATTGGAAATTACGGAAATGCCCGAACCCGTATCTAAAACAAAATTAAGCGATTCGCCTCTGCCGTTTACGTTTACCCGAATCACCGGACGGTCGTTCACCAGGCTAATCGGAACATTTGTTTCCGCAGCGCCGCTTAAATCATAGAGCGACTGCCTATTGCCCAAATAATCCAGAAATCTAATCAATCCTTTTATGCGATTGCGCCTTTCCGAATCGGTTTGCAGTGAAATTTGCAAAAACATTCTGTAGGCTTCGGCAGCTTGTTTGTAGTCTTCGGTGCGCGTCGCAATCTGAGCGAGAGTGAACAGGAAATCAGGCTCTGTCGGCTTGTAATAAATAGCAGTTTGCAGTTGCCCTAAACCGAGGTTTATCCGATTTTCATAAAAATTAAGCGTTCCGAGTCCTGCCCACGCCAGAGCTTCTTGTTTGTCAAGCTGCAAGGCTTTGATAAAAGAAATTTGAGATTCTTTGAAATTCCCCGCGCTCAGCAAAACCATACCTAAAACGGCAAAAGCGTAAGAGTTTCTCGGCTCGGCTCGTGCTGCTTCAATTGAAAATTGATAAGCTTCAACCAATTGCTTTTGCTTTAGTAAGTTGTAGGCGAGACTGAGTTTTGCGTTTATTTCCTGCGGGTTAATTTCAATGACACGCCGCAGAAGCTTTTCGGCTTCGCCATATTCGCCTTTGCGTGTAAGTTTTTTCGCCTGTTTGATTAATTGTCGCGTATCATCGGTCGGCTGACCGCCTGCCGCAGCCGTAAAAGAAAAGGCAATTGCCGGCAAACAAACTAAAGTTATAAAAATCAGACGTTTTGAATGGAAAGGAAATTGTAAAACGTCAGTCAAAAAAATTCTGAATCTCATAATTGACTCCTTTCCGCAAGCGGTTGTTTTATTTGCGAGAAAGATTTTTATTTGAGTATTTCGCCTGTTTTCATTGACCACAAAACCAAATCCAACTCGTCAAAATCAATGCTGCTTCGTTTTGCTAATTCCTTGAGTTTTTCTTCAGTCGCCAGATATTTAGCGCGCGTTGTCGGCGGCTTAGCAGTTTCAATGATTCCTAATTCCGCCAGACTTCGCAAAATATGTTTGTCTAAAATGGCGTAGCCCTTCAAACCGATGTTACGCAAAAAATGACTCGCTTCCTTGTAGCCTAAACCTTTGATGCGCTTTTCTCTAACCAGCCAGTCGCGCCTTTCCAAATCGCCCGCGAAACTCTGCAATTTTTCGCGCAGACGCAAGCCGCAATGTTCCTGCAAAAACGCGCGCGAAGCGACGATATAACCGGCTCGCGCGTTCGGATAACGATGTTTTCCGCGTAAACACGCGGCTAATTCAGCTTGGTCTCCGGTCAATAAAAGCGGTCTAACGGCTTCGATTGAACGAATTCCCATTCGTGCCGAACAGCCGCCCGTAAAAAAACAAAAAACCATTTCTTCCCACAGCCGTTCGTCCGTTTCGGCTCGCCAAACGGCTTCAAACTCTGAAAGTCGTTCGAGAATCTGTGTGCGTCTTCCTCGGTGCGCGGCTTTTATTTTTTCAATCGTTAAAGGCTGGGTTTCTTTTTTCACAAAACTTTTGATTTTGCTTTAATTTTATGCGGATTTTCCGGTAGTTGTCAATGTTTTTCGGAAGACCGGCAAATTTGTATTTCCGTTTTGCTTTATATTGAAGGCACAATAAATTTCTGTAAAAACATCTTGCCGGATTTTTTTGTTGAATCTCTAAAAAAGACTTTGATTTTTTCTGTTTTTGATGTATAAGCAAATAGTATCGCTGTTATAAGAAATTCTAAACTCTTGCATCCAATCGAAAAAAAATCTCATCTTAGAAGCTGTCAGAAATGACTGAAAAGGAGTACAAAGAAAAACAATTCTTTGCTTGAAGGTATAAACAATAGATGTGTTACAATTTGAACAGCCTTCCTTGTTTTGTCGAAAAGGGAAGCCTGCCGCAGCCAAAATTAAATAAAATTATGACTTGTTTCAGTAAAAATAAAGCCGTATGGCTCGGTGTCGTTTTTGTGTTTTTGAGCGGCTCTGTATCTGCTGTTTTCGGACAAGCAAGCAGACCCGTTTCGCAGCCGATTCCTTTATCAACACCATTGGTGAAGAAAACGGGAAGCTCGATGCCGATTACTGCTCCTCCTGTTGCTTCGGCGTCAACGCGCCGAACGGCTTTTCCGGTTCTGGCAGATGTTGACATTCCCGGCTATTCCGGCATTTTGGTACAAGACACGAACGGCAACATCGTAATGGACAGCAATTCAAATTATGCTTTCAATCCTGCGTCGAACGTCAAGGTCGCAACGGCTTTTGCGGTTATAAAAACTTTTGGACCCGATTATCGTTTTCCGACCAGCGTCTGGACGGACGGGTCATTTGATCAAGCTTCCGGCACGCTGCACGGTAACTTATATGTTTCGGGGCGCGACCCGGTTTTCAATTATGAACACGCGGCTGCATTGGCAAGTGAACTGAATCGAATGGGCGTCAGAAACGTCAATGGTGATTTGATTGTTACCGGTGATTTCGTAATGAATTACAGTTCTTCGACCGAACGCGCAGGTGCGAGTCTCGCCCAGACGATGGACGGCGCAAAACGTTCGGTTGTAGCAAATCGCGCGTGGCAAAATTATTTGGTAAATTCCGGTAAAGTAAATACGACAAATGCTTTTCCGAGCGTTTCATTCGCCGGCAGCGTTTATGTGCAGTCGATTCCGACAAACGCAAAACTGCTTTTCTCGCACGAATCGACGCCGATACGCGAAATTTTGAAAACAACGCTCTGTTATTCAAACAATTATTTGGCTGAAAAATTAGGCGATATGCTCGGCGGCGCGTATGCCGTAGCGCGTGTTGTGCAAATGAACGCGCAGATTGCGCCCGGAGAATTCATGTTGCAATCTTCGAGCGGTCTCGGCGTCAATCGTGTTACGCCGCGCGCGATGATGAGTCTTCTGCAATCTTTGCGCAAAGAACTGGCGCGCAGCAAAATGACTTTTGCCGATATTATGCCGGTTGCCGGAATCGACCGCGGTACGCTCGAAAGACGATTCGATACGGATTTTTCGCGCGGCAGCGTGACGGGGAAAACCGGAACTTTGCCGAGTACTGACGGCGGCGTCAGTTCTTTGGCAGGCGAAATCCAAACCAGAAGCGGTAAATTGCTTTTCGTTATCTTCAATCAACATGGTAATGTCAATCGTTTCCGCTCGTTCCAAAACTCGCTTGTCTCTTTAATCCAAGGACAACTCGGCGGCGCGGCTCCGATAGCATACAGCGAGGTTTCGCTTGACCGGCGACTTGCCAAAACACGCATCACTTACCCGGACACGCGTCGGAATTAACGAACAACTAAAATTTACGAAAATCGAAAAGAAGTAGAATTTTTCCTGCTTCTTTTTTTTGCGTTTTTACTTGTCGAAATCGGTTAAATAATGCAAACTTTGAAATTTGCCCGATTAGTAAATCAATGAACGAAATCGAACAGGAAAAAGACCAAACCGAAGAAACTCCCGAACTTCTTGCCGAATCTTCTGCCGCCGAGCAAATCGAAGCTGAACAACCCGCAACCAAACAAACAAGCGTTGCCCGAAGTGCCGGAATCGTCTCGATTGCCGTAATGTTTTCACGCGTTTTGGGCTTAGTTCGTGAGATGATTTTCGCTAAATATTTCGGCGCCGGTTTTCTTTACGACGCATATCAAGCGGCATTTACAATCCCGAATGTTTTGCGCGACCTTTTTGCCGAAGGCGCTCTGTCAGCCGCTTTTGTCAAAGTTTTTACCGATTACCAGACAAATAAAAGCGAACAGGAAGCGTGGAAACTTGCCAGCCTTGTTTTGAATGCTCTAGCTGTTATTTTAAGCGCTGTAACTATAATCGGAATTTTGCTGTCGCCTTATTTAGTGTCAATCGTAGCTTCGGGTTTTTCGCCCGAAAAAGCTGCTCTGACCGTTACGATGACACAGATTATGTTTCCGTTTATCTTGCTCGTGGCGATGGCGGCAGTCGCTATGGGCGTTTTGAATACGAAAGGAATTTTCGGTATTCCCGCTTCGGCTTCGACTGTTTTTAATATCGTTTCAATTTTTGTCGGGCTTGGCTTTGCTTACTGGTTAAGCGGCGGCAGTTGGGATGCTTCACAAGACAAATATACCTTACCGGCAATTTCGGCGCAATGGGCGATTCTCGGAATGGCAATCGGAACGCTTGTCGGCGGCGCAGCGCAGTTTTTGATGCAGGTTCCGTCGCTTTTGAAAGTCGGATTTCGCTTTTCTCCGATTTTGAGCTTTACCGACGAAGGCGTCAGGAAAATAATGCGCCTGATGGCTCCGGCAATTTTGGGAACTTCTGCCGTTCAAATAAATGTTTTGGTAAATCTGGCTTTTGTTTCGAGCATTGACGGCGGACGCTCCTGGTTGAGCTACGCGTTTCGTCTGATGCAGTTTCCGATTGGAGTTTTCGGCGTCGCCATCGGCACGGCTTCGATTCCTGTTCTTTCACGAATGGCAAACGAAGGAAAACTCGATGATTTTCGCAAAACTCTGTCTTCGTCTATCAAACTTGTTTTTTTGATGACTCTGCCGTCGGCGTGCGGGCTGATTATTTTAGGTGAACCGATTATTCGATTGCTTTACTCGCGCGGCGCATTTGTGGAATCCGATGTGCCGATGACGGCTTGGGCTTTGGCGGGTTATTCCATCGGTTTGACCGGTTACGCAGCGATAAAGGTTCTCTCGCCAGCGTTTTATGCTATGAATGACGCGAAAACTCCAATGATTATTGCTGTCTGCTCGATTGCAGTCAACGCGCTGGCAAGTTTTGTGTTTCGCGATTGGTTGTCAAACTACGGCGCATCGCCCGAATATCCGAACGGTTTGGGACACGTCGGCGTTGCGCTGGCGACTTCGAGCGTCGCGCTGGTAAATTTTTTCGCGCTTGCTTTAATGATGCGTAAACGCATCGGACGCATTGACGGCAGAGATATTATTCAATCTTTCCTGAAAATTGCAGTAGCAGCTGTAATAATGTCTCTCGTCTGTTATTTGAGTTATAATTTTCTATTTAATCGATTTGGGATAGACGGTTTATCGATAATAATTATTGAAGCATTCGTGCCGATAATACTGGGCGGAGTGGCATTCGTTTTGGCGGCAAAAATATTGCGGGTTAATGAAATCACACAGCTTTTAAACACTTTCAAACGAAAATTAGGACGAAAAAATGGATAACAAACCGATTGATGAACAAAAATATCAGCAGCGAGTTTATGAAATTGTCCGCGAAATTCCGGCGGGAAAAGTTATGACATACGGGCAAATTGCGGAAATGCTCGGCGAAGGTTACACGGCGCGCACCGTCGGTTACGTGATGCACGCGGCTGATACGGAAAATGTTCCGTGGCAAAGAGTTATCAATTCGCAAGGCGCGTGTTCGACCGGAAAAATGACTCTGCCGGTGAATTTGCAGCAGAAAATGCTTGAAGAAGAAGGTGTGAAATTCGACCAAAAAGGTCGCTGTGATTTAAACGTTTATCGCTGGTTTCCTGAAGATTTTAAACAAAAGGACAATGAGCAGCCGAGTTTGTTCGAGTAAATCAACTTTGAGAAATCTCGAAAATTTTTGCCTTTTAGCTTTTTACTTTTTACTTTTTACTTGTCTTACCGTCCCCATTTCAATTTATTGCGCAAAACGTCGAAATAATTGCGGTTCGGCGGTTGAATGAGATTAAAAGTCGTTCGGCTTTTGCGAATCGAAACCGAATCTTGAGGCGTCATCGAATAACCGACTTGACCGTCTAAAGTTAAAACCACGCCTTCGCTTTGCTGGCTGAGGCGCAAATTTATCTCGTCGGTGTCCGGCACAACAATCGGGCGATTCGTCAGCGTAAACGGGCAAATCGGCGTTAAAACGACGGCATTCATTGAAGGATAAACTATCGGACCGCCAGCCGAAAGATTGTATGCGGTTGATCCGGTCGGCGTTGAAACAATCAAACCGTCAGCGCGAAACGAATTGACGAAAAGATTGTTCAGCCGTACTTCGATTTCAATCATCCTGGCTAAAACCGCTTTATTAACAACGACATCATTCAAAACGCGCCCGCTCTCGATTCGTTTTCCGTCACGAAGATGTTCGACTTTGAGCATCACGCGCCGGTCAATCGCGTAATCGCCCGCCAGGATTGCTTCGAGTGCGGAGAACATTTCCTCGATACGAAATTCGGTCAAATAACCGAGGCTGCCGTAATTTATTCCCAAAATGGAAATGTCTCGTTCTCCGACAAGCCGCGCCGTCGAAATCATCGTTCCGTCGCCGCCCAAAACGACGATTAAATCAACTTCAGCTTTGAATTTTTCAGCATCAACGCTTTCAATATCGCCGCTTTCGGATTGTGATTCTCTGACAGTTAAAATCCCGCGCGTTTTCATCCAAGCCGCAATCTCGTGCGCTGTTTCCCAAGCCTGCGTATGATTAGGTTTGACGACGACTCCGACGCATTTTATTTTTTGATTTTCCATTTTGGGGCAAATGATTGCTGTCAACAAATTAATAATTACTAAAATTTACGGGTATTTTACAATTTTGGATGTTTTTCGACGAACTGCAAAAGATTGCCGACGTAGGATTTGAAGTTCGGGCAATTAATTTCGTGTTTTGAAAGCAACTCGTCAGCAAATTTCGTGTCATAAGTTTGCGGCACAAAAAAATACGGTACTGCGGGAAACGGTAAACCGCTGATAGCGGGCGAAAGCGGGAGCATCAGAGATTTTTCGATCAACTTTTCCGGGGGTTTGACGATGGATTTTTTGCCCGTCAAGGATTCTGCAATCGTGTCAAAAAGCTCTCCGGTCGTCAACGGATTCGGATCGGCGAGCGCAATTGTTTTTCCGATTGCCAGTTCGTCTTTCGCCAGAGCGGCAATTGAATCGACAACAAAATCGACCGGAACGAGATTTAGTTTGACATGCTCGTTTCCGACATTTACAAAACGTAGCAGGCTCGGAGCTTTTCGCAAATATAAAATCAACGAATAAATGCCGTCGTATTTGGAGGTTTCGCCAGTGCGCGAGTCGCCGACGACAACCGACGGGCGAAAAACGGTCGTCGGAATTTCCGCTTTTAATTTTTCTACTTCCTGTTCGGCGAGATACTTTGTTTCTTCGTAAAAATTGCGAAAACCTTTCGAGTGTTCGAGTTCGGTTTCTTGAATGTCGCCGGTTCTTCGTCCGGCGACATAGCAGGTCGAAACGTAATTGTAACGCCGCAGATTCGGCAGAGATTTGACGAATTCGTTGACATTTTTCGTGCCTTCGACATTAACCCGAAAAGCCAAATCTTTTTCAACCGCCAAATCATAAACAGCCGCAAGATGAAAAACATCGGTTGTCTCCGCTCGCACTATTTTCAAATCCGATTCGGAAATTCCGAGATTTTCCAATGTGATGTCGCCTTCAACAATTATGAAATTTCCAAGCGGTACGGCAGCCTTTGCGGTGATTTTTTCAATCTCGCGCGTCGCCTTTTCAATAAATTCGCGCTGCACGAGCAGAAAAAAACGCGTGTCCGTTTTAGCAAGCCGCCGGACGAGTTTCGCCGAGATAAAACCCGGAAATCCGGTCAGAAAAATTGTTTCACTAAAATCCATATAAGCGATTATAACTGAATGACCATTCAGTATAAAACCAAACGCTCAATCTAAGCTATAAAAATCGCAATCGATAATACTTTTACACTTTCTGAAAGGCTATGATATGTTTTTCATAGCAAAAGGTTTAGCGCAAAAGAATATGGCAACGAAAGAGAAGGGAAATCGGCGAAAAAATGCGGCGGCGAAGAAAGAAAAAAATTCGACGAAAGATTTTTCGGTCGAGTTAAGCGAGCCGCTCTGGTCTGTCGTTTCCTTTGAAGAAAGTGTAGCGGCAAATTTAACTTACGCCGCAGCTTTGAGCAAACTAAAACAGCTCGAAGCAAAAAAAGTTTCAGGTTTGTGCATCGTTACAGACGAAGCTGCCGCAAGAATATCTAATAATGGTGAACGGTGAATGATGAATGGTGAATTTAAGAAATTGGTTTTACATTAATCATTCATCATTCACCGTTCACCATTAAAATGACTTTGCCGAAACTCTCGTTCGATTCGAGATATTCGTGCGCCGCTCTGATGTCTTTTATCGAAAAAGCGCGGTCAATGTTCGGTTTTATCAAACCTTTTTCCAGCAGCGGCACAACTTCTTCGCTAAATTTTCTGGCTGCTTCAGCTTTTTCTTCTGTTGAACGACTGCGCAAAACCGTTCCGATAATTTTGGCGCGTTTCGCCAAAGCAAGACCGAAATTTAATTCCGCCGTTCTGCCGCTGACCGTTCCGATGAGCATCATTCTTCCTTTTAGTGCGAGACTTTCCAAATTTGCAGCGAAATAATTAGCTCCGACTAAATCGAGAATTACGTCAACGCCTCTTTTGCCGGTTTTTTCTTTTATCATTTCGGCAAAATTTGCGTCGTCTGAAACTAAAATCGCTTCGTCGAGTCCGAACGCACGGCACTTGTCTAATTTGTCTTGTGTGCGCGAAGTGCCGAAGGTTTTTATGTTTTTCACTTTAGCCAATTGCAAAGCAGCGAGTCCGACGCCCGAACCGACGGCGTGAATCAAAAGCGTTTCGTCTGTCTGCAAATTCGCCTGCGAAAAAATTGCGTCGTGCGCGGTAATAAACGCTTCGGGAATGGCGGCGGCTTCCGTGAAACTTATATTTTTCGGGATTTTTGCGAGCAGACTTTCTTCGGTTAATAAAAATTCGGCTTGCGCGCCGCCGGCAGTAATGCCGAAAACACTGTCGCCTATACGAAAATCTTTAGCCGTTTCGCCAATTTCAGCAACTTCGCCCGCGAATTCCAAACCTAAAATGCGTTCGGGAAAACCTTTCGGCGCCGGATAAAAACCGCGACGCTGCAAAAGGTCGGCGCGATTTAATGCGGAAGTTTTTACATTTACCAAAACCTGCGCGCCCGTCGGTTTCGGCAAATCTTCAACTTCGCGCCATTCCAGATTTTCCGCGCCGCCAAATTCTTTGACATAAACCGCTTTCATATAATTTACGGTTATAAAAAATTCAAAAAAGATTTAACCACAGATAAACGCAGATAAAAGCAAAGATAAGATTCAAACAAATATCTGCCTTTATCGTAAAAAATCTGCGTTTATCTGTGGTTAAATATCACCGTTAAATGACTTAAACTTTCCGTTTTGTCGCGCGCTGCGCCATCTGCATCAAATCTTCCGGCATCCATTTGCTCAAATTCTTTTCTTCTGCTTCGGCGATGCCTGTGTGCCGGTTGCGCCATTCCTTTTCGGGAGCGTCTTCGCGCATTGACTCTTTCGGAAAATTTTCCACCTGTTCGAGACTGATAATAATTCCGTGCGCGATTTCCGCCCAGCTTTCAGTTTGAATACCGCGCAAAACAACCGACAAACCCGCCGTCCAATCTTCCTGCGGCGCGATGTTGTCGAGTTCGGGAATCGTCAAATTGTAAGTTGGCGGAAATGGCTGATTGCCAAATTCACGAACGATTTGTGATTTTATATCTTTGTACGAAATGTTTGAATTCGTTTGTCTGACTTCCAATGCGCGGCGAAAAATATCGGCGACGGTTGCTTGTTGTGCCATTGTTTTTGTTAAAATCTCCTGTGATTTTGTTAGTTTATAAACTACACGCTTTGCAAAATCAACGCAAAGGAAAGCCGATTAACAGATTACAAAAATTACAAAAATTCGTTCGTTTTAAACGGTGAAATACTTGTAATCCGATTGCTAAAATCTATGCGCAAATTTATTTACCAACTGCATCTCTGGCTCGGTCTGTTTGTTTCGATTCCGGTTCTGGCGTGGGCTTTGAGCGGGTTTTTGTATGCTTTGCCGAACACGGTCGAAGGCGGAAAAATCGAAACGATTGACCAATCGCGCGTAAAAATTTCGCCGAACGCAGCAATCGGACGCGCGCACGAATTTGCCGGAAAAACTTTACCGACGACCGCGCTGACGCTGCTGATGCGCGACGGCTCGCCGTTTTATCAAGCCGTCGGCGGAATGGGCGTGGATTCGATTCTTGTCAATGCCGAAACGGGTGAAGTTTTGCAAGCTCCGCCGCCGAATTTCTACACGCGCTTTTTCCGGCAGGCGCATTTTTATTATTTCGCAGGCGCGTGGCAAACAGCACTGCTCATAATTTTTTCGCTTCTGGCGTGTTTGTCGGCGCTGACCGGAATTTATTTAAACTACCTTCACTGGTTTAGAAAGCGGACAATAACCACGAAATTTAATTCTGACAAAGTTGCAGACTCAATTTAAACAACTCGCTTTTTTACGGCTTGCTCGCATCTTTCGCTTGTTTTTCCGCATCTCAAGGTTTATCTTTCCTTTCACAGGAGAAAATAGATGAAAACGATTTTGCTTTTGACGATTTTCCTTTTCGGCTCTGTACTTGCGAGCGCGCAGCACGAATACGCGCCTTTGCAGCATCAGGAAATTGAATATAAAAATTGGAATTACAAATCAGTCCGCGACGGCACAAAGACTGATTTGCGCGAGTTTGCGCGAAACAAAAAACTCGTAATGGTTGTTTATTTTGCGGCTTGGTGTCCGAACTGGAAATACGAAGCACCGGTCGCGCAACGGTTTTACGACAAGTATAAACAGTATGGCTTCGACGTTATCGGTGTCAGCGAATACGACACGATTGACGCGACGCGAGCGAATCTTGACAGCAATAAAATAACTTTCGCAGTCGTTTCCGAATCCGAGGCGAGAGACGCCAAACAAAAAACTCCGCATTACCAATATCGCCAAAAGACGGGCGACACGCGCGGTTGGGGTTCGCCCTGGAATATCTTTCTAGAACCGAAAACGCTCGAAAAGAATGGTGACACGTTGACGAAAAAAGCGTTTGTCGTCAACGGCGAGTTAATTGAAATTGACACTGAAAAATTCATTCGTCAAAAGTTGGGTTTGCCTGCAGAAGAAAAGAAAATGGCATCTGCAGCCAAAGAAAAGTCGGTCGAAGCATGCGAAGCGGACAAAAAAACGCAGCTTTTAACAAACCGGAACTGAAAAGGTACTAATCCTTCACATTTTATCAATCCGCCTGACTGGAAGTAGCTCTATGCAGTTTAATTTTACCGGGAAGTTTATTTTCCTTTATATTTTTGCTTTATCCGTAACGACTCTCGCACAGTCAGGGCGCGTCAAACCGAAGGAAACTCCGAATCCGACACCGCGCCCGCCAATCGTTTATGTTCCAACGCAAACACATTCTAAAATTACAAAGCCTGCACCGACGCCAAAAGCGAATATCAAAAAAGATGATGAAGACGACGGTGAAATTATCAGCGTCGAATCAAATCTTGTACCGATTCCGGTTTCGGTTTTAGACGCAAAGGGTCGTGCCGTAACAGATTTACGGCTTGAAGATTTTGCGCTTCTCGTTGATGGCAAATCGGCGGAAATCGGCGAGTTAGCACGCTCGGAGGCGCCTGTTCGTCTCGCGCTTTTGTTCGACAATAGTTCGAGCGTTACGACGGCGCGCGAGTTTGAAAAAAAAGCGGCGATAAAATTTCTCAAAAGAATCATTCGTCCCGAAAAAGATTTAGCCGCGCTTTACTCGGTTCAGACCGGAACGCGCCTCGAACAGCCTCTAACGAAAGATGTTTCCCGGCTTGTGCAGGCTATCGAAAATTTCCCCGCACCGACGGGCGCAACCGCTCTGCTCGATGCGATTATTACGGCTTCTCAGTATCTAAGGGAAGTAGCTGGCAGGCGTGTTATCGTGATTGTTTCCGACGGCGAAGACACAATTTCCGACGCGACATTCGACGAAACGGTCAAAGCTGCCCAAGCCGCTAACTGTCAAGTTTTTATTGTCAAAACAAAAGATTTTGAAAACTTCAAGCGCACGGGCGAGCGCGGCGGCAATGCCAATATTCGCGTCCTCGCGGCTGAACACCGGATGCGGGAACTAACTGCGCAAACCGGCGGAGAAGTTTATTCACCGATTGACGAACGCGAGTTAGACCAGGCTTTTAATCAGGTTTCTGCCGAACTTTCGCAGCAATACGTCCTTAGTTATTATCCTGAAAACGAAACGGACAAACGCGGCGAGTTTCGCACGATTTCGCTGGCTGTAAAAACCAGACAAAATTTGACTTTGAGAACCAGAAAAGGCTATTACGTTCCGAAAAATAAATAAAAATAGTTTTGCAAAAAATTTAGCCGTCAAAGACCAGAGCGTTCGGTTATGGAAACAAGTCACAAAATTACGGCATATGTGGCGGTGGCATTAGGTATCGCTCATCAACTGTTTGCCGTAGCAGGCGGAAAATTCAATCTGAATATTTTATGGTTTGTCGGCTCGGGTTTTGCGATTATTTTGCCGGATTTTTGAATCTTGCCTTTATCAGCAGTTCGCCAAAAAATTTGCTTGTCCGCGTGCTTTGCGCGGTTACAAACCTGACAGTTACAACTTTTTTTGTAGTCGCGCTGCTTACAGTTTTGAGAGAACCACAGGTTTTCGTCGGGATTGCTATTTTCGCGCTGCTCACAATTTTCTCGCTTCTACCGAAAAGCAAATCATCAGTTTGAACGGTTGTTCGATTTTTTTATAAGCTGTGTTAAATTCAAAACGGTTTTCTATTTACGATTAACGATTGACCAAACTATGCTTGAAGAATACTTAAAACAATTTCTCGAACATCTTCGTTATGAGCGCAATGTCAGCCAACACACTCTGCGAAATTATTCGAGCGATTTGGAGCAGTTTCACGAACACATCGCGCCGCCGCGAGCAGAAGGGACGCGCGAGCAAATTCCCGTCAAAGACATTGATCATTTAACGATTCGTGAATGGATGGCGAATCTGCACGGGCTTAATAAAAAGAAAACCTCAATTGCCAGAAAACTCGCATCTTTGCGGACGTTTTTTCAATTTCTCGTGCGTGAAGGCGTGCTTGAAAATAATCCAGCAAAACTCGTTGCTACACCGCGCGTCGAACGCAAACTGCCGAATCATCTTTCGATGGAAGACGCCGTGCGCTTTATCGAGACGCCCGATTTGGAAACGGATTTAGGAAAACGCGACCGTGCAATTTTAGAATTTCTCTACGCGACCGGAATGCGCGTCGGCGAACTGGTAAATTTGAATTTGAAAGATATTGATTTCCGCGAAAAGCTCGTTCGTGTTACCGGAAAGCGCAAGAAACAGCGCATTTTGCCGTTCGGCGAACCGTCTCTGCAAGCCTTGATGTTTTATCTGAACGAAGCGCGCCCGACGTTTTTAAATAACTGTCCGCCCGCGACGCGCGACGATCAAGCCGTGTTTTTAAATTACCAAGGCACGCGCATCACAACGCGCTCGGTCGGACGAATGGTTGATAAATATATCCGGGAATGCGCCGACATCCACGACATCTCGCCGCACAGTTTGCGCCATTCTTTCGCCACGCATCTGCTCGATTCCGGCGCAGATTTGCGCGACATCCAGGAACTTCTCGGACACGCCCGGCTTTCGACAACGCAGATTTACACGCACGTTTCGATGGAAAAATTGATTGAAGTTTACGACCGCGCGCATCCGAAAGCGTGATTTGGAGGACAAGTCTATTTTATTGACAAGGTTAATGAAAATTTCGCCTTGGGAACTTTCCCAGTCGGTCTTTTGGTAACGACCACCAGATAATCGCCCGACGCGGGTGCGGTAAATTTATAATCCGCATAGCTGTCGTATTTGGTTTCGAGCTCAATACCATTTGCGCCGTCCACGCTGAATGAAAATAAATTTCCTTTCGGAACGGAAACGACTTTCAGCGTAACCATCTGCCCGGATTTGGCGCCGAAAATGTATTCCATTTGCTGATTGTTTGAGAGCGTCCCGCTCGCCTGTGCGCTCTTGTTTCCTTTTGCAAATTTGACTCGGTTCGGTTCGGCTTTGCCGCCGCCCTGTGCAAAAGTGTTTGTCGCGCAGATGAGTAAGATTCCGATAACAAATGTTAATTTTGTTTTCATACAAATGACGGTAAAAGAAAAAGCTGTGAGTGTTAAAACTTGCGGCTTTTTTATTGGCGGCTATTCCATCTCGCTCTTATCAATATCGAAATTCGCATAGACGTTTTGCACGTCGTCGTGGTCTTCGATTGCCTCGTAAAGTTTGAGCATTCTTTTTGCGTCGTCGCCCGTTAAGGCAATGTAATTTTGCGGAATCATCGAAACTTCTGCGCCTTCAGGCTCGATTCCGGCTTTTTTGATTGCCTCGTGAACTGCTTCAAAATTTTCCGGCACGGTTAAAATTTCAAAATTGTCGCCGTCTTCCTGCACGTCGTCGGCGCCTGCTTCGATGGCGATTTCAAAAAGCTCTTCTTCGGATTTTGCGGCTTTGTCAACAACAATGTAGCCTTTTTTATCAAATATCCACGCGACCGAACCGGATTCGCCGAGGTTGCCGCCGTTTTTTGAAAACAGATGGCGAATTTCGGCTACTGTTCGGTTGCGATTGTCAGTCAAAGTTTCGATTAAAACCGCAACGCCGCCGATGCCGTAGCCTTCGTAGGTGATTTCTTCGTAATTGACGCCTTCGAGTTCGCCCGTGCCGCGTTTTATCGCGCGGTCAATCGTATCGTTCGGCATATTTTGCGCTTTGGCATCGTTGACGGCTTTTCTCAGACGAGCGTTGGCTTCAACGTCGCCGCTTCCGCCGGTGCGCGCCGCGACCGTAATTTCCTTTATCAGTTTGGTAAAAATCTTTCCGCGCTTGGCGTCGAGCGCGCCTTTTTTGTGCTTGATAGTGTGCCACTTGGAGTGTCCTGACATTTTCCGATTTCCTTTTTTTTAGTTTATTGAAAAAGGCAATATATCACGCCTTGAGAAGGTCGGCAAAACGTTCTGTTTTTCCGCCGGTAATTTTCAACTGTTTTGTTTTTGATGTTTGTCCGCTCAAAATTTTAACCGCACTTTTTGATACCGCGAATTTCTTTGCCAGAAGCTTTATCAATTCCGCATTCGCCGCGCCTTCGACCGGCGGCGAAGCGATTCGAATCTTTAATGCGCCGTTGTGTTCACCGACAATTTCGCTTTTCGAAGCTCGCGGCACGACACGCACCGCGAAAATCAAATTGCCGTCTTTCTCTGTAAATTGAATCACGAAAAAACAAAAAATTTCAGCACGATTGATTGCAGAATTTGGAGCAGAAATAACAGAATCATTGCCGAAATATCGAACATTCCAATCGGCGGAATCAGGCGTTGGAAAGGAATCAAAGCCGGGTCAGTAACACGCTGCACAAAACCGAGAAATGTATTGCGCGAAAACACGAACCACGACGATAAAAAGCGAATGAAAATAAATAAGATGTAAATGCTCAAAACGGTGTAAAGCAAATATCCGATTGTTGCTTTGACGTTGCCGCTTGAGATACTTTCAGCTAAACCGCCGGTAATAAAAAGCGTCGTCCAGACGATTCCCAAAGCAAAATACGCAAGAATTATCGTTATAAAAATCGTCACGAGCGGCGCATATCGCGCGTCGATTCTGAAATTTGCCAGAACTCTCGCCGCCGGATATACAAAGCGCTCGGTAATTTTTTTTATTTTGAAACTGAATCTGCCGACCACGCCGAACGGGTTCGGGTCTGAATAACTAAAAATCATACGCAGAATCAGCAGCAGAATAAACGCCGCCGCCGCCAAAGTTACAATCGAACTGATAATCGGATAAATTCTTAAAAGCATAAAATTAAATGCGAAACCGAGATTATAAAATCTAAAACAAAAATTAAATTTTCAAATCTTCTTACTTGTCTCTCTGTGTTTATTGTCGATTGATTTTTCTTTCGCCGAAAAGCACCGTCCCGACGCGGATGAATGTTGCGCCTTCTTCAATCGCAATTTCAAAATCGTGGCTCATTCCCATCGAAAGCTCGCCGCCGCGCGGCAAAACTCTGTCGCGGATTTCACGAAGGCGTCGAAAATAGGGACGCACCTTTTCGGCGTCATCAAAAAACGGCGGAATACCCATCAAACCGTCAAATTTCAAATGTTTGCAAGTCTGCAAAAATTCAATCAACTGCGGTAAATCTCCTTCGGCAATGCCGTTTTTTGTCGCTTCCTTCGCTAAATCGACTTGAATCAAAACCGATAAACTCGTTCGGTTTTCTTCGATACAGATACGTTCGAGCCGCTCGGCAAGTTCAACCGAATCGAGCGTGTGAACGACATCGAAAAGCTGTACGGCTTTGCGCGCTTTGTTCGATTGCAGATGACCGATAAGATGCCATTCGACATTTTCTCTGCCAATTTCCAAAATCTTACCTTCCGCTTCCTGAACTTTATTTTCGCCGAAAACGCTCGCGTCCGTCGTCGCCGTGATTGCCGCTCGCAGAACTTCGACCAGATGCGTTTTGCTGACGGCGACGAGTTTTATTTCATTTGGATTTCGCCCGCATTTTTGCGCCGCTCGTTCAATCTTTCTCTTAACGTCCGAAAAGTTCTCACGCAAATAATCTTCCGTTTTCGCTTCGTTCATTTTTAAAATATACCGAAATTTCGTATAAACTTTTTCAAGTTATTCACTGCTTTTCTGATAACAGGATAGAGGAAAATAACTCGCGCGAGAAACTCCAAAAATTACCGACTAAAGAGGCGTGTGATAAAGATGTCTTAAAAAGTTTTATTTCGGTGCGGAAGTTCTGCCCGTGCGAGTAACGGCAATTCTTTTCTCTTTGTTTGCTCCCTCGGCGACCGCCACGTTTATTTTTCGGAAAGTTCCGTCGCGCGTTTCATTCGTAGGAGTATATGAAATCAAGTATTGCGTGCGCAGCTCGCGGGAAATATCAGAGGCGATTTGCGTCAGCTCATTGATGGAATATGGAAAATAAACCTTTCCTCCGGTTTCCCGTGCTAATTGAGTTAGGAAAGCCTTTGCTTTTTCCTGACGGTTTATGCCCTCAATGTCAGGTTCTTTTTTTAAATCACTAACAAATCCGACGGCATAAACTTGCACTTGTGATTTACGCAGTAACTCGATAAGTTGTTGTTCGTTATAAGAACTGTTCCGGTCGTCGCCGTCTGTAACCAGAATTAGGGCGCGCACCTTTACGTCTTCCTTTGTTTGGGAATTTTGATATTGCTCAACCTTTTTTGCCGTTAGATAAACAGCATCAATAACCGCCGTTTGTCCGCCCTCGACGAATAAATTATCCAGCGCATTGTTAAGCGAATTTATACTCGGCGTAAAATCCTGCACGACTTCGATTTTGTCTTTGCTGACAAAACGAACAATTGTTGATTCATCCGTCGGACGGTTTGTGCCGATAATAACTTTCCCGGCTTCGATAATTTTTCCGAGCTGCGAGCGAAGCGAACGCGAATTATCAATGACGAGAGCGTTTATTATCGGAACTTCGGCAGTTGTTAAAGAAGTGATTGGCTGCAAAACGTTATCTTCATAAACCTTAAAGTGTGTTTGATTCAAATTGCTGACCGGTCGGTTATTGCTGCCAACAACACGCACGTTTAAGCTGACTTCTTCTGTGTCAATACGCAGAACTTCTTCGTCTTCAACTGCCGGAGTCGGAACTGCTGCCGGAGTAGGTAACGATTTCGGCGATGAACTTACAGTTTGTGATGAGTTTATAGCCGGTAATGAACTTATAGTTGGTGATGAACTTAAAGCCGGTGTTACGCTGACAATCGGTGTCGGAGTTGGAACGACTGTTTGTGGTATTTGTTTAACTGTCTGTGCGCTGGCTTTTGGTATTTGTTTGGCAGTCTCTGTGGTCGCCTGTGGTATTTGTTTAATAATCTCCGCCTTGGTTACCGAACCAACTGTGTCTTTGCGTATCCAGCCTTTGACTGTGCCGTTCGATATGGAAACGTAATACCAACCGTTTGTGTTTTGAGCTTTTTCAAATGTAACTTTCTCGCCCTTTTGAACGGTTTGAACTTTCTCCGAACCTGAATCGGGCGATTTACGCAAAAAAGTTGTCGTAACGATTACTTCTGCTTGTTTTTGAGCAAAAATCGGAAAAATAAGCAGTAAACTTAAAATTACGGAAAAAAAGATTTTCATATTCACGGGTAAAAGTATTTAAATAATTATTACAGAAATTACGATTGTTTTGTACGAATTTTTCCGCGTGTGCGAACAACAACGTCGGGTCGCTCGACTTTAACATTAATATCGTGAGCAGCCGCGCCGTTTGTTGTTGCAGCATCTTTCAAGCGATAACCGAGCCGATATTGCTGCGTCAATTCGCCGGTAATTCTTCTAAAAATTTTCTTCAAATCCGGCAAATCGCCGGCGTAGAATCTTCCAGCGGTCGTGTCGGACATTTTTTTCAAAGAATCTACTGCTTCAATTTCAATATTTTTTTCGAGAAGTTCAACTTCCTGCGCGTTAGGCACATACACGACTTGTGCGGGAATTGCAGCCGGAGATTCCTTTTTCTTTTTTCGATACTTTTTAATTTGTTGTGCCAGGTTTTGTGTCGGGTCGGTTTTATAAAATATGGTGTAAATCAATACGTCCGATTCTTCGAGCAGATTTAATAGTTCATCTTTTGTCACAGAGCCGCCGAAATCTTTGCCGTCCGACAGCAGAATAATTACTTTACGCCCTTTAACATTAGCAAATGATTTTCGAGCGATTTGATTGATGGCGCTGTACATAAACGTTGCCCCGCGCTCGGGCGCTTTGATCTTATTGACAGAAAGTTTCAGCACTTGATGATTGGAAGTAAAAGGACTGAGAATTTTCACTTCAGAATCGAATGTCGCCAACAGACATTGGTCTTTCCGATTCAATAATTCTATAAAATCTTTGGCGGCACCTTTGATATTCTTTATTACATCTCTGGTGCTTCCGCTGGTGTCAATCAGCAAAGCGATATTAACCGGTTCTTCGTATGCGTCGAAAAAAGTGATTTTTTGTTTTACGCCATCCTGGTAAACAGAAAAATCTTCCTTTTTCAAACCGGAAATATAACGCCCTTCGCGATCGCTTACGGTAACTGGAACGCTGACCATTTTCTTATTCGGGTCTTGAAATGTATCGGATTCGATAAGTTGAGCCTGCAACTCGAACGGCAAGATCAAAAGCATAAAAAAAAGTAAAGCAAAAAAGATTTTCATGAATTTCTGTTTAATTAAAGTAAAGATAATTTAATTTTCGGATTTCGGCACACTAATGGTTAAAAGTATAATCAATCAGTATCAAATAAGTCCAATTCTCGGTTAGCGCTTGTGCTAAAAATCTCCGTCGTTCTTGAACTTTAGAAATTAAATTCGTATCATTTGCTTTACCCGATTCTCGCGCGGACGTGGCGGAACTGGTAGACGCGCAGGTCTCAGAAGCCTGTTAAAATGACCATAGCAGCTTCAACTAGCTAATTCTTAACTCCAATAAAATCAATATTTTTCAAACATCTAATGCTCAAATCCTAATTTCCAAAAGGGTTAAAGTTGCTCCAGATGTTACTCCTATGGTTGCTCACTTTAGCCCTACTGCTTTAATTAAATTCTACCCTCAATAATCTTCCGGTAAAAGTAGTGTCGTTGCACTTCTATCAGCCTCAGTTATCAGCCATATTTTTATACCTTTTGACGTTTTGTAGGATGAAAGAATTCGATTTGTAGGATGAAAGAATTCGATAGCCTTCTTTTAATGAAAGCTCGTTCTCTCGTCTCTCATCTTCGCAAACATCACCCCAATCGCCCGACTGATGCCGAGCTAGAAAATCAGTTGCCCTTTGATTCGATTCTTCCAAAGCCTCTCGTGCGCCGGTTGTTAAATAAACATTGCGGAGTGAAAACAAAACTTTCGACTCGTTCAGCATTTCCAACTTTGGGCTTTTTTCTATAACAATCTGGTTTCCCATACTTTTAACTGGCTGTATTAGAAAATTCTGCATCGGGAGCGTTTTTCTTAACCGACTCAATGCCGTTTTCCATTGCCGAAACGGAAGAATAAGTTTCACTTCGTCCGAGCGGTTCGCCATTTCCTGCTTTGAGAACAAAGAAAGCCTCGTCGTTTTTAGCGGTTTTACGCTCGTAACGATTATCGTCAGTTGCATTTTTGCGAACCGATTCAATACCCTTTTCCGCCCCTTGTTTTGTTTCGTAGGATTCGCTCGACAAGATTATTTGTCCGTTGCCAGCTTTTAGATTAAACCGAAATTTACCACCCGTTGATTCTTTGATTTCAAACTTTCCAGCCATTTCTTTTTCTCCTTAATTTATTAAACTTGATAAACCGCAGTAAATTATAATCCGTTTATGAAATTCGCAAAACTTCTTTCAAACAAGTTGTATATCTTTTTGATTTCATCTCGGCTTTCATCTGCCAGCATTGCTTATTTCTTTTCACTCCGAAACGAATTGTATCTCTGCCGAACTTGCTTGAGATTTTATCCAATGCTGCCATCAATCGTTTATCCTTTTCGTAATTCTTTTCATTGTAAAGTCTGACGGACTTGTAATAAAATTAATCGCCTGATATTAGATACAAACAATGAATACCGACAACAAATCTGAGCAAGAATTTGAAAGTAATTTGGTTGAAGAAAATGATTCTTCGCTTGAGGCATTAGTGCGCCAAGAGCAATCCGATGCACAAAAACGTCTTCGTGAAGAATTAGGAAGAGAGCCTACGCAAGAAGAAGCTGACAGATGGCTTAGTGAGCAAACGGAGGGATACTAAAGAACTTCCGACCAATCATTTTCTAAGAGTGCAAGAAATTTTCAATTATCCAGTTAATGCTAAATCAGGCTTGTAAGCAGCAGTAAAGATTCTCTGTTTATTGCCTTCTTCATCTAAAGTTACAACAACCGTTCCTTGACCGAAATCTTTTGCTGCTTCTATAGCTTCTTCCTTGTCATTAGTAGCAAACATAACATCAGCTTCCTGACCGAAATTATACCTTCCTTCCATCACTAGATATTTCATAAAAATTATTCATCTAATGAAAGAACAGTCTCTGCATTGTATTGGTCAACTTCTATCGTATTTGTGCCTGACTTTATTTCTATGGGTTGATGCCAAACAAAAACTTCATCTTCGGTTCTGTCAACTCCAGGACTGGGCAAATAATGTGGAGGATGAATCAAGTCTCATTAGTAAAATTATTAGCAGCAATTTAGAATTAAAAGAATAAACAAACACCTGTTATTTTAGGGTGAAGGGTTTCAGCGTATAAACATACCACTTATCAATGGAGGGATTATTATGAGTAAGAGATATTTTGTAGATGTTGTGCCTAACAAAGACGGCAAGTATAGGGTTCTTCAGGAAGACTCAGAAACTCGAGAGCCTCTTGGTGTAAAAGACTTTGATACAAAAGAAGAAGCTCAAAGAGTTGCTGATGATATGCAGAGAGGAGTTGACAATGCATCGTCTGAAATAACCACTGGCGATTTGCCAGACATTGGCGACGATTCAAATACGGCAGATGATAGCGAGTTTAAAGATACATTACAAGATTTGAAAAACACAACTTCCCAAGACTGACATCAAAAACTTGTGTGTAGTATGTGAAACGCGAACCTTCAAAATGTTTATGAAGTGCAAGATGAAGAAATTTGCTCTGAAAACTGAAGTCGTGTGTAGTGAACGCGCCGCCCAACAATTCAATGGACGTGAGGGCGAAACGGCGACTTTCATTTGGCGTTGTCCGTCGAACTTTAGCTTGGGTGTATTCGGTTTCGTCCCACGTCATCTCAACTATTGGGCGTGTCGTAGTTGAAATGAAACAGCAACTTATGTGAGATTAGAATTTATGAATGTCCCAAAGTTGGATGGTGTGTTAGAAACCGCGCTTTATGTTGATAATTTAGAATTGTCTTTGTCCTTTTACAAAAAGGTTTTTGAATTTGAAACGCTTTATTCTGACGACCGACTTTGTGCTTTGAGCGTCTCGGACAAACAAGTTTTGCTTTTGTTTCTAAAAGGCGCGTCTAATGTAGCGATGAGCGGTTCGGGCGGAACGATTCCGCCGCACGACGGCAGCGGAGATTTGCATCTGGCTTTTTCAATTCCAACAAGTGATTTAGAGCAATGGAAGAATTGGTTGCGTGATAATGACGTTGAAACTGAAAGCGAGTATAAGTGGACGCGCGGCGGGACAAGCCTTTACTTTCGCGACCCGGACAATCATTTATTGGAATTAGTTACGCCCGGATTATGGTCAATATATTAATCATCCTTAGGCAACGGTGCGCCCGACAAATCATTGAACGTGAGAGCGAAACAGAGACTTTGTTAAAAACGTCGCTGGTTAATGTCCGGTTTGCCACAAGCGGATTGTTATTCGTGATTCTAAATTCTACTCGGTTAACACTCCAATTAGTGGATTGAAGTGATTTTTCAAATTGTGTTTCGATGCCGGAGCATAAAATTTCATCACTATTGTAAAATAAGTAAATACCTAAACCCCGTAATGATGCCGACAGAAATGCAAACTTGACTATTTCAGAAAAATCGCTCAAATCCTCCGAATTTTCTATCTCGAAGTTCACATAAATCAATTCACCGATATACAAGATATCCAAGAAAATGCGTGATTTACTTTTCTGAAAATTTTGATTGTTGATTTTCCTGTGTAATTTTGATTTTTTTGTCCAATCAGCACACAAGTTATAACAATCAAACGATACCCATACCCGACCACAAAAGTCTCAAAATAAAAAGCTCTCTAATGCCCTGTAATGCGCCAATATGACTGTCTTTTTTCACGCTTAGTTTGAGATGAAAAATCATAATAACGCGCTCAAAACGCCCTTAAACTCCAATTAAATAGCCTTCTAAACTAATCAGTAACGTCAGCGTATCCGTCTTCTTCCTCTAATTCTCTGAACAGCTCCACTTGGCGTTGGCTTGCGTTCATATATGGTTTGTAGAAGCTGTTGTCATTATCATCAAGGTCAGCGTAAGGGTTTTCTTGGGCTAATCTTCTGAACTGCTCCGTTTGGCGTTGGCTGGCGTTCATATATCCAGAAGATGATTGCTCTGGTTTCTCGTTCATAATCCATAGTTTCCATTGGTTAATCCAATTGCTTTTCTTCTTGCCGTCATTATGAATAATGAACTTTTGGGTCGCTCGGTCAATGTTAATATCACTTTTAATATTCCCTTTATGCGTCTCTTCCTCCACCCATTCACGCATATCATCTGTTACTTTGAAATCGTCGGGCAAATGCCCGGCGGTTTGGCTGGTCTGAGAGTATGAATAAGATTCACTGATAACAGGAATGCTCTCAATTACCTCACTGTTATCCGAATTGTCAGAGCAATTTTCAACATCTAAAGAAGTAGAGTAAAAGGAATTATCAATATCCTTCTTATTTGTGATTTCTTCTTCCAACTTACTTCTTTCATTCGATGAGTGAGACTGTTCTTCCTCTCTCTTTGAAGTATTATCTGTTGTAATCTTTGACGTGTTATCTGATGTAGTCTCTGTAGATTCCAAAGCAATCGTTTCTTCTTCTACTAAACTGGAAATGTCGTCTTCTACAGAGTAGTAACTATTAACTTCCACAGAATCAATCTTGTCAGTTTCTACAGATTGTGCTTCTCCATTTCCGAGAAACAGATTATTCAAATCTCTATCAACTAATTCATCGTTTCTAAAATACAGAGTCTCGCGGTTTACTCGATTGAAATAACTGCAATAGTATTTCCCTTGAAATTTGTCCGGGGCTGCGTCGTATTGAGCTTTTGACTTATAGCTAACTCCGATTTGTCCGAAGGCAGTCTTAAACTCGTCTGCGCTCATCCCTAACTCTTCTGTCCAGCTATCGCCCGGCTTGTATGCGCGTTGGTTATCGCAAGGCTCAAGAAATTTATAGAAACTTTCTTTTCCCTGAATGTTGAACCAATAATCAAGCTGCTGCATTAAGATACTCGCGGTAACACTTTTCACCAGTGGTAATTTACGAAGCTCTTTGACATACGGAATGGTAAAATCAACCAGCATTAGAATCCTGTTTTTCTCTTCGCTGATATTTCTCTTTTTTGAATTTTGTCTCACTGGAATTTTCATCTTTATATTTGTTAAATTGTCCTCCCTTGCCTGAATTTGAACGCACTTCTACCCGAACCAATAAGAGATAATCTCTTTCAGTTATTACTTTTACGGTTTTATAAATTAATAAAGCCCTGCTTTTGGTAAGGATATGAGACTACAAAAGCAGGGCATAGAAAGCCAAAATCCGAGCTGGCTAGTCTCTTTACATATCCTTATTAGACCTCGTTTTTAATCAGCTAAAACTTTTGTTGTATTGTTGCTGATTAAATACATTGTCTCATACTTGCAACGAAAAGTCAATACCCTAAGTCTTAATTTTTGAACAAGTTACTTGACTTTTGTGTAACTTATAGATACCCCGTAAGTCTGGCATAAAGTTGTCGAAATTTCGGCTAAAATCTTAAAAACCTGCTGGAATTTTGCCAAATGTGCATAGAAATCATTATCCATCTATTACTAATAATATATCACGAAAAGCTCATCAATGTCAAGCGTAACTACAGTATAATCAACTATTTACAATCACTTTGTTTGGAAAAGTCAAGTAGCTGCTAAAGGCGATTTATGACACCGCAAAAGGCATCTATTCAAAAGGTTAGGGAAGTTGGAACTACAAAACAACACTTTCACAGCGCGTCTAAACGCCAAATAAAGGACATCTAGCAATAGGTATAAGGCAGGTTATTTTACTTGCTTACTGGGCATTCAGAGTAGTGTTCTGAATGTAGTAAAATCGTTTTATGGACAATAAATATCAAATAAGTAAAAGCAAAGAGCCGGAAACAAAACAAGAAATCATTCAACACCAAATCGAAGAACTGATAAAGCAGCGAGACAAAGAATCTAATCTTGCCGCTAAACAGAGTATCAACGCTGAGATTACTAAGCTGTTTGCACAATATCAAAGGCTCAATCTTTAAGGTGATACGAATAAAAGCCGAACGAGAGCATTTTTACTCACTGACTTTCCTTATTTCAAATCCCACCTCTATCTCAAATAGAACCTACCGAACCCACAAATCAGAAAAGAATTTAATAAACTGTGGACTCGTGTTAGAATTTGCTCACTTTAAATAATGATTTCAGCAGGCGAACAAATTGGACGATACAAAATCCGTTCCGCAATTGGAAAAGGCGGAATGGGAGAAGTATTCCTTGCCGAAGATGCAGAACTGGAACGTCTGATTGCGCTAAAAATTCTACCCCAAGATTTGGCAAATGACACGGAACGGATGCGCCGATTTGTTCAAGAAGCAAAATCTGCCTCTGCTCTTAATCATCCGAACATCATCACCATTCACGAAATTGGCAAAACAGACAACACACACTTCATTGCCACCGAATATATTGAAGGTGAAACACTGCACAGCCGTTTGAGAAGTGAACGGATGAATCTCAAGAATGTTCTTGACGTTGCAATACAAGTTGCGTCTGCCTTAGACGCTGCTCACCGTGCGGGAATAGTTCATCGAGATATTAAACCTGAGAACGTGATGATTCGCCCGGATGGAGTAGTGAAGATTCTTGATTTCGGGATTGCCAAACTGACTGAGAAAAAGGCGGAGTCAATTGACGCAGAAGCAGCAACAGCAATAAAAGCAGAGGGAACAAGTCCTGGAATGATAATCGGAACGGCAAGTTATATGTCGCCCGAACAAGCGCGAGGCAAAGACATAGATGCTAGAAGCGATATTTTTAGCTTTGGTGTTGTGCTTTATGAAATGCTGGCAGGCAAACAGCCATTTGAAGGCGAGAATGCGATGGATGTTATCGGTTCGATTCTCAATAAAGAACCTGCGCCCATTCAACTACTATTACCCGAAGTCCCGCAAGAGATTGGACGCATCAGCAGCAAGACGCTAAAGAAAGACCGCGAAGAGCGTTATCAAACGGCGAAAGATTTACTGATTGATTTGAAAGATGTAAGGCAGGATTTACAGATTCAGAATCAGTTAGAAAGAACCGCTTCACCTAATCGAGAAGAATCGAAAACACAAATCTTGGGTGCAACGACAAGCGACGCTGCACACACAACCTCGAGCGCGGAGTATGTTGTATCTGAAATCAAAAGCCACAAAAGCGGCTTTGTTATTGGGTTAATGGTTTTATTTCTTGCATCAATCAGTTTGGGTTATTGGTATTTTGCAGGACGCTCAACAAAACAAATAGATTCAATAGCTGTTTTGCCGTTCGTCAATGAAGGCGGCAATGCTGATACTGAGTATCTGTCGGACGGAATGACCGAAACTTTAATCAGCAGTTTGTCACATCTTCCTAATCTTTCGGTTAAAGCACGAAGTTCCGTATTTCGTTACAAAGGCAAAGAGATAAACCCACAGCAAATTGGCAAAGAATTAAACGTGCAGGCTGTTTTGAACGGGCGCGTCATTCAGCGCGGACAAGATTTAACTTTATATATCGAATTGGTGGAGGCTACTACGGAAAAAGTTTTGTGGGGTGAACAATATAATCGTAAACAAACAGACCTCGTTTCTTTGCAGAGCGAAATTGCACGAGATATTTCACAGAAGTTGCGGCAGCGGCTAACAAAGTCAGAAGCGCAAAGCGTGACGAGTAGCTACACGGAAAACGTCGAAGCCTACCAACTCTATCTGAAGGGACAATACTTTTGGAACAAGTTCACGCGGGAAGATTTGCAGAAGAGCATTGAATATTATAATCAAGCTATCGAAAAAGACCCGAATTATGCCTTGGCTTACACCGGATTAGCTGCCTGTTACAGCGTGATGGGAAACAGCTATTTGCCGCCGAATGAGACTTATCCGAAAGCGAAGGCTTATGCCGCGAAAGCGTTGGCGATTGATGACACGCTTGCCGAAGCTCACACGGTAATGGGCGCGGTCAGGACGCTTTACGATTGGAATTGGGCGGAGGCTGAAAGAGAATTGAAACGCGCTCAATCTCTCAATCCCAATTATGCCGACGCCCATCAGCTATACGGCGGTTATGTTTTAGCCGCAACAGGACGGCTCGATGAGGCAAAGGCGGAAATGAAACGCGCCCAAGAACTCAACCCGCTTTCGCTCATCATTACTGCGGACGTGGGAAGCGCCTTTTATTATGCGCGGCAGTACGATGAAGCGATAGAACAGTACAAAAAAGCTATCGATTTAGACCCGCGCTTTTTCATCGCCTATAAGCAGTTGGGAGCGGCTTACGAGCAGAAGAAAATGTATCCGCAAGCTATTGCGGAACATCAAAAGGGGCTGGCATTTGTTCGGCATCCGCAACTGATAGCTTCGCTCGGTCACGTCTACGCGGTCGCGGGGCAACGCGCGGAAGCGCAGCAGTTGCTCGACGAATTGCGGGAAATATCAAAACAGAGTTATATCAATCCGTATTGGATAGCTTTAATCTATGTTGGTTTGGGTGAGAAAGAGCAAGCCTTCGCGTGGCTGGAAAAGGCATATCACGAGCGTTTCTTTTTCTTGATTTGGCTTAAAGTCGAGCCGCGCCTTGACCCTTTGCGTGAAGACCCACGCTTTCAAGATTTGCTCCGGCGCGTCGGTTTGCCGCAGTAAAAGGTTGTGATGACGATTGCCGCACATACAAAACTTGGACGCTACGAAATCCTCTCTCCAATCGGGGCTGGCGGAATGGGTGAGGTATATCTGGCAGAAGACGTTCGCCTTAATCGCAAAGTCGCGCTCAAAATTCTACCTGAAAATATCGCCGCCGATAAAGAACGCTTGCTTCGTTTTGAACGTGAAGCGCAAGCTGCTTCCGCCTTAAATCACCCGAATATCATCACTATCCACGAAATTGGAGAAACAGGCGACCAATTGTTTATCGCTACGGAATACATCGAAGGCTCAACCTTGCGCCAAAAGATAGAGGAAAATGATTTAGGGGTTTATGAATCGGTAAGAATAGCCGAACAAATTGCCGCTGCCTTATCTGTTGCTCACGGGGCGCATATTATTCATCGAGACATAAAACCTGAAAACATTATGATTCGTCGTGATGGTTATGTGAAAATCCTTGATTTCGGTCTGGCTAAACTTGTTGAGAAAAACCCAAATACGCTTGATGCTGAAGCAGAGACACGCGCTCAGGTTAATACAAAGGCAGGAATGATAATGGGAACTGTAGCGTATATGTCACCAGAACAAGCTCGTGGGAAAGACATTGACGAACGAACAGATGTATGGAGTTTAGGAGTTTGCTTATATGAAATGCTTTCTGGACAACAACCGTTTATAGGCGAAACAACCAGCGATACGATTGTCTCAATTCTAACAAAAGAACCTGTGCAACTTGACGAAAATCTGCCAGCAGAATTGCAGCGTATTGTCAGAAAGACACTACAAAAGGACGCAGACAAACGGTATCAAACGGCGAAAGATTTGCTGATTGATTTGGAAGATGTAAAAGAGGAGTTAAAGTTTCAAAGTAAATTAGAACGAACTACCGCTCCACCAAATCGAGACGAAGCAAAGACGCAGATTCTTAATGCGATAACAACAGATGTCGCACACACAACTTCAAGTGCCGAATATGTTGTTACGGAAATCAAACAACACAAACGTGGTTTCGTTATCGGGCTAATGGTTTTGCTTTTTGCATCAATCGGATTAGGCTATTGGTTTTTCACTTCTCGTTCTTCATCCACAAAAGGACAAATTGAATCAATTGCTGTAATGCCGTTTGTCAACGAAAGCGGCAACGCAGATAACGAATACTTGTCGGACGGAATGACTGAAACTTTAATCAGCAGTTTGTCACAGCTTCCAAATCTCTTGGTAAAAGCCCGAAGTTCTGTGTTTCGTTACAAAGGCAAAGACACAAACGCGCAGACAATCGGAAAAGAGTTAAACGTGCAATCTGTCTTGAACGGGCGCGTCGTCCAGCGCGGACAAGATTTGACTTTGTATATCGAATTGGTGGAAGCCGCGACCGAGAAAGTTTTGTGGAGTGAGAATTACAACCGTAAACAGGCAGACCTTGTTTCATTGCAAAGCGAGATTGCGCGGGATGTTTCAAGCAAACTTAAAACGAGATTATCTGGCGTAGAAGAGCAACAGGTAACAAAAATTTACACTGAAAATACGGAAGCCTATCAGCTTTATCTCAAAGGGCTTTACCACTGGAACAAACGCACAACCGACGACCTCAAACAATCCATCTCGCTATTCCAGCAAGCGATTGACAAAGACCCCGCTTATGCAAAGGCTTATGGCGGGTTGGCGATGGCTTATGGAGTTTTCACCAGTAATGCCGCAATTACCAAGCAGGAGCGCAGCGAATTACGATTAAAAGCAAAAGCAGCAGCATTAAAAGCTTTAGAACTCGATAACAATCTTGCCGAAGCCCACGCCGTATTAGCGGAAAGAAAAATTGACGATTGGGATTTCGCTGAAGCCGAAAATAATTTCAAACGCGCTATTGAACTAAATCCGAATTTTGCCACCGCACACCAATGGTATTCGGAGCTGCTCGAAAGACTTGGACGGTATGATGAAGCTCTTTTTGAAATAAAAAGAGCTTATGAGCTTGACCCATTCTCTCGCGCTGTAAATTTGAATCTCGGGCTGCGCTACTGGACATTGCGTCGTAATGATGAAGCTATGGCACAATTCAAAAAATTGGTTGAAACCGAGCCGACATATCCCTTGCCTTATCAGTTTGTCGCCGCTATTTATGCTGAAAGAGGGATGTATGAAGAATCCATCGAGCTTAGGTGTAAAGGTGAAGTTCTTTTGAATATCGAAACAGTTGAAAGTTGCGAACTAAAAAACGCGGATTTTCGGCAGGCGATAAAGACAAGTGGTGCAACTGGCTTTTGGCGCAAGACTCTTGAGTATGACGTAAAATATTATGAGCGAGGTATAGGCTCGGCTGTCGCTGTCGCTGCAGACTACGCGCTGCTTGGAGAAAAGGAACTGGCTTTCGAATGGTTAGAAAAGGCATTTGCCGAACACGACGATGCAATAACTTATTTGAAAGTTGACACATCTTTTGACAGTCTGAAATCCGAGCCGCGCTTTCAGGATTTGCTGCGGCGGATAGGATTGCCGCAATGATTTGGAAAAGATAGATGAAAGAATCTTCATCCAAAATAAATTTGTCGCATTACCGCATCATCTCCAAACTCGGTGAGGGCGGGATGGGCGAAGTTTTTTTGGCGGAGGATTCACGCCTGAATCGTAGAGTCGCTCTAAAAGTTTTACCAGAAACTTTCGCTGCCGATAAAGACCGCCTTCGACGATTTGAACAGGAAGCCCGTGCCGCTTCTGCTCTTAACCATCCGAACATTTTAACCGTCCACGAATTTGGAACGGAGAACGGTTTGCACTTTCTCGCCACCGAATTGATTGAAGGCGAAACATTAAGAGAAAGGATGAGCAGCGGAGAACTCTCTTTGAGCGAAGCACTCAATATCGCTGAACAAACCGCATTCGCTCTTTCGGCGGCACACGCAGCAGGAATAATTCACCGCGACCTCAAACCAGAGAACATTATGATTCGCCGTGACGGGATTGTGAAAGTCCTTGATTTCGGGTTGGCAAAATTAACCGAAAAGAAAGAAGTAGCTTTAGATAATGAAGCGGCAACCCGCGCACTTATTCAAACCAAAGCTGGCGTTGTAATGGGAACAGTCGGCTATATGTCGCCAGAACAAGCTAAAGGAAAAGACACGGACGAAAGGACTGATATTTGGAGTCTTGGCGTTGTGCTTTACGAAATGATTTGTTCCGAGCTGCCTTTCACAGGCGAGACAGCAAATGAACGGATAGCTTCAATCTTGAAAAGCGAACCAATGCCTGTTTCACATTATGTTTCTGATGTTCCAAAGGAGCTGGAAAGAATCATTGGCAAGAGTTTGAGAAAGAATCGTGAAGAACGCTACCAGCATATAAAGGATTTGTGGCTTGATTTGAAAGACATCAAACAAGACTTAGCGTTTCAAAACAAGTTGGAACGAACCACACCACCGAATCGAGAAGAATCGAAAACACAAACCCTCAACGCGACAACAACAGATGTCGCTCATACAACCTCTAGTGCTGAATACATCGCAAGCGGAATAAAACAACACAAACGCAGTTTCGGTGCTGGTTTGTTGATTTTGTTGGTTGCGGCAGTCGGACTTGGATACTGGTTTTTCGCCCATCGTTCGGCAAACGCAACACAAATCGAATCTATTGCCGTCTTGCCGTTTGTCAATGAAGGCGCTAATGCTGATACTGAATATCTTTCAGATGGAATGACAGAAACACTCATCAGTAATTTGTCACAGATTCCGAAGCTAAATATTAAGGCACGTTCATCTGTGTTTCGTTACAAAGGCAAAGAAACGGACGCGCAAACTGTTGGTAAAGAGTTAAATGTGCAGGCGATTTTGAACGGGCGCGTCGTCCAGCGCGGCGACGAATTAGTTTTGTATCTGGAATTAGTGGACGCGATGACGGGCAACCGAATTTGGGGCGACCAATACAACAAGAAATTAGCTAATCTCGTTTCCTTGCAAGCCGAGATTGCCCGTGATGTGTCAGATAAACTGCGAGTGCGACTGTCAGGGGCGGATGAGCAAAGGTTAGCAAAGAATTATACAGAGAACACCGAAGCCTACAAACTTTATTTGCAAGGGCGTTTTTATTGGAACAAGCGTTCGCCGGACGGTTTCAGGAAAGCTATCGAATACTTTAAGCAGGCAATCGCCCTTGACCCGAACTACGCTCTGGCTTACACCGGACTTGCTGATTCTTATAGCTTGCTTCCCGTATTCGATAACAAGGCGACGAGAAGAGAGACGATGCCCCTGGCGAAAGAGGCGGCGTTAAAAGCGTTATCGCTGAATGATAATTTAGCCGAAGCGCACGTCTCTCTAGCACCTGTCCTCAGCGACTACGACGGCGATTGGGCAGGCGCTGAACAGCACTACAAACGCGCTCTCGAATTGAATCCCAGTTATCCGACGGCGCATCAATGGTACGGTGAGATGCTTGTTCGTGAAGGACGCTTTGATGAAGGTCTGGCGGAAACGCGACGCGCTCTTGAGTTAGACCCGTTTTCATTGATTACAAATTTGGTTTTGGGCATTAACTTGAACGCCGCCCGTCGGTATGACGAGGCAATTAACCAGATACGGAAAACTCTCGAACTCGACCCGAACTTTGCCGACGCGAATCATTTTCTTTTTGAAGCCTATTCCAATAAAGGCATGTATGGGGAAGCGGTAGCGTCATACTCCAAGCAAATGGCGCTCGAAGGCGAGTTGCTGTCGGAGATAGAAGCGACAAAAGATGCCTTCAATAAATCGGGTTGGAATGGCTTCTTGCGGCATAGAATCAATTATCTGGAAAGTCGCCGCGACAAAGTATTTGCTGGTGAGGTCGCAAGTTTTTATGCGGGACTCGGTGAGAGAGATAAGGCTTTCGCATGGCTCGAGAAAGCTTACGAAGACCGGAACGAGGGCTTGACCTTATTAAAGGTAGATGCGCAGTTCGACAATTTGCGCTCAGACCCACGCTTTCAAGATTTGCTCCGCCGCGTCGGTTTCACGCCGTAATCAGCTTGATAAGAGTGAAGACATCTAATTTGGAATGCCGTTGTTGTCAATGGTCGTTTGCTCAAGCGGAAAGATTTAGATGAAATGCTGAATAAAGTTGCGGAGAAAGCTAGACAATAGCGTGATTGCATATCAGCAAAAGTAATAATAGAAAGCCAACTGAGAGCATTTGCACTCTGACTGGCTTTCTATTCTGCAAAGTTAGTTGATTAAGTCCGATTCAATTTGAGAATCATTAGTAGTTTGATGTTGGATTGATTCAAAGATTGATGCGGCTTGCCATAATGTTTCGTCAGTTGAAGACAAATATCTGTATGTGGTCTGTGGATTTTCGTGCGAGAGTATCCGACTGACCATCTGAATTGGTAAATGTCCGTTGATTAAACGGGTTGCAGCAGAGTGTCTAAGGCTATGCAGGGTAATTCCAAAAGGTCTGCCCGTTGGAATGTTTGCTTCTATACAGGCGTTCTCGAAAGACTTCCTAACGTCTTTCAACTTAAATACTAACTCATCTTCATTTTTACTCGAATTTTCCCACAGTTTTGAAAGCTCATTGTGAACGCGGCTTGTCATACAAAGCTGACGAGTTTTTAATGACTTCGTGTTTAGGGCTTGATAGGTAATCAACCTGTTTTCAAAGTCCAAATCAGAGAATTTAAGTTTAAGAGTTTCGCCCCGACGAGCGCCGGTGTCTAACAGACAGATGATTAACGGTATAAGATGCCTTCTTTTGCCTGTGCAAGCCTCTAGGAGGCGTTTTTCTTCTTCCAAAGATAAAACCCTTGTTCTGCGTCTTTCTGCTGAACGGTCAATTAACGGTTCACCCATATTGACAGGATTTCTTGTAAGCCAACCTTGACGAATAGCAATGTTAAAAATTCGTCTCAGGTTGGATAATTCTCTGTTCATCGTGGCGATGTTTCGAGTCGTTTTGTAGTGTGTGGGAATTGATAAACGATAGCTTCTAAAGGCAACAATTTCTTCATACCCAATTTGCTGTATTCTCATTTTCCCAAAGTATTCCCGAAACAGTTTGACAAAGCCTTTAACCCGGCTTACATTACGCATCCCTTCAACCTTTCTATCATCAATAAACTTTGCAGGTTTCGCGTAATGCTTTTCGTAATAGTCTGCCAAATCGTCAAAAGATAGCTTCTCTGCATCTATCGCTTTACGACCTCCGGCATCCAACTTTTCTATCAGCTTCTTTAAGATTTTCTTGGCATCCTCTTTACTCTTTGCAGTTTGCTGTATTGCTGTTTTCTTACCATTTAGATTTTTATATGCAACTCTGGCAACCCAATTTCCTGATTTCTTATTTTCAAATAGCTGTCCTACTCTTTCTCTCATTTTTTCCCTCATTTATTAGCTCTCCGCACAATTCAGGTTGCTCCAGAGGTTGCTCCGAAAGTTGCTCCGAAGGTTGCTCCATTGAACATTTTGACCTGTGTTTGAGCCTAAAAGAGCATAAATATGAGAAAAGTATGATTTATTGTTTTTGAGAGTTATGAATTAGAAAGCAGTAATATAAGGCAATTAAAACCGATGCGTTCTTGAACTTTAGAAATTAAATTCGTATCATTTGCTTTACCCGATTCTCGCGCGGACGTGGCGGAACTGGTAGACGCGCAGGTCTCAGAAGCCTGTGGGCGCAAGCTCGTGGAAGTTCGATTCTTCTCGTCCGCACCATTTTTAACTCAAATTCTTTTGATAAATTCGAAAATCAATCACAATCAATCGTAGCTCTTAAAAATGAAACCCTTGCAAATTCTTGACTATTTTCGAGACAGACAGGCAAACGTCCTAGATTTGATTCATGAAATTGTTGAAATCGAAACGCCTACACGCGACGTTGCGGGAAGTCAAACAGTTACGACTTTTCTCGAACGGACGGCGCGAACGATTTCAAAATCTTTTGAAATCGAAATGATTTTTGCTGAAGGTTACGGCGAACATTTTATTCTTCGCACGTTTGCGTCCGGCGAAAAACCGATTTTGCTTCTCGGACACACCGACACGGTTCATCCGCGCGCGAGTTTTAAAAATAATCCGACCAGAATTGAAAACGACAAATTTTACGGCTGCGGCATCTTCGATATGAAAGGGAATTGCGTTTTGACGCTGGAAATTCTGCGCCTATTTTCCGAATTGAATTTAAAGCCGCCGAGACCAATTACGATTTTATTGAGTTGCGACGAAGAAATCGGAAGTCCCACGGGGCGCGCACTGGTCGAACGCGAAGCGCGAAATGCCGCGTTTTGTTTAGTCTGCGAGCCTTCGGCGGGCGGAAAAGTCAAAACCGGACGTAAGGGAACCGGAACGTTTAATTTAAAAGTCCGGGGCGTTCCCGCGCACGCCGGACTCGAACCGGAACGCGGCGCATCGGCGATTTTAGAAATCTCCAGACAAATCGAAAAACTTCATTCACTAAATAATTTCGACAGCGGAACGACCGTAACCGTCGGCACTGTTCGCGGCGGAACAACTTCAAACGTCGTGCCGGCAGAAGCTGAATGCGCGATTGACATAAGATTTCGTTCGATGTCGGAAGCCGAACGAATCGCAGACAAAATCAAAAATCTAAATTCTTTCGACGAGCGCACAAAACTTGAAATCACCGGCGCGATAAATCGTCCGCCGATGGAGAGAACCGAAAATGTCGTAAATCTTTATGAAAAAGCACGAAATATTGCTTTGCAGCTCAATTATGATTTAGGCGAAACTCAAGTCGGCGGCGCGTCGGACGGAAACTTTGTCGGCGCTCTCGGTGTTCCGGTTCTTGACGGTTTGGGCATAGCAGGCGACGGCGCGCACACGCTCGAAGAATATATTTTTATTGATGACATTCCAAAACGCGCCGCGCTTCTCGCTCTCCTGCTTCTCGCTGATTGATATCCGGTTTTGGGAAATCTTCGTTTGTGCTAAAGTTTTTTCAAAACCCCTCTATGAATTTTCAAAATACAAACCAGAAACAGCGCGCACCGCGCAACCGAACGCTCGATTTGTCGGCTGAAGAAATTGAGCTTTACAGAAATCGTCTGGTCTATTTTGAAACGGAAATGGATTCTGTAAACTATTGCAATAAAACGATTTGCGGCAATAATTTTGAAGTTCTGGGACACTTGGCGGATGAAAGTTTCGATTTGCTTTTCGCCGACCCGCCTTATAATTTAACAAAGCTATTCGGCGCGGAAACGTTTCGGCAAACTTCGCCAGACGAATATGAAATTTGGCTCGATTCGTGGCTCGAAAAAACCGTCCAATTGCTTAAACCAACGGCGTCGGTTTACATCTGCGGCGATTGGCGTTCAGCTTCGGCGATTCAGCGCGCCGGAACAAAGTATTTTCGCCTGCAAAACCGAATCACCTGGGAACGCGAAAAAGGACGCGGCGCGCGAAAGAATTGGAAAAACTCTTCGGAAGACATTTGGTTTTTCACCGTTTCGGACGATTACGTTTTCAACCGTGAAGCCGTAAAAATCAAGCGCAAAGTTCTTGCGCCATACACGGAAAACGGCGCGCCGAAAGATTGGGAAAAGAGCGAGCGGGGAAATTTTCGCGCCACTTCGCCGTCGAATTTGTGGACTGATTTGACCGTTCCGTTTTGGTCAATGCCGGAAAACACCGTGCACCCGACGCAAAAACCCGAAAAACTTCTGGCAAAAATCATACTCGCCTCGACAAACGAAAAAGATTTGATTCTTGACCCGTTCGCCGGTTCGGGAACAACCGCAATCGTTGCAAAGAAATTAAATCGAAATTTTACGGCAATCGAAGCCGACGAGCATTATTGTCTGTTGGCGGAAAAGCGTCTGGAATTAGCCGAAAATGATAAAACGATTCAAGGTTTTTCAGACGGGATTTTTTGGGATAGAAACGCGCGAAAGTAAAAAAGGCGGGAAATCAGCCACACAGATTTTAATAGTGGTGAATGATGAATGGTGAATAAAAACCTTCTTACATTCACCATTCACCATTACTATTTATCTGTGGTTAAATTGTATCGAAAATGAAAATTGCAACTTGGAATGTAAATTCAATCGCCATTCGGCTCGAACAGGTTTTGAAATGGCTGGAGGCGACCGAAACCGACGTTTTGTGTTTGCAGGAGACTAAATGCGTCGATGAAAAATTTCCGCTTGAAGAAATTAGAAATGCCGGTTATGATGCTGCGTTTATCGGACAGAAATCTTATAACGGGGTGGCGATTTTGTCGAAGCACGAAATCCGTGATGTGCAGAAAAATTTCCCCGACGACGAAGCCGACGCGCCCAAACGTCTTATTGCCGCAACGGTCGGGAACATTCGTGTTGTTAATACTTACATTCCAAACGGCACGGAACTGTGGACTGACAAATTCGCCTTCAAACTCGACTGGCTTCAGCGTTTGAGAAAGTTTTTCGACGCGGATTTTGATAAGAATTCAGATGTGCTTTTGTGCGGCGATTTCAATGTCGCGCCCGACGAGCGCGACGTTTGGAACGTCGGATTTTGGGAAGGGAAACTGCATTTTACAAAACCCGAACGAGCCGCGATTCATCACGTCAAGCAATGGGGTTTTACGGATGTTTTCCGCAAAGTCAACGGCGACGAGAAAAAATTTTCGTGGTGGAATTACCGCGAAGGCGCGTTTTTCAAAAACCAGGGCTTGCGGATTGACCATATTTGGACATCGGCGAATTTAGCGGAAAAATGCGTCGGCTGCTGGATCGACCGCAAACCTCGCGGCGCGGAACGTCCGTCAGACCACACGCCGGTCGTTGCGGAATTCAACACGCAAAATTAAAATTTAAGAATTGCCGCGAAAAGGCAAAAAAGCGCACAATGAGCGAGCCAAAATTTAAATTGCTAAACTTTCGGCGCGTCGCAAAAGACGAGCAGATTCAAAAGGCTGCGGAGTTTTACGAAAGTTTGAACGGGCGGCGCACCGTGCGCGATTTTTCCGCCGAGGAAGTTCCGCTCGAGACGATTGAAAAAGCGATTTTGGCTGCGGGAACTGCGCCTTCGGGCGCGAATATGCAGCCGTGGCGTTTTGTCGTCGTGAGAGACAGAGAGATAAAACGTAAAATCCGCGTCGCCGCTGAACGCGAGGAATACGAAAGCTATCACGGGCGAATGTCGGCGAAATGGCTGCGCCGGCTTGCGGTTTTGGGAACGGACGAACACAAGCCTTTTCTTGAAATCGCGCCTTATTTAATCGTTGTTTTCCGCATCAATTCGATTGTCGAAGACGGCGAAATCGAGCCGACCTATTACAGTCAGGAATCAGTCGGCATCGCCGTCGGAATGCTGCTTGCGGCTTTTCACAATGCAGGACTGGCGACCTTGACGCACACGCCTTCGCCGATGCGTTTTTTGCAGGAAATCTTAAAGCGCCCGAAGACGGAGATTCCGTTTGTTTTGATTCCGGTCGGTTATCCGGCGGAAGGCGCAAAAGTTCCAGATATCGAAAGAAAATCGCTTGCCGAGATAATGGAAATCGTTTAGGCGAAATCGGTTGAAAACGCTGTCGAGCTTTATTTAAATCCGCTTTAAAGTTTCCGTAAACAAAACTTCACAACTTCAACCGCAAATTTATTCGCGCATTTTTGCGAGCGACGTTTCGATTTGTCGCAGATGTCTCGCTTCGTGTCCGCCGATGAGCGCGAGCCATTCGGAGGCGCTAAGTTCGCCCATAAACGGATGCGGAAATTTGAAATCCGAACATTCGACTCGTTCAAAAAGCGGGCGTAAATCTTCGAGACGCTGCCGATTTTCCCGCATTTTTTCCAGAGATTCGGCAACTGTTTTCGTTCCGGTCGGACGCACGCGGTCGGGCGCTTCAAACTTTTGGTCGCGCATCGCGGCGGCTTTCTGCGCGAAATTTTTTGACAAGTTTGCTTTGCCGTCGCCTTTTTTATCGGCAGTTTGAGCCTGTGCCAGAAGTTTTGCGGAAATTTTCGTCATTCCTTCTTCAACGATGGCGATATGCTCGACAAACTCTGTAATCGTCCATTTTTCGCCGTCGAGCAATGAACTCGCTTGTTCGTCCGTCAAATGTTCGACGGTTTCGATTAGCTTCTCACGGATTTTATCGCTTGCCGTGTAAAGGTCTGTAATTGTTTGGTTGTTCATAATTGTAAGTTCCACAGTTATTTTCCCAGAGCGATGGCTTGCGGGCTGAAAATTAAACGATGCCAGCGCAGATAGCTGTGGCGGCTGTCGCCTTCATTTTTATATTCTTTGACGTAACCGGTTTGCAGATATAGCATTTTGTCTTCGCTCCATTCGAGATTGATTATCGGATTAAACGAAACCAGCATATTTTCGTCCGGCAGCGTTCCGAGCGGCTGGTTAATCGTGGTATTGGCATTTGTGTTTGCCGTCGTATTGGTATTTGAATTCGTCGCGGGCGCGTTTGAATTGATATTCGTATTTATATTTGCGCTTTCTTCTTTGCGTTGTGCTTCTTCGTCATACGATTTTGAGGAAATCAACAATTGATTGCGAAGCGGAATTGCGGCTTGCGTTGGCGCGTCGCCGATGGTGTCGTAGATTCTGACCTGCGTGTTAAAAGCGATGGCGACTTTTGCCGAATCGGGCGACCAGACCGGACGAACGGTTGTCAGATTATCGTCAAGACGACGCTCGCGTCCGGTTTTTTCAACCAGACGCAATCTGCCCGCCGGCAAAAAAATCTCTCCCTTCGCATCGGCTTGCGCTTTTGTATAATTCCATTCCTGAAACGTTTCTGCCAGCGCCGCCAGACTCGAACCGTCCGGCGACCAAACGAAATAAAAATAAATCAAACCTTCGTTTTGCGTAATCGCTTTCAGCTCGCCGCCTTCAGCATTACAGACATAAAGCTGTTCGGTGCGAAAAGTGAAAATGTTTTTCGCCGCTTCGTCGACGGTAGCAACCGGTGTCGGCAAAACAGCCGCGTTTGCATCGACGTTTGCGGCATTTGCGTTTGCTTCGGCGTTTAACTCGGTACTCAGTGAAGTGTTTGCGGTGTCTTCGGTCGCAGGCATTGGAGTTGGAGAAGGTGATGCCGGAGCAGCGTTTGGCTGACCTCCGCCGATTCTCACCATTGCGACAAAAGCGACGTTTGCCGAATCCGACGACCAGACAATCGTATCGGCAAAGTGAACCGCCATCGTGTCGGGCGTAATTTTTCGCAGTAATTTACCGTCCGGCAAATACATATCCAGACGAAATTCCGATGGCAAATCTTCGACTCGGCGATAGACGGCTAAAATTCTTTGTCTGTCGGGTGAAGCAATCGTTCTGTCGAGAAGCTCCTGCGTGCGGTTTTGGTCGAAATCAGTTTGTACCGCCGCGTTTCTTTCGTCGCTCTGCGCCGTTTTGTTCGGTGAAACGGTCGGCGCGGGAACGTCCGTTTCAAAACGGAAATTTAGCTTTATAGCCGAAACGTCGCGCAAAGTCGCGGGCGCAACCGTCGGCGACTGGAAAATTGTGCGCTGACAGCCCAATGCGGAAAATACAAACGCAATTAAAATCAATTTTGTAAAGTTTTTTTGAAACATAAAAATTCAACTACAAATTAAACAGGTGATTAGTAGAAGCAGATGTTATCAATTCTCGCCTATTACTTATCACCTGTTATCCGAATCAATCTGCGTTTATCTGCGGTTTCAAATTCTTTGCTTTCCGCTTTATTTCAACTCCGCGCCGAAATAGCTTTGATACAAACGTTTTTGTTGTTTCGACGGATTGTCGAGCGCGACGATTTTGTAGTTTTGCGGCGCGCGTCCGCCAAGCGTAAATTGCATTTCGCGCAATTCGTCAAAGCGAAAAAAGGTCAGACGAATTTTATCGCCCGGTTTTTTCATTTCTAACTGCGTCGTAAAATCCTTGACCGAATCAGTTGGAGCAATACGAAGCCCGTTCATTGCTACGATTTGGTCGTTGGCGTTTAAGCCTTGCTCGTAAGCCGGAGTTCCGGCTGGAATGTTGCTGACGACGAGCCGTTCGCCCTGCTGCGCGAGATTTGCTCCCAAATACGCTTTTTCAGCCGCGCTGCCGCCGGTCGTCAATTGCAAGCCGAAGCTGTTTAAAATCGAGTTATAATCAATCTCTTCGCGCCCGCGAACGTATTTCGCAAAAAAGTCATTCAAAGATTTTCCAGCCATCGTCTCCGATATTTTCTGGTAATCTTCGGGCGTGTAATTTCTGCCTTTTTTGTAAAAATCCGTGTAAAGATAACGCATCACGTCGTCCAGAGATTTCGCGCCGTTTGAGTTTCTGCGAATTTCCAAGTCGAGCAGAAAGTTGACGATTTCGCCTTTGTCGTAATAGGAAATTTGGTTGTTGACGGCGTTTTCGTCCGGTCTGTAATATTTTATCCAGGCGTCAAAGCTGGCTTCTTCGACACTGGTTTCAAATCTGCCCGGACGATTTTGTAAGGCTTGAAACGCCGCCGCTCTGCCATCGAGAAATTCTTTGTCGGAGATTAAACCGGCACGGCGGACGAGAACGTTTTCGTAATAAGCCGTTCCGCCTTCGGCAACCCACAACAGGCGCGTGTAGTTTTCGTTGTTGTAATCAAACGGTCCGAGCGCGTCAGGACGAATCCGTTTGACGTTCCAGGCGTGAAAAAATTCGTGCGCGACGAGCGTCAAAAAATCGGTGTAGCGAGTCGTAAAAGCCAGACGATTAAACTGTAAAGCGGTCGAATTCAGATGTTCGAGACCGCCGCCGCCGCGCAGATTGACGATAAACAGATAATCTTTGTAGGGAAGTTCGCCGAAGATTTTGCGCGCCTCTTCGACGATTTTTTTGATGTCGCGCGACGTTTTCGGCATATCGTAATTGCCTTCGCCTTCAAAGACTATTCGGTGCGGCTTGCCTTCGACATCGAAAGAAATCTCTTTAAAGTTACCGACCTCAAACGGTGAATCGTATAAAACATCAAAATTTTCGGCGCGGAAAACGTTCGTTTGTCCTTCGACACGGGGCAAACCAGTCGCAATCTTCCAGTTGCCGTAAGGATTTACACGCAAAGTCGAAGGTGCATTCAAAAAACCTTTCGGGTTCATAAGCAGCGCGGCATTGTTGAAAAATGCGTGGTCGGAATTCAGTTCATTTGTGCGAACGGTCAATTCGTTGGCGTAAACGCGGTAAGTTACGATTAACTCACGCGCGCCATTGGCTGCAATCTGCCAAGTGTTTTTATTCGTTTTCTGCCACGTCAAATTTTTCCCGTTCGCCGCATCACGCGCCACAAAATCCTGCACGTGCCGCGCATATTCGCGTATCAAATACGAGCCGGGCGTCCAAACCGGCATTTGAATTTCTGTCGTGCTAGTCGTTGCCGGAGATTTCAGACGCATTTCGACTTCTAAAAGATGCGTCCAGGGCTTCGACATCGAAACCGTAAAATTGATTTCCGGCGCGGCAGAATTCGTCGCTGTTGTCATCGGCGTATTTTTGCCGGTCGTCTTCGGAGCTTGCGCGTCGGTTTTTTGATACATAAAAAAAATAAGTGTAAAAATTAAAAAGGTGAGAACTTTTTTATCAGTCGTATATTGCATCAGTTTTTCAAACTCCGTGAAAATGTAATTTTTCCTTTCGTTATATTACAACGATTTAATAATTTGCTAAAATTCAGGCTATGGGTTTGCCGAAATTAAAATTGAAAACGAGCGTCGAAGATTATCTGGAACGCGAGAAAATCTCTCCCGTCAAGCACGAATACGTCGGCGGCGAAGTCCATGCAATGGCGGGAACGAGCGATAATCACAATCGAATTGCAGGAAATCTTTATACTGTTTTATCCAGTCATTTAAGTGATTCGGCTTGCGAACCTTTTTTCGGGGAAATAAAAGTTCGCGTAACATCAAAGGTTTTTTATTATTTCGATGTATTGGTTTCGTGCGTAGAAAGTCCCGACAATCCATATTTTCGCAATGCGCCGATTTTAATAATCGAAGTTACATCACCTTTGACCGAACGCATTGACCGACGCGAAAAACTTTTGTTCTATCTTCAAATACCCAGCCTTCAAGAATATGTCATTGTTGACCAGCACAAAATGAACGTCGAAGTTCATCGGCGTCAACCTAACGGAATCTGGATAACTTATTATTTTGACGAATCTGACGATGAAATCGAGTTCGCGTCCGTCGAATTAACCCTGCCGATAACGGAAATTTATCGCCGCGTCCGATTTTAGAAAAAATGCAGCTTGTTGAACAAGAAGAAAATGCGGGCGAAAAGTTTTTTACAAAGCCGCTTATCACGATTTTTATCACGATCTTTATAGACCTTGTCGGCTTCGGCATCGCCATTCCGGTGTTGCCCGATTACGCCAAAAACGAATTCGGCGCTTCGCCCTTTGTTATCGGCTGGCTGATTGCTTCATATTCGATGATGCAGTTTGTCTCGACGCCTTTTCTCGGTCATCTTTCCGACCGTTACGGACGCCGCCCGGTTTTGTTTGCCAGCCTTTTGGGAACGAGCGCCGCCGCGTTGATTACCGGTCTTTCGACGACGCTTCCGCTGTTGTTTTTCGGCAGAATTTTCGACGGTATTACGGGCGGGAACATCTCGACGGCACAGGCTTATATAGCCGACATAACGACGAAAGAAAATCGCGCCAAAGGAATGGGTTTAATTGGCGCGGCGTTTGGTTTGGGCTTTATTTTCGGTCCGGCAATCGGCGGAATTTTGAGCAAATTCGGCTCGCATACGCCGTTTTTTTTCGTCTCGGCGCTCGCATTTGCCAACGCCGTTCTGCTTTATTTCATCTTGCCTGAATCGCGCAAGTTCGGCGAAAACGAAGCGACCGTAAAGCGCGGCAATCGTTTCGGTGAACTCATCGATTCTGTAAAAGATTCGCGTTTCGGCATCGTAACCTTGCTTTATTTTCTGCTCGTTGTCGCCTTTTCGATTATGACGACCGTTTTTGTGCAATACACATCTTTTCGCTTTGGCTACACGCCCGAACAAAACGGCTATCTTTTCGCTTTTATCGGCATTTTGGCAATTATTTTGCAGGGCGGAGTTTTCGCGCGGCTGGTCGAACGATTCGGTGAAACTTGGCTGGTGGTCATCGGCTGCGTTCTGCTGGCGGGAAGTTTCTTCGCCGTGCCTTTCGTCGGACCTGCAGCCGGCGGTTTAACCGCTTTATTGATTGGAATCGCCTTTTTCTCAATCGGAAATTCGCTTTCTTCGCCCGCGTTGACAAGTCTTGCGTCAAAAGAAGCGCATGAAGAATCGCAGGGGAAAACGCTTGGGATTTTGCAATCGGCGGCAAGTCTGGCGCGCGCTATCGGTCCGGCGCTATCGGCGTTTCTACTCTACAGTGCGACCGCACCCGGAAACCTTTCCGATTACACACTCTACCGAACGTTTTGGACAGCGGCGGCGATTATGATTGTAACAGTTTTGATTTCACTTTATTTTGCTAAAACGACGCAAAAACAAGCGATTGCGTAAGGGAAATTTACGACAGAGAACACGAAGAAAAATTAAAGTATTTGAAGAAATCTCTGTGAACTCTGTGTCTCTGTGGTAAATTCATTTCTTTGGTTCAAGAACCGTCTCAAGTTTCCAATCTGCATCGGCGAATTCGTCTTTCGATTTGATTACGAGCCAATTCTTTTCCTGATTCCACATTTTTACGAGTGTAAACTCACCGTTTAATTTTCTGCCGTAAACGGTAAAAACGAGTTTTCCTTTTTGCAACTATTCTACGGTTTTGTCGGACGTTTCAAACTCGCCGTTACCCAGATTGCAACTCGTCCCGCGCCGTAAGTTCCTTCCGCCAAAATTCCTTCAAAATTGATATAGCCGACCGAATGGTCAGGCACGGCGACGGCTAATCTTTTCTCGAATGGATTCATCGAGACGCCTTTCGGCACAACCCAGGATTTCAAAACGCCGCCGATTTCCAGACGCAAATCAAAATGCAGGCGCGTTGCGTGATGTTCGTGAATGACAAAGCGTTTTCGCATAATCTGATTTTAATATAGAATTGCTTTGCAGTTTATCAATAAAATTGATTTATTTTTTAAATGCCGAGTTTACAAGGACGTTTTTTCAACGCCGCCATTCGTCAATTTATCAGGCGAAAATACGGACGAGACGATGCAGTCGTAGCAAGACAAGCACGCCGTCTCTTCGGTTCTCCGAAACTTTGGCAGCGCATAAAAACTCGCAGTTTACATTTGCAATCGGTCAATGAAAAAAACGTCCGCGGCGAATGGCTCGAAACAAAAAAAGCCGGGAAAGAAAAAAACACAATCTTTTATATTCACGGCGGCGGTTATGTTTCCTGTTCGGCTCGGACACATCGCCCGATTTCGGCGACGCTTGCTCGTCTGACCAATTTTCGAGTTTTCAGTTTGGATTATCGTCTCGCGCCCGAACATCGTTTTCCGGCGGCTTTGGACGACGCGCTTGCTGGTTACGAATGGATGCTGGGCAAACAAAATATTTCGCCGTCAAAAATCGCATTGGCTGGCGATTCGGCGGGCGGCGGATTAGTTCTCGCGCTGCTTTTGCGATTGCGCGATTCGCGGTTGCCGCTTCCGACTTGCGCCGTATGTTTTTCGCCGTGGACTGATTTGGCGGGAACGGGCGAGTCCGTTCGCGCGAATGCAAACCGCGACGACTTATTTTACACGGAAAACATTTCCGAATTCGCCGCCGCATACCTCGGCGAATCGTCGGCTGAAAACCCTTTGACATCACCTGTTTTGGGTGATTTCCGCAATTTACCGCCGATACTTTTTCACGTCGGCTCGACGGAAATTTTGCTCGACGACGCGCGCCGTATTCATCAGAAAATACAGACCATCGGCGGCACGAGCGAGTTAGAAATTTACGACGATATTTTTCATTGCTGGCAGATGGCGGTCGGACTCGTGCCGGAAGCCCGCGATTCTTTAAGCAAAGCCACTGAATTTATCCGCCGCCACATTTCGCAAACTTAAATATTTATAAATTTTACAACCGACTAGAAATCGTTAAATTATGAAAAGAGATTACATTGAAGAAATTATTTCAAAAAGAGAAAGAGAGAAATATAACGAAAGAGATGGTATTTTGTCTAATCGCTTAGGTGCTTTGGATGCCGTAGTTCAACATTGTGTCGAATTTATAGACATCAATGGTTTGCAGTCTGATTCTTATCCTAAACAAGATAATGAAATTCATAGATACATTCCTATCGGTGTCATTGCCTGCGTTGAAAGTTTTTTTCGTGCAACTGTTAAAGAACTTATTGACTATGGCTCACCTTTTTCAGAAAGAGCCGTAAAATTGAGAGAAATAAAGTTTGATTTTTCTATTGTTCAAGCAATTGCAGGAAAAGAACTGACTGTAGGAGATTTTTTATCACACCTTTTACCAATGAAAAGTTTTGAAGATATTAATTCAACAATTGGAACGCTGATAGGAAAAGATTTTCTCGACGAACTTAAAATTTACTTTTTTGATAAAGAAGATTTTGATGAAAATGAAAACAGATTTTATCAATTGAGTGAACTGACAGACGAAATAGATAAAGAAGTCGCTGAAATTTATAGTGATGTAAAGGAAACTTTCAAATTTAGAAATATCTTTTGCCATGAAGCAGCAGAATCAAATATTGTTGACATTCCCAAAATCTACAAATGTTACGAAAACACTAAAAATTCCTGGAAGCATCGGATAAATTTATTTGGGAATTGGTCGAACCAAATCACCCCACATCAAATTTAGAGATTAAAATCCGCGCTGATGAAAAATTAACAAAACTTAATGAACAAATGAACAAGTTGATTGAAGAAATAATTAACATTTCAGATTTTGACAGTGAAGATATTAAAGGCGTGCAAAGGATTTGGGAGGAATATAAAAACAAAAGAGCAGATATAGTAGCAAGCTATTGGGAAGGTGGAACAGGTTTCGGATTAGTAATACTGGAGGAAGAACTTTATCTTACAAAGAGTAGAATTATTGAGTTGAAAGAAACTCTAAAACATAAGAAAACTTTTGGAGTCGTTCAGTGTTCCGTCTTAAATAGTCAAATAAACATCTTGCCCGGATTCAAAATGCCGTTCGGGTCGAAAACTCGTTTAATGCCTTTCATAATCTCAAGCGTCGGCGCGTCAATCGCCATATCGAGATACGCGGCTTTGACGTAGCCGATGCCGTGTTCGCCGGAAATCGAGCCGCCGAGCGCGACCGATAAGGCGAATGTTTCTTTCACGCATTGCCGCGCACGCGCAATCGAATCAGCGTTTTCTCTGTCGCACAAAAAATTAACGTGAATATTGCCGTCGCCCGCGTGTCCGAAGTTGGCGACGAATGTGTCGTGTTCGCGCCCGATTTCTTCGACTCGAGCGATGAGTTCGGGAACGCGCGAGCGCGGGACGACGACATCTTCGTTGATTTTTAAGCTGCCGTATTTCATCAGAGACGGCGAAATGGCGCGGCGTACGTCCCAGAGTTTGTCTTCTTCTTCTTTTGTTTTTGAGCGCAAAATGTCGAAGCCGCCGTTTTCTTTTAAGATTTTTTCTATCAATCGGGAATCTGTTTCAACTTGCGCGCGAGCGCCGTCAACCGCGACAATCAAAATCGCGTTTGCGTCTTTTGATAAACCGAACGCAAAATTCTGCTCGATTGCGCCGACGCAATTTTTATCAATCACTTCCATCGCCATCGGCAGCAAGCCTTCGGGCGTGAATTTCGTCAAGACTTTGCAGGCTTCTTCCATCGTTTTGAAAGAAGCGCGAACGGTTGAAGTTGCTTCGGGCATCGGCAGTAATTTCAAAGTAGCTTCGGTGATAATTCCCAAAAGTCCTTCCGAGCCGCACATCAATCCGGTCAAATCGAAACCGACGACGTTTTTGACCGTGCGTCCGCCCGTTCTGATAATTTCGCCGGTTGCCGTGACGACTTCCAAACCCAAAACTGAATGCTTGGTTACGCCATATTTCGGTGTGCGCATTCCGCCCGCATTTTCCGCGATGTTGCCGCCGATAAAAGAATCTTTGTAACTCGCCGGGTCGGGCGGAAAAAGCAGACCGTATTTTTCAACTGCTTGCTGTAAAGCAAAAGTCGTAATTCCCGGCTGGCAAATCGCATATAAATCGTCCGGGTTTATTTCGATAATTTTGTTCATTCTGTCCGTGCCGATGACGATTCCACCATCAACTGGAACTGCGCCGCCAGTATAGCCGACACCGCCGCCGCGCGCCGTAACAGGAAAAAGATATTCGTTGGCGAGCTTCAAAATCTCGCACATTTGCGCTGTTGTTTCGGGAAACACGACGGCTTCGGGCGGAAATTTTTCCTTAACCGCGTCCGCGCCGTAAGGCTCTACTTTTTCCGGCTCAATTAAAACATTTTCCGCGCCGACAATTTTCCGTAACCTTTCCAGAACTTCAGGCTTGGAAGCGTTCGTAGTGGCGCGTGGTTTGGCGTTGAAATGAATTGATTGAAACATTTATTCGATATAAAGAGACCTAAAATAGTTTCTAAAAAAAGACAATAACAAAACCTAAAAAATTTCCCAACAAAACCGCCGGACAAAAGTTATTTGAAGAGATAAAAGTCCGAAGCGGTTTGCAGATGACGACACTCATGTTATCTGCTTTTGAGATGACAATTTCCCGCCGAATCGGCATAATGACTGATGAAGCGAACCAGGATTACTAAGAGCCGGATTTCGGTAAACAAAATGTTAATTTCGACCACTGAATTCTAATTGTTCTCATTGCCTTTTGGACGAATCCTGCCGAATAAATTGCTATAACTAAAATGAAGCCGATTTCAATACACTTTTATTCTTTTTAGAAAAATTATGATTACGTCCCTTACTTCTCTACTCGAAAGTCTGACCAAAACCCGTGTGCTTGTAATCGGCGACCTTATGCTCGACCATTACATCTGGGGCGACGTATATCGTATTTCCCCTGAAGCGCCGGTTCCGGTCGTCCACGTAACGCGCGATACTTTTACTGCCGGCGGCGCGGCGAACGTTGCACTCAATCTAGCCAGTATTGGAGTTCACACATCGGTTTTTGGACATAATTCGCAGGATGAAACCGGTCTTCGCCTTGCCCGACTGCTTACGGACAACGGAGTCGAGATACTGCAATCGCATCAGTTTTCCGATGCCCCGACTATCACAAAAACGCGAGTGATCGTGCGCAACCAGCAGCTTTGCCGGATTGACCGCGAAGTTGCTTCTCAATCATACGGCATAATTATTAATTCCGGCATCGAGACAATACTCGATGAGGCTCTAGCCAATGTGGATGCGGTCATTCTTTCCGATTACGCAAAAGGTTTTGTTACACAGCCTTTGGTAGATTATCTGCTAAATGTGACGAAATATCGTTCAGAACTTCTAATAGCCGTTGACCCGAAACCTTCGCGTCATCTTTCTTTTCGCGGCGCGGGACTTTTGACGCCAAATCGCTCTGAAGCCCTTGAATTGGCTGGACTTCCCGAACTGCGAATAAATGAGCCGTACCCGCTCGAAGACGTTTGTCGGCGCATCTACGAAAATTTTCGTCCACGCCTGCTTGTGATAACGCTCGGCGCCGAAGGCATGGCAATCTGCCAAGAAGGAAAAGTTGTAGAACATCTGCCGACCGAAGCGCGGGAAGTTTTCGATGTTTCCGGCGCGGGTGATACGGTCATTGCCACTTTAACGGCGGCGATAGCTTCGGGAGCAACTCCGGCACAAGCGGCTCGGCTTGCAAATGCGGCTGCCGGATGCGTCGTCGCTCACATGGGAACGGCGCCGGTTGCAATCGAAGAGCTAAAAAGCAGGCTTATGTAGTTGATATAAATGATTTGTGATTTATTAAAGCCGAATTTACAGGGTTGTTTATTGCTCAATTCCGGTTAAAATTCACCAAGAATTCACAAGCGAATTTGCCGGTAAAGTTAAATCGACGAATCAAAGGCAAGTCGCGCCGCGCCGATTATTCCGGCATCTTCGCCCAATGCAGCAATTGAAACTTGCGCCCGTTTAGCCGGTATATGATAAGTTCTTTGGCAAATCGTTTTCTGCACGTGCGGTATAAACAAACTCCAGCCGGCGCTTGCTCCGCCGCCGATAATTATCGCTTCTGGATTCAGCACATTGATTAAGCCAGCCAGCGCTACACCGAGATAAAAACCCATTTGCCGAAAGATTTCAATCGCAAGTTCGTCGCCCTCCTGCGCTCCGGCTTGGTAGATGTCATAAGCAGTGAAATGCAAATGCTGTTTCAAACCGGATTTTGGATATTGTGATTCTAAATCTTTTGCCAGACGGACGATTGCCGTTGCCGATGAATACTGTTCGACACAGCCGCGCGACCCGCAGCCACACGGCACGCCGAACGGCTCAACGCAAATATGCCCGATTTCGCCTGCCGTTCCGTCCATTCCGCGCAAAATCTTATTGTTGATAATAATTCCGCCGCCGACGCCCGTGCCGAGTGTAACAAAAATCGAGCTGGCAAATCCCTTTGAAGCGCCGAGCCAATTTTCGCCAACGGCGGCGGCATTCGCATCGTTTTCGAGAATTGATTTTACGCCAAGTTCGTTTTCGAGAGCGGCAGCCATCTGAAAATCGTCCAAAGCCGGCAGATTCGGAGCTTTCAAAATCAAACCGCGCTCAACGCTGACCGTAGCCGGAACTGCCGCGCAAATCGCTCGAACCTGGAAATCGGAGCAATTATTTTGGCATTCGATTGCACTTTCGACAATCGCTCGAACGATTTCGTCAGGTCTCTCGCCGCGCGGAGTTTGGCGTCTCGTGCGGAACAAAACCGCGCCGCTCCGGTCAATGGCAGCCATTCTTAAATTTGTTCCGCCCAAATCGGCGGCTAAAACGATTTCTTTCATTTCCACAAAGCTGTTTTCATTTTTGCCAAATCACCCGGCGCGGGCGCGGAAATATCAAATCGGGTTTGCCCGCCGATTTTATATTTTACATAACGGTTATAAACAACGTCGGGCGTATCGAGATTTCTGCCCGCTTGAAGATTTACAGCCAGCCGAATAAACTGCGCCATCGACCACGCGAGCGGCGTTGCCGAGCCGGTGCCTTCGCCGAATTTCAGTTCTGGGACGTATTGTTCGTCTATATTATTCGGCGTTTCTGCTTTGTCCCAAACTTGTTCGGGAATCATCAAACCGTCGTTGGCAAAACCGATCATCGCGTCAAGACGTTTCTCAGCTTTTCTGCGTAGTGCCTGTCTCCTGAACATATCGTTTTTGTAGTTGATGTTCTTTTGTCTCACCGAAAGTCCTTTCGCATCCTTAAACTTAAAAGAATCGTATTGAGCCAATTCATATTGACCGCGTTCGCCCGACAGCAAAGCCCAGAGTCTGCCCTTGCCCGTGTATTTCCCGTCCCAATTCCAACGCCGCCCGTCGTCCATTTCTCCGTAGCCGTCGTGGGTATAGCGATAAAAACCTTCGCCGTTAGGCGTGCTGACTTTGATTTGCTCGTCAATAATTTTGAGCGATTTGACGATTAACAGGTCATTCGGTGATTTTATTCCAAGACGCACAAGTTCAAGAAATCCCGCATCAACAATTTCCGATTCGAGAAATGTTCCCGCGCCGTTGTTGAGAACGGTTTTCTCGCCCGCGTCCGGCGTTCCGTTTTCCGTAAGGCGCAGATAATAATTACCGTCGCCGTATTTTCCTTTTGTCGTCACCATCCACTTTTCGACATTTGCTTGCCAATCATCCGCAGTCTTCAAATATAAATTTGCGCTTGCTTTATCATTATTTTTTCGCGCAATTTCCGCCGCGCAAACGAGTCCCGCGATTTCCGCCGCAATCGTCGAAGGCGAATAACCCGACTTTTCTTCCCAACGCTCCTGCGGAGTTTTCGGTCCGGTTTTAACCAAAAAATCAGCCGCGCGTTTGACGTGATTTTCATAAGTTGCTTTATCAAATCTTTTCAATTGGTAAGCCATAATCAATGGGTAAGCGACTTCATCAAGCTGAAGCGAACCCCAACCGCGCTTGCCGTCGAGCCAGGAATTTTGCGGAAAACTGCCGTCCGCTTTTTGCTGAATGTTAAAGAGAAAATCCAGCGCGCGATTTGCCGCCGCCATATCGCCCAAAGCCATATACGCCGTTACGACTTGATATAAATCTCTTGACCAGACGAGATGATACCCGCCGCCGACATCTTCATTGGCGTTTGCGCCGCCGCCCCACGGAATCGTCAAACTGGCGACATTTGCGCCGCGAACAGTTTTGTCCTCCTGCGCTTTTAAGACCATCGCCGCCATATTAAACTGCGCCTGATATTTCGGCTCGACTTTCGGAAGCGTTTTAACGTAATCGCTCCAGCCTTTTTCATATTCGGCAATGGATTTCACAAAGCCTTTTCTTTGTGATGCGCCAGCATTTGCCCAGGCTTCTTCAATATTCCTTCCAAATCCAAGCGAAACTGTAAAGCGATTTTGGTTTCGCATTCTTGCAACCTGAACGACATTTCCATTTCTAGCTTCATTAAACTTGTTTTCAAGTCGTCCGTTTCGCTTTAATTCTTCCAAACCATCACTTGTTCCAAGAAAACCATTTGTATATTCTGAAACGATATTGCTTGGAACTACCAACGCCGAAACAATATCTCCGTCTTTAGCAAAAATTGCGTCGCCTAGTGACATAGCGGTATCGTGCATTCCACTATTGCTAATTGATGGGTCGTAATAAAGATAAAGTACTAGATTTCTATTTCTCGGTTGAAATTGAACATCAATCAAGAGGGAATTGCGTTCAGGGTCGGTGGTGTAGGTTTTCGTGATTTTCCATTCACCCGATTTCGCAGTGTTAATTTGCTGAAAAGTTAAAGAATCGGGACGCAGAGCTTTGATTTGATGATTCGCGTCGTCGCGTTCCGTTTCAACTTTTTTCGTCTTCGGATTAACCACGACAAACTGCAAAAGATGAACATTCGCCACCGTTACATCGGGATAATAAACTTCCGTCATCGCGCCGCCTTGCAAGGTGAACCAGACTTTCGATTCGAGATTTGCGGAAGTTCCGATTGCCTGTTTGCCCGCGCTTGCCCAGTGCGCGTCTTTGCCGGGCGCTCCGGGCGCAAGAGTTTGCGCCTCGCAGACGGCGGAAAAAATTAACGCAAAGGCGCATAGGCGCAAGAACGCAAAGTTAAAACAAAAAGTGAAAATGTTATTTGAAAAGAATTTCTTAAAAATGTTTTTCATAATTTTCTTGCGGCTTGGCGGCTTTACGTTAAAATCAATTTTTCTTTCTGAAAATTCGATAACCGAAAGCATCGAGCGTCAAAACGGGAAGCGCAACGTTTGTTTTGCTTTTTGCTTTCGCTTTATCGTCGTCCGGCGGTAAAGGCGCGGCAATGTCCGGTGTGATTTCTTCAAAGTTTCCGCTTGTTTCGATTGAGCCGAAAAACGGCGCGTTGCTCATATTTATCGCCACGAGAATTTCTTCCGCGCCGCTTTTGCGGCTGAACGTCAAAACTTTTGATTCGTCGGAATTTTTCAGCCAAGTTAAATCGCCGCGCCGCAGAGCAACCGAATTTTTCCGCAAATCAATTATCGCTTTATAAAACTTTGGAAATTCGGGACGGCGTTCGGCGAATTGCCAGAAAATCGGCAGTTTTTCAAACAGTGCGGGCGCGCCCGATTCGGTCGTGTCGCCGTTTTCCATTCCGTTGTAAACGAGCGGAACACCGTCAAGCGTAAACGCCAACGCTTGCGCGGCTAACGCGCCTTTTTCGCCGAAACGGGCAATCGCGCGGCGCTCGTCGTGATTGTCTGAAAAGCGCATATGCAGAGTGTTTCGCGGAAATTTTGCTTTATCTTCTTCCCAAACTTTACGAATATCCGAAGCCGGTTTTGCGCCTTGCAAAACTTCGGTCAAAGCTGAATGTAATGACCACGAATAATCCAAATCGAACGCTTTTACAAGCAAATCCGGCGAATTCCATTCGGCGAGCATCACGATATTCGGCTTTATTTTTTCCAATTCCGTCCGCGCATTTTCCCAGAAATCGGTCGGCACAAATCCGGCGACATCACAGCGAAAACCGTCCAAATCATAATCACGAATCCAACTTTTAAGCATTTCGGTCATATATTTTCGCAATTCGGGATTGTCGTAATTTAAATCCGCAACGTCAGCCCAATCGGGAACGGGCGGAATAATTTTTCCGCTTTTATCGTGCGTGTAAAACGCCGGATTTTTCATCATCACCGAATCCCAAGCCGTGTGGTTGGCGACAATATCAATGATAACTTTCATCCCGCGTGTGTGCGCTTCAGTGACGAGTTTCTGCAAATCCGCTTTCGTTCCGTAATCAGGATTTATCTGGTAATAATCTTTGGCGGCGTAAGGCGAACCAACCGTGCCTTTCGCTTTTTCCCTGCCAATCGGATGAAGCGGCATCAGCCACAAAACGGTTACGCCGAGATTTTGCAGCCTTTCCAAATCCTTTGTAATCGAATTAAAATCGCCTTTCTGCGAGTATTGTCTCTCGAAAATTTCGTAAATCACGGCATCCTTTACCCAATCCTGCGACACGCGCGCATTTTCCTTTGAAAAATCACGCGCCGCCGGTTGTTGCGCGAAAGCGGCAAACGAAAAACTCGCCGTCAAAAGCGATGTAAAAACACTTTTTAATAAAAATTTTCGTAGGTATTTTTTCATAATAGTTACTTAACCAATCCGCTACTCGGCACGGGTTGTGCGCTTCCTTGAACTGTAAATTTTTCATCTTCATCGGCGGGTATCGGAATGGTTTCACTGCTCGAAACGTCTTTTACCAGGATGAGCGTCAAAATTGCCGCCAGCAGCATAAAAAAGCCGCCCGCAAGAACCATATAAACCGAACTGTTCGGGTTGTCCGTGCCGAATAAGGTGCGGATAATCGGACCGAAAGTTAAGGCTTGGACTATTTCGGGAATAACGATAAAAAAGTTGAAAACGCCCATATAAACGCCCATTCGCGCGGCAGGCAGCGAGCCGGACAAAATTGCATATGGCATCGAGAGAATGGAAGCCCAGGCGATGCCGATTAAGCACATCGAGCCGATAAGAAAATTCGGGTTCGAGATAAAATAAACCGACAACAGCCCGATTGCGCCGCAGGTCAGACAAAGCGCGTGGGTTGCTTTGCGTCCGATGTTTCTGGCGATGACGGGAATTAAAAAGGCAATCGCAAAACAAACGATGTTCATATAAGCGAAAGTCGAGCCGCCGAATTCCTGCCCGCGCGTGTAGGCTTCCGATTTTGCGTCAACCGCGCCGAAAACATGGCGGGCGACAGCCGGAACGTAGAAAAGCCACATACAAAACAAGCCGAGCCAGGTGCAGATTTGAACAGGCGCGAGCTGAAGCATCGTTTTCGGCAAATCGCGCAGAGCTTCAAAGATTTCTGCGACTACTTCTCGAATAACTCCGACAAATCCGCCGCTCGCTTTCTTTTTCGCCACAAACTCTTCCATATTTTCGGGCGGATATTCCTTCGTTGTAAAAACCGTGTAGAGAACCGCAAGCAGAAAGGCGACCGCGCCGAGTTGGAAAGCGTATTTGATAGTTAAAGGAATACCGCTTTCCGTTTCCCCCGCAACACCGAAATTGCGAAAAACGAGCGGTAGCCAGCCTGCCAGACTCGCGCCCAAACCGATGAAAAACGACTGCGTTACAAAACCCGTCGTGCGCTGTTCGTCGTTAAGTTTGTCGGCGACAAACGCCCTGAACGGCTCCATCGTAATATTTATCGAAGCGTCCAAAACCCACAAAAGTCCTGCCGCCATCCAAAGCGTTCCCGATGTCGGCATTATAAACAAAGCCAGACTCGACAAAACCGCGCCGACGAGAAAATACGGTCGCCGCCTGCCGAAACGATTCCACGTCCGGTCGCTCATCGCGCCGATAATCGGCTGGATAATTAAACCCGTCAGCGGCGCGGCAAGCCACAAAAGCGGCAGCTCGTCCGGTTTCGCGCCGAGTTTCTCGTAAATCCCGCTCATATTCCCAAGCTGCAAACCCCAGCCGAATTGAATGCCGAGAAACCCGAAACTCATATTAAAAATCTGCCAAAAACTTAAACGCGGTTTGTTTTGCATAGATTTTTTGAGAAGGCAGAAATCAGAAGTCAGAAACCAGAAGTTAAAATACGTCGTCTTCCGTCTTCTGAATTTTGTCTTCCATATTCTGTCTTCTGTCTCCTGTCTTCTTTTTATTTCACCGTAAAAATTGCCGCGTAACGCGCCGGAAGCTCGACGCGCATTTTACCGTTTTGCACAGTTATATCTTTTGCTTTGCCCAAACGGTCGATCATCGTCGCGCCGTTCGGAATTATCTTTAAATCCGCGACGCCAAACTCAATCATCGTGGGTTTTGTATCGTTATTAAAAGCGACGATAACCGCTTGTTTGTCCGTTAATCGTGAATAGACGGCTTGCTGTTCGCCGTCGTATAAATCGAGCGAACGTCCGCGACGCAGAGGTTCAAGTTCGAGTCGCAATTTGCCGAGCGCTGCCAGATGATTCCAAACGTCGTTTTCCTCCGACGTTCTTCCCAAAGCCGTAAAAGCATTTCTTTTATCGTTCGGAAAACCGCCCGGAAAATCGCGCCGATTGTCGGGGTCGCCGCCGCCCGGCATTGCTAATTCGTCGCCGTAATAAAGAAGCGGCGTTCCGCGCGTCGTCATCAAAAACGTCTGCGCCATTTTTAAACCTTCAACAGTCGCGCCTTTTTCGTTCATAAAACGAGGCATATCGTGAACGCCTAAAAACGTCACCAGAGCTTCCGGTCGCGGGTAAAGCCAATCGTGTGCGAGCATTTGCGAAACACCGCGGATTGATTGACCTTGAGCAAAGGAATTGCGGATTTGATAAAACAGACCAAAATCGTAAAGTGTATCAATTCTCGTATCGACGCCGTCCTGCCCGCGCCTTCCGCCCTGAAAATACGCGAGCAGTGCCGGGTCGCCGTCGTAAAGCTCGCCCAATACATTTACTTTCGGATATTCGCGCTTTAAAGCCGTCATCCATTTTTCCCAAAAAGTGCGCGGAACGTGCGGTAGCGTGTCCATCCGAATCGCGTCAATTCCGGTATTTGCCAGCCACCACAAAGTATTTTGAATCAGATATTTTTCAACTTCCGGGTCATTTTGGTTCAGGTCGGGCAGAATGTCTATAAACCAGCCGTCAATGTTTCGCGCTTGTGTTTGATAACTTGCGCGAGGATTCATCGCCGTCCATTTTTGCCAGTTGTTATTTAAATGATTTTCAACCGTGCCGTTAAACCAGGTCGGCGTCGGCGGGTCGTTTGCCCAAACGTGATACGGTCCGGTGTGATTAACTACTTGGTCTTGAATCACGACCAATCCGAGCGCGTGGGCTTTTCTGACAAACTCGCGCAATTTCGCCATATCGCCTAAATGTTCTTCGACGCCGTAAAAGTCAGTCGCGCCGTAACCGTGATAACCCGTCGTCGTCTCTTTCGCACCGCCTTCGGCGTTCGGATACATTTCCTTGTAATCGGGCTTATCGTTGTTGTCATAAATGGGTGTCGTCCAAATCGCCGTCGCGCCCAGAGATTTGATATAAGGCAATTTATCAATGATGCCTTGAAGGTCGCCGCCGTGATAAAGTCTGCCTTTGGTGCGGTCGTAAAGTCCGGGAGATTTTACCGGGTTATTATTTGTCGGGTCGCCGTCGGCAAAACGGTCGGGCATCAGAAAATAAATAACATCATTAGTGTTAAAACCCTGATAATTTCCCTGCCTTTCAACCGGCGTGAAAATTCCGAACGGAAAACTCACCGCGCCGTTTGCCGTCGTAATTTTAATCGGATAATTTCCGACCCGCGCGTTTTCGCTAATCGTTACGTCAATAAACAAGTAATTTCCATTGGCACTTGTTTTGGAATTTGAAACTTTTATCTCGTTATTAACAGCTTCGACTTTCGCGCCGCTCAGATTTTTACCGCGAACAAGCACGCGCACCGGATTTATCGTACTTTCCGCCCACCAATTCGGCGGCTCGATTTTTTCAACCGTCGGCGTTTGTGCCGAAACAGCAAGCAGTGAACAGAAAACGGCAAGCAGTAAAAAAACGATTAAACGCAATTTGTTTTTCATAACTTTTATCATCCCCCAAGACACAAAGAACACGGAGAAATCATTCAATTGTTCGTGTCCTTTCGTATTCGGTTGTGGCTAAACTCTTCCGTAAATCTCTGTCAGTCCGCGAAGACGGTCTACAATCGCTTCCGAAAAATCACCTTCCTTGCATTGCCAATACCAATTACCGGAACTCGACGCAGGCAGATTCATTCTTGCTTCATTTCCAAAACCCAACAAATCCTGCATCGGCACAATCGCTGTATCCGCTACCGATTCCCAGACAGCGCGGATAAAATCCCATTGAATCTCGCGCCCGTCGGATTTCAAATAATCCAAACAAAATTCGCGCTCGCGCTTTATTTGCTCGGCGTTGCGCGTCGAGCCTGCGCCTGCTTGTGAATGAAACCAGCCGACAGTCGTATCGTTGTCGTGCGTTCCGGTATAGGCAACACAGTTTTTGATATAATTGTGCGGCAAATCGTGGTTGTTCGTATCGCCGCCGAAAGCGAACTGCAAAATCCGCATTCCGGGAAAGCCGAATGAATCGCGCAATTCTTCCACGTCCGGCGTTATCACGCCCAAATCTTCCGCCCAAAACGGCAAATTGCCAATCGCGTTTTCGAGTGCTTCAAACAATTCTTTGCCCGGCACATTCACCCAACGCCCGTTTTGCGCTGTCGTGTCTCTGCCCGGAACTTCCCAACTCGCCGCAAATCCGCGAAAATGGTCAACGCGCACGATATCAACCGTTTTCAAAGCCGCTTTAACTCTATCAATCCACCAACGGAAACCGTCGTGCTGCATCTGTTCCCAATTGTAAATCGGGTTTCCCCAAAGCTGTCCGGTTTTTGAAAAATAATCGGGTGGAACGCCGGCGACAACTTTTGGAAAACCGTCTTCATCGAGTTTAAATTGCGATGGATTGCACCAAACGTCAGCCGAATCAAGCGCAACGAAAATTGGAATATCGCCGACGATTTTTATATTTTTCGAGCAGCAGTAATTTTTTAGTTCGTTCCATTGCCGAAAGAAAAGCCATTGCTGAAATTTTTGCGCCTGAATGTCTTCGCGCAAATCTTCCTTTGCTTGAGAAAGCGCGGCAGGTTTTCGCAAAAGCAGACTTGCTTCCCATTTCTGCCAGGATTTCTGGTCTTGCGATTTTTTTATCGCGCGAAACAATGCGTAGTCGTCGAGCCAATCAGATTCCTGCTGGCAAAAGGTTTCAAATTTCCCGCGCAAATCAACGCTCGTCGTTAAGCGAAACCGCTCGTAAGCCAAACTCAAAATCCAGTTTTTCCAATCGTACAGCATTCCGAAGTCAACTCGCCCGACCGGAAAATCCGGCTTTTGATTGATTTCTTCGTCGACTAAAAAACCGTCTTCGACTAATTTTTGCGGCGCGATTAAATTCGTATTTCCGGCAAACGCCGAAAAACATTGATACGGCGAGTCGCCATATCCGGTTGAACCGAGCGGCAAAACCTGCCAGTAGCTTTGTTTCGCGTCTGCCAGAAAATCAACAAATTTATATGCTTCATCGCCCAAATCGCCGATACCGTATTTGCTCGGAAGTGATGTCGGATGCAGCAAAACGCCGCTTGCTCTCGGAAAATTCATAATTCAATTTTTGCTTTCAAAACACTGATAAGCGATGGCTGTTCTCGGCGGCAGAGCTAATTTGATTGTTCCGTTAATTGCACCCAGATTGCTAATATTAACAGCCAAACCGCTTCCATTCGGACTGCAAATTATGCGTTTGTTTTGAAAGTCAATAATTCTATTGTCGAATTCGACGTTTTTCGATTCGCTTGCCCGATTAAAACCTAAAACAAATGTTTCTTTCTCAAATTGCCTGGCGAAAAGATAAACGTCATCGTTGTATTGCAAATCTACGGTTTTACCAAACTTCAACGCTTTACTTTTTCGTCTAATTTCGAGCCACGTTTGAACGTGCCGAAATATTGTGCGTTCATCTGCGGTTCTGCCTTCGTGCCTGAAAGCGTTTTTTTTATCGTCTTGCCAGCCGCCGGGAAAATCCGCTCGGTTAAACGGGTCTTCACCGCCGCGCATTGCCAATTCTTCGCCGTAATAAAGCTGCGGAATTCCGCGCGTCGAGAGCAAAAAAGCCGTGTGCAGCATCGCTCCTTCAAGCGTTGCACCGTCTAAACTCATAAAACGCTTGGTGTCGTGATTATTTTGCAGAGTCGTAATGTTATTGATGTTCGGATAAAGCCCGTCGTATTTCAAAACGTCGCGTAACGCCCGCATCGGTTTCTTTCCGGTAAAAACTTGCTGAGAAGTTTCCCACAATTTGAAATCGAAGACACTCGGCAAATTTGTATCAATATTATCCCAACCCATTTTTCCGCCTTGAAAAAAAGCGGTTTGTACAGAATCGCGCTCGAAAACTTCACCGACCATCCAGAATTTCGGGTATTGCTTTAATATCGCGCTTGACCAGTCGCGGATAAATTTTCTGGGCATATATTGAATAGTGTCCTGCCGAATTCCGTCAATTCCGGTCATCGCAACCCACCACAGCGCATTTTGAATTTCGTAACGCGCAACTTCCGGCTCGTCCTGATTTAAATCCGGCAAGGACTCGTTAAACCAGCCGTGAAGCAAATTATTGCGTTCTTCTTGCGATGCGTTTGGCGAGAGCAAAACCGAATTGTTAAAAGAATTTTGCTCGAATTTACTGAACCAATTCGGAAGCGGTGAATTTTTCGCCCAAGCGTGCTGAACGCCGACGTGATTTGCCACTTGGTCTTGAATTACTTTAATTCCCTTTGCGTGCGCCTCTTCAATCAAATCTCGCAAATCAGAAAGCGTGCCGAAATGGTCTTCGACGGCATAATAATCAATCGCGTGATAGCCGTGATAATTTGTGTTCGGACACCAAGGTTTGTCGCAACTAAATTCCTGATTCGGGTTGTCATACCAAGGTGTCAGCCAAATCGCCGTTACGCCCAATTCCTTCAAATAATTGAGATGATTTTTAATGCCGCGAAAATCTCCGCCGTGCCACGCCCGCGGGTTGTTGCGGTCATTTGCGGATGTGGCAGAGTTCGCCGGATTGTCGTTTGTCGTGTCGCCGTCGGCGAAACGGTCGGGCATTATTAAATAAATAATGTCGTCATTGGTGATACCTTGAAAATGCGTTTTCGCGTCGAGCGGCGCGTTGATTTCAAAGGGAATTGCCGCCTTACCGTTTTTCGACAAAACTCCAAAATTGTATTTTCCGACCTTGGCATTCTTGGCAATTTCGACATCAAAATACAAATAATCACCGCGCTCATTTGTTTTAAGATTAGAAATTTTTAGTGCCTTGTCGCCCGATTCAATTTTTGCAACCGAACTTAAGTTTTCACCGCGCACCAGAACGCGCACCGGATTGATGGTGTGATTCGCCCACCAGTTTGGCGGCTCGACTTTCAAAACCTGCGACGCATTGCTCGCCAAAACGGATAAAGCAAGCAAAAAAACTGCCAAAAGAACTTGAAAGATTCTGCCTGCTCGATTCATATATTAAGGCTTTGCGTTTTCCACTTTGTCGGGCAAATTCTGATTTTTGTCGCCGGCGTTTGACGCGCCTGAGCCGCTGTTAAATTCCTTTTCCAAACGCTTGAATTCGGCAAACATTTGAGCCGCCTTATCTTTTTGTTTCAAGCGCGAATACGCCAGAAAAAGCTGGTAGCGAATGCTCGGGTCGTTTTTATTGAGCTGCGCGCCGCTCTCGAGAACAGACAAACCCTCGGCGTATTTATTTTTTCTGACAAGCAGCCGTCCTAAATCGTAATGTGCGGAAAAGTTTTTCGGGTCGAACTGCAAGGCTTGCCGCAAAATTTTTTCCGCCTTGTCAATTTCGCCGCGTTCATTGGCGATATAACCTAAATTAGCCAATGCCTCCGGGTTGTTCGGCGAGATTCTTAATGCCTTTTCAAAAGCCGCAATCGCTTCGTCGTATAAACCCTGGGCGCGCGCCAGATAACCTTTCAAATAATTAAAATTAAAATTGTCAGGATATTTTTTGAGCAGCCGCTCGAACATCACGCGGGCGTTTTCGTATCTCTGAAGGCGAAAGTAGGCGATGCCGAGCCGCATCTGGTAAAGCGCGTTTTCGGGTTCGATGTTAACCGCTTTTTCGTAAAACGGAACGGCGGCTTTGATTGTTTTGCGCTTGAGCAACTCTTCACCAATCAAAAACTGCACCTCCGGGTAATTCGGTTTTATCTCGATTGCTTTGAGCCACGCCGCCAGAGCCGTTTCCGTATCGTTTCTCGCCGAAGCAACCAAGCCTAAACGGTAATATGTTTCCTGCGAATTCGGTTTGAGATTGACTGCCTGCCGCAAAACATTTTCGGCTTCATCCAATTTGTCGATGTTGTAGTAAGCGATGCCCAGATTATAAAGAACTTCAAAAGTATCTGGGCGCGCCGCATTTACCTTTTCAAATAGTCGCGCCGCTTCATCGTATTGCCCGACCTGCGCCAGCATTAAACCCAGCGTAAAAGAGACGCGAATGTCGCCACTTGCATTTTTTTCGATGAATGAAACGGTTTTGCTCAAATCCTGCGGTTTATTTACCGCCGCGTATGCCTTTGCAAGAGCCAGCAAAATCGGGATGTCGGCAGTTTTCGGAGTGCGGCTGGTGGCGGTTATTCCCGCTATCTTTTCCAATAAAGGCAGAGCCTTTTTGTAGTCGCCGTTTGACGAATAAACGGCGGCGAGGTTAAAAATCGCCTGCTGATGATTCGGCTGAAGCAGCAAAACTTGTTCAAGTCTTTTGACGGCTTCGGTTTGCTGGTTGGTTTTCAGCAGCAGCACTCCGAGATTCGCCAATGCGGGAACGGTTCGAGGATTCTGTTGCAAAACTGTGCGGTATATTTTTTCGGCGGCTGGCGCGTCGCCTTTCTGATCAAAAATCACGCCGAGCAATGTTTGGGCTTCAATGTCTTTAGGAGCAATTACCAAAACTTTTCTAACGGCGATTTCAGCTTCCGTTAAATTTCCAGCTTGGAGAAGTTTAACGGCTTCCTGCAAATTCGTTTGATTCGATACGGCAACGTTTTTTTGCGCCGATGCAACCGACACGCAGCAGCAGAGCAGCACGACAGAAACCGCCGAACTCGTGAGCAGACGAAAAAAAACTATCCGCAGTTTATAAAACATTTTCACTATTTAAACAATTGAGTGGCGAGTAAAATACCCGCCACTCAATTATAAGACAACCATCTTGACTTTGCCTTAGAATACGATTCTTATACCGAATTCAAGTTGTCGGCGGCGTTGTTCGTTATTATCTCTCCCAAAATCACCGCTGTTTAAATCGCCGTTCGGTCTGCCGCGATTGACGTGGTTCGTTACGTTAAAGGCAGAGATGCGAAGTTCCGCCTTTGCTGCTTCACCGATAAAGCGAAGCGGGATATTTTTGAATAATGAAGCGTCCCAGTATTCCTGGAAATCGCCGCGGAAAGAATTGCGTCTCAGATTACCGAACCTCGGTCCGTTCGGGTCGCTTGCAAAAACCAGTGCTGTCGGCGCGCGAAACGCCGACCGGTTGAGCATAATACCCTGCGCTCTCTGCGCTTCGGTAGGTGTCGGGTCGCCGATAAGGTCGGCGCGTCCGCCGTCGACCGTAACGTCGTAAACCGGACCGCTTTGCAAAGTTACAATATTATTTAACTGCCAGCCGCCGATAAGATATTCGAACGCGGTCGGTAAATTGCTGAAATATTTGCGTCCTTTTCCGACTGGCAAATCGAAGACATTGGCAAATTTGAAACGATGTCGAACGTCCAAATCGGAAAACCCGCGGTCGCCGTCGATGTCGAGCGGATTGTCAGGTCCGCAGTTTCTCTGTCCCGCGCCGCTCAAACAAAAACCGCCCGGCGTGTTATCAACCGTTTTGGCAAACGTGTAATTCGCCAGAATCGACAAGCCTTCGGAAAACCTTTTCTCCAGTTTTGTCTGCAATGCGTTGTATTTGAAATCGCCGAGATAATCGGTGGCGATGACGTTATTTATATTCGTAATTTGACGCGAGCCGGGCGCGCCGGCGTCGTTTGAACTGCCGATATTGCGAACAATCAAAAGATTGCGCCCTGTCGAACCGACATACGCCGCTTCAGCCAGCCAGTCTCTCAAGAATCCGTATTGCACCGTTACGTTGTATTGATGAAACAACGCGTCTTTACGATTCGGATTGACGTAGAAAATATCCCTGTCAGTCGGCGAAGCGAAGCTCGTTCCGCGAGCCGCGATGGTTTCGGTCGGGAGCGGAACGCCGCGGTCGAATATATTTCTGCCGAGCGCCGATGCCGAACATCCGCCCGGCTTGGTAATCGGGTTGCAGTTGAAACTTCCGCCGCCGTTGCCCGGATTACTATTGAGAGACGGGACGCCGCTCGCGTCCACCGAATAAACGATGCCGTATCCGCCGCGCACGACGATTGTTTTATTTTCACCGATTGCATAAGCGAAACCGGCGCGCGGACCGAAATTGTTTTTATCGTTTTTGGCAAGGTCGCGTCCGTTCGGCGCGTTTTCACCGGCAGTAATAATTCTGCTGGTCGCCGGGTCAAAATTTGAGATGCGGTCAAAGCGTTCGGTCGGCGCAGTAAATAAATCGTAACGCAAACCAAGATTAAGCGTTAAATCCGGCGTCGCTTTCCAATCATCTTGCGCATAGAAAGCATATTCTTTAGTACTTGACAAAGCTGCTGTTCCCGGCGTTCCGCGAGTAACGACGCCCGGTTGATAACCCAACAAAAAGTTTGCCAGAGCCGAGCCGGTATCGTTCGGACCAATGCCATTATAAGCAAAGCTAGCAAAACCGCTGTTGTCGTTCGTTGCGCGGGAACTCGTTCCGTATTGATAATTACCCTTGATTGCGCCGTTTCGCCCGCCGTCAATATTGCGATTTTGGCGAACGCGATTGTCCACTCCGAATTTAAATGTATGGTTGCCTTTGACAACCGTTACCGAGTCGGCGTAATTGAAATTATCCGAGCGGAAAAGAAAAGGTCCGCCGTCGCCGGTAAATTCCGCCGCGCGGTCGCCGCCGCCGACTCTGTCCACCAAACCGAGCAGGATAATTCCCGACGATTCATTATTGACGTTGATGTTCGGCGCGCCCAGTTGAGCCGAAACGGTCGGGCTAAAACCGCCTTCGCCGAAAACGCCCGTGTTGTTGATTCCAATTTCGACGCGCGTGTAACCGAAGCGAAAATCATTGACGATATTCGTTCCGAAAACCTGTGTGTCGCCGATAAACGCGCCGCGCGAGTTGCCGATAATTCGTCCGGCGGAAGGTCCGGCGGGCAAATCCAAGCCGGTCGGCGCGGCTCCGAGCGGAAAGTAATTATCGACGAGTCTTTCCTGATTTAACCGGCTGTAGCGCCCGAAAATATTATTTCCTTCAAAAAGTTTATGGTCGAGCCGGATATCGTACTGATTTTGCTGCGGTCTTTGCTGGCGATTAACGCGAAAATTTTCACCGGCGCGGTCTTCGGTCGGAAGCGGATATGAATTCAGAAAGTTTCTGGCAAAATTTGAAAAACCGCCGCAGGAAGGACAATTCGCCAGATTATTACCCGGAATCGGCGTTCCGTTAGGAGCGAAAATTGTTCCGATAGGCGCGACCACCGTGCCGCCGCCTGCCAGATTATAAGTCTGCGAAGTTCCTGGCTGAAGCAGTTGGCTAAAATCGCCGTTTCGCATCCGCGCCGTCGGGACGGGAATTACATTTACGCGGCTGCCGTCTTGTTCGACGACGGGCTGAAAGCCTCGCTGACCGGCATAAGAGAAAAAGAAAAACGTGCGGTCGCGTCCGTTCTAGAC
>MWYY01000048.1 GCA_002050355.1 Acidobacteria bacterium 28-9
CGTGACGAATTTCGTTTGTCGGCAACACAAACGTAACGTAATGTTCTTTTACCGTATCGCACTCGTCGCATTTGACCGGCGGTTTTGCCTGTGCATCGTTGGCAATCGTTTCATCCATATTTTTCCTCAAAAGTCGAATCTCTCCAAGTAAAAATCTACATATCTAAGGAATGCTCCAGCGGCATTACCGAGCCAAATATCAAAAATCAGTATCCTAAAAATTGTAAATGAAAAAGGCTGTCAGCGCGACAGCCTTTTTGTTTGCTTTTTATTTAAAATGAGTCTCAAAATTTCGACCAGAGCCGGGACGATAAAAATCGCGCACGTCGCGCCTAAAATCAAACCGGTCAGAAAACGCGACCAATGTGTGTTTTCCCAGACACCGAAAAAACCCAGCGACCAGTCGATTGCAATTGGAAACATCGCCACAAAAAGCCAGAGGCGCGGAAGCGGCACAGTGTTTTCGACCGAACGAAAAAACGGATAAACAACAAAGCCAACTAACAAACCAAAATAAATGCCAAAACAGCGCGCGCAGACGGCAAAGGCGTGATTTTCTAAATAAAAAGAACGCGACGGAATCTGATGGCAAATGTAACTGAAAAATCTATAAATCAGACTTGAAACGCTTGAAAAATTGTTCGCATCGGCAAGCGGCGCGAGCAAAATCAGAATAACCCAGGCAAAAACTAAAAAGCCCGTTACGCTCCACACAAAAAATGCCCGTCGCCGCATTTTCTCGACCCCGACTTGCGAAACGTAATTTTCGATTGTATTCGGCATTTAACATTTAACATTTATCATTCAACATTTATCAAAAAGTATTAATTGTTCAATGATAAATGTTAAATGATAGATGTTTAGAATCGAATAACCGCGTCCGGTCCGCCTTCGACGTGAACCGTGTCAATGAAGCGGATGCTTTTCGGGTCGGTCGTCATAACGACCGAATGCGTGCGCTTGCCCGCTCCGAAAAAGCGCACGCCTCGCAGCAGAGTGCCGTCGGTTACGCCCGTTGCGGCAAAAATTATTCGTCTGCCCGGCGCTAGATCATTCGTGTCGTAAATTTTGTTCGGGTCTTTGATGCCCATCGATTGTAGACGCTCCATCACTTCTTCGACGGGCGGAACTTTCGATTTATCAACTCCCAATCGTTCCGGGTCATAGACGAGTTTGGCTTGGATTTCGCCGTTCAGACATTTCATTGCCGCCGCCGTGATAACGCCTTCGGGCGCGCCGCCGATGCCCATCAGCGCGTGAATATTCGTTCCGGCGACAGCCGCCGAAATTCCCGCCGACAAATCGCCGTCGCTGATAAGACGAATGCGCGCGCCAGCCGAGCGAACATCGTTGATTAATTGTTTATGCCGCGGACGGTCGAGACAAATAACCGCCAAATCGTCAATGTCGCGCCCGAGACGCCGCGCGATGTTTTTCAAATTGTCTTTGACCGGCGCGTCAATATCGACCGCACCGCGACACGACGGTCCGACGACGATTTTGTCCATATAAATATCGGGCGCGTTGAGCAATCCGCCGCGTTCAGCCGCAGCGAGAACGGCAATCGCGTTATTTGCTCCGACCGCGCATAAATTCGTCCCTTCGAGCGGGTCGACGGCGATGTCAATCTCGGGAAACCCGGCGCGCGCATCTTCAGAAAACTCTTTTCCGCCGAGTTCTTCGCCAATATATAGCATCGGCGCTTCGTCGCGTTCGCCTTCGCCGATAACTATGCGCCCGCGCATTGGTACCGTATCCATCACTTCGCGCATTGCTTCGACCGCTACGTGGTCGGAATATTTCCGGTCGCCCTGCCCCATCGTTTTAGCCGACTCAATCGCCGCCGCTTCACACACGCGCAGAAAATCCAATGATAATTCTCGCTCTGATTTTAAGTTTTTCATCGGTTTTAGTCCTTAGTCCGCAGTCGTTTGTCTTCAGTCTTTAATTTTTTCCGTCGTTCGTTTTAATTTGACGATACGTAGCAAAAACTAAGCACTGCAGATGGCAAACTAAGGACTGTTTTTTATAATCTTCTGAATAATTTTTACACTTGTCAGACCTGCTTTGACAAGTTATGCTTTTGAGTATCATATTTTTATATTAACTTTATTAGACTATTTGAGGAGATTTTTTACAGATGACTTATATCGTAGCCGAACCGTGCATCGAGTGTAAATACACCGATTGCGCGGCGGTTTGTCCGGTCGAGGCGTTTCACGAACTGCCCGACAGACTTTTAATCAACCCCGACGCTTGTATCGACTGCGACGCCTGCCTGCCGGAATGTCCGGTCGAAGCGATTTATTCGGATATGTCGATTCCGCCCGAATATATGGATTGGCTGGAGAAAAACGCGGAAGCGGAAAACTATCCGATTATCAGCACGAAAATACCTGCGCTTTTCGGTCCCGGATGCAAAGGACAACCTGAATAATTTTACGAAATCAATTTGTTTTTGCGGCTGGGGCTAAAGGAAAACTTTTCTCCGGCTTTTTATTTTTAAATGCGCCGAAGCGAAAAAATAAAAGCGGCGCACCCTGCTTTGGAGAATTTTCTCGAAGAGCATTACACTGTTGAAGATACGCGAGATTTTTACTTGGAGAGATTCGACTTTTGAGGAAAAAATATGGATGAAACGATTGCCAACGATGCACAGGCAAAACCGCCGGTCAAATGCGACGAGTGCGATACGGTAAAAGAACATTACGTTACGTTTGTGTTGCCGACAAACGAAATCCGTCACGTTTGCTGGAGTTGCCAGCAGCGTGAAGATAAAGCCTTTAACACAAAACCGGGCTGGAAGCGCGATGCGCGCCAGAACGATATTGAAACGGCTGAAACGGAAAAATAATTTTATGGCAATCAGAAAAATTACCGAATACCCGGAAAATGTTCTGGCGACGCCGGGCGAAACGGTTAGCGAATTTGACGTAGAACTTGAAAATTTGTGCGCCGATATGTTTGAAACAATGTATGACGCGGAAGGCGTCGGCTTGGCGGCGCAGCAAATCGGCTTATCCTTGCGGCTTTTCGTAATGGATTGCGAAGGCGTCAAACTGGTCGCGACAAATCCCGAAATTGTAAAAACCGAAGGCGAACAAACCGGGCAGGAAGGTTGTCTTTCAGTCGGGAAAGTTCCGGCGGTCGTCGTGCGTGCCGAACGTGCGACGCTTCGCGCGCAAGACCTGAAAGGCGAATGGTTTCAGCGCTCGGCGGAAGGTTACGCGGCACGCTGTTTTCAGCACGAAACCGACCACTGCGACGGCAAACTTTTTATCGACCATCTACCGAAAATGCGTAGGGAAATGGTTGTTAAAAAGTTTCAAAAAGAAAAGAAATTAAAGTAGTTTTTTATTTCCGCCGGTTATAAAATCAGAAGCGCTTTTTCTATTTGCTCAACTTGTAACTTTTTATCGTTCTAAATTAAACTGTTTGTTTTCGGACGAGCCGGAAATTTATTCATTTATATTAAACAAAATTTTAGTAGAGGAAATTTATAAAGTTATGAAAAGAGTTGGAATTTTAACGGGACGCGAAGTTACGTTTCCCGCATCAATTATTAACAGCATCAATGAAAGAGGCAACGGCGAAGTGGTCGCCGAAATGGTCAAAGTCGGCGGCATCAGATTAGATGAAACAAAAAAATACGACATCATTATTGACCGCATTTCTCACGAAGTTCCTTTTTATCGCGCGATGTTGAAACGTATGGATTTGGAAGGAACGTTGGTTATCAATAATCCGTTTTGGTGGTCGGCAGACGATAAGTTTTTTAATTTTTCTCTGGCGGCGAAACTCGGCGTGGCGATACCGAAAACCGTTCTTTTGCCGCAGCAGGATTATATTCCAGAGATTGTGAGCGAATCTTTGAGAAACCTCGAATTCCCGATCGACTGGCAGGGAATTGTCGATTACGTCGGCTTCCCCGCTTTTTTGAAACCTTTCGACGGCGGCGGCTGGAAAAATGTCTCGAAAGTCTGGTCTCTGGAAGAACTCTGGCACGTCTATAATCAAACGGGAACATTGTGTATGACATTGCAGGAAGGCATCGAGTTTGACCAATTCGTGCGCTGTTACTGCGTCGGGCAGGAAAAAGTTTTGATTATGCCGTATGACCCGACAAAGCCGTATCTATCAGGAATGCAATATGTTAACGTCGCCGATTACCTGTCGCCCGAATTGCAGGCGCGTGTCGAACGCGATGTCGTTACAATTTGCAAAGCGCTTGGCTACAATTTAAACACGGTCGAATTTGCGATAAAAGACGGCGTGCCGTATGCGATTGATTTTATGAATCCGGCGCCCGACGCGGAACTCGCTTCCGTCGGCGAATACAATCACAATTGGATTGTTGCTGCGATGACCGATTTTGTTTTCAAAAAGCTGGAAGAAGGTTTTGACACGCCTGAATATCGCTGGACGGCAATGCTCAATCCGGCTGATAACGCCACTGCAAAAACGGCAACAAAAACAAGAGCGCCGAAAGCCGAAGTTAAAACGACAAAGAAAACAGTTGAGAAAAAACCAAAATCCAGACAAGCAAGCGCAAAATAATTATTGTGCAAAACGAAAAGGCAAAGTAGAAATTACTTTGCCTTTTTTTGTAACTTTAAAACAGGATTTATGTGCTAGAAATTAAAATTGGTTAATTCGGCAATTATTATTGTAAGACAGTTTAAGAAAAATACATCATCTAAATTTCGCTGTCTCCAGCCGCGCTCAAGCCGAAAAACTTAATCGGTTTTACGGATATTTTTTGTTTCGCCTGCAACAAACACAAATTACAATCAAGGATTTAAAGGCTCCACATGCGCTTTATATCCAAGATTTCGTCTCCAAAATCTTGGATATAAAGCGAAAAACTGAATAAAAAGAATTGTTTACGGGTAATTAATTTAAACAAAAAAGTTTTGCCGTGCGTATTAAATCTATAGTTTTTTGACCGTTTTAAAGAAGAAAATTATTGGAACGTATTTTGCCTCTTAAAAAAAACGGCGAAGTTTAACCCATAACGAATGAAAGGTAAAGTGTTGACGAGTTGGAGTTTGATTTGGCTTCTGGCGACGGTTCTGTTTGTTGCCGGCGGCGCGCTAAATCTTTCCCAGCGAGCTTATCACAATCTTCCGCCGACTGACGGCGCAAATTGGGTGCAAAAATCCGATGGCGGCGTTTACGCCGAACGGGTTACGCCCGGACTTGCCGCCGCTCGCGCCGGAATTTCTGCCGGCGATAAACTTCTCTGGGTTAGTCTCGACGGGGAAAATTTCGACGAAATCTCATCGCCCGTTGATGTCCAGATGTACCTGGAAACAGCGGGCGTTGACGGCAATTTGACTTACCGTTTTGAGCGTCCTTCTTATTCGTTCAATAATAATTATTTTGCTGACCTGAGACATATAGACACGCCGCCGCGCTGGACGGCTTCGATAATCTTTCTCACGTTTGTCGGTTTAATCTGGCTCGGCGTCGGCACTTTCGTCCTTTTCAAACAAGGCAGTCGTGCGCCGTTTGTGCTGCATTTTGCAACTGTCTGTCTGGCGGCGTTCGTCTTTCACGTTTACAAACCGCTCGGTTTGGGCGAAGATTTCGATCTTGCCGTTAGCATTTTAGATGATATAGCTTTCATCTTTTTCGTTCCGCTTTTTCTGCATTTCTGCCTGCGTTATCCGGTGCAAAGCGAAGTTTTTGATCGTGCGCGCTGGAAAACATATTTACTTTACCTTCCCGCAACTATATTTTCGCTTGGAATAATTGGGCTGTCTTTTTATTCCTGGATTATACCGAGCGAAGTTCTTGTTACCAAAATAGCCGCTTTTATAGATAAATTTGACCTTGTCGGCATTTTTTACCAAGCAAATCTTTATCTTTTCGTTATCGGCGTCGCGCTCGGCGCAGGCGTTCTGCTATGGAGATTTTTTAAAAATCGTGAACAGCCGCTTGTCCGCCAGCGAATCAAATGGGCGATGTGGGGAACGGTTGCGGCGATTTTCCCGATTGTCGTATTTCAGATTGCCAAAAGCTTTGTTTATCTTCCCGACGACAGTTTTTCAGCCGCGATTACAACTTTGCCGCTCGCTTTAATTCCTTTGAGTTTTGGTCATTCGGTGGTGCGTTACCGTTTGATGGACGTAGATGTCGTCGTTCGCCGCGCACTGGTTTATGCGTTGACGACGCTGGCGATTGCGATGATGATTGGTGCGGTTGCGCTCGGACTCGTCTTTTTGGCAGTCGGCAACAGTCTTTCGACAACCGAAATCACGCTCCGTGCTTTGATTGCAATTGTGGCGATGTCGGCAATTGTTCTACTTTCCGAACCTTTGAAGAAATTTCTCCAGGAACGCGCCGATCGGTTTTTCTACGGCGAGCGTTACGATTTGCGGCAGGGATTACTCGATTTCGGAAGAACACTTTCAGCGACGACCGCGCTCGAACCGCTGCTTAACGCGCTGACGGAGCGCTTACGCCAAGTGCTTGATGTTGAAAAAGTTGCTGTTTTTATCGAAGACGAAAACCTGGCTGGACACTATAAAATCGCCAAATCAATCGGCGTTAATCCGAACTACAAAATGCCGAGCGATTTTCGCCAGATGATTCGGCAGAAATCCGCTGAGAAAGGTATTGTCCGCGCCGATGAACTCGAATTGCCGGAAGAAGAATTTCTTGAAGATAATTCACTGCGCGAGCGAACCGAGACAAAAGGAATTGTCGGGAAAATCGAAGGAAAAATCGAAAAGTTCGGCATCAACGCCAAAAACATTCACCGCCAGGAGCTTCATTATTTCGTGCCCTGTGTCGTTCGCGGAAAAATGGTTGCTATTCTCGGCTTGGGGCGCGCCTCAGACGGCTCGCTCTTATCGAGCGAAGATTTGGACATTTTGCAGACTGTTTCGGGTTTCGTTGCTGTTGCCGTCGAAAACAGTCTGCTTTATCAGGAACAGGAAAAACGCGCCGAAGAATTGGAATTACTCAAAGAATTTAACGAATCAATCGTCGAATCGGTCAACGTCGGATTGCTCGCCGTCAATGAAGATGGCTGCATCACGCGCTGTAATTCGCCGCTTGAAGAAATGCTCGACCTCGACCGCGATGAAATTATAGGCAAATATATCGAAGAAGTTTTCGACGAAGGTTTTGCGCTGAATTTGGAAAATATTTTGGGTAAATCGCGCTGGCATCTGACGGAAGTCAAAAATGCTTACAAGCTTTTGACAACGAACAATCGTGGAAAATCGCTGGTCTTAAACGTAGCCGTCGCGCCGCTTCGCTCGGTTTCAAACAATCAAACCGGCGCGATTATCGTGTTTGAAAACGTAACTTCGCGCGTCAAACTCGAAGAAAGTTTACAGCAAAGCGAAAAACTTTCGAGCATCGGACTTCTCGCCGCCGGTGTTGCGCACGAAGTCAACACGCCTCTGACTGGAGTTTCGAGTTATACGCAGATGCTTCTTGGTATGATTCCCGAAACCGACCCGAAACACGCGCTCCTTCAAAAAGTTCAGAAACAAACAGACCGCGCTTCAAACATCGTCGGCAACTTATTGAATTTTTCGCGCACCGGAAACGCTTCGGAATTTGTCGAGATTGACATCAACAAACTGCTCGACGATACCTTACAGCTATTAGAGCCGCAGCTTCGCAAATCGCAAGTTGAGGTAATAAAAAACTATGCCGATATGCCGCCGAAAATATTGGGCAATGCCGGAAAAATGCAGCAGGTTTTCACCAACCTGATTATAAACGCACGCGACGCTATGTTCGGCGGCGGGACAATTACGCTTTCGACCGAAATTGATAATAACGAGTCAATTGTTATTGAAGTCGTTGATACTGGAAGCGGAATCGAGTCGGAAAATTTAATAAAAATTTACGACCCGTTTTTTACAACAAAAGCCGTCGGCAGCGGAACCGGTTTGGGTTTGGCAGTTTCATACGGAATTGTGCAGGAACACGCCGGCACCATAGAAGTCAGCAGCGAAGTAGGCGAAGGCACTACGTTTCGCCTTGCTTTCCCAATCGTCCAGCAACAGCGACAACAGCAACAGCAACGCGCCGTCAGTTAACAATTTCCTGATTGCTGCGTCCTTTACATTATTAAGCGTGCAGCGCTAGTTGGATACAGCTAAGTTTCATACGGGAAACATTAACCAATTCACTTCTAGCAGAACAAAAAATTACCTAACCTAATACACTTAAGATAAAAATAATAATTTAAAATAAAAAGGCGGAATTGATTCAATCAATTCCACCGAAAGTGATTTTTGTTTATTTTAACGCCTTATCTGTTAGCGTTGGTTACGGGCGCAGAGGTAGTTGGCGCGCTGTTTTTACGCATCGAGTTCGGGTCGCCAATGTCGGGCACTTGGTTTCCTCGCTCGTCGGCTTTGAAAAACGGCTCTTCCTTGAAGCCGAGCAAGCCCGCCGTCAAAACCGCTGGAAACGAATTGCGCGCCGTGTTGTAATCAGTAACGGATTGGTTGTAATCGGTTCTGGCTACGTTAATTCTGTTTTCCGTGCTTGATAGTTCATCCTGCACTTTCAAAAACGCTTCGCTCGAGCGAAGCTGCGGGTAGTTTTCCTGCAAACTAAGTAGTCTTCCGATTGTTCCGCCGAAACTGTTGTTTGCTTCTAAAACCGCTTGTTTTTGTTCGGGCGTTTTATCGCCGTCCTGACCTTGCGGCGCGGCTTGCGAAGCATTCAAAAGCCGCGAACGGGCGTCGGCAATCTGCCCGAAAACTTCCTGTTCCTGAACGCCGAGCATCTGCGCGGTTTTTACCAGGTTCGGAATCAAATCAGCGCGTCGCTGCATAGTGCTTTCCACGTTCGCCCACTTTCCTTTAACGCCTTGCTGTCTGGATGTTAAATCGTTGTAACTGCAGCCGCTAAAACCAAAAGCGGCGAACAACACAAATGTCAGTAAAATTATTTTTTTCATTGTTTTTCCTCTCATAAAAAGTTAATTGTTAATTGTTACGTTAATGGCAATCGTTTTTTCGACAATTAACCATTAACCATTTACGATTTACGCAATTTATCAACCGCTTCGATAACGTTTTCAATCTGCTCCATATAATCACCGAAAAGGTGATTAACAGAGGTTTCATCGAGCGTCTTAGATGCGTTATTTTCTCGAATATCAAAAATTTTTTCAAACGAGCCGCCGTCAATTTTTAATTGTTTGGCAGTTGCCGCAGCGATTTCGCGTTTAGTAACCGGCGGCTCCAAACCGTGAACCAGTAAAACGGCGCGAAATAGAGCCGCAAAACTCGTAAGGCTTTCCGTCATCAAACCGATCAGACCTTCGACCGAAACCGACGCCGGAATATAATGGCGGCGCAGTTGAAGCAGTTTGCTTCGGAGTTCATACTCGGTTTGATGGCGCAAAAACTCATCGGAAATATTTATATTTGCCAGAACGTCCGTGCCGTAAAGCACGCTGCGGGCGCTTTCCATCTGATGAAACTCAATCGGGAAAACGTCAGCCGCGTTTTTCAATTCGGAGACCGTAAAATAAACCGGCACAGGATGTCCCATCTTGTTCCATTCACGCATCGGCGCTTGCGCGGCGCGCAAATCCTTCGGCGTCATACGGTGCAGCGCAATCAGCAAATTATAATCCGACTGCATCCGCACAAAATCGCCCGCCGCAGCCGAGCCGTATAAAATCACGGAAGCCAAATTTCTGCCGTGCGTTGTTCGCAAATCGTCAATAAATGCGTCGAATTGATGTCTCATATTTATTTAACATTTAGCATTTAACATTTATCAATGAACATTTACCGCTTTTGATAAATGATGAATGACAAATGATAAATGAAATTACCAGTCGCCGCCCGCGCCGCCGCCGCCGAAATCACCGCCGCCGCCGAAACCGCCCCAACTGTCGCCGCCGGAAGAAGAGCCGCCGCTGCTTCCCCAACCTGACGAACCGCCGCCGCTGCCTATAGCACCGCCGATAATCCACGGTAAGGCGCTTCCGCCGAATCCGCCCTCGCCCCATCGATTTCTTCTACGGGAACTGCCTCCGCCTCCACCGCTGCCGCCGCCGCGACTAAAAAGAATTATTAAAATTATGAAGAGAATTATTAAACAAGTCATACAATTACCAAACGGCAAACCGCCTCTTACATTGTTAGTTATGTCGTTTGCCGGTGTTTCGGGCGTCGCAACGGGTTCACCCGCTTGTTTTGCCTCGATTGTTTTGATATATGCGTCAATCGTATCGGAGATGCCTTTGCCGTAATTTCCCTGTCTAAAAGCCGGAACGAGATATTGCCTGTTTAACTGTCCAGCTACTCCGTCGGGTAACTCGTCTTCCAAATTTCTGCTAATCTGCGTAAAGTATTTTCTGTCCTCGACGGCGACGAAAAGCAGCGCGCCCGGATTTTCGTCAGCCTTTGAACCGATTTTCCAGCCGCGCGCAACCGCCAGTGAATACTCAAAAATGGGGCGCTCACCGGTAGTTTTTACAATTGCCACGCCGATTTCAACCTGCGGATTTGTCCGCTCTTTGAAGGCTTTGATTTGCGCTTCGATTTTCTGTTTCGTCTCGGCGTCAATCACGCCCGCAAAATCGTTGACAAAACCGGTCGGCGCAGGCAGCGGTGATTCGTCGAGCGAAAATGGCTTTGTGCTTTGCGAGAAAGCCGTCTGCACAGCCAGAAACAAAAACAAAACCAGCCCGAAAGCGTTTGATTTTAACAAAAAACTAGTTTTTCTCATCTTTTACTTAAAACAACCTCTGCCAATCCGAAAACAATACGAATTGTTCTCGCGTAAGTTCCTACTTTTCTAAAATTGTATGAAGCGCAAAGTGTATCAGAAAAAAAAGCGCGACGCCCGCGAAAACCGACAGTGAAACCAGCGGACGCTTACCGCCGTGATGATTTACTTCCGGTATCAAATCGCTTGCCGCCACATACAAAGTTACGCCGCTTGCCAAAGGAAGCGCGTAAGCGACTGTAAAACCTACCTTCGCGCCGATGAAATAATACAGCAAAACGCCGAGAATTGTCGTCAGCCCAACCAGAGATGTCGCCAGCAAAACTTCCCTTAAACCTTTTCCCGCCGCTAAAATCATTGAAGCAATCGTAAAACCTTCGGGAAATTTATGCAGAAAGATGGCGAGAAAAACAAGAATTCCGACGCGCGAATCAACCTGTGCGGCGGCGGCAATCGAAACACCGTCGAAAAAAGTATGAATCAGCAACCCGCCGATTGCCGTGTAAGCCGAAGCGGTCGAAATTAAATGATCGCTGTGCATTTCTTCGCCTAAGTGAAAATGCGGTGCGATGGTGTGTTCAAAAAACTGCGTTATCAAATAACCGGCGAGCAGAAGAACCATCGGCGCATATAAAGTTTCGCTTGATTTTCCGAAACTTTCCGGTGTTTGCCAGAGCGCAATCGCCTCGGGCAAAACATCTATAAAAATTACTGCAAGCATAAATCCGGCGCCTAAAGCCAGAATATATTTAAGCAATTTTTTGTAGTTTTTTTGAATTCCAGGTGGAAACAAAATTAGCCCGCCCAGCACATTTGCCAAAGCTGCAAAAATGCCGAAAACCAGAAGCTGGAGAAAAGTGATATTCATAAATTAAAGAATAAATTGGCGCAAAAACAATCGAGATAGACTTTAGCCCAAACGAACGAGAAAGGAAAATAATCATCAAAATAATATTTGTTGAAAAACATTTGAGGAAGTATAATTTAATTTTTAAGCACATGATTAAAATAAAAGTTAAAATAATGCTTGACAGACTTGAGAACATAATCGTAATATGCTTTTAGAAATTAGATGAAAGCAACCTGAAACGAAATTTGGAAGCAAAAAAAACTCGCGCAAATAGTGTTTAAGATTTTGGAGATTTTTAAGCACTTCCAAAATAAAATTTCTGAATCAGAGGTTTTGCGGAAATCATAATAACTGTGATTGAATAAGTTGTGACGGTCAACGAGTTCAATCACTCGGCATAAAATCAAAGAAAACTAAGGTTAAATAATTATTGTCCACGGGGTTTGAAAAACCGAATCGACGTGTGGTGCAGCGATATAAATTTGCGTGTTTTTCAAGACGAGCTCTTTGAAAAGGTGACTAAAACCAAAGCTGAAAATCTACACAAACCTGTTCTGCTGGCGGAGACTTTAGAACTGCTTAAGCCACACGGCAGTGAAACTTTCGTTGACGCTACGCTTGGTTTGGGCGGACACGCGGAAGCAATTTTGGCTGCTGCGGGTAAGATAATTGTTTTCGGAATTGACCAGGATACTGAAGCTATTGGATTTGCACGCGAAAGATTGAAGAAATTCGGCGAAAGAATAAAAATCTTTCACGCTAATTTTGCCGAAATCCGCCAAGTTTTGTCAGATGCGAAGGTTGAAAAGGTTGACGGTGTTTTAGCTGATTTAGGCGTTTCCTCATTGCAGTTTGACAGCGCGACGCGCGGCTTTAGTTTTCGCTTCGATGCGCCGCTCGATATGCGAATGGATGCAAACTCCGATTCGGAAACTGCCGCGGAAATGCTCGAACGGCTTTCAGAATTTGAAATCGCGCGCATCATTTACGAATACGGCGAAGAAAGATTTTCGCGGCGCATCGCCCGTCGGATTGTTGAGAAAAGGACGCAGGGCGAAGCGGTAAGTACGACGAAGGAGTTAGTTGAATTGGTTGAAAGGTCTGTAAAGCGCAGCAAGAGAGACAAAATTCACCCGGCGACGCGCACGTTTCAAGCCTTACGGATTGCCGTCAACGGCGAGCTTGAAATTTTAGAACAGTTTGTCCGCGACACGGTCGATGTTTTAAAAAAAGACGGGCGATTTGCAGTGATTACCTTTCATTCACTGGAAGACCGCATCGTCAAACAAACTTTGCAGAAACTTGCGGGAAAATGTTTCTGTCCGCCGCGTCTGCCCAAATGCGCGTGCGGCGCGAGCAAACAAGTTGAGATTTTGACAAAAAAACCGCTTGTGCCTGTTGAGGCTGAACTGGAAGTAAACCCGCGCGCGCGCAGCGCAAAACTTCGCGCCTGTTTGAAACTTTGATCGAACTGAAAACGGAATTTTGGAGTAAGAATTATGAGTCGAAAAAGAATTTCCCCGAACAATCAAACAAGAAATAGTAAACAAAGCAATCGGCGCTCGCCCAAGCGCGGTTCGCTTCCCGTCCGTTATCGTCTGCTCGCGCTTTTCTGCGGATTGTTTCTGCTTGTCGGTTTTTTCTTTGCCGCGCGCCAGCATTTTGCTTCGATGGATTTCAGTATGAAAAACTCCCAATTGCGAAAGATGAGCGACGAACTCGAATCGGATAAACGACGGCTTCTTCTGGCAAAAGAAATTGCGCTTTCGCCTGCGGAAATCAAAAAAGCAGCGCAAAAAATTGGCTTAAAAGCAATGACGGCAGCAAATAATATCCAAATTGCACGTCCGACCGAAAGCATAAACTCCGAAAAAACGCGAGCGGTGGGAAAAGTCGAAACGGCAAAACCTAAACCGGTCGCTGCGCCAAATAAACCGCAGGAAACTGCAGCAGGCGAAAAACTGACTGCAAAGAATGTTGCGCAAATAAAAGCGCCGGACGTTTTGGTCAAGCTGGAAAAGAAAATCGAATCGGCAATAAAATAATTTACACACCAAAAATGCGGTAATAATTTTCAGGAAAAGAATCTAAAAATGTACGAACGTCGACAAAAAACCAGCCGCAAAACAGATACGACGCAGACGATTTTCACGCGATTTATGTTGATTGTCGCGTTTTTTATTTTATGGATTGGCGGCATCGGTGTTCGGCTCGTGCATCTTCAGGTAAATCAACACGAATGGCTGCTCGGGCAGGCGCTTGACCAGCGGCGTAATCAAGTCAAAAGCAAACAATTGCGCGGGACAATTTATGACCGCTCGGAACGCGTGCTGGCAATGAGCGTCAACACCAAATCGCTGTTTGCAGACCCCTCGGAAATCGAAGACGTCGAAACGACTGCCAAACGAGTCGCTGCCGCGCTGAAAGTCAAACCGAACGACATTTTGAAAAATTTGACCAAAGCCAAAGAAAAAGGTAAACGCTTTGTTTATTTGGCGCGGAAACTCGACGAAGACACCGCGCAAAAAATAAACGAAACGCTCAAAGACGTTGACCTGCAAAAATTTGACGAGCCGCGTTTTGCCGGAATACATTGGAGAGAAGAGCAAAAACGCAGTTATCCGTATAAAACTCTGGCGGCGCAGGTCGTTGGCTTCAGCAACACGGAAGATGTCGGACAAGCCGGAATCGAGCAGTCGCAGGAAGAATTGCTTCACGGCGCGGTGTTGAAAAAATGGCAAGACCGCGACCGTTTGGGCAGAGTTTACGACGAATCTGAAACTGAAGACGAACGCGAACCGCCGAAAGATATTGTTTTAACCATCAGCAATTCAATTCAATATAAAACCGAACAGGCGCTCGAAGAAGGCGTCAAATCGGCAAATGCCAAATCGGGAATGGCAATCGTTTTAGACCCGAAAACCGGCGAGATTCTGGCAATGGCAAATTACCCGACTTTCGACCCGAATAAATTTAACGATGCGGCACCGGAAAAGTTGATAAACCGCGCGGTGCAGAGTATGTATTCGCCCGGCTCGGTTTTTAAGCTCGTTACATACGGCGCGGCTTTACAGGAAAAATTGATTCGCCCCGACGGTTTTATCGATTGCAGCAAAGGTTTTATTGAAGTTGCCGGACATCGTTTCGACGACCCGCACGCGACAAAAACGATGTCTTACGGCGAAGCCTTGGCGGTTTCCAGTAACTACGCGGCGATAAAAACTGCTCTCGGGCTTGGCAAAGAAAAATTTTATAATTATGCTCTCGGATTCGGTTTTGGTGAACCGACCGGAATCGAGCTTCCGGCAGAAGCGCGCGGGCAGATTCGTCCGCCCGATACCTGGTTCGGCGACTCGCTCGCTTCGATGGCAATCGGTTACGAATTAAACGTTACGGCTTTGCAGGCAGCGATGGCTTACGCGACTATTGCCAACGACGGCGTGCGCGTCAAACCGCATATAATCAAAGAGATTCGCTACGCGGACGGAAAAGTTTTTCAGAATCAAAAGACTGAAAAAACGCAGATTGTCCGTCCCGAAGCGGCGCGCGGTTTGCGGCAAATGCTGCAGCAAGTTGTGCTGAAAGGAACGGCGAAACGGGCGCAGCTTGAAGGTTACTCATCGGCTGGTAAAACCGGAACGGCTTGGAAATACGACGCGAGAATAAAAAGATACAACGAAAGCAAATTCGTTTCGTCATTTATCGGTTTTGCGCCTGTCGATAATCCTTCGGTTGTCATCGCCGTTGTGATTGACGAACCGATGGGCGGCGGACGCGACGGCGGTCAAGTTTCCGCGCCGGTTTTCCGCCAAATTGCCGAACAAGTTTTGCCCGAATTGAACATCGCGCCCGACACAGATATTCATCAGGAGACTTTGACGGCGCAGACGAAAATTCCGGCTGAAATTGAAATCGCGCCGACTTCGACGCACCAAACAAGCGAGAAGGAAAACAATTCAACGAAAACGTTTGAAAAAGAAGTGAAAAGCGAAAAATTAAAAAATTCGGCGGCAGTAGAATCGAAAAAAGAGAAAAAACCGACACTCGTTGAAGAAAAAGATTTGCCGAAGCAGCAGCGGCAGAAAACGATTGTGATAAACGTGGAGAAACCGAAAGGTGACGTTAAAAATAAGTCTTCAGGCGCGACGGAAAAGGCGAAACCAAAAACTTGAAACTCGAACAGGTTACAAAATATATGGATGCAGATGCCTCCAAACTTAATCCGGCTTTGCTTCAAACAGAAGTTCAATCGTTTGCGATTGACTCGCGCAGAGTCCGAACGGGCGAAGTTTTTTTTGCCTTCTCGCAGCCCGAGTATCAAAACAATTGTTTCAACGGCGAATTTCAAGACGCACACAAATATATTTCATCAGCGTTTGAAAAAGGAGCAATCGCGTGCGTTGCACGTCCTGACCGATTTGCCGAACATCGAGTTGAATTAGAAAAATTTCAAGACCGACTCATTCTTGTCAAAGATGCGATTGCCGCGTTTCAAAAACTAGCGCACGGCGTTTATCTCGAATGGAATAAACCGGTAGTGGCACTTACCGGTAGCGCGGGGAAAACGACCGCAAAGGAGTTGACGGCGCACGTTCTGACAGCAAGCGGCAGGAAAGTTTTAAGAAATATAAAAAATTACAACAATGGTTTAGGACATCCCCTGACGGTTTTAAATTTGGCGAATGACAAAAGCTACGACGTTGCCGTTTTGGAGATGGGAATGTCAACGCCGAACAAAGAAATCGAACGTTTGTGCCGCATTACGCCGCCGGATGTCGCCGTCGAATTGAACGTTTTGCCTGTTCACGTCGAGCATCTCGGCTCGATTGAAAACGTGGCGAGCGCCAAAGCCGAACTCATCGAAAATATGAAAGAAGGCGGAACGGCTGTTTTGAACGCTGACGATTTTCGTGTTTTGCAGATGCGCGGGCTTTCAAAAGGCAAAACCGTTACTTTCGGAATCGAAAAAGCGGCGGATGTTTCGGCAAGCGCGATTGAAATGAAGCGTTTTGGCGAAACTGAATTTGTTCTAAATTTACCAAACGGCGAAGCCAAAGTTTTGCTGCAGCTTTCGGGTCGGCACAATGTTTCGAACGCGCTGGCGGCGGCGGCGGTCGGTTACATTTTCGGAATGTCGGCGCGGGAAATCGCCGGTGCGCTTCGGACGGTTGCCCCGCCTCCGCAGCGCGGAGAAGTTTTGCATTTTGCAGAAGGCTTTACGGTTATTAACGATTCGTATAACTCGAATCCCGCTGCGCTTTTAGGAATGGTAAAAACTCTGACTGACGGCGGAAAATCCGCAAAGCGCAGAATTGTCGTCGCGGGAGAGATGCTTGAATTGGGCGAAGCAGAAAAGGAAATCCACGGCGAGACCGGCGAGAAACTTGCAAAAAGCGGAATTGATTTTTTAATCGGCGTGCGCGGTTTAGCGCAGGATTTAACTGACGGCGCTGAAAAAATTGGTCTGAGCCAAACAAAGTTTTTTGATAGTTCCGACGAAGCGGGCGAATTTTTGGCGAGTGAAATAAAAGCGGGCGATTTGGTTTTGGTCAAAGGCTCGCGCGGCGTGCGAACAGAAAAGGTTGTTGAAAAATTGCTGGAAAATTTTGCACTGGAAAAATAAAATCGCAGATGCGCGCAAACGGAAACTGATGTTAGTTTTGATTGAAGGATTTTAAATTTCAAACGAAAAATAAATGAACGGACAAAATCCAAAATTCAAATTCCGAAATCCGAAATCGAACTAATGTTTTATTACCTTTTATATCAAGTTATTTACAGACAATACGGCGCGGGCGGTGAGTCGTATTTTTTCAGAGGCTTGAACGTTTTTCAGTATCTGACCTTTCGTACCGCTTGGGCAATGATAACGGCACTTTTGATTTCGCTTCTGTTTGGCGGAAAAGTTATCAATAAACTTGCCGCGCTTAATGTCGGGCAGGAAATTCGTGAAGAATTGTCTGAAGATCATCAAGCAAAAAAAGGAACGCCGACAATGGGCGGCGTGTTGATAATCGGCGCGGTTTTTATTTCGACGATTCTTTGGGCGCGGCTCGACAGCCTTTATTTGTGGCTCGCGCTCGGTGCAACGACAGCGTTCGGCGTCATCGGTTTTGTGGACGATTACATAAAAATCGTCAAAAAACGCAGTAAAGGTTTGACCGGTCGGCAAAAATTACTTGGGCAATTGCTGACTGCTCTGGTTGTTTGGGGTTGTCTCTGGTATTTCGCCAATTATCCGTGGAATCTGAGCATTCCGTTTTTCAAGGCGACAGCTTTGACAGACCCGTGCGTAACTTGTGTTTACCCGCTGGTTTATTTGATTTTTATCGTTTTTGTTCTTTTGGGTTCGTCAAACGCGGTGAATTTGACCGACGGTATTGATGGATTGGCTTCGAGTATAACGTTTATCGCAATGGCGGCTTTGACCGCTCTGACTTACGTTTCAGCCGACCGACGCTGGGCGGAATATCTCGACATCACGCACAAACCGGAAGCGGCGGAACTAACGGTTTTTTGCGGCGCAATGCTCGGCGCGGCTTTGGGTTTTTTGTGGTATAACGCGCCGCCGGCGCAGGTTTTTATGGGCGATGTCGGCTCTCTGGCAATCGGCGGCGCTTTGGGAACAGTAGCGATTTTAACGAAACAGGAATTTCTATTGCCGTTTATCGGCGGTGTTTTCATCATTGAAGCCATATCGGTATTGATTCAAGTATCGTATTTCAAATTAACGAAAAACCCGAAAACCGCAGTCGGCAAGCGTTTTTTCCGTGCAGCGCCGATTCATCATCATTTCGAGATGTCGGGTTGGAAAGAGCCAAAAATTGTTTTTCGTTTCGTGATTGTGGCGATTCTTTTTGCGTTGTTGAGTTTGTCAACATTGAAGTTGCGGTGAAAAACGATGAGCAAAAATAAAGGACAAAAAGTGAAATGCTTTTAGAAGGCAGAAAAACTTTAGTTCTCGGAGCAGGAAAATCCGGCGCGGCTTCCGCTCGATTTCTTGCAAAGCGCGGCGCAATCGTTGCGCTTCACGACAAAAAACCGATTGCTGAATGGACGATTGACGCGCGTTCTTTGAAAACCGAAAACATAGGACTTCTCGACGGGCAAATTCCCTCCTGGCTGCTTGACCAGATTGATTTGGTTGTAATTTCTCCGGGCGTTCCGACCAGCGCAGTTCCGGCGCGCTACGTCAACCGCAAAGACGGCGAAGTTATCGGCGAAGTCGAACTTGCTTATAGATTTTTGAAAGGTCGCATTGTTGGAATTACAGGCAGCAACGGCAAAACAACGACAACGACTTTGATCGGCGAGGTTTTGAAAAACGCCGGAATTGAAACGCAAATCGGCGGAAATATCGGAACGCCGCTCGTTTCGCTGGCGGAAACTTCGACCGATAAAACCTGGACGGTGGTCGAGCTTTCGAGTTTTCAGCTCGAAACCATCAAAGATTTTCGCCCGAACGTCGCCGTCGCCTTAAATGTTACGCCGAATCATCTTGACCGTTACGATTTTTTTACGGATTACGCAACCGCCAAACATCGTCTTTTTATGAATCAGACGGCGGAAGACGCAGCGATTTTGAATACCGACGATGAAATAACGACGAGTTGGGCAAACAATTTGAAAGCGAACGTTGTTTTGTTTTCGGTTAAAAAAGAATTGGATGAAGGTTTGTTTTTGCGCGAACGGGATTTGGTCTGCCGCGCAAACGGACGAGAAAAAATTTTGACGACGCGCGACGAGATTTTCCTGCGCGGTTTGCACAATGTCGAAAATGTTTTGGCAAGTTTCGCGGCTGGCTTGGCGTGTGGCGCGGCGCCGGATTCGATGCGCGAAACGGTGCGAAATTTCAAAGGCGTCGAGCATCGCATCGAGTTTGTTGCCGAAATCGAAGGCGTAAAATTTTACAACGACTCAAAGGCAACGAGCGTTGACGCGACATTGAAAGCGCTCGAAGCATTGAGCGAAGACGACGGCAAGATAATTTTAATTCTGGGCGGGCGCGGGAAAAACGCTCCGTATTCACCGCTTGCCGATTTGATTGGAAAATCTGTGCGGAAATTAGTCGTAATCGGAGAAGATGCCGAAAATATAAAAAGGCAATTAAGGAATCACGTTGAAATTGTCCGCGCAAATGATATGAAAAACGCAGTTACAAGAAGTTTTGAAACGGCTGAAAAGGGCGATGCGGTTCTGCTTGCTCCGGCGTGTGCCAGCTTCGATATGTTCAAAAGTTTTGAACAGAGAGGAAATGTTTTTAAACAGGAAGTTTTGGAAATCGGTTCAAAATTTAAGGTTCAAAGCTCAAGGTTGTAATTTCAACCGAAAACTTTGAATTTGGAACTTTGAACCTTGAACTTAGGAAGAATGGTGAAAAAACTTCGCATAGATTGGCTGATGTTTGCGGTTGCCGCCGGTCTTGCCGTTTTTGGCTCGATTATGGTTTACAGCGCGTCGGCGATGATTGCGCTCAGAGAAACGCACGGCGAAAGTCAATTTACATATTTTTACAAACAGTTTGGCTTCACTTTGCTGGGTTTAGCAGTAATGTATCTGACGAGCAAAATAAATTATCGCCGTTATGAAAATAAAACAGTTGCTTACGGCGTTTTGGCAATTACGGTTATTCTGCTGCTTTTGGTTTTCGGTTTTCCGCCAATCAACGGCGCGCGGCGTTGGATACGATTCTCGGCAATGTCGTTTCAGCCGTCGGAAATAGCTAAAATTTCGCTGCCGATTTTTCTCGCTTATTATCTGACGAAAAACGAAGATTTAGTGGGCGAAATAAAAGAAACCGTTTTGCCGTGCGCGTCGGCTTTAATCCTTTTGGGCGGGTTGATATTACTTGAGCCGGATTTGGGAACGGCGATGGTTTTATGCGCGATTTTCGTTACCCTGTATTTTGCGGCGGGCGCGAAATGGACGCACATCACCGTAACAGTCGGGACTCTTTTACTAATCGGAGTTTCGTTCCTGGTTTTGTCGCCGTGGCGGATGAAACGGCTTTTTGCTTTTATAAATCCCTGGGAAAACGCCAGCGACGGCAGCTATCAGGTCGTGCAAGGGCTTTACGCTATCGGTTCGGGCGGAATTTTGGGCGAAGGTTTTGCTAAAGGTCAGCAGAAACTTTTCTATCTGCCTTATCCGTATTCGGATTTTATTTTCGCGGTTGTCGGCGAAGAACTCGGTTTGATCGGAACTCTTGCGGTCGTTCTGGCTTTCGGTTTTCTGTTATGGCGCGGCGCGCGCGCGGCTCTAAGCGCACCCGACCGTTTCGGAATGCTTTTGGGAATCGGACTTATCACGGGAATTATCGTGCAGGCTTTGTTTAATATCAGCGTCGTCGTTTCGATTCTGCCCGCAAAAGGAATTCCATTGCCATTTATTTCCTACGGCGGTTCTTCGATTATCGTAACCTTGTTTGCCGTCGGAATTTTGCTGAACATTTCGCAATACGCCGGGCAAAGTGTTGCGGAAAGTATGGAAACAGAAAGAATGCCGAATAGACACGAGAGACTGACAAAGGCGCGAGCAATTTGAAAACAGGAATTTATGAAAGTTCTCATTGCCGCCGGCGGAACGGGCGGGCATATCTATCCGGGAATAGCCGTTGCGAAAGAAATTCTAAGGCGCGACGTGAATTCCGGGGTGGGATTTGTCGGAACGGCAAAAGGTTTGGAGACGAGAATCGTTCCTGAAAACGGCTTCAAACTTTCTTTGATAAACAGTGCCGGTCTAAAAAATGTCGGTCTTCTTGGAAAATTAAAAAGTTTGTTTGTTTTGCCGAAAAGTTTTCTTGAAGCGCGCCGTTTGATAAAAGATTTTCAGCCCGACGCGGTTGTCGGCGCAGGCGGTTACGTTTCCGGTCCGGTTCTTTTGATGGCAAGTTTGATGCGCGTTCCGACGCTTGTTATGGACTCGAACGCGCTTCCGGGTTTTACAAATCGAAGGCTTGCGCCCTTTGTTACAAAAGCCGCGCTCGCTTTTCCCGATGCAGTGAAATTCTTTGGCAAAAAAGCGGTTGTTACCGGCAATCCAGTCAGACACGAGTTTTTTGACATCGCGCCGAAAGCCAGAGATGATAACAGCTTTTCGGTGCTGATTTTCGGCGGTTCACAAGGTGCGCGCGCTATCAACAACGCGATGATTGACGCTTTGAAACATTTGCAGGTGTTCAAAAATAAGTTGCAAATAACGCATCAGACGGGCGAAACGGATTTTGCAACGGTGGAAAAAGATTACGCAGAAAACGATTGGCAAACAGCAAAAGTTCGACGTTATATTTCTGATATGGTTTCGGAATTTGCCAAAACCGATTTGATAATTTCGAGAGCAGGCGCAACGACTTGCGCGGAAGTTTGCGCCGCCGGACGAGCCGCGATTATGATACCGCTGCCGACCGCCGCCGACGATCACCAGCGCAAAAACGCCGAAGCACTTGTAAATAAAGGTGCGGCGCGAATGGTTTTGCAGAAGGATTTGAACGGAGAAATTTTAGCCCGCGAGATTACCGATTTGATTGAAAAGCCGGAAATGATAGCGGCAATGGAAACGGCGGCGCGAAAGATGGCGCGGCGAGATGCTGCGGAGGTTACGGTTGATTTAATTGAGGAATTAGCTGCATATAAACGCAGATAACGCGAATGTAGTTTTTATTTATTGACAATTCGGCAAAAGGGAAAAATGATTTTAGATTGCAGATTTCAAAAAATCCAAAATCCAAAATCGATATATTGAAATGTTTCGGCACGTAAAAAACATTCACTTTATCGGCATCGGCGGCATCGGTATGAGCGGCATCGCCGAAGTTTTGTGCAATCTCGAATTCAGCATTTCCGGCTCGGACGTGAAGAAATCAAAAAATATTGAACGCCTGGAAAAATTAGGTGCGATTGTTTACGAAGGACATGCAGCGGAAAATGTCGGCGACGCGCAGGTCGTCGTTTATTCATCGGCGGTTAAAGAAGATAACCCGGAAGTAGTTTTCGCCAAAGCACACAAAATTCCCGTCATTCCACGCGCTGAAATGTTGGCGGAATTGATGACCTTAAAACCTTATTCGGTCGCGGTTGCCGGAACACACGGGAAAACTTCTACGACTTCAATGATTGCGACGATTCTCGGATATGCCGGGTTAGAGCCGACGACTGTTGTCGGCGGCGTCGTCGATACGCTCGGCTCGAATGCAAAACTTGGCACGAGCGATTGGTTCGTAGCCGAAGCCGACGAGAGCGACCGTTCTTTCTTGATGTTAAGTCCTACGCTTTCAGTAGTTACGAACATTGATAAAGAACATATGGAATCTTACAAAGGAATGGACGATGTTGTGCAGTGCTTTACAGATTTCATCAACAAGGTTCCGTTTTACGGCGCGGCTGTAATTTGTCTGGATGACCCGAATGTGCAGCTTATTATTCCGCGCATCAAACGCCGCCGCGTAACTTACGGAATGACTGCGCAGGCGGACGTTTCCGGTCATAATATTGTTTATAACGACAACTTCGGCTCGACTTTCACAATTTGGAAAGGCACGGAAGTTTTGGGTGAGATAAACTTGCCTGTGCCGGGCAAACATAATGTTTATAATGCTTTGGCGGCGACCGCCGTGTCTTTGGAACTCGACGTTCCGTTTGAAAAAATCGTTGCCGCATTCGGCAGATTCAAAAATGCGAACCGGCGTTTTCAGTTCAAAGGCGAAGCGCGCGGAGTTACGGTTGTTGACGACTACGGACACCATCCGACGGAAATCGTGGCAACCTTGTCGGCGGCGAAAAACGGTTCGGGCGGGCGACGGACGGTCGTGGTTTTTCAGCCGCATCGCTTCACCAGAACCGAAGAATTGATGGACGAGTTCGCGCTCGCTTTTAACAATGCCGACGTGCTTTACGTGCTGGATATTTACGCGGCGAGCGAGCAGCCGATTGCGGGTATCACGGCGGAAGTTTTGACCGAAAACATCAAGCAATACGGACACAAAAACGTGAATTATATCGGCGACATTGAAACTGCGGCGGAAAAGGTTGTCGAAAATTTGCAGGAAAACGATTTGGTTATAACTTTAGGCGCCGGAAGCATTACGGGGCTTTCGGATGAGATTTTGGAAGTTTTGAAAACATCCGGCTACGGAGGAAACGGAGAACACAGAGAAAAGGAAAATGAAAAAGGAAAAACGGAAGATATTCCATTATGAATTTTGCATTTTCCTTTTTGCATCTTTTAATGATGTTCTCCGTTTCCTCTATGGCAATTTAAAAATCTATGACGACACAAATACGAAAAAGACCGATTAGAAGTCGAACGGCGACGAAAAGACGAAGCGCAACCGCGCGGAAAAAAGGTTCTGAAACTTTGGCGGGTTTTTTCGTTTTGCTAGTTTTTATCATTGGCATCTTCGTTTGCCTCAGTTTCTTAACGTTTTTAGGTTACCGGACGGTTGCAGCTTCCTCTTTTTTTGACGTTAAGACAATCAATATCAACGGTATTACTCGTCTGTCAAAAACCGACATTGAAAAAATGGTCAGCCGCCAAGCTGAAAAATCCGGCGTCTGGAATGCTAATTTGACGCAGATAAAAGAAGATGTAGAAAAATTTACACTTGTTAAATCGGCTGTCGTTTCGCGTATTTTGCCAGACGGTCTGCGCGTTAACATCAACGAACGAGTACCGCGCGCTGTTGTGCGAATAAATTCGGGTGATTATTGGGCTGACGAAGACGCCGTAATTCTCGGCGCGGTCGGCAAAGGTGAGGGGCGTCCGCCGTTTTTTATGCTTGGCTGGGACGAAAATAAAACCGACAAAGCTGTCAAAGACAATCAGGAGCGCGTAAAAATTTATCTGAAAATGCTTGACGAATGGCAAAATTTTGAACTTGTAAAACGAGTTTCCGCCGTAAAACTGGCTGATTTGCAAAAACCACAGGCGCTCGTGCCGGATTCAGGCGAAACGGTAACGATTACTTTGCCGAGAGAAAACTTCGGTAAGCGTCTGCAAAAGGGTTTGGAGATTATCGTCGGCAGAGGAAAGGAAATTGAATCGGTAAATCTAAGCAATCAAAAAGAAACTTTGGGTTTCCGGGTGAAATGAGAATTACGAATTACAAATGTCGAAATACATTTCCCGAATTCGTAATTGAAAAAGAATGAATCGTGAAATACAGGCAGTCGGCTTAGACATCGGCACCAGCCGTGTTCGGTGCGTTATCGGCGAACCGTCCGACGACGGCACGATGAACGTTGTCGGTTTCGGGTCGGCGGAATCGCGGGGCTTAAGGCGCGGTATTGTTACGACGACTGATGCCGTTGCCGAAACAATCAAAAAAGCAACGCAAGACGCTAAACGGATGAGCGGCTTAGAAATTCACCAGGTAACAGTTAATCTTTCCGGCGAACATTTGCGCGGTGAAAATAAAAGCGGTGTCGTCGCAGTTGCGGGCGCCGGACGCGAGATTATGACCGAAGACGTTGAACGCGCTCTCGAATCTGCCAGCGCGATGCAGCTTCCAGCCGGTTGGGAAATTGTTGACCGGCTGCCGCAGGAATTTATTATTGACGGTCAGGACGGAATTATTGAACCCATCGGAATGCGCGGCGCACGTCTTGAAAGCCGGATTCACGTTGTCAGTAGTCCGAGCGCGGGTAGGCAAAACATCGTCAAAGCCGTTACCCGCGCTGGTCTCGAAATCGAAGGTATGATGCTCGAACCGCTCGCCGCAGCGGGCGGCACCCTGACCGACAATGATAAAGAATATGGCTGCGCGCTGGTCAATATCGGCGCGGAAGTTTCGAGTTTGATGATTTTTCGGCGCGGTGCTGTACAGCACACGGCGGTTTTCCCGTTTGGCGGAATGCACTTTACAAAAGACATAGCCGTCGGGCTTAGAGTTTCAATTCCCGAAGCGACGAAAATAAAACACTTTTACGGCTGCGTTGCCGGATTTTTGATGAAAGACGGCGAACGTCAGGAAGTAATTGAAATAACACCCGTCGGCAGGCAGGAAACGCGCCAACTGTCGAAAGAAATTTTGTGCGATATTATGCAGCCGCGCGCTATCGAACTACTTCATCTTATCGCGCAGGAAGTTTTCAGCGGCGGCGGACAAATTTCAAGCGGCGTGGTTTTAACCGGCGGCGGCTCGCTCAACCGCGGAATGGTCGAGATTGCCGAGCAGGTTTTCGATGCACCGACACGTCTCGGATTTCTAGAGCGAAACCGTTTTAGCGGACTGCTCGACGAAGTTCAAAGTCCCGAATGGGCGGTCGCCTGCGGGCTGGCTTTATCCTCGATGCGCGCGCAAATTCGAGGGTCTTCGGCGGGCGGGAAATCGCCTTCGCGCAAGGTTGCCGATTGGTTTGAAAACTTTCGAGAAAAATTTAGGTAAATTTAAGATTCGGGCTAGATTTTTACCCCAAATCGTTGTATGCTGTTTCGCCATAGGCACAATATATTGTTGAAATCGCAAATTCTCTCGAAAGTTCATCCGCGACAAGTTTTAGCTATTTAATTTATTTATAAAGGAATCAAAAATCATGACTACGAACGGTCTTCAAATGGAAAAAAATGCAATCACAATGACTTTCGACGAGCAGGTAACTACCGGCGCGAAAATCATCGTTATCGGAGTCGGCGGCGGCGGCAGCAACGCGGTCAATCGAATGATTGAAGCGGGCATCAAAGGCGTCGAATTTATCGTCGTCAATACGGACGTTCAAGCCTTAAACGATTCGCAAGCGCCGCTAAAAATTCAACTCGGCAGTGAGTTGACGCGCGGTCTGGGCGCGGGCGCAAACCCGGACATCGGGCGGCAAGCCGCCATTGAAGACACCGATAAAATAATGGACGTTCTGGAAGGCGCGGATATGGTTTTTGTAACGACTGGTCTTGGCGGCGGAACAGGAACCGGCGCAGCGCCTGTGATTGCCGCGCTCGCCATCGAACTCGGCGCGCTGACCGTCGCCGTCGTTACCAAACCGTTCACCGTCGAAGGCAAGAAACGTATGCGCCAAGCCGAAGAAGGTCTCGCCGAACTGCGTGGCTGTGTTGACACAATTATTACGATTCCTAATTCAAAACTTAAAGAAGTCGAAGAAAAAATCTCGATTATAGAAGCCTTTCGGCGCGCCGACGATATCTTGCTGCAAGCCGTCCAGGGTATCAGCACTTTGATAACCGTACCGGGCATTATCAACCTGGATTTTGCTGACGTAAAATCCGTGATGCAGGGAATGGGCGTAGCTTTAATGGGCATCGGACACGGCTCAGGCGACGGCGCAGCTATCAAAGCTATGAAGGCGGCGATTGATTCCAAGCTGCTCGAAGAAAATTCAATCAAAGGCGCACGCGGTGCGCTTATCAACATTACGGGTTCAAAAGATATGCCGCTCGACGAGATTGAAGCAGCGATTTCTCTGATTCACGAAGAAGCCGACGAGGACGCCAATATTATTTTCGGAACGGTGTTTGACGAAAATATGAAAGACGACGTAAAAATTACAGTGATCGCCACCGGATTTGATAATCGCGCGTCGCTCTCGATGCAGATAAACAAACCGGCGGAAAACATTAACGACACGCCGTATAGAAACGCCCCAGCTTACAACCCTGCAGAGATGAAAAAAGAAGAAGATATAAATGTTCCGACATTTATTCGTCGGCAAGCGGATTAGAAAAGGTAAAAGCAAAAGGGCAGAGGTGAATAATCATTCGTGCTAAACATTTTCGTTTAACCAAATGAATTTTTACCTTTTGCCTTTTTGCTTTTTTACTTTTGAAAAAGCCGTTATAAAATAATTTTCGTGAACGGCGAACCGAACGAAAAAACCAGACAAGAATCAAATCCGAATCTACCTTTGCCGCGTATCGGAATAACGATGGGCGACGCTGCCGGAATCGGCGCGGAAATCCTTCTCAAAGCTCTCACCGACGAAAATATAAAAAAGTTTTGTTTGCCGATTATTATCGGCGATGCCGCATTTTTACAGAAAACAGCACAGGAACTCGATTTAAAGTTCGAGCTTGTCGAAGCAAACGAAATTTCTACGCAAAATCCCAACCAAACGCTCGTTTATAATTTAAACAATCTTTCCGGCGAAGTAATCGCGGGCGAAGAATCCGCTCTGACCGGACGGGCTTCCGCCGAATATATCGAAGCGGCAGTCAGGCTTTGGCGCGAGAAGAAGATTGACGCGATTGCGACCGCGCCGATTAGTAAAAAAGCGATTGCTCTGGGCGGTTACAATTTTCCAGGTCATACGGAATTCCTCGCTCAATTAACCGACACAAAAGAATTTGCGATGAGTTTTTTTGCCGGAAACCTGCGTGTCGTTTTGCTTTCGACGCACGTTTCTCTGCTCGATGCCATCGATTTGGTGAAAAAAGAAAATTTGGTTGAACTGATAAAATTTTCTCACCATGAAATTTCCAGACTATTAAAAAAAGACGCGCGTATTGCGGTCGCCGGACTCAATCCGCACGCATCCGAAAAAGGTTTGTTTGGCAGTGAAGAAGAAAATGATATTATTCCGGCAATCGCAGAGTGTAAAGAAAAATTCGGTATTAACGTTTCCGGCGCGTATTCGCCCGACACGATTTTTTTGCGCGGATTCAGAGGTGAATTCGATGTCGTAATTGCCTGTTATCACGACCAGGCGACGATTGCTGTCAAATGTCTGTCGTTCGGCGCGTCAGTCAATGTAACGCTCGGTCTGCCGCTCGTCAGAACGTCAGTTGACCACGGAACGGCGCTCGACATCGCAGGAAAAAACAAAGCGGACGCTTCAAGCATGAAAGCGGCAATCAAACTTGCGGCTGAATTAAAAAACATTCGCTAATTGCTTTGCAGTTTCAAAACCTTGGAAGTTGCTTGGCAAAAAATTAAAGCGCAAATTTAAAGGTTCATTTTCTTGACGTAAGCCGAGCCAAATGATAGTTTTCAAGACGAATAAACTTTATATTTCCTGAAAATCTTTCAGTAATTCGAACGGAGCAAAACCGCCTGTGGCTAAACGCAAATTACTTCTGGCAGACGATTCGGTAACGATTCAAAAAGTTGTCAATCTGACGTTTGCCGATGAAGGAATCGAGGTTATCACCGTCGGCGACGGCGATGCGGCGATGGAAAGATTCGTCGAAAACGTTCCCGATTTGGTGTTGGTCGACGTTAATATGCCGGGTTTGGACGGTTACCGAATTTGCGAAATGATAAAGCAGGACGATGAAACCCGGCATGTTCCCGTCATTTTGCTGGTCGGTTCGTTCGAGCCGTTTGACGAAGCAGAAGCACGCCGCGTCGGTGCGGACGATTATCTGACAAAGCCATTTCAATCAATACGCCAACTTGTCAGCAAAGTTTCCGGTCTTCTCGACGCTACGAATAAAACCGAGACAAACAGCCAAACCGTTTCCGTTCTGCCAAATTCAAATACGGAAACCTCTTCAGTCAACGGTTACCAAACTTTAGCCGGGTCGAATCAAAACAGCGATAAAACGACGCGCTTTGGTGACGTCGGAATGGACGACGAAACGATTCTGACCAATCAAATCGGAAGTTTACCCGCCGCCGAAGCGGAAAAGTTTTCCTCCGGTTTTTCTACCAAAGATTTTTCTCAAATTTCCGTCAGCAAACCGTCTGAAAACTCTGTAAATTACGAAACCGAAGAAAGGGATTGGGCAAAAACACAACCTTTGAACGCCGAAGAAATGCGCGAGATACAGTCGGTTTCCGGCGAACGCGACACGGCGACGCTCGAAGAAAATGCAAACAATCAAAATGCAGCCTTTGGTGAAACGATCCCGGCTTTTAAAACCGATTCGGCTCGGCACGAGCAGCAAGCGCAGGCACAACAAACAAGTGATAGTCAAACAAACAACGCTCAACTGTACGACACTTTACAAACGTCAAAGACATCCTCTGAATCGCAATTTGAAACCGTGCAGTTTGCAAATCTATCGCCCGAAACGATAGACCAAATCGCGGCAAAAGTCATCGAAAAACTTTCCGACAGAGCAATCGAAGAAATCATCCGCAAAAAAATCGCTCCGCAACTGGCGGATTTGATTGTTCAGAAACTTGCGCGCGAGAAATCTGACGAATAAACATCCTTTAGAGTTCACGCTTTAGCTTACGTCCGTATAGCGCAGAACAATTTAAAAGTTAAACTGTAAACGCCCGTCGCAAACAGTTTTGATTAAAATGATTTTTGTTTTTCCCATCAATTGTCTGCTAGTTTTTACTGCGCCGAAACCGGAAGCTCGATTATGAATTTTGCGCCCGAAGGCTTGTTGGAAACCGCTTTTATCCGACCGCGATGCTCGCCGACGATTCTCTGCACAATTACCAAACCCAAACCGGTTCCGCGTCCTTTGGTCGAAAAATATGGTTGAAAAAGTTTTTGAAAACCGGCTGGCGCAATACCGCCGCCGTTGTCAGCTACTTCCGCAACGATTAAATCGCGCGCCGCGTTGTGGAAAGTTTTTATAAATATTTTTTTATTCGTTTGAGATTCCGCAAACGCTTCAATCGAATTTTCGATTAAATTAACAAAAACGCGCCGCATTTGTTCGTCATCGAGCATCGCGTCGGGAAGGTCTCCCGCCAAAGTCAAAACGATTTCCACGTCAGAGAAACGGTCTTCATAAAGCGCGACGGATTGCGTGATAATATCGTTTAATTTACCATTTTCGAGTTTCGCATTTGGCAAGCGCGCAAAACGTGAAAACTCGTCAACCATTGATTTTAAACTCGAGACTTCGCGCAAAATTGTTTCAGTTCCGTCTTTTATAACTTTTTTTAATTGTCCCTCGCCATTTGAATTCGGATTTTCAGCTTCATTTGCGATTGACGAAGAACGAAGTATAAATGACGAATTTCTATCTAAATTCTTGGCAATACGTTCTGCCGAAAGCTGAATCGGCGTCAGCGGATTTTTTATCTCGTGTGCCATTCGCCGGGCAACTTCCTGCCACGCCGAAGCGCGCTGGGCTGCGATAAGTTCTGACAAATCTTCGATAACCAGAACCGCGCCGCTCGCAGACGCCGCTGCCGTTTCATCACCGACGATTTTCGGCAAAGCCGCAGCCGACAGCGCAACCGGCAAATGCGCGTCGGCTTCAGAAGCGCCGCCATTATTGCTGTCGTTATGGCTGCTTCCGTCAGTAAATTCCCTGCGCAAAACCGTTTGCTCGCTCGCTCGACCGGCACGTTTGGCGCGCGTCAGAAGTCTCTCTAAAACCTGGCAATTCTCTTCGTTGACAAGTTGTTTTAAATCAAATCCGGCAAAATTTGCGTCTTCGAGTTTGAGCATTTGAACGGCGGCTTTGTTTATCGTCGTAACGCGATTTTCGCCGTCGAACGAAATAACGCCGGTCGAAAGCGATTGCAAAACCGTTTCGATGTATTTGCGCCGTTCGCGCAGTTCGGCGGAGTTTTCTTCCAATTTCGCAGACATTTGATTAAAGGTCGAAACGAGCAGGGCGAGTTCGTCTTCCGCAAAAACATCAACTCGATGCGCCAGATTTCCGCGCGCGATTTCGTCCGCGCCTTCGGCTAAGGCTCGAATCGGCAGAGTCAAACCGCGCGCGATGTAAAACGCCGTCCAGCTCGAAGCGAAAATCAAGAGAAACGTCAAAACGCCGAGTGTCAAAAGACCGATTTGCCGAACAGTGACTTGTTTTTGTTTGAGTTCTTCAAAATCAATCAAAGAGTTTTCGACCATTTGCGAAACATTTTTCGCCGGTCGAAAATCCGGCACAACGACCAGCATTTGACCATCGGACAACGGCGCGACCGCCACGTCGAAATCTCTGCCGTCAACTAAAATTCTTTCGGTCAGCTTTTTTTGATGAACAACCGCGAGCGTTTTGTCTAATTCCACTCGCTGCGAAGCATCCAGATTTTTCTCGCTCGCGGCAAGAATTTCGCCCGTTTCCGAAAGAATTTCGAGGCGCGTCAAGTTTCCCGCCTTTACGATCGTCTGCAAATCTTTTTCGCTTAAGTTTTGTTTTTCCAAAGCCGTCGCCAGCATATTGGCGGTTTTTTGCAATTTTTCCGATTGGTCTTCGATAGATTGATTCTGGACGCGACGCGCTTCGCGGATGACATTTTCGGGAATATCCGTAAACCAACGGTCGAGCGCGCGATTCATAAACAGATAGGAAAAAACCGCCATCGCCATTATCGGCAAAAGCGAAATGGCGAAAAAATATATCAGAAGTTTGGTTTTGATTTTCGAGCCGAGTTTAAAAGCGCGCCGCTCGCGGCTAAGTTTCACAAGGCTGCGGACGAAAATAAAGCCGAAAATTACGAACGCAAAAAAATTCAGCGACGAAAGCGCGTAAAGCAGAAGTGTATCGCTGGCTGTTTGAACTTCCAGTTCTTTCCACAAATTCGACGATTGCAGCAGAACGAGCAGAAGCAGCAAAACTCCGACAAACGCGCCGAGAAACCACGGCGCGCGGCGTTTCGAGATTTTCGGGTTTGCAGAGTTTGCAGCGTTCATAAATATTTGTAGAATTTGCATTTTACTCTAAAAACTCTATAAACTCTATAAACTTTATGAACCGCGAAACTTCTGAAAACCGCTCGGACGAAATTAGCCGCGACAATTTCGTAAATTCTAAAAACTCTACAAAATTTACAAACTTTTTCTTTAACGAACACGGACGAATTAGAAGCGGTTTGCGTTTTCTGATTTTTCAGCTTTTGTTTGTAGCTTTTGGCTTTCCATTTGGTTTGGGAATCGAGCTTTTTCTCAGAAATTTATCAATCCCCTATGAGAAGGGCGGCGTGCTTTCGTTTGTTGTACCGAGTTTTATCTTGCTTTCACTCGCGCTTTTTTTCGGCTGGCTGTGCGGGAAGTTTTTGGAAGGTTTGCCGTTTCGAGCGTTAGGCGCGTGGTTTACAAAAAATTGGCTGCGTGATTTCGGTTCGGGTTTAATAATCGGCGCAGCTTCGATTGCGATTGCGGTTTTGCTGGCAATTCTGCTTGGCGGAATGCGGCTGCAAATATATGAAACTTCTGACAGTTCGGCGATATTTTCAACCTTGGGGGGTTCGCTCGTGGTTTTCATCATCGCCGCAGCGGCTGAAGAAGCGTATTTTCGCGGTTATATTTTGCAGACATTTGCGCGCGCGCATCTGGCTTGGGTGGCAATTGCAATGACTTCCCTGTTTTTCGCTTCGGCGCATCTAAACAATCAAAACGCCGGTTGGCTTTCGACCGCAAACACAATACTGGCGGGCATTTGGTTTGCAATCGCATATTTGAAAACGCGCAATCTATGGTTTCCGTTCGGCATTCATCTGGCGTGGAATTGGCTGCAAGGCGCATTTTTCGGAATTCCCGTCAGCGGCGTTACAACTTTGACGACCGCGCCGTTGATGCAGCAAACCGACAAAGGCGTTCAGTTATTTACCGGCGGTGATTACGGCATCGAAGGCGGAATTGCCTGCACGATTGCGATTATTATTTCAGCCATATTGATTTGGTTTGCGCCTTTTATCAAACCGACGCACGAAATGCTGTTGTTGACAAACCGGGAAAATGATAAACGGCAAACGGTAATTGATTAGCTTAAAACAACTTCTTTCATCAACCATTAACCATTTATTTCATATCGTCTGTATCTTAAAGGAAATGTCAACCGCTTTTGCCGAATGCGTTATTCTGCCGACGCTGATTAAATCAACGCCTGCTTCGGCAAAATTTCTCACCTTGTCCAAATCCATTCCGCCCGAGGCTTCGATCAAAACGTGGGGGTTTAATTGGCGCGACATCTGGACTAATTTTTCGGCTTCTTCCGGCGTTTGATTGTCGAGCATTATAATATCCGCGCCTGCTTCGACCGCTTCTCGAAGCTGCGCCCAATTGCCAATCTCGACTTCAATTTTGTGCAGATGTCCAACTTTGATTTTCGCCATCGTAATCGCTTCAGTGATGCCGCCGGCAAGCGCTACGTGATTGTCTTTTATCAAAACTCCGTCGTCGAGTCCGAGCCGATGATTTTTTCCGCCGCCGATGGTTACTGCGTATTTTTCCAGCAGCCGAAGACCGGGCGTCGTCTTTCGCGTGTCCACAATACGCGCGTTCGTGCCTTCTATCGCTTTGACATATTGGCGCGTTAAAGTCGCCACACCGCTCATTCTCTGAATTAAATTCAGCGCGACGCGCTCGCCAGCCAGCAAAACGTCGGCAAAACCCTTAAGCGTGGCAAAAACAGTTCCCGCTTTCACTTCATCGCCTTCGGACACAATCGCTTCGATTTCAGGGTTTTCCGGGTCGAGATGCGCAAAAACCGCTTCGGCAACTTCTAAACCGCACACTACCAAATCTTCTTTCGCCAAAAATCTTCCCATTCCGCGCACGTCCGGCGCGACGGTCGCCTGCGTAGTAATGTCGCCGCGCCCGATGTCTTCGCGCAGAAACTCGCCGATTTGTCCTAAAATTTCGCCGTTATCAAGCCAACTCATTTTTTATTGTTCAATGGTTTTCGGCGCTTCGATTTTGATATTTAACAAAGCTAAGTTTGTTTATATTATTTCAAAGCCTCCAGATTTTGTTTTAACGCATTTGTTTGCTGTTCAATTTCTGCGACGCGCGCCTGCAATCCAGCAACTTTTTCGGGCGGCGCTTTTTCGACGAAACCTTGATTGGCAAGTTGGTTTTTTAGGCGTTCGCCTTCAGCATTTAATTTGTTCGATTGATTTTCGAGGCGTTCGCTTTCTTTGGCAAAATCAATCAAGCCTTCGAGCGGAACGGCAATTTCAGCGCCGCCTGCGAGAACGGCTTTTGCCGACGCGCGCGGTACGTCCAAGGTTTCATTGAGGTTTAATTCGGATGCGCGCGCCAGTTTCAGTATCTGTGCTTGATTTTCGTTGAAAACTTTTTGTAAATCCGCGTTTGCGGCAACGTGAATCGCCGTGCGGTCGCTCGGTTTGATGTTCATTTCGGCGCGAATATTGCGCGTTTTCGATATTAAATCAATGACGGCTTGCATCTCGGATTCAGCTTGCTCATCAATCATTGCCGCATCGCCCATTGGAAAATCAGCGAGCATTATTGTCTGTTTCGCATTTTTATAAGCGTCATTGTGCAAATCGCTCGAAACTTCCGGCAGTTTTTGCCAGAGTTCTTCAGTTAAAAAAGGCATAAACGGGTGAAGCAGACGCAGAGATTGTTCTAAAATGGTGATGACGCGCGAGCGCGCCGCGTCTCTTTTAACATTTGGCTCGCTTGCCGTGATTTCGTCTTTGACCAGCTCAATATACCAATCGCAGAAATCGTCCCAGAAAAAATGATAAAGCGTTTGCACGGCTTCGTGAAAATCGTATTTATCGAGCGATTTATTGACTTGCACGGCGGTTTTATTAAGCCGTGAGATAATCCATTTATCAGCCAGCGACAGATTTTCTTTTGGATTATCAAAGGCAAATTCCGGTTTAATTTTATCTAAAAACTCTTCATCTTCTTCGTCTAGTTCGTTTAACTCGTCGCCGAGCGTTTGTTTGATTTCTTTGACTTCTGCCTTCGGATTGATAAAAGAATAATCAACCTGAGCGCCGTCGCTGTTCAATAGACAAAAGCGCGTTGCGTTCCAGATTTTGTTGGCGAAATTGCGAAACGATTCAACCTTTTCATCGCGCCAGGCAAAATCGATGCCCGTTGCCGAATCCGCTAAAGTCATACGAGTTGCATCCACGCCGTATTTATTGAAAACGTCAAGCGGGTCGATGCCGTTATTTTTCGTCTTCGACATTCGCTGACCGTTTTTATCAAGTACAGTTCCGTGAATAATTACATCTTCAAACGGTTTTTCGCCGATGAATTTCAAGCCGGTCATCACCATCCGCGAAACCCATAGAAAAATAATGTCTCGATTCGTAACTAAAACGTCGGTCGGGTGAAATGTTTTCAAGTCCTCGGTTTCGGTCGTTTCACCGTTCCAGCCCAGGGTTGAAAACGACCAGAGTGCAGACGAAAACCACGTGTCTAAAACGTCTGCGTCCTGCGTTAAATTTTCCGTTCCGGCTCGCTCAACCGCTTCTTCTTTTGTGCGCGCAACAATCACGTTTCCGTTCTCGTCATACCACGCCGGAATTTGATGTCCCCACCAGAGCTGACGCGAGATTGTCCAGTCGCGCAGATTTTCAAGCCATGTCATATAAACTTTTTCGTGCGGAACTTGCGGATAAAAATGCGGCGCGCCTTCTCGTTTCATCAAATCAAGAGCCAAATCGCGCATCTCGTCCATTCGGCAAAACCACTGTTCCGACAAAAACGGCTCGATGACCGTTTTGCAGCGTTCGCAAACGGGTAAAACCATTTCGTAATCGTCAATTTTTTCGAGCAAGCTGAGTTCATCAAATTTTTCGACAACCTTTTCGCGCGCCGCGTATCTGTCGAGACCGACGAAATCGTTGCCCGCCGTTTCGTTCATCGTCGCGTCGTCATTCATCACGTTTAGCTGTTCGAGATTATGACGCAGCCCCACCTCGTAATCGTTCGGGTCGTGCGCGGGCGTGATTTTTACCGCGCCGGTTCCAAATTCAGCGTCAACATATTCGTCGGCAATAATCGGAATTTCGCGGTTTGTTAACGGAAGTTCGATTGTCTGCCCAATTAAATTTTTATATCTTTCGTCTTTCGGATTAACTGCAACCGCTGTATCGCCAAGCATTGTTTCCGGTCGAGTTGTCGCAACCGTGATTTTAGCGTCCGAGTTTTTCACCGGATATTGCAGATAAAAAAGTTTGCCGTCTTTTTTCGTTTCTTCTTTGACTTCCAAATCCGAAAGTACGGTTTTATCACGCGGACACCAATTGACTATTCGTTTGCCGCGATAAATCCAGCCTTCTCCATAAAGCCGTACAAAAACCTCCGAAACCGCCTTCGACAAATTTTCATCCATCGTAAAACGTTCGCGCGACCAATCAACCGACAGACCTTCGCGTCGAATTTGATTGGTAATCGTGCCGCCGTATTTGTTTTTCCAAGCCCACGCCCTTCCCATAAACGCTTCGCGCCCGATGTCCTGCGGCGTTTTGTGTTCATCTTTTTTCAGGGCGCGCGTAACCATTAGCTGCGTCGAAATACTCGCGTGGTCAACGCCAACCAGAAATAAAGTTTTGTAACCGAGCATTCGTTTGCGGCGCGTCAAAACATCCATCAAAGTATGTTGAAGCGCGTGTCCCATATGCAGACTGCCCGTTACATTTGGCGGCGGAATGACGATTGAAAATGCTTCGGCATTCGGATTTTCGTTTATCTCCGGTGCAAAGCACCCGCGCTCTTCCCAGGATTTATAATGCGTGCTTTCGGCTTCGGCTGGATTGTATGCTTTTTCGAGTTCCATAAATTGTTAATGGTAAATACTAAATGGTGAATAGAAGAAATCGTCTTTCATTTACCGTTTACCGTTTACCATTTGCTTTTCATTCTAAAACAAAAACGGTTAGTTTTCATCTTTGACGATAAAAACTAACCGTAGATTGTTTGAATTTGAATGTTTGTGAAATTATTTTTTGGTCTGCTGTTTGGCTTCGGTTTTGGAAAAGTAACCTTGCCGGTGCGTTAGCGATATTTTTTGTTTATTGAGTTCGGGATTGGTTAGTTGAATATTGATTTTGCGGTAGGAGCCGTCGCGTTTTTGATTTAAAGGCTCGTAGGCGATTGCATACTGCGAACGCATTTCAATCTGAATCTGCGTAAAGGCTCTGCGCAATTCGGCTTCGTCGCGCGGGAAAAAAGCGCGACCGCCGGTGCGCTCCGAGATTTTCTTGAGCGTCCCTTCTTCGACGCCCTGAAACTGAAAATCGTCGCCGACACCGATTGAGTAAATCACTGCCTCGTTTCGCAGAGCAGCTTGCACGGCGTCGTCCAATTTCTTCTGTCCGTAGGTGTTTACGCCGTCGCTAAGCAAAATTATCGCGCGCCGTGTTTTTTCGGGCGAAGTCTTTAAAACATCTTCGCTCGTAACCCAAATAGCGTCCCAAATCGCCGTCGAACCGACTGCGGCTTGATTTGCGCCGGAAATTGGCGGCGTGCCGCCGGCGATAACTCCGCCGCCGATGTAACCTGATGGCGGAACAAATTCCACACGGTCGACAGCGCGGCTGAGGCGGGCGATATTGTTGGTCATTCCCTGTTCGAGCGTCGTTTCGCCCGTGAATGAAATTATCGAAACTTCATCTTTTGACGGTCTGACAACCGATTCGATAAAGGATTTTGCCGCCGACTTTTCATCCGGCAAAGTTCGCTCCTGCGACGCGCTAGTATCAATCAAAATCGCCAGCGAAAGCGGCAAATCAACCTGTCGGGTGAAAGAAACAATTTGCTGCGGTTGTCCGTCTTCGAGAAGTTTTATGTCGGATTGTTTCAAATCCGTCAACAGACGGCGATTTCTGTCCTGAGCTGTGAAAAGCACGTTGACAACTTCCGTATCAATTTTGATAACTTCATCGGTGTCTTCTTCAACCGGAGGCGTCGGAGCGGGCGTCGCGCTGCTCGGCGGATTAACCGTTTGCGGTTTGCTTGTTTGAGCGCGCGAAACGTCAAACCCAATCAATGAAACGCCCGCAAACAACAAGCCGAATAACAAAACTGCAAATTTCTTGAAATTTTTCATCGTACACTTTCCGTTTTCGGTTATTTCAAATTATCTCTAACGGCGCGGTAACTTGTTTTCGCGCGAATTTTATATTGATTAACTTTGTCTCTGTCGGTAAAACGAACTTCGACTTTGCGTGCTTTGCCGTCGTAATTTTGATTTGCGGGGCGATAGGTAATGATGTATTGCGAGCGTAGTTCTTGTGAAATTTTCGCAAAGGATTTCTCTAAACTGAGCATATCACCGCTAAAAAACGCCGCGCCGCCGGTCTGCTCGCACAACGCGGTCAAATATTTGTCGCCTGCGTCTTTCACCGTTCCGGCTTCGACGCCCGGCACACTTCCCAGAAATCCGCCTTTTGTCGAGATGGCGAAAATTGTCGTCTCGGTTCTTTGCGCAATATCTACCGCATCTTTCAAATCCGCGCGGCTGAAGGTATCGTCGCCGTCAGTGATAATGACGATAACTCGTCTGCCCGGCGCGTTGCGGAGTTTTTCATCGGAAAATTGCCAGACGGCATCGTAAAGTGCGGTAAACGAGCCGACTTTTTTTACTTTATCGACCGCCTTTTCGAGAAGGTCGAGTTTGTCCGTAAAATCCTGCCGCAGATTGATTTCGTTGTCGAACGTCATAAATGCCGCTTTGTCTTTCCGAAGTCTGATGACGGTATAAATAAAATCTTTGGCAGCCTGTTTGGAAAAATCCATTTTCCCGGCGGTCGAAGGCGAAGTATCCATCAGGACGCCTACATACACGGGCGGATTTGTCTTCTCATCGGTAAAATATGTAACTTCCTGCTGCACGCCGTCTTCAAAAACGTTAAAATCGCCGCGTGACAGACCGGTAATGAGATTTTTGTTTTTCTTTTTATCGACGACCGTAACCGGCAGACGCACTTCAAAAATTTTAACTGCGCCGGTGTCATCGCCGCTGTTCGGCGGAGTCGCGCCAGGACGCGGCGTTTGCGCCGGAACGACCAAACTGAAAACAGATAATAAACCTGCAAAATATACAAACCTGAATAAATTTTTCATAACTGATTTTATTGATATATCGGCGAAACGACCGATAGGTTTCGATGCTGTTCATCAACCGCTTGTTGCCCGAACATAAATTGAGAGTATAGCAAAAATGGCAAAAGTGAAAAGTAAAATGGATTGAACGTTTAGAAAAAATTATTGTCAATAGTCGGTCGTTTTGCCGTCAAACGGGAAAGTTATATCCCCTTACGCTTAATTTCGACTTTCGACTTTTGCCTTTTTACTTTTTACTTTTTACTTTTAAGTGTATGAATCCGAACATTTTCAGAGAATACGACATTCGCGGCATCGTCGGACAGGATTTAACCGATGAAACCGTTTCCATTTTAGCACGAGCCATCAGCACATTCTTCAATCGAAACGGCGCAAAACGCATCGCAATCGGTTTTGACGCCAGAGTGAGTTCGCCGCGCTTTCGTGATTTGCTTATCGAAAGTTTGAACGCTTCGGGCTGCGATGCCGTTTTAATCGGTAAAGTTCCGACGCCGGTTTTGTATTTTGCGGTTTTTACAAAAGCGGTTGACGGAGGCGTGATGATTACCGGCTCGCACAATCCGCCCGACCACAACGGGTTTAAGATTTGTCTCGGAAAACAGACGCTTTTCGGCGCGCAAATTCAGGAAATAAAAGAAATCGCGTTTTACGGAAACTTTTCAAGCGGCAAAGGCAAAACCGAAGAAATCGAAGTTCTAAAAGATTACGAACAGGATATTTTATCAGGGATACATCTCGGCGCACGAAAATTAAAAGTCGTCGTCGACGGCGGAAACGGAATGGGCGGCGTAACGGGCGTTCCGATATATGAAAAATTAGGCGTCGAACTTGTCAAACTTTTTTGCGAGCCGGATTCAAATTTTCCGAATCATCATCCAGACCCGACGGTTGTCGAAAATTTGCAGGATGCGATAAAAGCAGTCAAAGAAACGAATGCCGATTTAGCAATCGCTTTCGACGGCGACGGCGACCGGATCGGTGTAATAAACGAAAAAGGCGAAATAATCTGGGGCGATGAGTTGATGGTTTTGCTTTCGCGCGCCATTTTGCTCGAAAAACCGAATTCGATAATTATCGCCGAAGTAAAATGCTCGCAAAACCTTTTTGACGATATTGAAAAAAACGGCGGAAAACCAATTATGTGGAAAGCCGGACATTCTTTGATAAAAGCGAAAATGAAGGAAACCGGCGCGGCGCTTGCGGGCGAAATGAGCGGACACATCTTTTTCGCAGACAGATTTTACGGCTTCGACGACGCGACTTACGCGGGTGCGAGAGTTTTGGAAATTCTTTCAAACACCGATAAAACTTTGTCGGAATTGCTTTCCGATTTGCCCGAAACTTTTTCGACGCCTGAATTGCGCGTTGATTGTGCCGAAGAAAAGAAATTCGCTGTCGTGCAGCGAATAGCTGGCGAATTTGCAAAAACCAACAGGGTTATTACAATTGACGGCGCGCGGATTTTGTTTGAAAACGGCTGGGGTTTGGTTCGCGCTTCAAACACGCAGGCGATTTTAGTTTTGCGTTTTGAAGCCGATACGAAAGAGAATTTGCGGGCGATTCAGGAAACCGTGGAAACCCGTGTTAAAGAGTTAATCGATTAAAACAGCCTTCTAATTTAATTGTTCTTTATTTGCGGCACTTTTTATTTATCGCTGTGCGCAACAATCAGTTTGCGGCGCGCTTCTATTTGCAAATTTGGACGGCGCGAAGAAACTTCGATGTTTCGCACTTCGCCGTTTAGAGATTCTTTCAGAGCGCGTTTCGGCGCGTAAGTTACGACATAACTCGAATCAATAAAACCGGCGACCAGTGCGGTTTTTTCTATCATTTCTTCGTTCGACACAGGCAAAATCAACTCTCCGTTCGTATCTTTAGCGAGCGCGGCGAGATATTTTTCGCCGTCTGCCAGGGATTTTTTCCGCTCGCGCATCTTTTTCAGAAATTCCCTGTCGGTATTCATTGTTAAAATGCGCACCGCGCGGTTCATATCGCGGATTCCAAGCGGCAAAGTTGCCGTAACTTCGTCCGGGACGGCTTTCGGCGGCGGAGTTTTTGTAGTGCCTTTCGTGCGCGGTTCGATGTCGGCAAGCTCCATCTGTGTGTAGCTGATAACGTGAACGTTTATGTCGGTTTTCAAAAGATTTTGCATTGCCGCATCTCGTTCGGTCAAATTGTTCAAACTATCCGTACCGTCTGTAATCAAAACGAGATGACGATTTTCGAGTGCGGAATTTTGCAAAAATCTCGTCGCCGTCTGTAGCGCGTCGTAGAGCATCGAACGCTTTCCGAAATTAGCTTTGCCGGCAAGAAATTTAAGCGCATTTGCCTTATCCGTCCATTCGGCAATGATTTCCGCACGGTCGTTATACTGCATAACCGTCACTGAATCTTCCGGCTTTAAGGCATTGATAAAACTTTTCGCCGTCTCGCGCGTTTGCGTCAAACTTTTTGCCGCGCGCATCTCGCCGCCCGTGTCCATCACGACCAAAACGTTGGCGGGAATCCGGCGAAGGCTGCTTGCCTGATGGATGCGCCCGTCTTCCATTATCACCAAATCTTCTTTTTTAACGTTGGCGACAAATTTTCCGTCCGGGTCGAAAGCGTTGACGTTTAACTTAATCTCTTCGGTGAAAATTCTTTCCGTATCCTCTTCCTGAGGCGGCGTCGAAGCAGGCTTTTGCGCAGTTACCGAAACGACAAGCAAAGAAAAAATAAAAATAAGCGACAAGGAAATTTTGGTTGACAAAGAAAGCATAAAAACTCCTTAGAGTCGAACGGTTTTGCAGAGTTTGATGCGACGAGTAATTTTTTAGTTGTTGGCGGGCGGTTAAATAAATAACTCTGTAAGTTTTATGGTCTTATCCAACGCTTTTTGAATTTACCTTCGCGCTCGCGCCACCATTTGCGCCATTCTTCGATGGCTTCTTCTCTCGATGCCTGCGAACTCGCTGGCTGAAAATTCAGTCAAGTTCCGGTCGCGTCACGCAGACACATTTCAGCGAGAAATCTGGTCTGCAAATCTTCGCTTCGCAAAGTTTCAATTAACTCTTCGATTGATTTTTGCGACATCACGCGCCGCTTTTTGACAAATTCCGTGCGTTTCATAAAACCGCTAAAGAATTCGATAATTTTATCTTTCGATTTCTCTTAAAATCGTGCGCGCCGGCGCGCCGTCGCCCGCGCCGCCGATGTATTTCAAAGGCAGGCAAATAAGCTCGTAATCTCCGGCGGAAACTTCCCGCAAATCCAACCCTTCGATAATCACGACTTCGTTTTCGAGCAGCGTAACGTGAGTTGCGAAATCAGTCGAGCCGAATTTTTCCACTGAAAGATAATCAATGCCGACGAGTTTTATTTTCTTTTCGACAAGCGCGCGCGCCGCTTCCGGTTCGATATATGTAAAATCCTTGCGAAAGCCTTTTTCCGGTTCGTTCCAAAACTTTGAATTTCGTGTTCTGAACAAAACGCGCTCGACATTTTGTAAATTAGAAACGTGCTTTTCTTGAATCGCTATAACACTTTCGTCCAATTCGACGACGCGGCATCTGCCCAAAAGCTTGTCGAATGAAAGTTCGTCAACTCGCTTTCCGCCTTCGATAAAATGATTTGGCGCATCAACGTGCGTCGCCGTGTGAACGCCGCAGGAAATATACGAAACGTTTGCCGCGTCGCCTTTTTCAATCCAATGCGCGATTTGGATTTTAACTTTCGGGTCGCCTTCGTAAACCGGTGTTTGCTCGCTGATTGGAAATGTTACATCATAGATTTTCATATTTTTATAAGCATAATTAAACCGCTTTCGACAAGCAAGATTTGGCAAACCGAAAACGCTTTGTTAGAAATAAAGTAAGAGAAGAATTTATCTTTCAGCGGAGCAATTATGAATATCCAAAACGAAGAACAAGACACGAAAGGCGCGTTTTTTATCGAAAAAGACGGCGAACGGATTGCGGAGATGACTTACCGAAAAATGGGCACAGACCGTATAATCATTGACCATACGGAAGTTAACGACCCATTGAAAGGCAAAGGCGTCGGCAAGCAACTTGTCGAAGCAGGCGTAAAATTCGCCCGCAAAAATAATTTGAAAATCGTACCGCAATGCGTATTTGCGAAAAAAATTATTGACCGGATGCCTGAATTTCAAGACGTTTTAGCCCAATAAAATGTCTGCTGCTCTTATAGATTCAGTTCCGCGCATTTCCGCGTCGAGTTATTCAAACACCGCGCCGCTCGTCTGGAGTTTTTTATACGGCTCGCGGCGCGGAGAGTTTGAATTGATAATGGACAACGCACCATCGCGTTCGGCTGAACTTTTACGTGAAAAGCGAGTTGACGCCGCGCTCGTTCCGGTCGTCGAATATCAGCGAATCGAAGACATTTTGCTTGTGCCGGAAGTTTGCGTCGGCGCTAAAGAAAAGGTCAGAAGCGTTTGTCTGTTAACAAAAGGCGAAAGTTTGACTGATGTAAAAACCGTCTCGCTCGACGTTTCGTCCAAAACTTCCGTCGCGTTGACAAAAATCGTTTTCCGCGAGCTTTTGGGTTTTGAACCGGATTGGAAAATTGCCCAGCCAAATTTGCAGAAAATGTTAAATGATTCCGATTGCGCTCTGCTCATCGGCGACCCGGCATTGACGATTGACGAAACCAAATATCGCAAATTTGATTTAGCCGAAATATGGAAAAGTTTTACCGGTTTCGGTTTTGTTTTTGCTATGTGGATGGCAAACGCGGAAAGAGCCAAAGTTGCGCGAACAATTGATTTTGCGGGCGCGCTCGACGAAGGTTTGCAGCATCTGGACGAAATTATCGCCAATTACGAAACCGAAATTTCCCTCGCGCGCGAAGATTTTAAGAAATACCTGTCGGAAAATATTTCTTATAAAATCGATGAATCAATGCGAAAAGGCTTGGAGCTTTATTTTGACTTGGCTTTTAAGCATCGGTTAATTAAAAGTTTAAAGCCTTTGAAGTTTATTGAGTTATAATGGCTTTAACTTTTCTCAAAGGCTTCGGGTTATGAAAAATTCTATAATTAAATCCGCTTTCGTCCTTTTCTTCTCACTTTTTCTGTTCCAGACAATCAACTCCCAGCAAAAGAATTACTCTGAATTAGAGTGGCAGCCGGAACTGCCAAAACTCGGAAACAATAAATCTTCTTTTCTCGTTGGATTAATGCCTGAAGACAAAAAGAAGATGGAAACGCTTTGGAATGAAATCGGCGAGGCTTTGAAAACAGAGCAAAACGAGCTAGCTGGAACTTATGCAGAAATAGGCTACGGTTCGGGTTATTTTCTTCGCTGGTCAACAAGAGAAGGCTTTATTTTAATTCCTTATTTTGACCAACATTTAATTGTTGACTTTAGTTATGGAAAGGTCGAAATCAATGAAAATTCAGAAGTAATTTTCACGCCCGAACAAGAAATGCGAGGAAAAGGAAGAAGATTTGTCAAAACGCCTCGAATTTGGATTCCCGTAAAAAACGCGGAATTTTTAGTTTACAAAGAACAAATCGCTTCCTTCGGCAATTATTACGGCGGATTTGACAAGTTTAACGGTTTCCCTAGAAAAATATTGTGTGATGAATGCGGAACCTTTGCGCGGCGTGTAGATGATAAAAAAAACGATGTAAAAAATTCATTTCTTGCTCCGCCAAAATATTTGAAATTTATCAAGAAGCCGATAAGTGGGCAAATTACGCGCATCGGCAAGCGTTGGAAAACTAAGAATAGAACGGCTTCGTGCTGCCAATTTGAGACAGATGTTTCCGCCTTGCCGGTTTCAATCAATGTCGGGAGGAAACAAGGAGCAACCAGAAACTTGCTGTTTTTATTAATCAATGCCGGAAATAATTTTGACCAAATTCTCAAAATCACGCGCGTCAATGAAAAAACATCGGAAGGCATTGTTTTTCGTGTGCTTGATAAGAACGGAAAGGAAAATTACGACGGAGGAATTTACGACAACAAGTCTGAATCATACAATCAAATACCTTTTCCGCCAATTAAAATCGGAACGAAAGTTACCACCAGCCCGATTGTCCAATAATCTTTTGGCACAAATCTTGTAAATCAATTCTCACAGCCGCCGAAATCAGTTAAAATAGATGTTTGGTTGGCAAAAAGCCAAATTCGATTTTTAATTTGCAAAGTTTATGAGCGATATTCAACCGATTTTAGATAAGGCTCTGGCAAGCGAAAGATTAACCGCCGAAGATGCGACTGCGCTTTTAGAATCAAACGATTTTGTTCGCATCGGCTTAGCAGCGCACGAAATTCGGATGCGGAAAAATCCGACCGATGTCGTTACATACATCATCGACCGCAACATCAATTACACAAACGTCTGCAATGTCGTCTGCACATTTTGCGCGTTTTATCGTCGTCCGGGAAAGCCAGATACTTATGTTCATTCGATTGAAGAAATTGAAAAACGCATTGACGAAACAATCGCGCTCGGCGGCACAGGCATTTTGATGCAGGGCGGACTTCATCCCGATTTTAATATCGAATGGTATGAAAATCTCCTATCTACGCTTCACGCAAAATATCCGACATTTCAACTGCACTGCTTTTCACCGCCGGAAATTCACAATATTTCTTTGATTTCCAAACTCGATTACGAAACTATTTTACGTCGTTTGAAAAATGCCGGTTTGTATTCGATGCCCGGCGGCGGCGGTGAAATTCTCGACGACGAAGTGCGCAAAAGAGTTTCGACTAAATGCTCGACGCAGGAATGGCTCGACGTAATGCGTGCGGTTCACAAAGTGGGTTTGCGCTCGACAGCGACGATGATGTTCGGCATCGGCGACAACATTTCACATCGCGTCCGGCATTTGCAGAGAATCAGAGATTTGCAGGACGAAACCGGCGGATTTACGGCGTTTATTTCGTGGACTTTTCAGCGCGAAAACACTGCTTTGGGGCGCAAAATAACGGAAGAGCCGACCGGAGTTGATTATTTAAAAATGGTTGCCGTTTCGCGTCTGTTTCTTGATAACGTTCAGCACATTCAATCGTCGTGGCTGACGCAAGGCTTGCGTCTCGGACAAACTGCGCTGCGTTTCGGCGCGGACGATATGGGTTCGATTATGATTGAAGAAAACGTGGTCTCGGCGGCGGGCGCGGACACGCAGGCAAACGAAAAAGAGTTGCGCTATCAAATTTCCGAAGCCGGTTTCGTTCCGCAGCAGCGCGATATTTTGTATGAATACGTTAGCCGCGAAAATGTTGATGAATTAGACGCGAGAAAATCTATGCCGCTCAAACAATTGAGCGTGGCTTTTGCTGATTAGCAAAATTGCTAAAATAAACGATAATCGGTGTTACAATTTCTTTACGGAGGCGCCCGAAAATTTATGATAACAATCACTTTTCCTGACCGCGAAACCGAAAAACGCGCTCTTGGTTTTCTGCTCGGGCGTTTTTCCGGGCGCGTGTTGAAATCCGGCGAGCATCTCGTTCCCGAAGCTGCGCTCGAAGCACTCGCCGACCAAAACATTTCTTTTAGCGTCAAAGGCAAAGCCACTTATGAACAGCAAATTGCGCCGCTTCGAGATTCTGCTCCCGCTTCAATTTAACGACGGGCGCGACGTTCCGCCCGAATGGTTAGCCGAAGCGGTTTTGGAGATTGTCGAGCATTTCGACGCGGCAAGCTACGAAACGCAGAAAGTCGAAGGACATTGTCGGCATCAAGGCGTTTTGTATCGGGATAATTTGGTAAAAATCGTAATTGACGCGCTGGACGAAGAATCGAACCGCGATTGGATGCGCGAATATAAAAAACGCTGGAAGCAGAAACTTGAACAACTCGATTTGTGGCTTGTCAGTTATACGATTGACGTTGATTAGAGCAAAAGTAATTCGAGAACATTCAATCATTTTGTATGAAGCAAACTAAAACAATAATTGGTTATATGTTTCAGCCAAAAGTAGTAATCTTTGGTTTAGCATTATTGAATTTGCTTTACATTCACTTTGAAACAGTTGAAACAGGAACAGGTATTTCTTTCTGTTATATATGTCCTTGGTATAAAACTGAGACTTTTATCCACACGCCGACTCTTCTTCTCGCAGCTTTATTATTATTAATAAGCAGATGGTGGAGTTATATAGCTGCAATTGCTTTCAGCGGACATATTGTTGTTTATGGCTCGAATCTTTTTATTACGAGACCACTGACTTTTGCTGAACAATGGAGATTTATCCAAGAATATGAAGCAAATATTCTTTTACAATACGAAGTTCAATTTATTTTAGCGGTAATGATTTTTATTGCGACAGTCTTTTATTTAACACGCGAAATAATTCGTAAAAATACTTTACGATAAAAGTCATTTGAGTTATCTCACCTAAACTTCGCAGACATTTTCCGTCCAAATCTTACACAACTATTACGATTGCCTTTTTTCGAAACTGTTACTCTTAAACTTGCCATATTTTAGCAATCGTAAAAATTATAAATGCAAAACGTCATCGAATTTGAGCAATCGCGCCGAAGTATAAATTGGAAAAATTTATCTATCGTCGTTGTCTTTCACCTTTTAACAATTCCAGCTTTGTTCGTGTTTAGCTGGCAAAACTTCGCTGCAATGCTCATCGGAAATTGGATTGTCGGAAGTTTGGGCGTCGGTTTAGGTTATCATCGCCTTTTGACGCATCGAAGTTTCAAAGCTCCAAAATGGTTGGAATACACGCTGACGATTTTCGGCGCGATGGCGATACAGGATGACGCGCCGAAATGGGTGGCGACGCACCGGATTCACCACAGGCACGTCGAAACTGAACGCGACCCGCATTCGACTCGTCCCGGTTTTTGGTGGGCGCATATCGAATGGATTTTGCGCGGTACGGCGCAAGACCACGACGCGGCGACTTTGCAAAAATATGTGCCGGATTTGCTGAAAGATAAATTTCACGTTTTACTGGCAAAATATTACTATGTTCCAATTGTTCTTTCGGGCTTTGTTTTGTATGCAATCGGCGGCTGGTCAATGGTTTTGTGGGGCGTTTTCGCGCGCGTCGTGTTCGGCTGGCATTCGACCTGGCTGGTTAATTCGGCGACGCATTACTTCGGCAAACGTTCTTTTGAAACAATTGATGACTCGACAAATAATTGGTTCGTCGCGCTGCTCACATTCGGCGAAGGTTGGCACAACAATCACCATGCATATCCTTCTTCAGCCAGACACGGCTTGAAATGGTATCAATTCGATATGAACTGGCTGACGATTCGCATTTTTGAGAAACTCGGCTGGGCAAAACAGATTCGCGTTTTCGACACGGAAAAACCGGCGGTCGAATTAAAACGTGCGGCTTAAAACAGCTATTACAAAACTCTTACAAACACCGTGCATTAAACCTGTTAGGATTTACATCATAAACGCGCGAAACGAAATCTCGTGTTCAAAAATTTTTTATAAATCGTATAGAGAGGAATTCATAAAAAGTGCAAAACGTTGTCGAATTTAAACAATCAAAATTAAGACCGATTCAATGGGTGACGGGGATGTTTGTCGTCATTTTTCATATTATGGCGGTTTGGGCGTTATTTACGTTTAGCTGGGCGAATCTTGCCGCCGGGTTAATTGTTTGGTGGATTGCCGGAAGCTGGGGCATCGGAATGGGTTATCACCGACTTCTGACGCACGGCGGTTATAAAGCTCCGAAATGGCTCGAGTATTTTCTAACCATCTGCGGAACGCTCGGACTGCAATCCGGTTCTTTGCAATGGGTTACGACGCATCGTATTCATCACGCATTTACCGAAACTGACCGAGACCCGCACACGCCGCGCGAAGGCACGTTTTGGGCGCATATGGGCTGGATTTTGAAGGGAACGGCGCAGGATCAGCCTGAAGAAATGATTAAACGCTACGCTCCCGATTTGCTGAAAGATAAATTTCACGTTATTTCATCGAAATACTTTTGGGTTACGTCAATTGTTGTCGGCGCTGTTTTGTTTCTAATCGGCGGCTGGTCGATGGTTTTGTGGGGAATTTTTCTGCGGCAGGTTTTCGGCTGGCATTCGACATGGCTGGTAAATTCCGCCACGCATTTATGGGGAACGCGCCGTTTCGATACGCACGACGATTCGCGTAATAACGGTTTGATTGCCGCTTTGACTTTCGGTGAAGGCTGGCACAACAATCATCACGCCAATCCGCGCTCGGCAAAACACGGGCTTACCTGGTATGAATTTGACCCGAACTGGCTTCAAATCAGATTTTTAGAAAAAATCGGATTAATACAAAAAGTTCACGCTTACGACTTGAAAAAAGAAAGTCAAAGCGTCCAGGCTTTTAGAAAAGCCGCTTAAGATAAGTAAAAATTAAAAAATTAAAAGTGCAAAATGATAATTTAGGTTTTCATTTTGCACTTTTAATTTTAAACTTTGCATTGTTTTATGAGAGTTCCCGGTCGCCGCAAAACCGCCGTCACTTTTCTCGTGCTTGGCATCTGCCTCGTCGTGCTGGCGGTTGCGCTTAACGTCGGCTGGATTTTGCTGAACCTGCGCCAGGTAGCATTGATGGTTTTCGGCATCGTATTTTTTGCTGTCATTATCACGGGCTTGGTTCTCAACACAACGTTTCTGCTGCGCGAAATTCGCCGCAACGAACAGCAGGACGCATTTCTAAGTGCCGTAACGCACGAACTGAAAACCCCGATTGCGTCTATCAAACTTTATCTGGAAACGTTGAAGACGCGCGAAGTCGCGCCCGAAAAACGAAGCGAATTCTACGACACGATGCTTACCGATACCAATCGTCTTTTGACGACCGTCGAGCAGGTTCTGCACGCGGGCAGTGCAAATGACCGGAAGCGTTTGCTGAATACCTCGGAAATCGACATTTTCAAACTTGTGCGCGAATGCGTCGCCATAATTCAGACGCGCTACAATTTAGAGGAAAATGCAATCGAGTTTTTAAGAAGTGAAAAAAACATAACCGTCTCCGGCGATTGGTCGGAACTGCAAGCTGTTTTCACAAATCTGCTCGACAACGCCGTGAAATATTCAGATAAAGGCGCAAAGGTTTTTGTCGAAGCCAGAGGCAGCGACGAAAAAACGTTTGAAATTCGCATCAAAGATTCGGGCGTCGGCATTGCACCGAACGAGGCAAAACGCATTTTTAAACGGTTTTACCGCATCCCGAATCTTTCGACCCAGAAAGCCAAAGGCACCGGGCTTGGGCTTTATATCGTAAGCTCGATTGTAAAAAAACATCGAGGGAAAATTCGCGTCGAGAGCGCGGGTGAAGGCAAAGGCAGCACATTTATCGTAAAACTGCCAAAAACGAAAAACGTAAAAACGGAAAATTAAAACCTTTTCATTTTTCCATTTTCCATTATGAACATTCTGATTGTCGAAGACGAACAGCATATTGCCGACGGCTTGCGTTTTAATCTCGAAGCCGAAGGTTTTGCCGTTGAAATTGCTTCGGACGGCAGACATGCTTTGGATGTTTTGCTCGTTGAAAAAAAAGCGTTTGACGCGATTGTTTTAGACGTAATGCTCCCCGAACTAAGCGGTTTTACGGTCGCAAAAAAACTGCGCGAAGCCGATGTTTTCACGCCGATTTTGATGTTGACAGCGCGCAGTCGCCCGGAAGACGTATTACTCGGTTTTGAAGCCGGGACGGATGATTATTTGCCGAAACCCTTTGAGCTTTCGATTTTTATGGCGCGTCTAAACGGACTTCTGCGCCGCCGCGAGTGGTTGCAGCGCGAAAAAGTTTCGGAAAAAGTCGCCTCCGCAATTGATAAAATTTATGTGGTCGGCGGCAGAACGATTGATTTTGAAAATCTCGAATTATGGAATGGCGCGGGCGAAATCGTCAAATTAACATTGATGGAAGTCAAACTTCTTCGTCATTTGATTGAAAACGCGGGAAAAGCCGTTTCGCGCAAAACGATTTTGGAAGAAGTTTGGGATTTGCACGAAGATACGGACACACGCGCGATTGACAACTTTATCGTGCGGCTCAGAAAGTATCTGGAAGACGAGCCGAACAATCCGCGCATTCTGCTGACAGTGCGCGGCGTCGGCTATAAATTTGTCAAAGATTAAGATGGTGTAAAAGGCGACGGATTTTAGAAATCATGTTTTGGATTGAAAAAAGTTATTGAAAACTCAAACAAACAATCTAACCGCTAATTTCTATGGCCTATTACTTTTCTCCTCATTACCTTTAAATCTTCGCGCCAATTCTCATTCAAATCAAAACGGCAAATTTCAATTTCTGCTGATACGGTTTGCGCCAGAAAATCAAAATCCCGATGAAAGCTCAAAAAAGGCGCGACCAGATAACAAAGCGCGGGTTGGTCTGAAATTTCCAAATCGCCGAATACTTTTGCTGTTTGCAAATTTCCCGCGCGACGCTGCGATTCGATTTTGCGCCAGTAATCTGCGGCTTGAAAAATCATTTCACGGTCGGGTGAAACTTTTAGTTCGACGATAACGAGTCGTCCGTCGCGTCTTAAAGCGAGCAAATCAATCGTGTCGCGTCCGGCGCGAAATTGATTATAGACGGGCGACAAAATTAGGTTTCCGTCAAGTAATTTTATGTTGCGCCGCAAAACGGCTTCGAGCCACGCTTCGGGCGATAATCTGTAAAATTCGTGGCGTTTATTCGGCGTTTCGCTTTGCCGGTAAATTTTCAGTTCTTCAATTAAATTATCAAATTCCGCAAATTTTTTTTCGTTCAAGATTTGTCGCTCGTTTTCGATACCGAACCAGACTTTTTCCTCGCCGGAAATCTTCCTGACACGCGCGAACGGCAAACCTAAAAATCGAAGTGTTTCGCCTTGTTTGGTCAAAACAACGTCAATGTTTTTCGGCGCGATGCTTACAATTTCCTGTGCAGTTCGGCTGATTTGGGCTTTTTCAGATGATTGAATTTCCTTCGTCTTTTCACGCCATAAATTTTTAAAAACAATCGGCTCAAATTTTTGTAAAGATTGATTCGAGACTTTTTCCTCGACGCTTTGCGGCTTTGCACCTTTGCCTGAAACCTCAAAAATTTCAATTTTGTCTTGCCAATTTTTTCGCAAAACAGCACAAAGTTTTTGCGCATTTTTTGCTCGTTTCTTTTCCGCTAAAATCCAGATGGTTTCAACCGGCTTTTTCTTACGGTTTTGCAATCTTGCCAGCCACAAAATCGCGGTTGCAATTAAATTTTCGGTCGTCGCTGTCGCGCCCGAAACGTCGGACAAAGCGGCAATTTGTTTGCCGCCTCGATTCTCAAAAATTATTTGCGCGAAACGTCCGTTTTTTTCATTCAAAGCGACTCGGACGAGTTTTGCTCCGAGTGTTTCGGCAACGATTAACCGCGCGATTTCATTTGCTTTCTCAAGCCGCGCAAGTTCGATTGCGGCGGATAATTCGCTTGCCGCAACGCGCGGAACGAGGCGAATTTTCTCAAGCTCTTTTTCAAAATTGCGCGCCAGGTTCAGCAAAATCTCTTCACCTTTTTGCTCAAACGACCGAATTCGCCAGGTTTGAAAACCTTTGTCGTCGAGAAATCCGACAAGGATTTTGTTGTGTTTTATTTCAATCTCAATTTCACCCGTTTCGAGCGAAAAACTTTTTCCAGTAGAGTGAACTAAAAGCCATTCGTGCCGGGATTTGAGCAGCTCGGCAAGTTTTGCAAAATCGTTTTCGAGGTTCATTAGATTGAGAACGATGAATGATGAATTCTTTAATTCTTTTAATCTGGAATCTTTTAACCTATATGTTAAGATTTCAGTTTACAAATGTTTTCGTCAAATTCAATCAAATTCTTTTTCGGTTTGACATTTTCTCTGTCGGTTTTTGCCTCGTGCGGCTGGCAGCGGGAAAAAACCGAAACGCCGACGCTTTTTATTACCGGAGAACAAAAAACCAATTCTCCTTTTGCGACAAAAGAGCCGGAAAACTTTCAAGCAGAATTCGCAGTTACATCAAACGGTTCAGAAAATAAAACCTTTGTTGCGCGCAAAAATAATTCTTCGCGTTACGATTACGCTTTCGAGACGAAAAATCAGTTTACGGTTTTGCAAACCGGCGCAAATCAAAATTTTATTATTTTTCCTGCCAAAAAAATTTATGCGGAAAATTCCGTTACAACGATTTCTGCGCCGCAAACGACGGAAGATTTTAAGGAATTTTTAACCAACGGATGGCTCAACCAAAATGCTGACGCAAAATTTACTAAACTCGGCGCGGAAAGCGGTTTGACAAAATATGCGGTCAGTTTGAGTGATTCGGAAAACGCCGAAACAATTGTTTTCGTTGACGAAAAAATCGGTCTGCCCGTTAGACAAGAATTTTACAGCAACGCCGGCGGTGAGAAGAAAACTTTAACTTTTACGGTTGAAATGAAAAATTTTAAGACACAGACTGAAAACGATTTGTTTGAAATTCCGAAGAATTTCAGGAAAGTTTCGCTTGAAAACTTGCAGGCGGTAATACGCGAAGGAATGTTTGGTGAAAAATAAAGAAATTGATGAAACGCTGAAAAATAAAGCTCTTGCGGGTTTTGCGCGAGTTCCGTTTGTGCAGCTTTTAGGAATGGAATTCGTTAATATTTCATACGGCGAAGCGATTGTAAAACTCGAAATGCGCGACGAACTGCGTCAGCCGCAGGACATTTTGCACGGCGGCGCGACCGCTTCGGTAATTGATACGGCGATGGCTTTTGCGGTCATAACTTGTCTGGAAACGGGCGAAAAAGCAACTACGATTGATTTGACCGTTCATTATTTGCGTCCGGTCGCCGAAGGCGAAATCGTTTGCACGGCAAAAGTCGTGCGCGCCGGACGACGCATTCTGACAGTTTCGGCGGAATGCGTCAATGCGGAAGGAAAATTGACGGCAACGGCGCTATCGACTTATACAAAGATTTAGTAAAAGCGTGAATCGTGAATAGAATTTCTTACTATTTACGATTCACGATTGACGATTTATGGAAGAGCTGAAAAAATTTGCGCGCTATTTTTCGCCTTATAAGCTGAATGTTATTTTCGGTATTTTGTTTATTTTGTGTTCGATGGCATTTGGGCTTGCGGTGCCTTATCTGGTCGGACAGGCAATTGACGACATCAGCGCAGAGGCGACGTGGAACAAAATTATTTATTATCCGCTCGCCATTTTGGGTGTCAACTTTTTGAGCGGCGTCTTTCTGTTCTGGCAGCGCAGGCTGCTTATCAATGCTTCGCGTCATATCGAATACGATATGCGCCGCGATTTTTACGCTTCCTTGGTCAATCAGCCGCTCGAATATTTTCAAAACAACCGCGTCGGCGACCTTATGGCGCGCGCTACAAACGATCTTTCGGCAATACGGCAAATCGTCGGACCGATGATTTTATACAGTTTCCAGGCAATTTTCGCCCTTTGCATTGTTTTGCCGATTCTGCTTCGCACAAACATTAAGTTGACTCTGTTGATATTGATTCCGATGCCGTTTGTCAGCTTGACCGTAAAATTTCTCGGCGGACAAATTCACGTTCGGTTTGAAAAAATTCAAGAATTTTTCTCGGATATTACGGCTCGTGCGCAGGAAAACCTGTCGGGCGTGCGTGTCGTTCGCGCTTATGCACAGGAAACATCGGAGATTGAAAAGTTTCAGGAACTCAACCGTGAATACGCCAAAAGAAATATCTCGCTCGTCAAATACGGCGCGGCGATGCGCCCGCTGCTTTTCTTTTTTATCGGCTTGGGTTTTGTCATAATCGTCGCCGTCGGCGTCCCGATGACGGTGCGCGGCGAAATTACGGCAGGTGAATTTACCTCGTATATTCTTTATTTGCAGCGAATGATTTGGTATTTGATTGCGCTCGGTTACGTCGTTAATCTTTACCAGCGCGGAACAGCAAGTTTGAAAAGGTTCAACGTAGTTCTGGAAACCGAACCGACTATAAAAGATGCGATTGACGCAAGGAAACAGCCGCAAATTCAAGGCAAAATCGAGTTTCGCAATCTAACTTTCGGTTACAACGGCAAACCTGTTTTGCGAGACATAAACCTGGAAATCGAACCGGGCAAAACCGTCGCGCTCGTCGGCAAAACCGGAAGCGGAAAATCGACGCTCGTCAGCCTCGTCCCGCGCCTGCTCGACGCGCCCGAAGATACGATTTTTATTGACGATGTTCCGATTCACCGGTTTCCGCTGGAACAAATCCGCCGCGCAATCGGATTCGTTCCGCAGGAAACGTTTTTGTTCAGCGATACGCTGGCGGAAAATATTGCCTTCGGCGTCGATGTGCAAAGTCCAAAGTCCAAAGTCCAAAGTCAAGAAAACAACCGATTAACAACCAACGATGGAAAATCTGCCAGCGAAAGTTCAAATGGCAGACAATCCGCAATCCGAAATTTGCAGCCGGAAATCGAGCGCGCCGCCGAGATTGCCGGTCTTGCCGACGACATTAAGGATTTTCCTTATAAATACGAACAGCTCGTCGGCGAGCGCGGTATAACTCTGAGCGGCGGACAAAAACAGCGCACGGCGATTGCCCGCGCCGTAATGCGAAATCCGCGGATTTTGATTCTCGACGACAGTTTGTCGGCGGTTGACACCTACACGGAAGAAAAAATCCTGAACGGTTTGCGCGACGTGCGTCAAAACCGAACGACTTTGATTGTTTCGCATCGCATCTCGACCGTCCGCGACGCCGATTTAATCTGCGTTATGCACAACGGGCAAATTATCGAACGCGGAACGCATGACGAATTGATACGACTCGGCGGTGAATACGCCGATTTGTATGAGCGGCAATTATTGGAAGAGGAACTCGACGCAACAAGTTAAAATACGGATTGTAAGTTTTATTAAAAGCGTTTTAGAGCAGATTTTTCCACAGGTTTGTTATACTCTCTTTGTGAATAGGGGGATTGTTAGAATTGCAAAGCTCGAAACTAATTACGCTTTTTAAACTGTTCTCCGCAAAGAAAAAAGAAAGCCGTCTCATTCAAATGAGACGGCTTTCTTTTTAAAATTGGTTAAATTAAAGTTGTAAAATGTAGTTTATTATAAAAGTTATCTCTAAAATCTTATCGTCTTCCGATGACGTTGACCAAAATGGCTCTGCGTCCGAAACGTATCGCTTCAGAACAACTTGGAACCCAAATGTCCAGGATGCGACCTTTGATAACACCGCCTGTATCTGCAACCGTATATGTTCCGCTGTAAGCGCCGGCGCTTACTTGAATGCGCGTGCCGAGCGGCAGAATGCGCGGGTCGGCGGCTACAATTCCGCGGCGGACACCGCTACCGCTAGCCGTTCTGCCTTGCAGGCAATACGCCGTCGCACGAAAAGAACGCGCTTCGGAAACCGCTGCGTTTCCTATTGCTTCGGCTGATGCTTCGATTATATTTGTTTGTTGATTCTCTGCGTCCGAAACGTATCGCTTCAGAACAACTTGGAACCCAAATGTCCAGGATGCGACCTTTGATAACACCGCCTGTATCTGCAACCGTATATGTTCCGCTGTAAGCGCCGGCGCTTACTTGAATGCGCGTGCCGAGCGGCAGAATGCGCGGGTCGGCGGCTACAATTCCGCGGCGGACACCGCTACCGCTAGCCGTTCTGCCTTGCAGGCAATACGCCGTCGCACGAAAAGAACGCGCTTCGGAAACCGCTGCGTTTCCTATTGCTTCGGCTGATGCTTCGATTATATTTGTTTGTTGATTGTCGGGTTGAAGGTTGTTTTGGACGGTTTGTTGGATATTTTCCTGCGAGTTAATCGCCGTGTCGAATGCTGCTTTGGCTTCGGCTGTCGGCTGAAAGTAAAATAATGCAGCTAACAATGCTAAAAAGCCGAAGAGGATACTTCCTCTAGCTAGAGTTTTCATCAATAATTCTCCTTGTAATTTGTTTTGTTTTTTCTGGGCGGTGAAAAATTCAAAATACAGAAAAATACCAGATTTTTCTGTGTTAGTTTGCCAAATTCGTTTTTTATTATTTGAAGATGACTGCCCGAGTAAAACAGAAACCCAATAAAGGACTTCTATGTGTTAATGTGTTTTGATATTAACATCTCAAACAAGTGTTGTCCAGCCACATAAAAATCTAACGGACAAATGCAGCGAAACAGTTAGCCGGAGAAAAACCCGTAAATTAACCTTTTTAATAGACTTTTCAGTTTTAATCTCGTATATTTCAGACAATTAAAAAAACATTCGAGAGAACTATTTACGCGGAAAATTGCCCGCTTCTTACTGCTCTCTACTTACCTAAATTATATGAAAATTCTTGTCATCGGCGCGGGACGAATGGGACACGGAGCGGTTTTCGATTTGGCTCATAATTCGCCGGAAGTTGATTCAATAACAATTGCTGACGCGAATTTTGCAAAAGCCGAACAGGTTGCAAAAATTGCAGGCAGTAGAAAGATCACCGCTAAACAACTCGACGTTTCCGATTACAAAAAAACCATCTCGGTAATGTGCGGACATGATGCGGCAATTTCCTGCGTCAATTACTGGTTTAATCTCGAACTCGCAAAAGCGGCGATTGAAACCGGCACGAATTTCTGCGATTTGGGCGGAAACAATTACATCGTTGATGAGCAGCTCGCGCTCAATGATGAAGCGAAAAGCGCGGGAATAAACATTATTCCCGATTGCGGACTCGCGCCCGGAATGGTTTCAATTTTGGCGATACACGGCGCAGCTTGTTTTGATGAAATCGAGGAAATCCATATTCGCGTCGGCGGTTTGCCGCAAAACCCGAAGCCGCCGCTTGATTATCAACTGGTTTTTTCGGTCGAAGGTTTGATAAACGAATACCTTGAAACGGCGCGCGTTATCCGCAACGGTAAAATTACGGAGGTCGAATCAATGACCGAACTCGAAACGCTTGCCTTCGATGATTTCCCCGCGCTCGAAGCCTTCCAAACTTCGGGCGGAACTTCGACCTTACCGGAAACTTTTCTCGGAAAAATTAAGCAACTCGATTACAAAACGATTCGCTACGCAGGACACTGCGCGAAGTTTAAGACGATGATTGATATAGGTTTGTGTTCGAGCGAAGAAATTGTTGCCGATTTTGTGAAAATAAAACCGCGTAAAGTTTTGGGCGAGCTTTTGCAGAGAAATCTGCCTGCCGACGAGCCTGATTATGTATTGATTCGGCTTGAATTTGTCGGAACAAAAAATAGTGAAAGTAAAACTTTGCGCTACGATATTGTCGATAAATTCGACGATCAAACAAACCTAAGCGCGATGATGCGAACGACGGCTTTTCCCGCCTCAATCATCGCGCAAATGGCGGCGCGAGGCGATGTGAAAATGCGCGGCGCGACACCGCAGGAAAAAGCAATTGACGCAGAAAAGTTTGTCTCAGAAATGAAGAAAAGAAATATTAGAATTACGGAAAGTTATATGTAGTTTACAGCAGTTGCAGCAGGTTACAGATAGCTGCGGGATGTGATGAAAATTTTCGGAAACTCTACGATGTTTGTGAATCGAATGGTTTTTCGATTCACAAACATCATATTTGAAAAAACACCAATGATTACACTGCATTACGGTTTTTGATAGTTTGGAAAACCTCCATGCGCGGGCGTTATCATCGGATTTGCTCTTAGCGCGTTTAGCGTAACTTCGACCGCTTTTTCCAGTTGAATGTCGTGTCCGGCGCGCCAGAGTCTCGGATCGAGGTCGACTTCGATGTCGGGTGCAACGCCTTTGTTTTCGATGTCGAGTTCGCCCTGCGCGTTTCGGAAGGCAACGCGCGGCGCAGTTACAGTTCCGCCGTCAATCAAAATCGGGTAGTTATAAATACCGACAAGTCCGCCCCAGGTGCGTTTGCCGACGAGCGTTCCGACTTTCGCTTGACGAAAAAGCCACGGCATCAAATCGCCTCCCGAACCCGCGTATTCGTTGATAATCATTGTTTTCGGTCCGTAGATTGAGCCGACCGGCGTGGCAAAATCTTCGCCTTCGCGCGTTGACCAGTAATTCATCAGCGGACGGCGCATATAATCAATAATATAATCCGCCGCGCTGCCGCCGCCATTAAAGCGTTCGTCAATGACCGCGCCTTGTTTGTCAATCTGCGCGAAGTAATAACGATTAAAATTCGTGTAGCCGGCGCCGCCCGTGTTCGGCAGATAGACATATGCGAGTTTGCCACCGCTCAGTTCGGAAACTTTGCGGCGATTGCCTTCAATCCATGCTAAATTTCTGAGACCGTTTTCGCTTGCCGTCGGAACGACCGTTACTTCGCGCGCGCCTTTGCCGTCCGGACTCGGACCGACTTTGATAATGATTTGTTTTCCGGCTGTTTCCTGGAAAAACGAATAAATATTGTCGGTTGCTTTGACTTCGCGCCCGTTGACCGCCAATAAATATTCGCCGACCTGGACGTTGACGCCCGGCTGCGTGAGCGGCGCGAACAAACCCGGATTCCAATTTTCGCCGTCGTAAATCCTGGCGAAACGATAACGTCCGTTTTCAATTGTGTAATCCGCGCCGAGCAAGCCGCCCGTATAGCGCGTCGGTATCGGGGAATCTCCGCCGCCCGAATTGTGATGCCCGACCGTCATATTGCCGAGCATTTCCTGGAAAAGATAATTCAAATCATTGCGGCTTGAGAGGGTTTCCAAATATGGTCGGTATTTTTCTTCAGTCGCTTTAATATTAAGTCCGTGAAAAGTTGGGTCGTAGAAAAAGTCGCGCTGGATGCGCCAGACTTCCCTGTACATCTGTCGCCACTCGGCACGCGGGTCAACCATTACTTCCATTTCACCGACATTAAGAACGCCTTCGCCCGGTTTCATCGGCAAAACGGTTGACGCGATGGTGTACCGATTGGGGAATTGTCCGAACAGCATTTTCTCGCCGTTGGCGGAAACGTCGAACAAGACTACACCGTCGAGAATTTTCTCGGCTTTGCGCTTGTCCATATCGAAGCGGTGAACCGCCGCGCCGAACTGTGGCGTCGCGGACGTTCCCGAACTCGGTATGTTTTCGAGCAAAAAGAATGTTCCCGCTTTGCCCGATACCAATCCTTGATAATCACGCGCCGGAAGCGGCAAGGCGACGACGCGCTGACCGATTTTTTCCAAATCAACTGTAACCGCAACCGGCTCGGGTTTCGCGCCCGGCGGTTTCGGCGCGTCGGTTTTTTGGTCTTGGATTTTCTCTTCATCGCTTTCGGGCGAGAGCGGCGACGGGTCGGTCTTTTTCAAAACAACCGCATAAACGCTACGCGTTGTGCGAAACGAGGCACTCGACAAATCAAGCCAGCCGGTGGTCGGACCATTGTCTGTGCTGGCAGTGAAATAAACATATTTTCCGCCTCGGTCAAAAGCCGCATAACGCGCGTCGCTTAACCCGTCCGTTACTTGCGTCGCCTTATTCGTATCAAGCGAATAAAGTTGAACCGTGCCGAGACGATTTCGCAATTGTTTGGTATAGACAATCCATTTGCTGTCTGGCGACCATTCCGGGTCGAGAACCGGAAATGGATTTTCATAAGTGTTCGTATCAACTTTGACTGGCGTCCCTTTTGCAACGTCGAGATACCAAATGTTTAGACGTTTATCGGTGAACAAAATCTTTTTGCTGTCCGGCGAAAACTTTGGCGAATAAAAATAAGAAGAGGGATTGCCGAGACTGATTTTTTTGACTTCGCCCATTCCCGTCTGGTCGCGCAAATGCAAAGCGTATTCACCGGATTCATCCGAAAAATAAGCAATCCAGCGTCCGTCTGGCGACCAAGCCGGGTCGCGTTCGGCAGCGCTGGGCGTGTTCGTCAAATTGCGCGCATTTCCCTTTTCAACCGGAACGCTGATAATCTCGCCGCGCGCTTCAAACACGGCGCGCGCGCCCGAAGGCGAAATGGCAACGTTTGAAATTCTCGACGCGACTCGCTCATATCGCTGGCGAACCTGCGGCAAATCGCCGTTCAAAGTGATATTTACTTTGTTCGTTTTGCCCGAATCGGGATTGTAGATATTTATCGAGCCGAATTGTTCATAAACAATTGCGTCCGGTCCGGCTGAAGCCGTTTTTAAATCGAGTCCGGTGTTGTTAATTGCGTGCACAACTTTTTTCGTTTTCGTATCGTAAGAATAAAGGGTTACGTTTTTGCCGCTGCGGTCGGAGAGAAAATAAATTTTATCATTCATCCAGAGTGGCGTGTAGTCGTTTGAATTCTGGCGCGGAATTTCTTCGACGCTCGAATCCGCAAGATTGCCAATCCAGATTTTGGTTGTGCGTCCGCCGCGATACATTTTCCACTGCGCTGTCGCCGAACCAAGCGGCATGTAAGCGATGCGCGAGCCGTCGGGCGAAAAAGAGGCGACGCCGCCCGCCATCGGAAATGGCAATTCATTTGGCAAGCCTTCACCTGTAATCGGCATCGTGTACATTTTTGGCAAGGGCATTCCCGTTCCGCGCGTCGAAAGAAAAACGACGGATTTTCCGTCCGGCGTCCAACCGACGCGCCGAAACCGCCGGGCGCGAAACCCTAGCCGGTTGCGGTTACAGTTGATTTGGAAAAAATCG
>MWYY01000042.1 GCA_002050355.1 Acidobacteria bacterium 28-9
GGTATAGTGAAGACAGTTAAAAATTATCTAAAGAAAAGAATTGTAAAGCCGTAACGAAATAACGGCGGTAAGATAATTTGTTTGTGAATTGCCAATTTGATTTGGTCGGAAAAAAGTTTTGTTCGTTTGAATAATTATAATTGAAAATGAAAAATCTGCTGTTTTTGAAAATTTTGACATTAATTACGTTATCGGTTTTTACGCTAGCGGCAAAAGCCCAATCCGTGCCGCGCCCCGAATATCCGCGTCCCGATTTGGTTCGCGGCGAATGGCAGACGTTAAACGGCGCGTGGCAGTTTGAATTTGATGATGCGAATCGCGGATTAAAAGAAGGTTGGTATAAAACACCGACGAAGAAGTTTTCGCGTCAGATACAAGTTCCCTTTGCGTTTCAGACGAAACTTTCCGGCATCGGCGACACGAGTTATCACGATGTCGTCTGGTATCGGCGCAATTTGGATGTTCCGGCAAATTTTCGCGCCGGAAATAAGCGCGTGATGCTCAATTTCGGCGCAGTTGATTACGAAGCGATTGTCTGGATTAACGGAGAAAGAGCAGGCGAGCATCGCGGCGGCAACGCTCCGTTTGCGCACGATATTACCGATTTACTGCAGCAGAGCGGAAACTCGGTCGTTGTCCGCGTCTTTGACCCTTCAACCGACCGCACGATTCCGCGCGGCAAACAATTCTGGGAACCGAAATCGGCGGCGATTTGGTATACGCGGACGACCGGCATATGGCAACCGGTTTGGATTGAAACCGTCGCGCCCTTTTATGTCAAAAGATTACGCATCACACCCGACATTGATAATAGTCAAGTCAAAATCGAGACAATTCTCAATCAAGCGGTCAGCGCAGGCGAAAAACTTCGCTTCACGGCAACGTTTCGCAATAATCCGGCGGCGATGACCGAAGTTTCGGCGCAGACGCAGGGCGGCGCGAATCCGCTTGCCACTTTGCATTTGAATAATCAGGAGCCGTGGAGTCCCGAACGACCGAATTTGTATGATTTGCGTGTTGAATTAGTCGGCGCAAACGGTTCTGTGATTGACCGCGTGGATAGTTATTTCGGTCAGCGCAAAATCGCCGTGCAGGGCGATAAAATCTTTTTAAATAACAATCCGTATTACCAAAAACTAGTTTTAGATCAGGGCTACTGGCAGGACAGCACGATTACGCCGCCGACCGACGAAGCGATAAAATACGACATCGAAATGGCGAAAAAATTCGGTTTCAACGGCGCGCGTAAACATCAGAAAGTAGAAGATCCGCGCTGGCTTTACTGGTGCGACAAACTCGGTTTTCTCGTCTGGGGCGAGATGGCAAACGCCTTTGACATTTATACCGACGATTATGTCGCCCGTTTTACGGACGAATGGCAGCAGGTTATCGTCCGCGATTATAATCATCCTTCGATTATCGCGTGGACGCCGATTAACGAAAGCTGGGGAACAATCCGCATCGCCACCGACCGGCAGCAGCAGGAACACGCCAAAGCGATGTATCATCTGATTCACTCGCTCGACACAACCCGTCTTGTGCAGGACAACGACGGCTGGGAACACACCGACACGACCGATATTTTCGGCATTCACGACTACGGACGCGGTGAAGAATTAACGGAAAAATATAAAATTTTAGAAACCGACCGCTCGACGATTCCGCGCAACGGCAAGGAAGCGCTGGCTTTCGGCTATAAATACAACGGCTCGCCGATTATCGTTACCGAATTCGGCGGTATTGCCTATCGTATCAACGCGCCGAAAAAATCGAATGAATTCGGCTACGGCAACATCGAACCGACCAAAGAAGCGTATTTGAAACGACTCGACGCGACCGTTACGGCTTTGCGGACGAACAAAGCGATTGTCGGCTACTGCTACACGCAATTAACCGATGTCGAACAGGAAATCAACGGCTTGATGACTTACGACCGCAAGCCGAAGGTCTCTCCCGAAGAGTTCGCGCGGATTTTTAATAAATAATTTTGGACATTTAAATTTAAGAACTAGCGAGAAAGATTAATTTCCAGTAACGAACGGAAACGCTGTAATTCTGAGTTTTGCCGCGCCGTACGGAATTAGCGTAACGGTTTCTGTTTTCGCATTGCTAGTAACCGGCGACGGCGGCGGAGTCCCGGCGGAGTTCATTGCCTCTTTCCACTGCGGCAGACGCTTTGCTTTGACGCGCAGTTCGACGGGCGCGCCTAGCGTCGTGAATGGATATTCGCCGATTGGTTTGTTGACGACTTCGACATTTTTTTCAATACCGCCGTTTGGAATCAACAATCCGTAATTCCAAGCGCTTGTCGGTTCGATTTTGTAATCGGCGGCTTCGGGCGGCGCGGGGTTGTTCATCTTGACCATTTGGCGACTGACTTTTTCGCCGATTCTAAGCGAGAAAATCAGTGGTCCACGTTCGACGGCAATTGAATCGTTGAACCAGCTTGTCGTGCGGGTTTTTAAGGGAAAATTAATTTCAACTTTATCGTTCGCCTTCCACTGGCGGTCAAGACGGTGAAACGTTCCGGCTTGAACATTTGTCTGCCTCACGCCGTTGACTTTGACAATCGCGCCGTCTGCCCACGCCGGAATGTGCAGCACGAGCGGAAATCGGGTTGGCTTATGCGGATTAACCGTCAATTTGATGTCGCCGCGAAACGGATACTCGGTTTCTTCGACGATTGAGACGGGTATTTTATTGGCAATGAAAATTCTTACTTCCGACGGCGCGTAGGCGATTGCCGCAATCCCGCCGTCGCCCGTCGCCATCCACAGATTCGCCGTAAATTTTGGAAAACCCTGATGCTGATTCGCCGTGCAACAGCCGAACCACGGTTCGAAGCCGAATACATTCGATTCGTCGCCGTTGGTTGACCATCCGCGCGGCGCTTTGTCCGCCCTGATTTGATTCGGCTGCTGGTCGTATTGATGCGCCGACATATCGCCCGTAAACGCGCCGGGCAGAGCGTTGAAAGCGATTTTCTCCAGACGGTCGGCAAGCGCCGGATTGCCGCTGACGGAAATAAGTTGTTCGAGCGAAAACATCGTTTCGACGACGGCGCACGTCTCGACGCCCTGCGACGGATTTGTTCCGGCGAGATGCTCATCGCCGCTGAACAAACCGTTCGGCAAACCGTGGTATTTGTCGAGCGTATCTAGCATCTTTTGACCGGCAGCGCGGTCGTTTTCGTCTCTGGAAAGCTGTGACCAAATCGTTTCGGTCTTTAAAGCCATTCCATTATTTACGCCGTGAACGCTCAAAGCCAGTTCGTTATTGTTGGACAATTCCTTGTTGAGTCCGAGTTTTTCCGCGGTCATTTTTTCCTTAAACGAAAAATCGTCAAACTGCGCGCGCCAGTCGAATCCCTGTTCGTGCAGTGTGCGAGCGAGGTCGAGAAGTTTTTTGTCGCTTGTGCGGTTATAGAGCCACAGCAAGCTCATCACTTCATCGCCCCAGCGATATTTCGCCCATTCATTAAGCGGTTTTTCTTTAGCGCGGGCAAGATGATAATCGGCGTATTTCGACAGCAGCGGAATGACGCGCTTATCGCCGGTCGCTTCGTAATACTGAATTAAAACCTTCATCATAATCATCCGCGACCACCATGCGTCGTTTTTGACCGGACCGATTGAGCCGTCGGCGCGTTGGTTCGCCAAAGTCCAGCCAACCCACTTATTCGCTTTGGCAGTTAGTTTCGGATCGTCGAGCAGAAATGCGAGCGGCACGAGTCCGTCCATATAATACGGACCGCGCTCCCAATCTTCGCCCGTTCCGCCGAGCCAGCCGCTGTTGGCATTCAAATCCTTCCAGAATTCGTCAATTTTTCCCGTTACGCCGACGGCTTGAATTTGTAGTTGACGTTTCAGCCAGCCGCGCGGTTTGACTGAGGTAAGCGGCAGCGGATAAAAAGGTATGGCGGGCAATGGCGAGCGATTTTTAACGATTTGCAAGTTTTCCGGCGCAAAAGTTAAAGTTTTATTTATTTTCAACGCCGCGCGCGGAAAAGATTTTTGACCTGCCGCCGTCGAAGACAACCCGTTCAACAGCAGCGCGTATAAGCAGAGCGCGGCGAAGAGATGATTTAATTTAAATTTTTGCATAATCTTTTCCGAAGCGAGTTTTTATTTTCCAAATCGGACGCAGCTTAATAATACTGCTTTTGGCAGGAAGCACAAAAATCCTGTTCGTCGAGCAACGGTTCGATTTTCTAAATTTCTCCAGCATCGCTCTAAATAATTGAAGCCGGTAAGAAACTGTTCAATAATGATGACCGCCTTTCTTAAATTTGTTTTAGGTATTAGTTTCTTTTTAACTTTTAAGTCCAAATGATTTCACCGAAAACATTGTATATACTCATATTTGTGTAGAAACATTAACCTTCGTTTGTTTTTTAATAATTTCTCCGATTAATTTAAGTATGATTGTAAAATAGACATCGGTAGAAAATTACTTTCGTATGGTACTGCAGAAATGGATTGGCGGCAAGTTTTTCTCGACCGCCGGATTGAATAAATAACCATTCTGACAAAATCAATGTTTTTGTTTTCGGATAAAAATTATGTGGTAATGACAATCAATTTTAATGTTGCAGATTGCTTTAATGTGCAAAGTTTTAATAAAGTTAAATTTTTATTGGCTTAAAAAGAGATGAAAAAGACATTGTTTTTTTTAATTTTGTTGTTTGGCGCAACAAGTTTCCCGCACGCCCAAAAGCCTCAAATGGGCGGCTCGTCAACCGGCGAAGCGAAAACGTACGCAACCAGACGAACCACGGGTATTGTTGACGAAAAAGCCCGCAAAATTTATGTAGACATGACGGCAAACACTGCGCTCAAAAATTTCCGTTGCGTTTCAGGCGGCAAAGAGAAAAACTACATCATTGAAACAACCGCCTGCACAACCGCCGTTTTCGATTATGACAATGACGGCAAGCCGGACATTTATCTCCTGAACGGCTCGACGATAAACGCCGAACGCGGCACGGAAAAACCGGCGAAATCCGCGCTTTTCCGAAATTTGGGGAACTGGAAATTTGAAGACGTGACGGAAAAAGCGGGCGTTGCAAACGAGCGTTGGGGAATGGGCGTGACAATCGCCGATTACGATAACGACGGCGACGCGGATTTATTCGTCGGAAATTACGGCATTCCGAGACTTTACCGCAACAACGGCAACGGCACTTTTACCGATGTCGCCGAGAAAGTCGGGCTGGCGAACAAAGGCTGGCACACGGGCGCGACATTCGGCGATTACGATAAAGACGGACGGCTCGATTTGTTTGTGCCGGCTTATCTGGATTTCGATTTTAACAATCTTCCGCCTAGTCCCGATGGCAAAGGAACGGGCGGCGACAAAAATCCGTGTCAGTTTCGCGGACAGCCCGTGATGTGCGGACCGCGCGGATTGAAAGGCGCGAAAGATAAACTTTTTCATCAAAAGGCGGACGGCACATTTGAAGATGTTTCCTCCAAAACGAATGTGACGGACGAAGGCGATTATTACGGTTTCTCCTCGGTGTTTGTTGACGTTGATGACGACCGCGATTTGGATTTGCTGGTCGTCAACGATTCCACGCCGAAACAGCTTTATATCAACAAGGGCGACGGCACGTTTGAAGAAACGGGTTACGCTTCGGGCATCGCGCTTAATGAAAACGGGCGCGAGCAAGCCGGAATGGGTTTAGCAATCGGCGATTATGACAACGACGGGCGCGTTGATTTTCATATCACGAATTTTTCCGACGATTCAAACACGCTTTACCGTAACGACGGCGACGGAAACTTCGCCGACGTAACTTTTCAAGCCGGAATCGGCGAGCCGACGATTCCCTTTTTAGGTTGGGGAACTTCTTTTTTAGATTTCGACAACGACGGCTGGAAGGATATTATCGTCGCCAACGGTCATGTTTATCCGGCGGTTGATAATTTTCAATGGGGAACGAGTTACGCCCAACAATTGCTGCTTTTCAAAAACATCAGGACCGCAAACAACGGACAAATCAGATTTGAACGAGTCGCCGCCGCGCCGAACAGCGGTCTGACTCTTTCAATCAACGCCCGCGGAATGGCGATTGCCGATTTCGACGCGGACGGAAAACTCGATGTCATCACCGCCAATGCAGGTTCAACTCCGACACTTTTGCGAAATGTATCGGAGGCGAAAAACAATTGGCTGAAAATTAAACTCGTCGGCGATGTTTCAAAGCAAACGCCCAAAGACGCAATCGGTTCGGCAGTTTTTGTGACAACCGGAAAACTTCGCCAGCGTTTCGATTTAACGAGCGGCGGAAATTATGCTTCGCAGGATGAGCAGACGATTCATGTCGGACTCGGCGAATCGCTCAAAATTGACAAACTCGAAGTCTTTTGGGCAAACGGACAAACCGAAATCTTTCCGGTTGACGGCATCAATAAAGTTTTAACAATAAAACAAAACGACCGAGCAAAATGATTTGTCGTTGAGAGTTAAAATCATTTTTCATTGATTAAATGATAGCGGTCAATCGCAGGATTTACGAGCGTTTGAGATTTTCCGCTTGTCCAGCGAATTTCGATTTGCCTGACCGAAGCCGCATTGCCTAAGCCGACAAGGATTCGCGCATCGTTTGCCGCCAGATAACTGCCGGAATTGCTGGCATCAAAAAATTGTTTTCTGCCGTTCGCGTCCGTCACAATAATTCTTGCGCCTTCGCCGTTCGCCGCGCTCTTTGCACCGCCGCGCAAATCTAGTCCGAGCCAGTGATTTTTCGTACCGTTGTTTCGCAAAACGACGGGCGCGCCGTTAATCTGTGAAATAACGACATCCGTGTCGCCGTCATTGTCAAAATCGCCCGCCGCCATTCCGCGCGCCGCAAAATCCGTTTTAAAAACATCGCCTGCCGCCAGCGAAATGTTTTGAAAACCTTTTTCCGTATTTCGCATCAGGAGCGGCGATTGTTTATATTTCAAAAGCGAATTGGTTTTCTCAATCGTGTCGAGAACGTGGCTCTGCGCAACGAACAAATCGCGCCGTCCGTCGTTGTCGGCATCAATCCATTTAACGCCCCAACCCGCTCCGAGAATCGTGATTTGCGCCACGCCGCTCGACTGCGTAACGTAATCGAAAATTAATTCGCCCGTATTTCGATACAGCGGGTAAGTTTCGTTCGACAAAGCTGTAATGAAAACGTCCTGCCTGCCGTCGCCGTCGTAATCGGCAGTGTCCACGCCCATTCCCGAAAAATATTTTCCTTTGTCGTCAAAAGCGACTCCGGCGGCGAGCGCGGAATCTTCAAATCGTCCGTTGCCGAGATTACGCAAAAGCTGTTGTTCGCTGTTGTCATTAGCGATAAAAACGTCCGTCCAGCCGTCATCGTCAAAATCGGCGAACGCAACGCCCAAAGATTTTCCCTTTGTCTGCATTATGCCCGATTTTTCCGAAACATCTTCAAAAGTTCCGTCCGATTTTTGGTGAAACAAAAGCGCGGTCGAGCCTTTGAAATTGTCGGGATGACAGTAAGCGTGATAGCCGGGACGCGCATCGCCGCAGACTAACGCGCCCTTTTCGAAATCCCAGACGACGTAGCGCGTGACCAGTAAATCGAGCCGACCGTCACGGTCGTAATCGAAAAATCCCGCGCTCGTCGCCCAGCCGTCAACGTTGATGCCGAGTTTTGCGCCCGCGTCGGTAAAAGTGCCGTTACCATTGTTGCGATAAAAAACCGCGCCGCCGTAATTGGTGACGAACAAATCTGCAAAACCGTCTTTGTCATAATCGCCGACGGCAACGCCGAAACCGTAACCCGTTCCTTTCACGCCCGCTTTTTCCGTCTGGTCTTCAAAACTGCCGTCCGCTTTTTGCCGATACAAACGATTCCAAAATTTCGGATTCGATTTATCGGGCATTTTCCCTTTCGGCATCGGGTCGAGCAATTGCGCGCCGTTGGTAAAAAAAACATCAAGCCGACCGTCATTGTCGTAATCGAGCAAACCGACACCCGCGCCCATCGTTTCAGGTAAATATTTTTGCGTGGTCGGCGAAGCCTCGTGTTTAAAATTTATTCCGCTCTGATTGCTAATATTGGTAAAAGTAACGGGCGAAGGAAACTGCGGCGCGGTCGTTGTGGGACGTTCAGGTTTATTTGAGCTGTAGGATTTGCCCGTCGGTGTTTGTGCGTCAATTGCAAAAGGCGCAAGACAGAGAGCAAAAAAGAATAAAAATTTTAATAAACGACCAAGCATTATTTGAAGTTATGTTACTGGCTAATTTTCTGAATCTTTGGCGTTCACCGCTCGAAAATCAATTTGACGTTTCGATTCGTCAATCAACTCGTTATTTTTTTCATAAGAGAGCATTTCTTCGTCGTTATCTTTTAATTGCGGCGGATAAAAATGTTTACGGTAAACCGGATAAGCCTCGGTGCGAAGATGCGCGATAAAAGAATGACCGCGCCGAGTGCTTCGTTCGTGGCGAAGCGCTGTGACATCAATCGGTGCAACGACGATTCGCTCGCCAGGACCCGGAGATGCGTCGGCAAGCAGTCTGCCGTCAAAATCAACAATCTGACTGCCGCCCGACCACGAATATGGAGGGTAATTTTTAAGGCTCGCGGCTTGATTGGCGGCGACAACGTAAGCTGTGTTTTCAATGGCGCGGCAGCGATTGATAATCGTCCACCAATCCATCGGCGCGGTTGCGTTCCACGGATCCATATAAGCGGAAACTCTTAACAAAACTTCCGCGCCGTTCGCGGCGAGTTGTCGCAGCACTTCAGGAAATAGCCAATCATAACAAATCGCCGTTCCGATACGTCCGACGGGAGTGTCAGCGACCGGAAACAGCGGCTCGTCATAGCCTTCGATGTCGTGCGGACTGGTGTGGACTTCATACGGGATCCACGTATTTACTTTGCGGTATTTATACAAAATGCCTTCAGGTCCGATTAAGCAAGTCGTATTAAAAAGCGCGTTTTTATATTTCTTATCAACTTCGAGCATCGAGCCGGTTTGAATATAAATGTTAAGCTCTTTGGCTTTTTCCCAAATGCGTTCGGTGTGTTCGTTCGGAATTTCGACGGCTAGTTTTTCGATTAATTCTTTCGCCGTTGGGAAAACCGGCGCAGCGTGCGCGAATTCAGGAAAGACGACTAATTTAACCGGCAAAAACGGCGCGGCTCCGGCGACTGCCGAATCAATTATCGAAAGAAGGCGGTCGGTATTTCGGCGCATCCCGCGACGGTCAACAGGATTCGGCTGGTCGGTCTGGCAAGCCGCGGCGGAATATCTGATATGTTCCATAAAACTCAATTATTGATTACGATTTAATTACTAATCGTTAAAGCGAATTATTTTATCAAAGCCGTTTCCAAACGGGGCAAAAAGCCTTTGACCGAGCGTGTTGTATATTCGTTATAGATTCGTCGTTTTTCCTCGGTCATCGGAAACCGCTCGTTCGCCGCGTATGGATATTTACTCATTCCTTTAAATGGCAGCGGAAACACGGCTTCGGGACTGCCTGAATTGATGTCCATCTCTTTGCTGTAACCGTCGGCAAAAAGTAAAAACGTATATTTTTTATTTTTCGCGGGTTCGGGCAAAGCTTCGAAACTTAAAACCAGTTCGTCGCCGGTTTTCGAGATGACGAACTGGTCGTCAATTGCTTCGAGCAGCGTATTGACCGCGCCGAGTTTTGTAAATGCGCCGCTGAAATACTTCCAGCGTCCGTCGCGTAAAACCGTATCGTAGTTAGCTGTAACCATCTCGCTGTATTTGATTTCTTCAGAGAATCCGCGCTCGCGCAAGTCGGATTGCGAGGGTTTTGTTTCAATCGTTTTCACGTCCGTTTGTTCGCTTGTGTCAACTTCAATTTTATCCCAGTAAGTTTTGAAATTCGTCACGATGCGGACTTCGCGCGAGTCGGGCAAAAACTTGCCGGTCAAATCTACTACTAAAGTCTGCGGTCGTCCGACTGAAATCCCGATGCTGTCAATCGCCGTTTGCCATTCGCCCTTTTCGTTTTTAACTTGCAGTTTCGGTAGAAACAACGATTTTCCGCTTTGCGATGCAGCGAGATTGTCCGACGAAAAAGCGTAATCCGTCCAGCCTGTCAGAAGCAGCAAAGTTCTGCCTTGGTAACCCTTTTTGTTATCCAGATTCAAAGTCAGATTGTGCGTTTCGGCGTAACCTCGAATATTTAGCGATTTGAAACGGTCGTAGAATTTTCGGTCAAGATTTTTAATATTTTCCAAAACGCTTTTTCCGTTTGTATCAACTGCCGAAACCGGCGCTTGCGCCGCTCGCGTCGTATATAAAATTCGCTTTCCCGCCGTCGGAACTCCTAAACCTTCGTTCGGATAAATTTCCTTATCGGCATCGTGTTCGACGGCGATGAGTTTCAAATGATCGAGAAACAAAACTTCTTCGAGTTCGTTTGTCACGCGGATTTCGTATTTTCCGCTTTTCGGTTTCAATTGGTCTGAAGTAATCCGCACGAACTCGTCCGAATCGGGATAATGATACGCGCTCGCTTCCTGCCAATTTCCCATCTCGCCGCCGCCGAGAAAATCTGTGATGAATTCAAATCGCTCGCCGTTCCAGGTGTAAAGATACGGACACGAAGACGGTTTGCGGTCTAACTCTTCGATTTTCAGCCAGGCGAAGTTTTTCGCCGTTTGGATTTTAAGTTTTTGGGGAAATTCTGTTTCCGCTTGAACGATTCCCGAAGTCCAAATCACTCGCACGGCATCGGGTTTTTCGCGCTGTCCGAGTCCGAAATGAATTTGTGATGGCGCGGGCATCGGACTTGCCGAATAGCTCTCTAATTTTTGTGCGAGACTTCCCGCCCGCATATCAACTTTCGCGCCGACGGCGGTTCTGTTTGAAACGCGCCCTTGCAGACGCAAAATTTCGGCGTTGTTGACGCTGCCGCCGTCATTGCGCAGAAGGCGACCGCCAATAATCAAATCTAAATCACCGTCATTATCGAGGTCAGCGGACAAAATTTTGGCTGCGCCTGCAAAGCTTGCGGATTGTTTAAAAGGTTTTGCAGTCGCCTCGGCAAATTCACCGCCTAAGTTTCTGGAAATCAAAAGCCCTTTTGCGGTCGCAACAATTAAATCCAGCAAGCCGTCGTTATCGTAATCCAAAAACTGCGATGCGGTCGCATTTTCCGTTCCATTCGGAGCGTCTTTGATCGTAAATTTTCCGCCGCCGTCTGAAACCGCCAAAACTCCTTTCGCTTCATTGCTCCAGCCTTTAACTTTGCCGAAGAAAAAATCAACAAAATCGTCTTTATTAAAATCGCCGACCGCCAGACAACTCCAATTATCAACCGCATCTAACCCGACTTCACCGGCGACATCCTTGAAAGAACCGTCGCGCAGATTACGCAGAAGATTCGGCTTGTCCTGATGATTTAAGACGAGCAAATCAACGTCACGGCGATTATCATAATCGAGCGGCACGATCGCCACGGACTTACCTTCAAACGCGGCTTTACCTGTGTCGCCCTTTGATTGGTTTATCTTCGCCGCCTCAGAAATGTCGCTGAAAGTGCCGTCGCCGTTGTTACGCAAAAGCAAATTGGGAACCGCCTTAAACTCGTTCGGAAAAGCAAAGTCGTTGAGTTCGGATTTGCCGTCGTCAATACCTGCAAATCCGGCAACGAAAACGTCTAAATCGCCGTCGTGGTCAGCATCCACAAAAGCGGTGGAAACGGATAAATGCGGGTATTTCGATAATTTTGCCTGCTCGGAAACATCTTTGAATTTGCCTTTTCCTTCGTTGCGGTAAAGCCGTAATTCCTTATAGCCGACAAACAAAAGGTCCGGGAGATTGTCGTTGTCGAAATCACCGGCGACGAGGCTCGTGCCGATTGAATTAATGGGCGTTACCAAATCTCCCGCAGCGATTGAAACATCCGTGAATTTACCGCGAATATTACGATACAACGATATTTTGCTAACCGTTTTTGCCGACGAATTTCCCTGTGCATTCTTTTGAAAATTCGCGAGCGTATTGTCAATTCTGGCTAAATCCAGATTGCCGTCGCCGTCAAAATCAATCAGAGTTTCGCCGCCTTCAAACGCTCGCAAAATTTGATATTTTGATTGTGGCTTTCCGCTAAACGGTTTAAATATTGGAAGCCCAAGAACGATTGAAGATTTATTTTTAATGCCGACGGGCATCTCAATAAAAGTAACTTTCGGCTCGGTTTTGTCAACGAGTTCGCTTTCCGCACCGGTCGATGTAATCGCTTCGGCGTAGCGTCCCTGTTCGAGATAATTCTGACCGATGCTCGTCGCCGCGCCACTTTGTCTTAACGTCTGAAAGCGCCTCATCAATTGCTGTCCTTCTTCGCGCGCGCCGCCGCGAAGGAGCGCGGTGGCTAAGTTATACAAAGCCGTCGCGTTATACGGTTCGGCTGCGATTGCCCGGCGAAAAGCGGCTATTGCTTCCGTGTATTTGCGCTGCTGAACATAAATCTGTCCGAGATTGACGTTTGCGCCGACATCTTCCGGGTCAATCGCCAAAACTCGTTTGAAAGCAGCAGCGGCATCGTCGGTGCGATTTTGATTTTTGGCAATCAGTCCGAGAATGTAGATTGGCTGCGGGCTTTCCGGCACGTTTTTAGCCGCCGTTTGCGCCGCCGTCTGCGCCGCTTCGATGTCCTGCAAGTTAAAAAGCGCGATTGCCAAATTGATTTGCCCGATTTTCAGTTGCGGAGCGAGCACGAGAGCGCGGCGGAAAGCCTCCGCGCCTTCTTTGTAATTGAATTGTTCGAGCTTCGCTACGCCGAAATTGTTGGCGTGATAAGCGTCTTCACGCTGAACGGCGGAAATTTGCCTGACTGTCTGCGCCGAAACCCGCAAAAAATGCGGCGCAAATAAAACGGTGGATAAAACAATAACGGAAACGAAAAGACGCAGCTTCAACTTCATAAAATTAATTGTAACAGTTTCGTTTCGATGCGGTTAGCCGAAATCCGGCTGCCGTCAAAGCGCGGTTAGTCGAAAGTTTCAATCGTTCAAAATTACATTCGACCAAAAAAGTAATAACTTTTTTCACTGCTGATTACACAATTTTTCCAGCGTCGCGCAGACTTCTTCAATTTGCTCGTTTGTAATGCGGTTGAAAAAAGGCAACGCGATGACTCGTTCGGCGGCGTGTTCGGCAACCGGAAAATCACCTGGTTTGAAGCCGAATGTTTTGACGTAAAAAGGCTGAAGATGAATCGGCGCGAAATAGCGTCCGCAGCCGATTCCGGCGCGAATCATCTCGCCGACAATCGAGTCGCGTCGCGCTCTCGTAAAATTTTCTTTCAATCGCACGACGTAAACAAACCAACTGTTGCGCCCGTTTGAAAAATCAATGTCCGGCAGAATGAGATGCGGATTATTAAGCAGCCGCGCGTTATATTTTCGCGCGATTGATTCTCTTTGATTCAAGATAAATTCGAGCCGTTTGAGTTGTTCGATACCGAGCGCGCAATTGATGTCGGACAAGCGGTAGTTATAGCCTAATTCGATGTGTTCAAACCATTCGGATGATGCGTCGCGTCCTTGATTTCTCAGCATTTCGGCTTGTTCGGCGATTGAATCGTCATTCGTTACAATCATTCCGCCTTCGCCCGTCGTGATTTGTTTGTTCGGATAAAAGGCGAAAACTCCCGCATCGCCGATGCTTGCGGCTCGTCGGTTTTCGTATTCCGCGCCGATGGCTTCGCAGGCGTCTTCAATCACTTTCAGATTGTAACGGTCGGCGATTTCCATAATCTCGCGCATCGGCGCGGGACGACCGAAAACGTGGACGATTACAATCGCTCTGGTTTTGGCGGTTATCGCCCCTTCGATTTTGTTTGCGTCAATATTGAGCGTCTTTAAATCAATATCTACGAAAACCGGCAAGGCTTTTTCATACAACAGAACATTGGCTGAGGCGATGAAGCTGAACGGCGTGGTGATAACTTCGTCGCCCGCTTTTAAGCCGAGAGCGCGAACGCAGAGATGCAGACCGCTCGTGCCGGAATTGACCGCGACCGCGTGTTTTGTTCCGGCGTATTCGGCGACGCTATGCTCGAATTCTTTGAGCTTCGGACCGAGACTCAAGCGCGGCGAGCGCAGAACTTCGACGACGGCGTTGATTTCATTTTCGGAAATGTCGGGCGCGGCGAGCGGAATTTTCATAAACCTTTAACCGTTTCCTCCTGCCGCAGATTGGCGTTTTCGAGCGGCACGGCGCGTTTGATTAAAAGTTTGTCGCCCAAAGGCGTTTGGCATAAAATTTCCGCGATTCTTTCCGAAGCGTGTCCGTCGCCGTAAGGATTCGTCATTCCTTTCAAAGATTCTCTGAAATCCGCGCTTAATCCTTTCTCGATTGCATCGAGAATCGAATCGGTTTCGGGCGCGGCATTGATAACATTACGTGCCTGCTCGCGCCCCTTTTGACGAATTCCGATGTTGACGGTGGGCAAACCGAGCGACGGCGTCTCCATAATTCCGCTGCTCGAATTGCCGACTAGTAAATCCGCGTAAGACAATAAACTCCAGTATTTCAAATGGTTTAGGTTAACGAATAAACGGGAGTTCGGATGATTGCGGCAAAATTCTCGAGCGCGTTCAATTAGCTGATGACTTCCGGCGTCGGAGTTCGGATAGCAAAAGACAATCTGCTGCGGAGTTTTCTCCAGAGCGGCGAACACCTCGCCGGCTTCGGAAACCGTATCGCGCGTCAGCGTTACCGGATGATACGCGACCACAATAGTTGGTTGATTGAATTTCAATTCTAAATCCGCTTCTATTTCAGCGCGTGAAAACAAAGTTCGGCGGCGCAGATTATCGAGCGACGGCGAACCGACTAGGTGAACGCGCCACGCTTCTTCGCCCATCGCCAAAACTCTGAGGCGCGAATTTTCGTTGCTCGTAAAATGAATGTGGCTCATTTTCGTCAGCGCGTTTCGCACCGCGTCGTCAATCGCGCCTTCGCTGATGTCGCCGCCTTCGATATGCGCTATCGGAATTCTAAGCGCGAGCGCCACCGAAGCCGGTGCGAGCATCTCGTATCGGTCGGCAATCAGCAGTAGAATATCCGGTCTCATTCTGCCTAAAACGTCTGCCAAACCGATTGCTGCAACGCCAATTGTTTTCGCCATTCCAACGTCGCTGTCCGAACTGATTAAACATTCGACGCGCTCGTCAATCGTGAATCCGTCGGCTTCGATTTCCTTAAAAGTATTTCCGAATTCAGGAGAAAAATGCGCGCCCAGCGCAATCAGTTGAAGATTGATTTGCGGACGATTTTGCAGCTCTTTGAGCGTCCAGTAAAGATGTCCGTAATCAGCCCGCGAGGTGGTAACGACCGCGATTTTACGCGGCGAAAATTTTTCCGACGGTTGAATCATTAAAAATTTTTCGCGCTTTTGCCGGCAATAAAAGATTGTTGAAACCGTTAGCGTTTTTGGTTAGCTTTCGTCGACACGGTAGCAGTATTTGATTTAACCGTCTCGCCGCCGACTAACAGATTGAATTTGCGCTGCGTCTCCTGAGACCAGCCGGGAATCAGTTCTTTGACGATGCCTTTGTCGTCAACCAGAATCGTCAGCGGTACGCTTAATTCGTCGGTCGCGTAAATATTTTCGATTGCCGCGACGCCGCCGATTAAAATCGGGTAAGTAACGCGTTTGTTTGCCAAGTAGCCTTTGATGTTCGCGCCTCTTTCGGTGTCAACATTGATGCCGATTAAATCAACGCCGCGAGTCGCAAATTGCGGACGCATTCGTTCCAGTTCCGGCATTTCTTTGGCGCACGGCACGCACCACGTCGCCCAAATGTTTATCAAAGTCTGTCGTCCCGCTTTCATCTGTTTTTTCACCGAACTCGCCGCGCCGTTCATCGTTTTGACCGCAAAATCCGGCAGTGGTTTGCCGATTTCGATTTTCAACCCGCGCGCTAAAATTTCGGTTTTCGTCAGCGGATTCGGTAAATTGGCTTTGCTGACCGAAATGCTGTTCACCTTTCCGCTTCCCTTTTTCAGAAGCAGCGTCGAACCAGACGCAGCATTGGCGGCAAATCGTTCGACTTCGCCGTTTGCCCAGGTAACTTCAATCGATTCGGCTTCTTTATCTTTGCCCAAACCGAACAGCAAACGCGAATCGTGCTGCGAGATGAAACCAGAACCGCCCGATTTAATTTTCGTCAGCGTTCCGGCGGAAGTTTTTACGCGGACGACTGCGCCGTATGCGTCTGTTCCGGTTTTCGCATCGCCCTCCAAACCGATTCGCAAAAAATTATTATCCTGCCCGACGTTGTTTCTGAAAAGCAGATGCGCCTGATTTTGAATCGTCGTCGAGAAAACGTCCAGATCGCCGTCGTTGTCAAAATCGGCGAATACTCCGGCGCGTCCGTCGGTTATCGAATCGATGCCCGACACGCCCGAAATATCGGTGAATTTCTTGCCGCCTAAATTCAGGTAAAGCGGGTCTCGCTCGTAGCCGCTGAAGGAAAATCCCTGACCGAACATCAGTTGATTTTGATCCGAACGCAGCGCTCCTTTTTCATCTTTCCCGTCGTTTGAATGCGTCACAACTTGACGCCAGAACTGACTTCAGGTGTCTTTCATCGACTTGCCGGAAATAAAGCCGTTCGGCGTGTAGATATCTTCCCAGCCGTCGTTGTCGAAATCGATAAATCCGCCGCCCCACGCCCAGCCGCCGCCGAAGCCGCCGACTTCCGCCGTTACGTCCTTGAATTTTCCGTCGCCGGTGTTTTCAAATAGATTGTTGCCTGCCGCGAGTTTTTTTAAGACGTTATCTTTCGCGCTCGAATTCGGAAACAGTCTTGAAAGAATTCGATTGCCCGCCGTCGAACTCATATTCGAGGCATGAATGTCTAGCCGCCCGTCGTTGTTATAATCGCCGAACGAAACGCCCATTCCGTTGCCGGGGTCGAGAACGCCGCGCTCTGTCGCTTCGTCAACGAAATGGTCGCCTTTGTTGATATACAAAACCTTTTCGCCAAAATCGTTGGCGACATATAAATCAATTTTGCCGTCAGCATTCACATCCGCAAATTCCGCCGCGTAACTCCAGCGCTTGTCGTCAACCCCCCATTTCTTCGCTTCTTCGCGGAAAGTTCCGTCTCGCTGGCTGATAAATAATAAATCGGGTGTGCCATTCGTCGCCTTAAACCACGAATCGGGCGTCACTTGTCCGTAGCGATTATACGAAGTGACGTAAACGTCCAAAAAACCGTCGCCGTTGACATCGCCTGCGACCGCCGAAAAACCGATGGCGTTTTTCGCCACGCCGCTTTCCAACGATACGTCGTCGAATTCGAGTCTGCCGGTTTGTTTGAAAGTATTTCTTAAAAGTATTTGCTGCCCGACCGACGAAATGAAAACGTCCACATCGCCGTCGTTGTCGTAATCCAAAACGAGCGGTGCGGTTCCCGCAGATGTAATCCTTACGCCCCCTTCGTCGGAGGCGTCTCGGAAACCGCCTTTTTTATTGTTTAAATATAAATAATTGCGATTCGCGCCGACGACGAAAAGGTCAATCCAGTTATCGTTGTTGAAATCTCCGGCAGCGGCGCCGTGCCAGACGAAGCCGCTGTTTTCCGGCGTTCCGAAACTGGGCAAAGTCGCGCCGACTCCTGCCGGAATAGCCACTTCGGAAAACAAATCTTTTTCAGCGACGAGCGAGTCGAAGCTGACCAACTCGAACGAATCAAATTGCCAGTGTTTATTTTTATCGGCGCGGACATTTGCCCAAAAAGTTCCGCGCGCCCATTCGCGCTTGCCCTCCGTATCACGCCCGATGACGTAAAAAGCAACGCGCGACCGTCCCACCGCGCCTATGACAGCCGTCGGTTGCTCTGCGCCCAGAACGGCTTTTGCCGAGTCATCAAAGTTAGCTTCCTTAACTTTGAAGCGCGCGTCTTCGATTTCAGAGAAATGTGCCAAAAAACCCGCCCAATTGTTTAAGAATGTCTTGCCCGTTATTTTGCCCGCGCCAATAGCTTTATTCGAGACACTCAGGGCAAAATTTTCCGGCGTTTCCCAATTATGCGCGCCAACCCACTTAACTTGATTTTTTATCACCGTCGGACGCGACGGAAAAGGTTTAGCGGCAATTAAAGCTGGAAAAAATTCAGCCATCAATTGTAGATCGCGGTCGCGCGCGGCAAGGGAAAGTTCCAGCAAATCATTGGCAAACGATTCTGAGAGTTCTTCGATTACCTCCAAACGGTTATGGTCAACCTTTTGCGTTTTATTAGTTGGCAGAGTTATCGTTTGCGCCGACGCTCTATACTCAATTGCACCGATAGCCGTTAATAGAATTAACACACAAATCAATATTGTTAGGGAAAGCGTATGAATATGGTAAAAATTGGAGTGACTCATTTTGCCCAATTGAACGAAAATCAATTCAAAAAAAGGAAGTTTGGTTTCAAAAATGTAGATACTTTTTCAAAATTATATAAAATTCTCTGTTAATTTTAACTGGTCTATCGTGAATTTGACAATCTTCAAGCAAAAGAATTGTGAGTTTGATAAATATAATAGTTGAGTTTTCAGGCTTTGACACATACTTTAATTAGGAGAATTTGCGCTACGCACCTGAGATGAAATGTAATAAAAATTTCAATTACTAAATCTTTTTTACCAACCCAGAATAGAGCAGCAAAAAGGGTTTCAGCTTAAAGCTGAAACCCTTTATTTATAATGGTGCCGAGGACGAGACTCGAACTCGTACGGTTTACACCACACGCCCCTCAAACGTGCGCGGCTACCAATTACGCCACCTCGGCTTACCGGAGGGTTAAAGGACGTTAAATTAATAACTCCCTTATTTAAATTATCTATAAAAAACCAGACCGTTTTCTAAAATCACTTATTATTTGCGTTCGCAGAAGTTGTGTTTGCATTAACGACACTAGTTGTCGATGTTTGCTGCCCGTTACTATCGACAACAACTTGAGTTGTTTGATTGCCAGCCCCGCCAACATTAACTTTCATCGGTGAATTTGTGTTTACAACAATCGCTGTATTCGAAGCTACACCTGCATCAACATTCGTTTTTACATTTGTAGTTGTATCTGCATCAACGTTTGCGTTCGCATCGACATTTGAATTGCTTTCTGTTGCCGGTACGGTTTCTGTTGTCGAATCGGGAGAACTCGTTTGCAGTACCGATACGTTACCGGTCAACGCGGGCATTGCTAGAAAGAGCGCAGACAACATAAAAAGGGTTGCCGCGCCGATTGTTATTTTGGACAAAATCGTCTGCGCGCCGCGCGGCTGAAACGCCGTGCTGGAAATATTACTGGTAAAAAGCGCACCGGCGTCGGTCTTGCCCGGCTGCAGCAAAACACTCGCTATCAGTAAAACGCAGGAAACAAAAAACAATGTATATAAAATATAAACCAATCTTTTTATCCGCCTAAATTATTTATAATTAACGATTTTCGCAAAACTCTCGGCTTCTAAACTCGCGCCGCCGACTAATGCTCCGTCAATGTCCGCATTGTTCATCAAGCCTTTTATATTATCAGGCTTGACCGAACCGCCGTAAACGATTCGCGTTGCCTCGGCAATTTCTTTGCCTTGGGTTTCAGCCAATGTTTTACGAATGAATGCGTGCATTTCTTGAGCCTGTTCGGGCGTCGCGGTTTGACCCGTGCCGATTGCCCAGACAGGCTCGTAAGCGATTATGATACGTTCCATATCGGTAACTGTCAAACTGTCCAATGCGCCCAGAAGTTGCGTTTTAACGATATCTTCAGCTTCGCCCGCTTCTCTTTCCGCGAGTTTTTCGCCAATGCAGACAATCGCCGTCAGACCGACTTCTAAACAAGCCTTTGTTTTCAAGTTTACCGTTTCGTCCGTTTCACCATAAAATTGCCGCCTCTCTGAATGACCGACAATAATGTGCGAACAGCCGACATCTTTTATCATATCGGCGGCGATTTCGCCCGTATGCGCGCCGTGTTTTTGTTCAATCGAACAATCCTGCGCCGCAACTTTTATAATCGAGCCTTCGAGCCGGTCGCAGACGGTTTTTAATGCCGTAAAAACCGGCGCGATGATTACTTCACAATGTGTGGCGTTGGCAACAAGAGGTTTTAAAGAAACAGCCGTTTCAATCGCTTCGCCGAGCAGTTTATACATTTTCCAATTTCCCGCAATTACAGATTTTCTCATAATTTTTTCAACGTTAACGCAATCAAAAATAAAACCGAATGTTTATTAATCGACTAATTCGTTAAAAACTTTTCTTCAAAAATATTTCCACGCCCCAAAATACCTTTCGGATCGAACGCACGTTTCAATTCTGCCATTTCGTTTAAAAACCGCTCGCCAAACATTACGTGCAGATAATTTTTTTTGAGTTTTCCGATGCCGTGTTCGGCTGAAATTGTGCCGCCCAGCATTACGGTTTGCGCGACGAAATGCCCGTAGAGACGTTTTGCTTTTGCGGCTTCAGCTTCTGTTTTCGGCAAAATATTCGCATGCAGATGACAATCGCCGATATGCCCGAAAATAACGTAGTCGAGCGCGCTTTCGTCGAGTTTTTGTTTATAATATTTCAAAAAAGAAACAAAATTTTCGTCTGGCACAGCCATATCCGTCCCGATTTTGCGTTGCTTATACCGAACGATTCGTTCATTTACCGAAACCGGCAAAGCGTGACGAAACTCAAGCATTTTATGCAAGTCATTTTCTGTCGTTGTAAACCAGGAACTTTCCAAATCTGTATTGTATTTTTCAAGCAGCGCATTCCAAAGTTCAAAAAGCCCGTCTTCGTTTTCCGCATCTGTTTCCTGTTCAAAAAATATCGCGCCCGCCATATTTTCAGGCGTTTTGGGAAATTTTTCTCTGATAAAATCTAACGAATTACTGTCAAAGTATTCTAATAAAGTTGCGTCAATTTGATTTTGGATTTTGGATTTTGGATTTTGGATTTGATTTCGTCTGGTTTCAAATGAAAGAGATTTTGCTTCATTTACAAAACACAATAAATCTTTTTCACCCTTAAAAAAAACGATTCCGCTCAGAAAACCTTCGGGCTTCGGCAAAATTTTTAATTGGATTTCGGTTATCGCGCCCAAAGTTCCTTCGCTGCCGACGAATAAATCTATCGCGTCCGTGTTCGCGGACGTAAAATAACCGGAAGCGTTTTTTCGGGTTTTTGGCTGAAAATAAGTTGGAATTTTGGCGCGAATTATTTTCCCCGCCCGAGTTTGTAATTCGATAAAACCATTTTCCGCAAAAGTTTCGCCGCGTTTTAAGTCTAAAAATTCTCCGCTCGTCAAAACGATTTCAAGTCTTTGGACAAACGCTCTGGTCGCGCCGTATTTAAAACTTTTTGCGCCGGAAGCGTTTGTCGCAACAGTTCCGCCGATTTGACAACTCCATTCGGTCGGGTCGGGCGGATAAAACAAATTTCGCGCTCCGAGTTCTTTTTGCAAATCGGTTAAAAGAACGCCGCAGCCGACGACGGCAAAAAGATTTTCCTCGTTTATTTTTTTTATTTTATTTAACCTTTCGAGAGAAATTAAAAATCCCCCGAACGGAATCGCACCGCCGACGGTTCCAGTTCGCGCGCCGCTGATTGTAACCGGAGTTTTTTCATCGTTCGCTTCGCGCAAAACCGCCGCCAGTTCTTCAGCCGTTTCGGGAATGAAAAGTTTTTCGGCGTGTCCGCCTTTTATATTGCTGGCGTCGGTCAAATAATTTTGCAGCTCGTCCGTCTGAGTTTTTACTTGCATATTTACTAATGGATTATCTGACTTGCAGTTCCCTTTCACGCAGATAATTTATTCTGTCTCGTATTTCAGCGGCTTGCTCAAATTTCATTTCCCTTGCTGATTGGCGCATTTCCAATTCGAGATTTGCGATTGTTTCGCGTAATTTCTGCGGCGTATACTCTTCAAATTTGTCGAATTCGAGCGGCACTTTGAAATAGTCGGCTTCGTACGCCGTAACCAAAGTCGCGTCAATTGATTTTACAATTGTCGTCGGCGTAATTCCGTTTTCCAGATTGTATTCTTCCTGAACTTTTCTGCGCCGCTCTGTTTCATCAATCGCCCTTTTCATCGAATCGGTAATGCGGTCAGCGTAGAGAATCGCCTTGCCGCCCGCGTTTCGTGCGGCGCGTCCCATAGTTTGAATCAAGCTCCGTTCACTTCGTAAAAATCCTTCTTTGTCGGCATCCAGAATGGCAACGAGCGACACTTCCGGCAAATCTAAACCTTCACGCAAAAGGTTAATACCGACCAGAACATCAAATTCACCGCGCCGAAGGTTTCGCAGAATTTTTATGCGTTCCAGAGTTACAATATCTGAGTGAAGATATTGAACTTTGACTCCGACTTCCGAGAAATACTCGGTCAGAGATTCCGACATTTTTTTCGTCAGAGTCGTTACCAAAACGCGCTCGTTTCTTTCCGTGCGGAGGCGGCATTCTTCCAGAAGATTATCAATTTGTCCTTTGACCGGGCGTACTTCAACAATCGGATCAAGCAACCCGGTCGGACGAATTATCTGCTCGACGACTTCGCCGCCGGTTTTTTCCAACTCGTAATTTCCGGGCGTGGCTGAAACAAAAATTGTCTGACCGATGCGCTGGTTAAACTCGTCGAAATTGAGCGGTCGATTGTCCATCGCCGACGGCAGACGAAAGCCGTATTCGACCAAATTCCCTTTGCGCGAGCGGTCGCCCTTATACATTGCGCCGAGCTGCGGAACGGTTTGATGCGATTCATCAATCACGATAATAGAATTGTCCGGTAAATAATCGAGCAAAGTCGGCGGCGGCGAACCGGCAGATTTCCCCGTCAAATGACGCGAATAATTTTCGATGCCCCGGCAAAATCCCATCTCTTTTATCATTTCCAGGTCGTACATCGTGCGCTGATGCAGGCGCTGTGATTCGACGATTTTGCCTTGTTTGATAAGTTCTTCTTCCCACCAGTTGAGTTCGTCTTTGATGGTTTTAAGCGCGCGTTTAACGGTCGGTTTCGACATCACGTAGTGAGTTTTCGGATAAATCGGCAGGCGCGAATCGTGTTTGTGAATTACCTCGCCCAAAAGCGGGTCAATCGTCGAAACCGAATCAATTTCGTCGCCCCAGAATTCTATGCGATAAGCCCGGTCTTGATAACTCGGGTAAACTTCGACGACATCGCCGCGCACGCGAAAAGTGCCGCGCTCGAATTCGATATGCGAGCGTTCATACTGTAATTCAACAAGTCTTTTCAAAAAATCCTCGCGTTTTAATTGCTGTTTCGGTTCGACAAACAAAATCATACCGAAATATGCGTCCGGATCGCCGAGACCGTAAATGCACGAAACCGATGCGACGACAATCACGTCGCGCCGCTCGAACAGAGCGCGCGTCGCGCTAAGCCGAAGACGGTCGATTTCTTCATTTATCGTCGCTTCTTTTTCTATGTAGAGGTCGGACGCCGGAACGTATGCTTCGGGTTGATAATAATCGTAATATGAGACGAAATATTCGACTGAGTTTTCGGGGAAAAAGGTTTTGAATTCTTGATAAAGCTGCGCGGCGAGGGTTTTGTTATGAGCTAAAACGAGCGCCGGACGCTGAACTTGTTGAATTACATTGGCGATTGTAAAAGTTTTTCCGCTTCCCGTAATGCCCAGCAAAACCTGATCTTTCGTGCCGCCGTTTAATTCACTGACAATTTGTTTTATTGCCTGCGGCTGGTCGCCTTTCGGTTCATTTTCGGAAGTTAAGTTAAATTGCATCGATAAAAAAATTTGTTGAATTTTTATTATTTTACTGCGTATCGGTTCGGTCTGTCATTTACGAAATTAATATTTTAGCAATAGTTCAGAGACTTACATTTCCTTTTTCTTTTCGCGAAAAAAATTACTGCCAACCTTTACCATTTAAGATTTTCATAATAAAGTTACTAATTCGGATTTATTCAAACCAAAAACAATAAAAAGTAATGTCAGAGATTCAAACTGTCTCGATAACAAGTTTCGTCAGTCTGCCGCTCGTCCATCGAGGCAAAGTCCGCGATGTTTATCAGGTGAATGAAGAAGAACTTCTTCTGGTTGCGACCGATAGAATCTCCGCTTTTGATTATGTATTACCGACGCCGATTCCCCAAAAAGGAGCGATTTTAACAGCGCTTTCTGCTTTTTGGTTTGAGAAGTTAAAAAGCATCGTGGAAAACCATTTTATAAGCTGTGATTTTGATGAATTTCCCGCAGCTATTCGTCAACATGAAGAATTACGCGGTCGTTCGACGCTTGTAAAAAAAACTAAAGTTTTTCCGGTTGAATGCGTCGTGCGCGGTTATTTGGAAGGTTCGGGTTGGAAAGATTATCAAGTGACGGGAAATGTTTGCAATTATAATTTGCCGGAAAATCTACGGCAATGCGAAAAACTTCCCCGCCCGATTTTTACACCGGCAACCAAAGCCCAAACCGGACACGACGAAAATATTAGTGAGTCCGAATTCGCAAATATTGTCGGCGCCGAAACGGCTGAACAATTGCGTTCGATTTCCTTCGAAATCTACAAACAAGCAAGCAGTTACGCTTTAACACGCGGAATAATCATTGCCGACACGAAATTTGAATTCGGTCTGGATGAAAATGATAATATTTTATTGATTGACGAAGTTTTAACGCCTGATTCTTCGCGTTTTTGGTCGCTTGATAACTACGCGCCGGGCGCTTCGCAGTCTTCTTTTGACAAACAATTTGTGCGCGATTATTTGGAGACTTTGGATTGGAACAAACAGCCGCCGGCGCCTGAACTTTCGCCGCATATCGTCGAAGCGACAACAGCCCGATATTCAGAAGCATATCGTATTTTGACCGGAAAAAATTTAGAAATAAATGAAAAGTAAGCCTGTAACAAATTTTGTTACAAGCTACTGAAAATATGCAACTACGAACTCAAATGGAAATTTTGATAGAAGAAATGCTCAATGGGCAGATTCTGCTTAATGAAGCCCTTTTAGAATTTGAAAAAATTTATATTCAAAAGGCTTTGCAGCGATATGACGAGCATTTTTCAAACACCGCCAACGCTCTCGGTATTCATCGCAACACGCTATCAAAAAAAGCAGCCGCTTATCAAACCGAAACCAGAACGCCTAAACGTCTCTTAGCACGACGTTCCCGCTAGTTTTTCAGTTCGAGTATCTCGATTTTATTGCCCACTTTTATTTCTTCTCCGGCATTTTCAGCAATCAGATTTTGCCCGAATAAAATCTTTTTCTTGATGCTTCTTTTCGGTATTCGATATGTCGCCAGAGTTTTGAGCGGTTCCATTCCGTCGGAAATTCCGGTTTCCTGGTCAATGGTCGTTATTACACACCGGGCGCACGATTTGACTACGTGAAAAACGGTTTTGCCGATTTTAATTTTCTTCCAAGTATCTTCTTCAAAAGGTTCGCTGTCGGAGACTACAAAATTCGGACGAAAGCGATTCATCGGAATTTTTTTTCCAAGTCTATTATTTAAATCCGCAAGTGAACTTTCGCCGATTAAAAGAAACGGATAACCGTCGGCAAAACTTACGATATCTTCTTTGTGAACGGCATAAAAATAATTCACTTTTCGTTTTGTTTCTTCCGGCATTGAAACGAGTTTACAATTTGTTTGCAAAACGTCGGAAAACCATTTGTTTATTTTATCTCCATAAACATCAGCGCGAACTTTGCTGCTCCAAATCCTTACTCTCACGGTGTCTCGGATTGAAGGCAAAATCGCAAATTCAATACTGTTTTCATTATCAAACACCCGCAAATTATTCTCAATAATTTTTACATCTAAGGTCGCCATTTTCGGATGCTCGCGTTGTGTTAAAAATTCGTTCTTTTCACTGACCAACATCCAACGTCTATCCAGTTGCAAACCTCTAGTTTCGACAATAGAAGTTCTCAGCGAAATCCCGCTAAATGATTTGATTGGATAAATATTTATTTCAATAATTTCCATATATTTTATTTATGAAATTTGATGGTGTTCATATCAGATTTTGTGATATCAATGTCACCAGACTTGACTAATATGTAATCTGCATTGTATATTAGCACTCATAGGGTGTGAGTGCCAAATAAAGGAATAACTTTGGTAAATCACATCTGATGTATTTCATTTTAAAACTATTTACAGGAGTTAAAAACATTATGGCAACAAACATTAAACCTTTACACGACCGAGTTATTGTGCGTCGGATTGAAGACAGCAACGATAAAACTGCAGGCGGACTTTATATTCCGGACACGGCAAAAGAAAAACCGCAAGAAGGCGAAGTCGTCGCGGCAGGCGAAGGAAAATACAAAGAAGACGGTTCGCGTCAAACTTTGGATGTAAAACAAGGCGACCGAGTTCTTTTCGGTAAATACAGCGGCTCGGAAATCAAAATCGACAACGAGGAATTGTTGATTATGCGCGAAGACGAAATTTTAGGTGTTATCGAACGCGCCGGAGCAAACGCAAGCTAATTAAAAGTTCAAAAGTTCAAGGTTGTGAAAACAAACATTGAACTTTGACTAATAAACTTTGAACAAAAGATTTTAATAAAGGAGATTATAAAATATTATGGCAAAGCAAGTTATACACGGCGAAGAATCGCGCGCGGCAATTTTGCGCGGCGTTAATCAACTCGCAGACGCAGTAAAAGTCACACTCGGTCCGAAAGGACGTAACGTTGTTATTGACAAAAAATTCGGCTCGCCGACCATTACCAAAGATGGCGTAACGGTTGCGAAAGAAATCGAATTAAAAGATTCCTTAGAAAATATGGGCGCGCAAATGGTGCGTGAAGTTGCTTCGAAAACATCAGACGTTGCCGGCGACGGTACGACGACCGCAACGGTTCTCGCGCAGGCAATTTTCAAAGAAGGTGTCCGCACGGTTGCTGCCGGTGCAAATCCGATGGCGCTTAAACGCGGTATCGAAAAAGCAGTCGAGCAGGTTGTTAATGAAATCAAACGTATGGCGAAGCCTGTTTCGGGTAACGACATCAAACAAGTCGGAACGGTTTCGGCAAACGGTGACACGAATATCGGACAGAATATTGCAGATGCAATGGAAAAAGTCGGCAAAGACGGCGTAATCACGGTCGAAGAATCGAAAACGATGGAAACTTCACTCGAAGTTGTCGAAGGTATGCAGTTTGACCGCGGCTATCTTTCGCCGTATTTCGTGACTGACCCGGAAAGAATGGAAGCGGTTTTGGAAAATCCGTATATTCTTATCAACGAAAAGAAAGTTTCTTCGATGAAGGATTTGCTTCCGATTCTCGAACAGGTTGCCAAACTTGGCAAGCCGCTTTTGATTATTGCAGAAGACGTTGAAGGCGAAGCATTGGCGACACTGGTTGTCAATAAATTGCGCGGAACATTGAACGTTGCAGCAGTAAAAGCACCCGGTTTCGGCGACCGTCGCAAAGCGATGCTTGAAGATATTGCGGTAATGACCGGCGGAAAAGTTATCAGTGAAGATATGGGCGTTAAACTCGAATCAATCACGGTTGAAGACCTCGGACAAGCTGCGAAAATCACGATTGACAAAGACAACACGACCGTTGTTGACGGTAACGGTTCGGATGCTGAAATGCAGGGTCGCGTTAAACTTATTCGCAATCAAGTCGAAGAAACCTCTTCAGATTATGACCGCGAAAAATTGCAGGAACGTCTGGCTAAGTTAGTCGGCGGCGTGGCGATTATTAAAGTCGGCGCAGCAACCGAAACAGAAATGAAGGAAAAGAAAGCCCGCGTTGAAGATGCTATGAATGCCACGCGCGCGGCAGTAGAAGAAGGAATCGTTCCGGGCGGCGGCGTTGCGCTGGTTCGCGCATCAAGAGTTCTCGACGATTTCCAAACGGATGCTGAAGACACCGACGAACAAATCGGCGTTAGTATTATCAAACGCGCCCTCGAAGAACCGCTTCGTCAAATCGCCCAGAACGCCGGTAAAGAAGGCGCGGTTATAGTCGGTAAAATCCGCGAAGACGACAGCGAAAACTTCGGTTTTAATGCGTCGAGCGAAAAATTTGAAGACCTGGTCGCGGCGGGTGTCATCGACCCGGCAAAAGTTACGCGCACGGCTCTGCAAAACGCGGCTTCAATCGCGGGCTTAATGCTTACTACCGAAGCGATGATTTCCGAATTGCCGGATGAAAAAGGCGGCGATATGCACGGTGGAATGCCCGGCGGTATGGGCGGAATGGGAATGGGAATGTAATTCGATTTTAGATTTCCTATTTCTAAATTGTAAGAGAAAGGCTTTGCTGAATTTCGGCAAAGCCTTTCTTATTTATATGATTTGTAAATGGTTTGCGATTCAATAAAGTTTGATCCAAGCAAAACTTTGGGAGTTAAAGCTCTGGCGTGCAACTAAGTGTATCAACCAATCCGAATTAATAAAATTTTTGGCTTTAGAAAAATGTTTAAGGTTTTTTGTCTTTTATCTTTGCTTGTTCTCGTCCTTGCGGGGTATCTACGGTTTGACTACTGCCTAAAATATCGCGGCTGTCGGCGTCACCTTTGCTTTCATCGCCGCGCAACACCTGTCGAAGAATTTCATCAGGCATTTGGTTGGAAGATTCCTCGGAAAGTTGCTCGACACTCCATTCATCTCGTTTGGAATCAGATGTTTGTGCAGTCTCAGCTTTTTTATTCGGTAGCATTGCTTTGTCACTCATATCGAAACCTTCCTTGTTATTAAAATTTCTTGTTAGTAAAAAACCAACCGTCGTTCCTCAAGATTGTCGCCATTTTACTCGTTATAAATAAGCCTTGCGCCTCATAAATTTGTATGATTTCTACGGAAACATAGATGAAATTCAAACTGAAGTTTCACTCTAAGGGTTATCTCTTCTAAATAGTTTAACATAAGTTGCGACTCCAACTCTTATTTAAACCTCCTACCAAAAACTTTAAACAGAGACGATTATTTCCTTGTCGATCTTAATGCTTGGTCATCAATCACCTGCATCGTTTCCAAACATACGATTGTATGAAAACGAAAAAAGGGGGCGAATCAATTCGCCCCCTTTCCTTTATTTGTAAATTGTATTTAGCGATTAGAGTTTAAGTTGTTCGGGGCTGATGCCGTAATCATGACTTCAGTGCCAGGGGCTAGTTCTACATCATCTCGTCCCTGTAGAACCACAGTTCCGGCTCCGGCTCCGGCGCCGATAGCTGCACCGATTGCCGCTCCCGAACCACCACCGGCTATTGCACCGATTAAAGCACCGACGGCAGCGCCGATACCCGCGCGGGTGACGGTCTTTGTGGTTTGATTTTTATCACGAACGGTACCTTCATTATTGACCGTTACCGTTTCACCGTTCGCTAGTCTAACTTGGTCGACTATACCGGCAAAGCGATAAGAACTACCGTTACGCAGTCTAATCGTATCAAATTCAAGCGAAAGATTAGCTCTGCCCGAAACTTGACCGGAACGCTGCGTGTTTGTAACTCGACCTTCAATAATAGCGCCGTTAAACTCGTTCGGCGACGTAACCTCCATCGTAAACCTATCGCCGTTTTGACTGGTTTTAGTTGAAACCTGCGTTCTCAAAACGGTCGTCAAGCGCGTATTGTTCGGAATGACAAAATCCGTGGTTGTAGTATTTTGTCCGTAATTTTGATCGTTGTTATTAACGTTTGAAAATTGAGCAGTGTTACTGACTTTATCGTAAACGCTCGCTACCGTTACCGTATCATTTCTGTTTTCGAGATAAACGCGGCGTATGACTTTCAATTGTCCATTGCTCATCGGGATAAAATTAACGTAAAAGTCATTAACTCTGTCGCCTTCGTAGTTCAACGCAACGCCGTCATAAGTCGTGTTTGCCGTAATTTTAATCGTGCGACCGCTGGAAGTCGTTTCGGTTTTGGCAACGCCATCAGCGTTGAAGGTTACTTGCGGCGAATTATTCGAAGCCACCGTAACTTGTCTGTCGCGTTTTTCGATTACTAAAGTCTCTGGCGAAGTAAGGCGTCTTTCGAGATTAGAACGGTTTCTACCGCCTTGCGCGCCCGGGTAATAAGCCGAACCTGCTCTGCCGACAACATCACTGACATTATCGCTTTGATTGATGTTTAAGCGGTAAGTACCCGTCAACATTTGGTCAAAACGGCTGGTCGGAGCGTATTGCCGATTCCAGTTCCAGCTAACGCTATAGTATTTTGTCAAAGTATCCAAATCCGTGCGAATAAGTCGCCATTGATTTTCCGCATTTGTCGTCAGACGGTAATCACGCATAAAGCTGTCAATAGCATAAGCGCGGTTTAAAACTTCTTCCACGTCTGCGGATGTCGAACGACGAGCATCAAAGTTTTGTCTCAACCTGTCGGTGGCATTTTCAAAATCGGTGATGTAAGTAACAACCGTTTCTTCGCTTCGGGTGTTGTTCAAAACACTTCGGTCGAGCGACAAATTAATTTCCCGTTTGTAAGCATCCGTGCGCGTCTCAAGTCGCCTGATAATAGTTTGAACGTCTCTGTCATTGGCGCGGTATGTAGAATTGTTTCCGCCCGTCGCCGGTATTCCACCCGTTGACGGTATGCCTCCGATATTATTATCCGTCGAACTGTTCAAATTCCAGCTAATATTAAAATAATTCGCAAGCGTCGATAAATCCGTACGCAAACTTGCCCACTCTCTCTGCGCCGCTGGATTCAAGCGGTTACTTTGAACATATGCGTCAATTGCCGCAGCGTCATCCAAAACTTCCCGAACGTCTCGGGTAGCATTTCGGCGAGCGTCAAAACTCTGCTGTAATCTATTCGTATCCTCTTGAAAACTGGTAATAGAAGCAGTGATATTGTCTGAACTGCCCGTTGAATCGCGTCTCACTGCGCGCTCGACGGCGGTTCTAAACGTTTCGGTGCGAGTTTGGATTCTGACCAAAAGTGTTCTCACACTATTGTCAGAAACACTGGCAGAGCGATTTTGCGCATTTATGTTGTTTACCGAAGCAAAGCCCAACACAAATAACGCAAAGGTAATTAATTTTACAGATTGCATTTTCATAAGTTTCCTCCAAAGGATTTAAGAAGTTTTTGCAAGATTCGGGGGGAAACAATCTTGCAGTTTGGTTAGATGCAAACACAGCAAAAAGTATGCCTTAAATTTATTATCACCTAAATACTTGGTAAATAAATTTTCCGGCTACTCTGAAATGAGTCGTTTGCCGGGATTTTAAAAATCTTTTACGATTACAATTTTTTGCTGTTACAGTACTTTTGTTTCACGAATTATAGGTACTCGAACCGTAAAGACCGAGCCTTTGCCTTTTCCGTCGCTGTTAGCTTCTATCGTGCCGTTATGTAGTTTGACTATATGATTCGATATTGCCAAACCCAAACCCAAACCGCCAAAGTTTCTCGTAATTGAGTTATCGGCTTGTCTGAAACGTTCAAAAATGTGCGGTAAAAATTCCCAACTTATACCTTTTCCGTTATCCTTTATACTCATTAAAACGCTGCCTTGGTCTTCTGAAACAACCGCCAAAATTCTCCCGCCCGTATCGGTGAATTTCACGGCATTTGAAAATAAGTTGTGTATAACCAGTTTGATCTTCTCGTCGCCCAAAATCATCTGTCCGTTTAAACGATTATCCTTGATTAATTCAATACTTTTTTCCTCTGCTATGGGCGCAAATTCCTGAAATACATTTTCAAACATTTCCGAAAAATTTATCTGGCTGTCTTCGAGGTTTGTCGTTCTGGAAATAATCTGCGAATAATCCAACAGCTCTTCCACCAGTTTTGTTTGAGAGCGTAGATTTTTTTCTATTTTTTCGAGAGCTAAATTTTTCGTATTCAACGAAAGATTTTCCATTTTCAGGATATTTGACCAACCGGCAATTGCATTGAGCGGGGTGCGAAGTTCGTGCGAAACGATGGCGATGAATTCGTCCTTTGTTCTATTAGCTTGTTCGGCTGATAATCGGGCTTTTTGTTCCTTTTCCAGCAAAATTTGTTTTTGTCCCTGAAGCTCGAACAATTCCGCCGCTGTTTTCTGTAAAGTTGTACGTGCCGATACTTCCCAGTAAGTAATGGCAAAAAGCAAAAGGCTAAAAATAAGCCCGCTGAGAAATATTAAAATTGTCCAACCGACGCTTGATTGTTGAGCAAAGGTCGGCAAAGTACCGTATTCAAGAATCCATTTTCGGCCGGCGATTTCAAGTTCTTTGACGGAAGAATAATTTCCTTCCATATTATTGTCGGAATTTTGGTTGTCGCTCAAAACCGTCTGCGCCAGTAAATTTTCTTTTTTGTTCTCGGCATCATAAATTCTTATTGCAATATCATAAGTCGTCGTATTCTTTTGGATTTCGCTCAAAAAGTCATTAGCCCGAAACGAACTGTAAATATACCCGGTAAGATTTTTTCTTCTTTCTTCAAGGTTTTCCGGCGCTCCGCCGTTTTTATAAATCGGAAGAAAAATTAAAAAACCAGTCTTTGCATTTTCTTCGTCTTCTTCAACCAGTTTAACTCTTGCGCTTGCCACTGCCGTTCCCGTATCTCTTGCCTGTTCCAATGCCGCACGCCGACTGGTTTCGGCGGACATATCAAAACCGACTGCTTTTTTGTTCGCTTCATTCTGTGGTTCAAGGTAAATTACGGGATGATAGTATTTCTTATCCGCTTCGGGGAAGATTCTAAAATTGGTATAACCTTCCGCCAACATACGATCCGTCAAATTAACCTGTTCATTCGGCGAAATAATTTTGATATACCCGGTGCCTTGCATACCGCCGTAATTTCTCTCAACTTCGAGACTTTCAATATATTTGGAAAAACTTTCTCGATTCAAATCCGTTGCCGATTCGACAAAACCTCGCCCGCCTTTTAGCAATGCGACATACAAATTTATTTTATTTTCGATTTGGGACTGAACGCGCCCGACCTCGTTGGCAAATCTTATGGAATCTTTATTGAGTGCGTTTTGATAAAAATTATAAGTTAGGGCAAAAGTCAAAAAAATAGATATTGCCAAAACCCAGTAAGGAAAGTTGGCATTTCTTTTATTTTCTCCATCCTTTAGCTTTTCAATGTAATCCGGCACGACTAATCCCTAGTGAACAAATAAAAATTCTCGAAAATAAACGTATGAGACGTATGTTTATTTTCCTCTTACTTAAACTTTAGTTTTATTTGCAATACTTATGCCGCGTGATTTTTTTGATCAATAATTTATTGAAGATCTTAATTTCCAAACAGATATATTTACTTTATTTAATTTATTTGGCATTATTGCTTCGAGGCGATTAAATACTTTAGAAATTTATTATCGAAGGAGAAAAATATGTCCGAAGAAAATAGTACGGGTAACAATTTAATCTGGGCGATTACGACTATGATTATTGTTGCCATTATTGCAGGTGCATTATATTACAGTGGTTTTTTGAGCGGCAATACCACCAGGAAAGAAGACGTTCATATAAACGTAACTGCTCCCGCTGCAAATAAATAATTTGCTACAGTCTTAAAAAATAAAAAAAACGTCCGGTAATTAATGGAACCGGACGTTTTTTTTATTTTTTAAACTTTTTCTTCGATGTTGTGGCGTTTAATCATTCCGTATAGTCGCGGACGATAGAGACCTAAGAGATTAGCTGCGGCTTGTTTATTACCTTTTGTGCGCCGGAGAGCAGCTGTAACAATTCCATTTTCCAGTGAATCAAAAATGTCTTTTTGTTCGGCGCCGTCTTCGGGTTCAGGAAGTTTCTCAACAATAAATTTTCCGACTTCCGTAAATAAAGCATCACCATCCAAATTCGTTTGATTAAACCAATCGTTATTACTTGATTCCAAAGAAGTTCCATTTCCAGTTGCAACCGAAAGCATTCCATTTTTTGAAATACTTGCCATTGAAACTTGACTACTGAAATTCTGCGGAATATTCAATTCGCTAATCTTGCCGCCTTTGCAAAGTAAAATGGCTCTTTCAATGACGTGCTGAAGTTCACGGACATTCCCGCGCCAGTTATAATTCAACATTTGGTCGTATGCCTTCTCGGAGAAATCGCAATGTTTATTATATTTTTCTACATAAATTTGCAAAAAATGTTCCGCCAACATCGGAACGTCTTCCATTCTCTCGCGGAGAGGCGGTATTTTTATCTCAATTGTATTGATGCGATAATACAAATCTTCTCGCAGGTTTCCGTCCTGGATCGCGTCGAAAGGATTGCGATTTGTCGAGGAAATAAGGCGAAAATCAACTTCCTGCGGTTTGTCGCTGCCGACCGGATAATAAATTCTTTCCTGCAAAACACGAAGAAGTTTCGGCTGCAAGCCCACCGGCATTTCTCCGATTTCATCCAGAAGCAGACTGCCGCCGTTTGCGCGACCGAGAAATCCTTCCTTATCTCCGGTTGCACCCGTAAACGCGCCTTTTTTATGACCAAAAAGTTCCGACTCGATTAGGTCTTTAGGAAGCGCAGAGCAATTTAATTTTACAAACGGTTTCTTTGAGCGATGACTTTTATAATGAATGGCGTTGGCAATAACTTCTTTGCCCGTGCCGGATTCTCCCAGGATAAATATGTTGGCGTCTGATTCGGCGACGCTTTCAATTATTTCGTAAATGTCTTGCATTGAACGGCTGCCACCGATAACGCCTTGATAAGACGCGCGGCTCGACAGTTTTCCGCGCAGTTCTTTGATTTCTTTTGCTTGTTGTTTTCGCTCGATGGCTTTTTCTATTAAAACGAGCAATTCCTCAAACTCAACCGGTTTTTCGACATAATAAAACGCTCCCGCCTTTGTCGCTTCAATTGCCTTTTCGACCGAACCGAAACCGGTAACCATAATAATTTCCGTATCCGGTGAAACTTCCTTGCTGCGCTGAACCATTTCAATACCGCTTATATCTGGCAGATTAAGATCGGTTAAAATAATATCAAACTCGTTTTCCTTGATAAAATCCAGCCCCTTCTGACCTGTTTCCGCGGTTATTATTTCAAAACCTTCCGCGTCTAATTGAAATTTCATCAACTCCAGCGTCGCCAAATCATCATCAATCAGTAATGCCCTTTTTGCCATATTTTAAGTTCAACTTTCCCTGAAAAATTCTAACAATATTATATTTTCATTGGGAAAATAATCTGATGGTTTATTGTAAAATTACTTTTTATATCTCAATCATTGTATCAAAACAAAACAGTTTTTCCTATCCAATTTACTTTCGTAAAATGAAACTTGGTATTAAATTTTTGTATTCATTAAATTTGAAATTCTTATCATTTAAAAATAAAAAGAGCGACTTAGAAAAATCGCTCCTTTTAAAAATTGTTAAAGTTTTGAATGCACCCGGCATGATTCGAACATGCGACCCCATGATTCGTAGTCATGTACTCTATCCAGCTGAGCTACGGGTGCGTAAAGTGAATTTTAAGACTACAAATCTTGTCTGTTTGTGTCAAGCGTCTAAACAAAATTCCAATTTAAAACTAAACCGGAAACTTAAATTACCTGGCAAAATAACCTGGGCGAGTTCTTGAGATGAGTTCGGCGCTGTTAACTTCGATTTTTATCTTTCGCCATTTGCCGTCGCGTTTCGTCTCAGTCGGCGCGTATTCAACCGTGTAAAGCGCGCGCAAATCCGCCGCAACCGAAGCGTAAAGTTTCCCCATATCTTCCAAGTGATTGATAGCATTGAAAGTTCCACCGGTTCTGTCGGCAAGAATTTGAAGACGTGCGCGAGATGCGCTATACATCGCCATCTGCAAAGGCGTCGGTTCGGGTAGCTTTAACGGATCGCCGGTCGGAAGCGCCAGCGGATAAATTGTCACACCCTGGTTGTCAGATTTATTCAATATTCTATTGAGCGTTTCATTATTTTCCGGCTTAATCGCGCTGGTAATATCGTTTTCGTTAACTTTCCCCAAAAAATTGCGGTCATTATCTCGTAATTCTGAATCAGCTCCATCAGTTAAAACGATAATTGCTTTGCGACGCTTACCTTCTTTTGCAAGTTTACCGAGCGCAAAATCCAGAGCCTTATAAAGCTGGGTCTTACCGCGTCCGCTGGCAACGTTTATTGAATTGATTATTGGTTTTCGCTTGCTCGTAAAATCATTTAGCAGATTTGGCTTATCATAAAATTCGACAACGGCGACGCGGTCTTCAGGCGAAAGCGCATCTACAAAACGAAAAGCGGATTGGCGGATAACTTCTCGAAAGCCGAGCGTCGAACCGCTCATATCGAGAAGCATCACGACGCTAAACGGCGCAACCGTCGGCTCAAAAAGCGAAATGTCTTGCTTCACGCCGTCTTCATAGAGGGTAAAATTTTCTTTTTTTAAATTTGTAATCGGTCTTCCCTGCCGGTCGGCGACGCCGACGTTTAAGCGTACGATTGAAGAATCAACTTTGATTACATCATCTCCGCTTTGCGCAAAATTAGCCGCGCAGCTTAAAAGTAAAAATAAAAGCAGGATTGAAAACTTCTTGAATCGCATAGTGAAATCAGTTGAGTAAGACGCCTGATAATCCAAGGCGGTTGCACGCGCTTTGGTTGTAATTTATCTTAACATTAAGAAAATAATGATTTATAATGAGAACATCTAAATTTTGAAACTTGTAAAATATCCAAATTTACAGTTGCGTTTTGTTCCCAGCCTTTGTCTCATAAGGAACGAATATATGTCTTATAAACCAAAATATTGCTGCCAGTGCGGGGAGAAAGTCGAAAGGGCAAACTGGCGAATTTGGACAAACCGGCGTTTTTGCGAGCTTTGCGAGACGGATTTTGGGCTTTATGATTGGATACCGACGCTTGTTTTAGCAGTCGGGTTAATTTTAGGGGTTGTCGGAATTGGTAATTTAGGGCGGAAACAGGAAAGAGATTTAATTGTTTTATCAAATCAATCGCCGGGCAATTTACAGAATTCAAACAAAGGTTTTATCGCTCAGTCAAGCGAAGCGACAAATTCCAATCAAATAATTGCTCAACCTTCGGTTGCGACAAAAGCAAATAATTCATCGGTGCAAATAAAATCGCCGGTCGCGCCTGTAGCTTTCAAAACAAATGAAAAGAGCAAATCATTTGAGAATCAACCGGACACAACGCGGGAAATTGTTTATTTTTGCGGCGCGCAGACAAAAAAAGGAACGCCTTGCTCGCGGCATATAAAAAACGCGGGCGGAAGATGCTGGCAACACGTCGGTCAAACGGCAATACTGCCGCCGGAAAAATTGATTGCAAACCAGTAAAACAATTATCGCAAGGTCGGTAAAAAACTTTTTCGTAAAAATAATTTTTGACATTAAAAACACCTTAAATTACAAATCTCGAATTTAGTGTCCGATATAAATCAAAGTTCGGCTCTTCATTGTAAAAATTATGTTTTACCTAAATAAACAAAAAATAGTAATCTCATTTGTCATTTGCTTGCTTTTAAGTGCAACCGAAGTTTTCGCCTGCAGTTGTGTTTCTATACCGAATGAAGATGTCAATGATGCCGTTCAAAATGCCGCTAAACATTCAACAATGGTTTTTGCCGGGAAAGTTGTCGGTTTTGAGTATCGCAAAGGCATCCCGAATCAATATTTGGAATCGCACGAGAAAGATTCGGGCAAGCACAATGACTATGAAACCAAGGTTGTCAAATTCCAAGTTGAACGATGGTGGAAAGGCGAAGCTACGACTGAAGCTTTTCTGGTAACGGATGAAACAAAAAATTCTGACGGAATTGTGACTGTTTCGAGTTGTGATTATCATTTCAAAGAAGGCGAAAGTTATTTAGTGTATGCCTATGGTAAAGAAAACGAATTGCGAACGCACGCTTGCACGAGAACGAGACTGCTGAATAAAACTGAAGATGTAAAGATTTTAGGCGAAGGAAAAGAACCCGTCGAAAAGAAGCACAAGCCGAACAAGTCGTTGGATGTGAGAGCAAAACAGCGACTCTTTTAAAAACGTCGATTGTTATACTTGAAGTGCGCTATGGCGGTATCGCCCGCATCAACTTCGCCGCTATAAAGCCGAATGAAATTAATAGCTTCCAATACATTGCTGCAAAACCGCTATCTGATCGTGCATTTAATCGGAAATGGCGGAATGGGCGAAGTTTATCTGGCGGTTGACCAGCGCTTGGGGAGTCCTGTGGCACTAAAGCGTACTTTCTTTTCAGACAATGAAATGCTTGGTAATGCTTTTGAACGCGAGGCAAAAACTCTCGCCCGACTGCGCCACAATGTTTTGCCAAAGGTGAGCGACCATTTTATCGAAGGCGACCACCAATATTTGATAATGGAACATATTGCGGGCGAAGATTTGGCTAAACGCCTTGAAGCGTTGAACAAACCTTTTCCCTTGAGTTGGGTTATGTATTGGGCAGACCAATTGCTTGACGCACTTAATTATCTACACTCGAACGAGCCGCCGATTATTCACCGCGACATAAAACCGCAAAACCTGAAATTAACTAATGAAAACTCTATTGTTTTACTTGATTTCGGTTTGTCGAAAAATTCACTTGACGTCTCGCAGATTGCAACAACGACAGGCAGCATCGTCGGCTACACGCCGCATTACGCTCCGATGGAGCAGATCCGCGGCACTGGAACAAACGCGCGCTCGTCGAAAAGAAGCACAAGCCGAACAAGTCGTTGGATGTGAGAGCAAAACAGCGACTCTTTTAAAAACGTCGATTGTTATACTTGAAGTGCGCTATGGCGGTATCGCCCGCATCAACTTCGCCGCTATAAAGCCGAATGAAATTAATAGCTTCCAATACATTGCTGCAAAACCGCTATCTGATCGTGCATTTAATCGGAAATGGCGGAATGGGCGAAGTTTATCTGGCGGTTGACCAGCGCTTGGGGAGTCCTGTGGCACTAAAGCGTACTTTCTTTTCAGACAATGAAATGCTTGGTAATGCTTTTGAACGCGAGGCAAAAACTCTCGCCCGACTGCGCCACAATGTTTTGCCAAAGGTGAGCGACCATTTTATCGAAGGCGACCACCAATATTTGATAATGGAACATATTGCGGGCGAAGATTTGGCTAAACGCCTTGAAGCGTTGAACAAACCTTTTCCCTTGAGTTGGGTTATGTATTGGGCAGACCAATTGCTTGACGCACTTAATTATCTACACTCGAACGAGCCGCCGATTATTCACCGCGACATAAAACCGCAAAACCTGAAATTAACTAATGAAAACTCTATTGTTTTACTTGATTTCGGTTTGTCGAAAAATTCACTTGACGTCTCGCAGATTGCAACAACGACAGGCAGCATCGTCGGCTACACGCCGCATTACGCTCCGATGGAGCAGATCCGCGGCACTGGAACAAACGCGCGCTCGGATATTTTTTCGCTTTCCTCGACTCTCTACCAACTTCTAACCAACACTGTTCCGCCAGACGCTTTAACTCGCGCCGATGCGCTGCTCGGCGAAATGCAAGACCCTTTGAAACCGATAAACGAAATCAACCCGGAAGTTTCCGCTTTAGTTTCACAAACTATTCTAAAGGGAATGGAAGTCAGTCGTGATAAAAGATTTTCAACCGCGAGTGAAATGCAAAGAATTTTACGCGAGGCTTATGCACAAACGGAAAATCAAATCTCGGTTCAAGCCGTTGCCGTTAATTCTCTAAATCTGCCGACGGCAAATGAAGTTATTTCAGCACCGGCAACTGTTTTTTCTTCTGAAGTCGAAAACACTTCACATCAATTGTCAAAAAATACAGGGCAGTTCGATTCTTCTGCACCTGCCGAAGTAAACTCCGACCGTTTCGCTACTTTTACACCGCCCAAAACATATTCGCGCACGGATTCTCAAACGGACAGAGAAATCCCCGGGAAATCATTTTCAGAACCTTTTCCGAATATCGTGCCTCCGGCTTTTAATGAAAAGAAATCGAGGCAAAAGCCGTTATTTATTTTTGGCGGAATCGGCGTCTTTTTGCTGGCAATTGCTGCTGTTGCCACAGCCTTTTATGGATCTAATTCTTCGAAAACATTTACCGATTCAGATTCTGTAATAAAACCTGAAGCGACAATTGAATTTACGCCTTCCCCGGCAATAGAAAGCGTTACTAAAACTGACGTAAATTCTAATTCGATTAACGAAAAAGCTCCAAACACAAATTCATCTGCCGGTGCTGTTGAAAAGCCGAACCTTAAAACATCTGAAAGCTATAATAATGTAAAACCCGTGCAACGGACCGCAATAAAAGTAAATCCAAAACCATCGCCGAAGGCGGTAGTAACAGCACCGAAACCGCCTGCAAAACCGACGCCAAAAGCAATGACGAAAGCAACGCCGCTTCCAAGGATTTTGCCGTAGTCGGTCGGAGACAAAATGCAAATAAAAAGAAAGATTATTTTTAATTTTGTTTATTTCTGTCTGCTGCTTTCTGTTTTTTTCAGTTTGCCTGCAGACGCAGACGGACAGAATAAAAATCAAACAAAACAAGCCGCGAAGTTAGTTGCCGAAGCGGACGCCGTTTTTCGGCAGAAAGACTACCGTGCGGCAATAGATAAATACACCGGAGCAATTGCTTTAATCCCAAGCCTTTCTAAAGCACATTTCGGAAAAGGAAACGCACACATACAGCTAAATGAATACGACCAAGCCATTTCCGAGATGGATGCAGCTTTAGCCGGTGGTTACAAACCTATCGAGATTTATAAAATTCGTTGGGTTTTGTATCTTAAGAAGAAAAACTATGATTTGGCTTTGCAGGACGCTCAAAAGGTTTTGCAGCTTGAACCGAGAAATACGGATTTAAACCAAGCAATCGGGGAAATTCAACTTGCCAGAGGTTCTTATCAAGAGGCTTTGGATATCTTCTAAAGGGAATGGAAGTCAGTCGTGATAAAAGATTTTCAACCGCGAGTGAAATGCAAAGAATTTTACGCGAGGCTTATGCACAAACGGAAAATCAAATCTCGGTTCAAGCCGTTGCCGTTAATTCTCTAAATCTGCCGACGGCAAATGAAGTTATTTCAGCACCGGCAACTGTTTTTTCTTCTGAAGTCGAAAACACTTCACATCAATTGTCAAAAAATACAGGGCAGTTCGATTCTTCTGCACCTGCCGAAGTAAACTCCGACCGTTTCGCTACTTTTACACCGCCCAAAACATATTCGCGCACGGATTCTCAAACGGACAGAGAAATCCCCGGGAAATCATTTTCAGAACCTTTTCCGAATATCGTGCCTCCGGCTTTTAATGAAAAGAAATCGAGGCAAAAGCCGTTATTTATTTTTGGCGGAATCGGCGTCTTTTTGCTGGCAATTGCTGCTGTTGCCACAGCCTTTTATGGATCTAATTCTTCGAAAACATTTACCGATTCAGATTCTGTAATAAAACCTGAAGCGACAATTGAATTTACGCCTTCCCCGGCAATAGAAAGCGTTACTAAAACTGACGTAAATTCTAATTCGATTAACGAAAAAGCTCCAAACACAAATTCATCTGCCGGTGCTGTTGAAAAGCCGAACCTTAAAACATCTGAAAGCTATAATAATGTAAAACCCGTGCAACGGACCGCAATAAAAGTAAATCCAAAACCATCGCCGAAGGCGGTAGTAACAGCACCGAAACCGCCTGCAAAACCGACGCCAAAAGCAATGACGAAAGCAACGCCGCTTCCAAGGATTTTGCCGTAGTCGGTCGGAGACAAAATGCAAATAAAAAGAAAGATTATTTTTAATTTTGTTTATTTCTGTCTGCTGCTTTCTGTTTTTTTCAGTTTGCCTGCAGACGCAGACGGACAGAATAAAAATCAAACAAAACAAGCCGCGAAGTTAGTTGCCGAAGCGGACGCCGTTTTTCGGCAGAAAGACTACCGTGCGGCAATAGATAAATACACCGGAGCAATTGCTTTAATCCCAAGCCTTTCTAAAGCACATTTCGGAAAAGGAAACGCACACATACAGCTAAATGAATACGACCAAGCCATTTCCGAGATGGATGCAGCTTTAGCCGGTGGTTACAAACCTATCGAGATTTATAAAATTCGTTGGGTTTTGTATCTTAAGAAGAAAAACTATGATTTGGCTTTGCAGGACGCTCAAAAGGTTTTGCAGCTTGAACCGAGAAATACGGATTTAAACCAAGCAATCGGGGAAATTCAACTTGCCAGAGGTTCTTATCAAGAGGCTTTGGATATCTTTCAAAAATCCATCCAAATCGACCCGAATAATGCTGACACTTATTATTATATCGCTTCGGCAAATGCCGGTTTGGGTAACACTGAACAGCAGATAATTGCTGCGACCGAAGCAATCAAAAGAAACACGAGATATTTAGGTGAATCGAATTTTTTGATTGCCGAAGCTTTGCGTAAAAACAAAAAAAACGTGGAGGCTCTCGAATTTTATCAAAAAACCATCAGCGCCAAACCCGAAATTTATGCTGCTTATCATAATCTTTCTGATATTCATCGCACGCAAAATCAATTGAAAGAAGCTATCGAGGTTACGAAAAAAGGTTTGCAGGTTTTACCCGAAGACGGAAATCTTTACATTGATTTGGCACGTTATTACAGTTTATCCAATAGTAATTTCGAAGCAATTATCGCTGCAACTTGCCAGAGGTTCTTATCAAGAGGCTTTGGATATCTTTCAAAAATCCATCCAAATCGACCCGAATAATGCTGACACTTATTATTATATCGCTTCGGCAAATGCCGGTTTGGGTAACACTGAACAGCAGATAATTGCTGCGACCGAAGCAATCAAAAGAAACACGAGATATTTAGGTGAATCGAATTTTTTGATTGCCGAAGCTTTGCGTAAAAACAAAAAAAACGTGGAGGCTCTCGAATTTTATCAAAAAACCATCAGCGCCAAACCCGAAATTTATGCTGCTTATCATAATCTTTCTGATATTCATCGCACGCAAAATCAATTGAAAGAAGCTATCGAGGTTACGAAAAAAGGTTTGCAGGTTTTACCCGAAGACGGAAATCTTTACATTGATTTGGCACGTTATTACAGTTTATCCAATAGTAATTTCGAAGCAATTATCGCTGCCCGGCAAGCCGTCAAATTACTTCCCGAACAACCTTTCGGTTACTCGATTCTATGCCGTGCTTATTACGAAACGAAGCAATATCAAATGTCGCTCGAAGCCTGCAATTCCGCGCTCAAAATAAATCCGAACAGCGGCGAAACCAATCTTTATTTGGGTTTTACACAATTGTCGCTCAATAAAGACGACGCTGCAAAGGATTACTTTAAAAAAGCGGTTAACGGAATGCTCGAATTTACAAATGCAAATCCCGAATATTTCGACGGTTTTTATTCGCTTGGAAATGCCTACTATTACGTCGAACAGCCGCAAAAAGCTATCGAAGCGTATCTGAAAACTCTCGAATTAAATCCAAATTTCACGAAAGCCAGATTTAATCTCGGTTTAGCTTACTTCGTCAATGGAAATTTGCCCGCCGCCCGCGAACAGTACACAATTTTATTGAAAACCAATAAGGATCTAGCCGACAAGCTGAAACAGACAATTGATAAAAAATAAATTTTTAGTAAAAAGTGAATCGTAAATGGTTTTTTCTTTATATTTATTGTTTACCATTAACTAAAAAAGGATTTCGAGGGAAATTCAAAAGAATTTCCCATCAAAAAATAAGCCAGATTCGGCTGTTCGTGCGAGCGGTCGTAGCCGACCAGTTCAACGTAAGCACGTCCCAAAATATCTTCTTTTTTTATTTTCCCTTTCACATCGCACGCGCCTTCCCAGTAAATAATCATAGTTGTTCCGCGCGTATCGAGTTCCTGGTCTTGCAAAACGGGCGTAACTTCCAAATCCATATCGAATTTCGGAACTGTCAAACGCCAGCCGCTCGGATACGTCGCCTGCGTACGCGAACTTTTCCAAAACCCGGTCGGCTCGATTGTAAAATCGGCGTGTCCGAGCGGCGTAAAATTGCCGTCTTTTTCAACGTAATTTCCGCTTGAAAATGTTGAAATGCCGCCCGTGCCGTTGCGAATCTGGTAACACATCAATTCCGCGCCGTTTGAGAGTTGAATCGAAAACCAATCCCAGCCTTTTTGATTTTCCGTCGGTGTCCACGTGCCGAATTCCCTGTCCATCCAAGCCGAGCCGTGAAAATGTTCGGTTTCGTCGTTCCAAACAATATCGCCTTCCATTTCCATTCTCGTATAGGAAAAATAACGCGATGCCTGACCTTCGTCTTTGAATGAAACGCCGTCTTTTGCGATGCCGTTAAGAATCGGCTTTTTTGTCGGCTTCAAAGTCGCCTCAAAAACTTCGTCATCGCCGATTGTCGCCCGAAGCACGTGCGCGCCCTGCGATTCGCGCAGAGACCAATCTCCGAGTCGCAGATGAAAATGATTCTCGCTTGCCGAAGCCGGTGAATCAAACCAGCCGTTAGCGCTTTTGCGGTGCGCGTAGCGAAATTCCTTGTTGTCGTAATCGGTTACGGCAAAATGAGCGAAGTAAATCGGATTGCCGAAAAGCCGCAGCGGAACGAGCGAAAATTTATCCAAATCTGTCCGTCTTTTGAAAAAAACAAGTTCGAAACCGAAACGTTTTCCTGAAACCGTCTCGCCGTAACCGGTGTAATACCACCATTCAGTTTGCACGTTTTTATGCGCCGCCAAATCTCGCGGCAAGGAGACCGGTTCAAATTCCGTTCCGTCGCGCAAAGTGTCGGCTTTACCGACGAATGTATCGGTCACAGTTTCAAAAAAATCACCTGCGGTTTTTTCAAATGTTTTCAGGTAATCCCAAACGTCGTCAGTGAAATTATTTTGTTTACTCATCCAAAAAGTTCTTCCCTTTTTATCAAATTCTTTAAATATCATAGTCGTTTGAAAAAGCATCGGCAATCGCAATGTAATAAATAAAAATTCAGGCTAAGTTTTCAATGTTTTTGTTTCAATTTTGCCAAACAATTTTTTATCCGCTTCGGCGAGTTCACCGATTTTGAGCATTAAAAAGTCTGCAATTTCCTTGTGCGTGCGGAGCGAATCGCGCTTTTCGTAAAATTCCGAAAGCTCAATCGCCGCGCCGAAATGAATCCGGATTTTTTCGCCGCCGCGCCAGTTTCCCAGAATCTGTTTGGGTAAATCGTTGCCGAGTCCGGCGAGAAAAACCGGTATTACCTGCGGGCGCGCAGCCATAATTATTTTGCCGACACCGGTTTGCGCCGGCAAAAAATCATACGGATTGTCGGAAAGATTGCGCTTGCCTTCGGGATGAAAACCGATAATGTGTCCGCTGCCTTCGGTGCAGATTTGAATCAGACGGCGCATCGAGTATTTATCAAAGTTGCGTTTTTTCTCTTCTTTCGTTTCACGGAAAAACGGCGGATACATTGACCACCAGCCCATCACCAGATTAACAAACCAACCGAGCGGCGAAGTGTAAAAAAATTTGCCGCGAACCGGGAAAAATAATTTTATCGATCGTGTCGTGCGTCGAAACAAAACGCTCGAAACCGTGTACATATCAAAAAACGAACGATGATTGGCAACAATCAAAACAGGTTTTTCGACGTTTGTGTTTTCGACGTTTTCCAGCCCGAAAACATTCATCAAATTGTAAGTCGCCAGACGAATCCAAAGCGAACCGATGTGTCGCTGGCAAAAAGTCCAAAACCTTTTCCATACGCCTTGATTCATTCGGTGAGTCAATCGAAAACCGATTTTTTCGGTTGCTGAAAGAACGGAAAGTTCTTCGACGGTCGGCGTTAAAACGGAAGATTTTTTCGCAAGATGAGATTCCTGATTGCTTTCTAAAGTGTTTTCGGACATTTCGGGAAAATTATAACGCAAAATTAACCGGTCGCTAACATGCAAAAATTATAAACAAAGGAGATTCAGAAAGAATTAGCCATCTATGAACAATAGTAATCCGTTCTCTGCTTTTGCGCGGTTAGTTTTGCGTTTCATAAACTTGGCTGACGAAATTTCCGCCGATAAATTCTTCGGGATTTAACTGGCTTTGCAAAACAACGCCTTTATATTTTCCCGATAGTAATAATACTGCGGCTTGACAGAGTGGCGCGGCGGTCGTCGTTTGTATCGCCCGCAAACGGTGTCCGTTGATTTTCAAAGGCTCTACAAAATATGCTTTTTCAATCATTTGCCGTTTTCCGTGGCTGTCAAAACCGTCAACCGCAGCGTGAGCCAGCACAAAATCGTCTTCAACAGCGGGAACTTCGCGCAGGAATTCGGCTAAAATTTTATCGGGCAATTCTTCGTGTTCAAATTTATTTAAAATATTTTCCTCTACCGCTATCTGTGCGATAACCGTTTCAACCCAACTGTAATGTCCGACGTGGCGCAAAGTTTTGTAATCGAGCGATTTTGCTTTGTGACGAAAAAAATCGGGCAAATCCGCCGCGCCGCCCGACGTTAAATCTGCTTCATAAGTTCTGCCGCCGATAACGATTGTTTCTCTGTCAGACAAGGCTGGAACTTGCCGGATTTCAAAATCACGAATAATGCGCGCCGGTTTGACGTATTCGGTTGCTACACCAATCGGCGACCACGTAAAGCCGTAAAAATGCGGACGATGCGCGTGTGCCGTCAGCGCGCCGACTTTCATTTCGATTTTTTCAACTGTTTCAACGCCAAATTGCGCTTGAAACTTTTGATAAAGAGACATCGCCAGAACATTAATAAAACCGGGCGCAAGTCCCGTCTGCAAGATAAAACCGGTTTCGGCATCTTTGGCAAGAGCGATAATTTCGTCGGTTTCGGCAACGTATTCGGTAAGATTCGCGTAGTGCATTTTGAAATCTTTCGCAAAACGAGCCATTCGCGGCGCTTGCGCTCCCGGAGAACAATCAAGCAAAACGTCGCAGATTTCGAAAGCGGATTTCATAACGTCGCTGATTCCTTCCTTCGGCATCAAAACGGTTTCGACACTAAAAGTTTTGTCGGAATTTTTGAGAACAAAATCCTTTGCTTTGATTAAATTTTCATCGCTGACATCGCCGAGAAAAATTTCCGTTTCAAACTCAGACCATTCGCGCAAAAGAATAGCTGCTGCTTCTCCGATTCCGCCGGAACCGGCAATAAAAATCATATTTTTCATAAAATGTTTGATATTTAACTGCAAAATATATAGTTTTTTCGGGACAGAAAATTATAGCAAATACTTAACCTCAAGACTGCCTCAAGTTTTTCTCAAGTCACTATTAATATAGTTAAACTCGTCAAATGGTATAAAACTTTTACTGTTTGATTTAACAAATAAGGTCAAAGCTATTCGGCGAAAACTTTGACCAACAAAAAATCAAATAATGGAGAAAGACGAGATGAACACGAGAAAATTACAAAACACTAAATTAAACAATCGAATTGGTTTATTTTCATTGGGCGCTATTGTCGCGCTTTTTATAGTTGCGGCTTTTTTAATGCCTTTAACAATTGTGCGGGCAGCAAATCCCGCCTCGACAACTCTTAGCCCAAATTCTGCGGCTTTGAATTGGAACGGAACGGCTACCGGCGGCGGGGCTTTGAATGTTACATCAGATACAGTCCCAGCCGAATCTCTTTGTACAGAAGGTGTTACCTGCGACACTTTCACTTTAACACTTTCCGGTACACCGGCTGATTGGTCGGGAAAGCTTGCTCACGTTGAAATAAACTGGACGCTTCCGGCGAGTGATTACGATCTGTATGTTCACAGAGATTCAAATAGCGGTCCGGTGGTGGCGCAATCGGGAAACGGCGCTACCGAACCGACCGGACCTTTAACGAGTGAAAAAGTAGATTTAGACCCGGCATCGGTCGGCACGGGCGTTTTCAGCGTTCACGTAGTTTATTATGCGGCGACAAGTGCCGACCAATACAAAGGAACGGCAGCCGTTCAGGCAGTCGCCGTAGCCGGTCCCGCGCCCACTCCGCCGATTGTTTCAAACGCTACGCCGCCGACTTACGATAACTTTGTTCCACCATCAACATTAGGTCAACGCGCCGGGGAGCCGACTATCGGACTCAACTGGGCGAGCGGCAGAGCAATGTTTATGGCGAGTTTGCAAACACTTCGCGTTACTTTCAACGACAGTGTTTCACCTTCGACAGCGACTTGGGAAAAGAAATCGGCACAAAACACTTCCATTTTAAGTTTTGACCCGCTCCTTTTTACCGATACGGCAACAAATAGAACGTTTGTTTCGCAATTGCTTCCGTCCAAAATCAGCTTAATGTCTTTTACGGACAATGATGGCGACACGTGGACGCCAAGCCAAGGTGCCGGTATCAACTCAGGTGTTGACCACCAGACAATCGGCGCCGGTCCGTATGCTAAGAACGCCGACGGCAGCTTGAAAGGGGGAGCCATTCAAAGATCAGGCGTTGACGGCAAAATCTATCCGAATGCGGTTTATTACGCTTCGCAGGATATTGGTTTAGCTGAAATCGCCCGCAGCGACGACGGCGGTTTAACTTTCGGCGTTGCTGTTCCGATGTATGATTTAACGACTTGTACAGGAATACACGGACATATCAAAGTTTCGGCGAAGGGAACGGTTTATGTTCCGAACAAATCCTGCGGCGGTCAACAGGCAGTCCTTGTTTCTAACGATAACGGTTTGACCTGGACTGTTCGCAAAATTCCCGGCAGCACTTCTGGACGCTCCGACCCGTCGGTTGGAATCGGTGAAGACGGCACGATTTACGTCGGTTATGGAAACGGCGACGGCAAAGCCCGCATCGTTGTTTCACACGATGAAGGTAAAACGTGGGAAAACGACCAGGATGCCGGTTATTATCAAGGCATTAACAGATCGGTCTTTCCGGCTGTAACAGCCGGCGACAGCGACCGCGCCGCTTACTTTTTTATCGGCACGACAACTTCAGGTATCGCCGCCACCGGGACCGACCAGACATCGCCTTATGTCAACGCTGTTTGGTATGGTTTTATTTCGACAACTTATGACGGCGGTAAAACATGGGTAACAGTCAATGCTACTCCGAATGATCCTGTTCAGCGCGGAGTTGTTTGCACAAACGGAACAACCTGTCCGGATGGCACGCGCAATTTACTCGACTTCAACGATATGGAAGTTGATAAACAGGGACGCGCCGTCGCAGCCGTTGCTGACGGCTGCATCACGGACAAATGTTTGCAGGGACTGGATTATAATGCAGACGGTCAATTAAACACCCGGTTTGATAATGACGGCGCAAGGCGCGCTTTGATTCTCAGACAATCGAGCGGTCTCGGATTGTTCCGCGCCTATGACCCGGTAACAACCGTTTCAACCACGCAGATTGAAGATGACGATTCACGGATTGCATATTCAAACGGCTGGCATCTTATCAATGATGCAAAAGCGAGTGCAGGACACTTCCGACTCAATAACGCTACGGATGTAACACACTTTGCACGTTTAAGTTTTGATGTTACCGGTCAAAAAGGTTCTATCACCTACAACTATGCAAAAAGTACAAAAGGCGGCAGCGCTGAAGTCGTGCTTGACGGAGTTTCAAAAGGAGTTGTCAGCTATAAGGGAACACAAGGCTCGATGCGCACGCCGGAATACGGTTACAATGTGAAATTTGACGGACTGCCTAATGGCGCACACACGCTTGAGTTAAGAAACATCAACGGTTCGGTTTATGTTGACGGCTTTACCTTGGAAAGCGCCAGCACAAATTCGACTCCGTTTTCAGGACCCGGAAAAACGACCAGCAGTACAAATACCGTAAATGCTGGAAGTGAATTGCTGCAGAGTGTCAATGTCGAAAAAGGCGCGACGGCTCTTTCGGTTATCGCCGAATCGAATGCTCCGATACGACTTGTTGTAGTTGACCCGTCGGGAACGATTTTGGGACTCAGCGACGCTTCAAACGGCTCGGCTTTGGTCGAAATGCCGGTTACGCAAGGCGGAACTTACCTTGTAAAAGTAGTGAACTTAAATGTCGGACCGGTTCAAGTGTTTACCGCTTCGACTGCGCTCGTCGCAAGGTAAATTTAACTTACTGACTTGTAACTCTGACCGAGCCGAGGAAGCGTTACACGATACAAAAAATGTATCAAAGTCAATAAAGAAAGCGACTCAGCAATCATCTCGTCTTGCTGGGTCGCTTTCTTTTAAAGACTTCAAATCGGGTTGCTCTTTTCAAATTAAAAAGTAGTATAATTCGACGAAAATGAAATAAATAATCGAGGAAATTCTATGCTAAAAAATTTACTGGCTTTGTTATTGTTGTGTTTGATTGCTTTCGGTTGCTCAAATTCATCGAAAACTCAATCTGCTTCGGATATTTTAGGTATAAGAATCGGTATGAGTAAAGAAGACACGATTAATCGCCTGAATGAAATCGGAAAGTTAGACCATGAGGAAAGAAAACAGCAGGAGATTTGGACTCTAAATAACGACCCTCATTATTCTCACTTGATTCTAGCTTTTGATAAAGAAAAACAAGATGTCCGTTATATCACGGCAAAAGCGCGCGAAAAAGGAAGCCGCGTGCGTTACAGCGATGTTATTGACATCAAAAAGGCTCAACAGAGAAGTTCAGCCAATAATTATAAATATATTGAAGAAGTGCCGGCGACCGAATCAACTCCCAGTTATACAAGAATTGCCAGCGGAACAGATTCTAATTATTTGACTTATTTTTCTCTCAAAGAATTAAATTTACCTGAGGAAGAATCAAAATAAAACAGACAAGTTCATACCTGAAATACCAACTCGAAATTGCTAAAAAGGTCGTCGAAGCTGAAAGGGAAACAGACCCGGTAGAAGAGCAGGACCGAGCTAAAACGGCTCTTAACCGAATTATTTCAGGAAACGCGTAGCGGCGAGACGTCCGTTATTGTTGAGCGAATCGTCGAGGATATCGACTCGATCGTGCGGATTGTTCGCTTTCCCGGCTGGCAGCAGACTTCAGCAGGAGAGCGGGAGGTGCAAAAAGCCCTTCGCAAAACTCTGCTCAAATACAAACTGCATCATGAACAGGAGCTTTTTGACAGGGCATACGCTTATATCAAACAGTATTATTGATTCGATTTCTTTACTTTGAATTTAGCAGAAAAGAGCAATCGAGCAGAGTCATCCGGCTTGAAATAGATACATCTTTCGTATAGATGATAAATCGGATGAACAAAGCCTACGCATCTTTCCGCAGTGAATAACTTCAAGGGGGCAACGAAATCTTTACACAAAAGATTCGGGCTAGTTGTTTTTCAAAAGTTACATTGTTCCGCTTGAAATTTTCGCTTCGTCTATAACCTCACCGCCTTAGCTTTCAGTATTTGATTTAATCAAATCGAGAATAACCGTTTTGTGATGGTCAAGAAAAACAAGAGACAAAACTCTCTCTACTCCTTTGATTTTTAACTGTTTTTCGCGCCTCCAGCGGGATCAAATAACCTAGACTTGAATGCCGACGAATCCGATTGTAATAGCCTCCAATGTAACTGAAGATTTCCGACCGCGCCTGTTCGACCGATTCAAAAATGCCGCCTTCGACAAGCTCCGCCTTAAATCTGGAATGGAAGCCACGCTATGACCGTCCAAATATTTCTTGATCGCTTTCTCTCTTAAAATCTTAATCGTATTTTTTCATCCTCTCATTTTACAGAGAGTTTTTTCTCTTGAAAAATTAAACCATCTCACTTAAACATGGCGGAAGAAAAAAGACGAATATGTTGAAAACAGCAATCGCCAATCTTTAACGATGAGTAGAAGTGGCAAACTAATTATATTTTCGCCCAAAATATAATTGCCTTAAGCTTGATATTGCGATGATTTTTTGTTATTATTGTGATTTATATAAGTTATTGCCGAAAAATTAGAATTCAATAAAACATTTATGCGATCTTGCCGAACATTTGTCTGTGTATTGTTGCTTTTAATGTTAGGTTTAAATTCGACCTACGCCGGAATTCTTGTTTCAAAAACAGACGGAATTACCTTCACCGGTGCCGATGGAATTACTTTTACTGGCGCGGACGGGATTACCTTTACCGGGGCTGATAATTTTCTCAGCTACAAAGCGAACGGAATCACATTAACCGATACTAATGGGATTACGTTTACAGGTGCTGATGGAATTACTTTTACTGGTGCGGATACTTCTACTTATACAGGGACAAATGGAATTACCTTTACCGGCGCCGATGGAATTACCTTTACCGGCGCCGATGGAATTACCTTTACCGGCGCCGATGGAATTACCTTTACCGGCGCCGATGGTGTAACTCGTCAAGCCGATTCGGTTGTTGTCCGTCGTCCTAACGGAATAACCTTCACCGGAGCGGACGGAATTACCTTAACGGGCGCCGACGGGTTTGAACAAGTTGGCTCAAACGGAATAACCTTCACCGGAGCGGACGGTATTACCTTCACCGGTGCCGATGGAATTACTTTTACTGGCGCGGACGGGATTACTTTTACTGGCGCTGATGGAACAATTTCTAATATCCTATCGCCAAGCGGAATTACCTTCACCGGTGCCGACGGGATTACACTTACCGGTGCCGACGGGATTACCTTCACCGGTGCCGACGGGATTACCTTCACCGGTGCCGACAAATGGAACAATCAAACAAGCGGTTTTCAAAGTGTTGACCCAGAACTTTTGATAAAACTCAATGAAATGACCGATGACAGTAATATTAATGCCGTTATCGTTTTTCATCATTACCCGACCGATACTGATTTTGCTCAATTAAGGAAAATTGGTATTGTCGGTGGTACGCGATTTCGCCATTTACCTTTTGTCTCCATCACCGCTCGACGCGACCAACTAATCGCCGTTTCACATTTATCTGGAGTGCGTTCAATTTTCGGCAACCGCTCTCTGAGTTTTGATTCAGATCCTTATTTTAACACCACCGGAATCACGCGGGTTGCTCCTGATCAGGAGTTGCAAACGCATAATCGCAGTTTGCCAATTTCAGGTCGCAGCGTCACCGTTGCCGTTTTAGATACAGGTGTGAATGGACAGCATAATGATCTCGCCGGGCAGGTGGTGCAAAATGTCCGCCTTGCCGACACGCAGAGTGCAGGCGTTGGTTTTCTTTATCCCGCACCGATTGAAAATGTCTCTAACACCGATCCACTAAGCGGGCACGGAACTTTTGTCGCTGGAGTAGTTGCCGCCACTGGCACAGCTTCGGGCGGAAAATATAGCGGCGTTGCGCCGGGAGCAAAAATTCTCGGTTTGAGTGCCGGGGATGCCAACTTAACTCACGTACTGTCGGGCTTTGATTATTTACTAGAGCGCGGTTCAGCTTACAACGCGCGAGTTGTTAATTGTAGTTTTTCGGCAAACACAATTTTTGATTATAACGATCCGGTAAATGTCGCCACCAAGATGTTAACGGAAAAAGGAATTAATGTTGTTTTTTCGGCAGGAAACACTGGCTCGGGCAATGCGACATTAAACCCGTACGCCGCCGCGCCGTGGGTAGTTAGTGTCGGTGCAACCGATGATAAAGGTCGATTAGCAAGTTTTTCTTCGCGCGGCGTTTTTGGAAATCGCCAGTTTAGCCCTTCGCTCGTCGCCCCGGGCGTGAACGTTGCCAGTCTTCGCAGTTCAAGTTCACAAACCGGAGCTCTAGGCGTGGCAGCCGGAGCAGATGCCAGCCGTCTGACCCCTGGCGAAATACCTTTTTACACGACTGCTAGCGGTACCTCCTTTTCCGCACCGCAGGTTGCCGGAGCTATCGCTTTGATGCTTGAAGCAAATCCAAATTTGAATCCGGCGCAAGTCAAAGATATTTTGCAGCGAACGGCAACACCTCTGCCGCCGTTTTATTTACACGAAGTCGGGGCGGGGATGTTAAACGTCCACGCTGCGGTTTTGGATTCAGCTTTTCCTGCGCGTCGAATCGGACTTTTTCGAGCTTCTTTAGATCAGAAACAAGTTAAATTTATTACAGATTCAACCAAATATTTTGACGGCATAAATTCTGCAGGCGTGCTTTCCAATATCAACGTCAACATTCCAAACGATGCGGTACAGACGACTGTTCATTTGGCTTGGGGTGGCTCGCTTTCTCCAAATGATTTGGCTTTGAAGCTTTTTGATTTTGGAGGTATTCTGCGCGGTGAATCAAATTATCTGAATTTGCCGGGATTAACTGGACGGCGTGAAAAAATTTCGGTCAGCAAACCCTCTGCCGGCATTTGGAGAGCGTCGATCAATCATACCGGCGGTGTCGGTACAAATCAAGAATTTTTCGGCGCGGTCGAAACGGCGCGCGTTGAATTTGCGCCCTTGAGCGATGTACAAAATCTTTCGCCGCAAATACAAATGGCAGTCAAAGATAGTTTGAGTTCTTTTGTAATGTTACCGATCGGAAAGCATTTCCGCCCCACGTTCCCGGTTTCACGCGCTGAATTGGCGCAGACGCTTGTTCGCGGCGGTCGCGTTCCACAATATGTCGCGTCAACGCCGCTTTTTACCGATGTTCGTGACTTAACAACGCGGCAAGCAGTAGAAAGTGTACAGAAGTTTCCAAATGATAAGCTCTTTTTTGATGCTTTGACCGGCGGCGCGTTTCGCCCTGACGAATCTGCCACGAGACTTGTTGCAGCAGTGGCGATTGTCAAAGCGGCGAATTTGCAGTCGCTCACTTCCTCAACGCCTTTAACCGTCACGGATGCCGCGCAAATCCCCGTTCATTGGCGAGGTTATGTCGCCGTAGCCTTACAACAAGGTTTGCTTATGACTGACGGTACTAGTTTCGTGCCGAATCGCTCTCTAACACGTCTTGAACTAACCCAAGCTATGAATAAGTTAAATAGTTTGGCAATTCAATAAAATTATTTCTGGACGTTGTAAAAAAGTAAAAACCACAAACATAGCAAAGTTTGTGGTTTTTTTACCTTCTCAAACATTTGTTCTCTTCAAGATTATTGGAGAGTATATCAAACTTCGTCTAGCTGAAAAGTTTGTAGATTGTAAATCGCCAGAAGTCTGAGCCGAACTCCTTAGTTATCGAAAAATCGTCAAACGCATCAACGAAATTCGAATGCGTATTTTTAAATTTGTTTACAAATATATTGTTCCTAGACCAGATTTTAAATTGCTTCTTACCACTTTGCCGGGTCGCGCTCTAAATATACGAATTTCCAGGCGTGTAAAGTCAATGCATTCGGATACATTCCTTTAACATATGGTTTTTTGAGCCAATTTGTCGATGTTGTCGTGAGCGGAATAATCGGTTGCTCGCTCATCAATAAACTTTCTGCTTCCGACAAAAGCCGGTTACGCTCGCTCGCGTCAAGCGTTTGATTCGCCGTGTCAAGCATTTTGGCGTAGCTTTCGTTTGACCAACCGGTACCGTTATCGCCTTCGGCAGTGGCAAAAACTCCCAAAAGACTATACGGGTCAATATAATCTGCGACGTAACCAAAGCGTGCAAAACCTTTATATTCAAGTTTTGTGGTAAGACTGATAAAGGTTTTGGTTTCCATATTTTTGAGCGGCACGGTCAAGCCCAAATTTTGTTTCCACTGAGATTGAATAATCTCCGCGAAAAAGCGATTACCGTCACTGGTGTTGTAAGTAATAGCGACTTCGTCGAGTGGAAATTTATTGGCGTCGTAATTGCCATCTGCGTCCGCGTAGCCAGCTTCGGCAAGCAACTTTTTAGCAAGCTCTGGATTAAACTCCGGCGGCGCAGGCGACGGATAACCAAAAAAAATGCCCGGCGGAATCAGCGACGAGAGAGGTTTTGAGTTGCGACGCTGGGCAGTTAAAATTTTTTTATCAATCGCGAGGGCGAAAGCGCGCCGAACGCGAACATCATTCATCGGCGGCTTTGTGGTATTAATAATGTAGTATTCAACTGATGCTTCAAATGCGTCCTGGTAATCACGTTTTTTCTGCATCATAAAAAGCCAGGAACGCGGGACCGAACGATTATAAGTTGCATCAATCGCACCCGCTTTGTAGAGATTCATCACCGTTGCCTGCTCCTCTACCGGATAAAAATAAATCTCTTTCAACTTCACGTTTCCGGCGTCCCAGTAATTCAAATTTTTTTCAACCGCGATTTCGTCATACGGATTCCATTTTTTTAAACGAAAAGCTCCGCTCGATACGATATTTCCCGGCTGTGTCCATTTCCTGTCGAATTGCTCAATAGCTTTTTCAGGAACAAAACGAAAGAAATTATGCGGCAGAATTTTGACGAAAAACGGAACCGGTTGCGACAAAACGATGCGCACCGTGTAATCGTTAACAGCTTCCACTCCAATGTCTTCGGCTTTCACCGGGACTAGATTTTTTCCTTCAATTATCGCCTGCAGTTCAGGTTTTGCTTTTAGTAACGCGGCTTTTTCTTTTTCGCTTTCCGGCACAGTCAAGCGCGGTTGCGTAGCCGACTCTTTATCAATTAAAAATTCGCCGTCTTCTGCGTTTTGTACAAACGACGCGCCTTCGTTAAAAGCCTTCGCATTTTTGATGTAAAAAGCTTGTCCGGCAGCGCGTGATGCCAGTTTCGGATCGAGTCCGCGCCGCATCGTATAAACAAAATCCCGGGCGGTAATTGGTTCACCATTTGACCATTTCGCATCGCGGCGCAAGTAAAAGATGAATTCAGTGGAATCGGCATTTGTTTCCCAGCGCTCGGCAATTGCCGGAATGGGTTCGAGCGTTTGCGGGTGATATTCGACCAAACCTTCAAATAACGCGAGATAAATTCGCTGTTCAACTTGTCCGGTGCCAACTTGCGGGTCAAGCGATTCGGGTTCGGGACCCGAAATATAACGCAAAACATCTTTTGACGGCGGCGTTGTTTTTCCGAAAAACGGGTCGTTTTCATTGGGAATCCAGCAAGCTGTAATTATCGCAGCGAATAAAAACAAGCCACAAATAACAGGTAAATGAGTAGTCAAACAAAAATGTTTGTGAATTGTCTTTTGCATAATTTTACGGAAACGACCCAGCAACAGTTGATTCTGTGCATCTTCGGCAGATGTTTTTAAGTTTTTAACACAATCTGGCGAAAGCAACAAGACTCACCAACTCAAAATTCAAGTTTTACTCAAGTCTGTTGTCTTATATTGAAATCTATGATGACTTTCGGTACATATGATTCAAGCGAATGGCGTGAAACGAGTAATAGCTTTGAATACGTTTCCTCCAAACCTACAATCAAAACCCCAACCGATTCGGTAAAACTGTTTGCCGATAAGATGTGCATTCCGCAAAATTCGGCGGGAATCAATCGTCCCCGACTAATCGCGCACTTGGAAAAATCTCTTGAGCAATTTTCGGCAACGCTCGTGACGGGGCGCACCGGAACAGGAAAAACTACGCTGGCAGCAGATTTTGCGCGTCAGACCAGTTATGATGTTGCCTGGTATAAAGCGGAGACGACCGACTCTGACTGGAAAGTTTTCCTGAGTTATTTTGCCGAAAGTTTGCGGCAATCCAGACTTGATTGCCAGCCGTCAGAAGTTTTCAGTTTAGAACAAAACGACGAAACTGAAGGTTTATCGGTTACCGAATCTTTAGCCGCACAATTCGCCGCGCTCGAAAATGAAAAACCCCTTCTGATCGTCATCGACGATTTACACTCGGTTTTTGATGCTGAGTGGTTTGCCGAATTTTTTAACGCCTTGTTGTCTTTGCGGACTGAAAATATTCAATTGCTGCTCCTTGTCCGCACTGCGCCACCATTTCCGCTCTGGCGACTTCGTTCAAAACAAGTTTTAGGAGTGATGGACGAAAAATTATTGGCTTTTAACCCGGAAGAAACAATCGAGTTTTTTGCCAAATTTGGATTAGGCGCAAAAGCGGCGCTGGCAGCGAATAAATTGGCTTATGGCAGAATCGGCAAATTAAAACAAATTGCTGAGGAAAGGTCTGTCGAATAAAAGCTTTTGCAGAGTCAACAAGTTATTTGTTAAAATTTATAAACTCGATAGAATTAAGAAACTCATTGATAATAAATCGCCGAACACACAGAAACGAAAGATATTTTGTTGGGAAGGTTGATGGACAGAGCGAATTTTTTTCTGCGGACAAAACTTTTGCCGCCGCGTCATGTGCCGGAAATTCTACCCCGCCCGCGCTTGACCCAAAAATTGCAAGCCAACCTCGATTTGCCGGTAACACTGGTAATGGCTGATGCCGGTTGCGGAAAAACCACTTTGGTCGCGGAATTTCTTCATCAACAACAGCGCCAAACCGTCTGGTACCAACTTGACCATACCGACGCCGACCCTTTTGTTTTCCTTGGTTATATCTGCCACGGCATCAAACAATTTTCCAAAAATTTCGGTGAAACTTTCCTGCCTTATTTAAATGAAGCAACCGATGATTTACTGGCTCACCCGGAACGCGCTATTGATTTATTGCTCAATGAAATCCTAGAAAATATCGAACAGCCCTTTATTTTAATTCTTGACGATTATCATCACATCGGACACGACACAATTGTCCACCAAATGGTTGATCGTCTCCTGCAGTATTCATCCGATATGCTGCATTTGATAATTACGACGCGCGATTTGCCGCCGCTCGCGATTATGCGCCTGCGTTCTAAATCCACGGCGCTGATAATTCGCCGCGAAGATTTACTTTTTACCGACGACGAAGTGCGCGAACTTTTTCGCACAACGTTAAATCTTGAACTTGACGCCGAAGAAATCGCCGAGTATCGTGCCCGTACCAACGGTTGGATTACAGCTTTGCAGCTGGTGCGGCAACTTACGGAACAGGAACTCGATTCGCATACCGGCACCTTCCATCCGCCGAATTTGCGCGAGATGCTTAAGCAATCTGAAAAAGACATCTTTGATTATTTTGCCGAAGAAGTTTTTTCGGGCGAACCGGCAGAAACCCAAAATCTCCTTCTTCATTTGAGCTTGTTAAATTCTCTGCCGCTTGATGTGTGCAGCCGGCTTTTCCCTGAGATGCGATGCGCGGCGGTTCTGCCGACGCTTGTTCAAAGAAATGTTTTTTTAACAGTAGCGGGTGACCACATTAGCGAAGAGTACCGGCTTCATCCGCTTTTTCGTGATTTTCTCGCCAGGCGTCTGAGAACTGAACTCGGACGCGCCGCTATTGCCCGCGAGCGCAATCGAATCGCCGAATTTTTTCTTGAAGGGCAACATTGGGAAAAAGCTCTGCCGTATCTGCTCGAAGCAGAAAATTTTGAGCGGGCGGCACAGACTATTGCCGAACGTGGCAGTGAATGGATAGCCAGCGGTGCGATATCTGCACTTGGAACTTTTGCAGAGAAAATTCCCGATGCTTGTCTTAACGAATATCCGCGCACTCTTCTCTATTGGGCGGAAGTTGCAAGGCTGCAGGGTGACGACGAAAAAGCTTCGGGTTTACTACATCGGACGGTTAATTTTCTGCACCAGTCTGCCGATACTGAAGGTGAAGCCGAAGCCCTGCACTCGCTCGCCAGCATCGCCCGGCGAAAAGGCAATAGCACCGAAGCATTGAATTTTCTTAAAAAAGCAGAAATTTTAGCCGCTGAAGATTCCGAGGTGCAAATGAAATGCGGGAATACGCGTGGGCTGTGCCTTATCGCGGGCGGGGCGTGGACTGAAGCGGAACAACAATTTCGCCTGGCACTGGCACTTGCTGAAAAACACTCGAACGAGCGGTATATTCGCCTAATTACGCATAATCTAGCGCTGCCGCCGGCTTTTCGTGGTGATTTCGGCGAAGCCCTGCGCTGGTTTAACCGAATTTTTCGGGCGGATAAACCCGAAGCGCAGTTGCCCCAAGAGGCAATCGGACATTTAAACGTCGCGCGGCTGCATCTTTACCGCGGTAAATTTCAAGAGACTGAAACGCATCTGGGAAAAGCTCTAGAGCTTTGTCAGCTGTATAATTTGAACGCGTTGCGCGGCGAGATTTTCGAATGTTACGCAAATTTTTATCGTGACAAAAAAGATTTTGCACGCGCCGATGAATATTACGAACGGGCGCGAAAATCTTATGAGGAATCCGGCATTGACCCGGGTGAGCGCGAGTTGGACGAAGAACTGGCGGTTCTTGCAATGCTGCGCGGCGATGCGGCAAAGGCGCGCAGTTTGCTCGAAAATTTGCTTGAAATTCGGCAGAAAAATAAAAATGAAATTGGCTGGCAAATTGTTCGATTAAACTTGTGCCGCGTTCGCCTGGAACAAAAGGAGTTTGCCGGTGTAACAGCCGAGCTTGAAGAAATCCGGGCTTTTTTTAACGCTCAAAATCTGTATTACTACGAAGCTTTGGCGACGCTTGTTCTCGCCCGCGCGCTCGTTTTAAACGGTGAGCGCAAAGAAATGCTACTACACATTCAGAGAGCTTTAGATCTGGCTGCGCGCTTTGATTACGAATACTGGCTGCGTGAGGAAATCAAAAAAAATCCCGCTTTGTTTTCCGATGAGGAAATCCTTGAAAAACTGCCGCTCGATTTGCGTGAAAGCGTTGAAAAAAGTCGAAAGCCTATCTTGGAGAGTCCAAAAGACGAAACTGTCACAGATAGTCGAGAATCACAAATAGAAACCATCTCGGTCACCGATTCTCTACACTCAAATGCTCCGTTAGTTGATTTGAATCTCAAGCTGCTTGGTCACGTGGAGATTTACCGCGATATTTCAAAGCCTTTTGCGTCCGATGCGTGGACAACCCGGCGCGCCCGCGATATCTTCTGCTTTATCGCCACGAGCCGCCACCGCCGCGTCGAAAAGGATACGCTGGTTGACGCTTTTTGGGGAGATGCGGAACTTTCGGTGATTGAGAAAAATTTTCACCCAACAATTTCGCTGATCCGCAAAGCTCTTAACAGCCGTCAGCCGTTCAAACAAAACTTTTTGTTGTTCCGTGAGGGCGCCTATCAACTTAATCCTGAACTTTCCTATTCAATTGACACTGAAGAGTTTAGTTATTATATCGCCGAAG
>MWYY01000062.1 GCA_002050355.1 Acidobacteria bacterium 28-9
TGTCTGCTTGTTTGTGCCATTCTTCTTGATGTTCAGGCTTGAACAAGCGGGACAAGTTATTGATTCAAATTGCACACTTGAATTTTAGCTTGTCCTTTCTTTCAAACATCTTTTCTGTTACACGACCAAAATAGCTTTTGGAATAGTCGCGTCGAGCATCTTTCTTCGGAACTGAAATCATCTGAAATACGTGATAGAAATTGTTTGATGGGGAAAGAAAAATGTTTTGTTTGATAAAAATCGCGCGTGCGCTTCCGATGTTTTGTTTATTTATAACGCTTGCCTGTCAAATAAATCTACAGTCTTCCGCCCAAACTAACCATTCGATTTTTTCGGCAACTTCAGAACAGCCGAAACTTTCTGAAATCGCTTCCAAAGAAATAAGAAAAATGCTCGAAAGCGCCGTCGAGCAAACAAGTGTGACAAAAAGCTACGACCCGAATTACACTGTAATCGCATATCCGAACGGCGACGTTCCTGTTGAAAAAGGCGTCTGCACCGATGTTGTCATTCGAGCGTTTCGTCGCGCGGGCGTAGATTTGCAGCGCGAAGTTCACGAAGATATGCGGGCGAACTTCTCAATGTATCCGCGAAAATGGAGCTTAAAATCACCCGACACGAACATTGACCACCGGCGCGTTCCGAATTTGCAAACTTTTTTCATTCGTAAGGGAAAATCTTTGCCGACGACTGAAAAACCGGAAGATTATAAGCCGGGCGACGTGGTTTCCTGGGATTTGAACGGCAAAGGAATGACGCATATCGGGATGGTTTCAAACATTTACAATGAAAGCACGAAACGTTTTTTAATCATTCACAACATCGGCGCCGGCACAAAAGCCGAAGATGTTGTTTTCGATTGGAAAATTACCGGACATTACCGTTATTTTTAAATACAAAATCAAGTTAAAATTTCACTTTCAATGACTGCCGCCGGAATTTACATTCACATACCGTTTTGCCGTTCGCGCTGTTCGTATTGCGATTTTGCAACGGATGTTTTTAAAAATAACGAAACCGTCGAGCGATATGTCAGCGCGCTTTGTTTTGAAATCCAAAATTCAAAATCCAAAATCCAAAATCTTAAAGTTGACACTATTTATTTCGGCGGCGGAACGCCTTCGCTTTTAACGGCGAAGCAGCTCGAAAAAATCTTAAACGCGGTTTATAAAAAGTTTTCCGTCTTGAAGAACGCGGAAATTACGATGGAGATGAATCCGGCGACCGTTTCGTTGGAAACTCTGCGTGATTACAAAAATCTCGGCATAAATCGGGCGAGTTTTGGCGCGCAAACTTTTGATGACTCGGAATTAAAACGTCTCGGACGAAAGCATACTGCTGCCGATGTGCGCGAAACAATCGAGCTTTTACGCGCAGCCGATTTTGCCAATGTCAGTTTTGATTTAATCGCCGGTTTGCCGCGTCAAACTTTGAAAGATTGGAAAAGAAATCTGGACGAAGCATTAAAACTCAAACCTGAACATCTTTCTTTATATCTGCTGGAAATTCACGAAGGAACGCCGCTTGCCGAGCAGGTCAGAAGTCGCCGACAGCCTTTGCCCGACGAAGATTTGGCGGGGGAAATGTATGAATTATTGATTGAAACGGTTGCCGAAAAAGGTTATGCGCAATATGAGATTTCAAATTTTTCGCTTTCAGGTTACGAGTCAAAACACAATTCAAAATACTGGACGTGCGAGCCGGTTTCTGCGTTCGGCGTTTCGGCGCATTCTTTCGACGGCAAAAGAAATCGCTGGGCAAACGAGCGCGATACTTTGAAATATGTTCGCCTTGTTGAAAACGACGAATCGCCGATTGTTGAAAAAAGCGAGGTGAATTTAAGGTCGGAATTTGTTTTTCTCGGCTTGCGCCTAACAAAAGGAATTGATTTGCGCGAATACAAAAAGCGTTTCGGCACGGATTTAATTGAAGAATACGAGAAAGATTTAAGGCGACTTGTCGAAGCCGAATTAATCGAGCTTGCCGAAAATCGCCTTAAATTGACGAGAAAAGGTTTTCTGTTTTCCAACGAGGTTTTCGCTGTTTTCGTTTAACTAACACCTAAAAACTAATCTCTATATTACTGCTTTTCAATCACCGCGCCTTTAATTGATTCGGCGTTTTGCGGAGTTTTTTCCAGTTTTGCCGGATTGAAGCCCAGTTTTTCGACGCGGCGCAAAATGTCTTGATAATTCGCGTCGCTCATCTGCGGCGTGCGGCTCAAAATCCACAGGTATTCGCGTTTCGGGTCGCCGACGGCGGCGTATTTATAATCGTTATCCAAATCTACAATCCAATAATCGCCCCACGTCGCCGACAAAAACGACATAAATTTTGGCGCAAAACGCACTTCAAGTTTGGCGTTCGAGCTGCCTTCAACGACTTTCGCCTGACCTCGCGCGCCGTCGAGCGTGCCGTTTTTTACCAGACATTCGTTGAAAACTTCGACCGCGCCGTCGGCTTTAAGCGTATAAGTAACCGTTGTATTGGCGACGCATTTCTTCTGGAATTTATTCGGGTAACGCGCGATTTCAAACCACTTACCGGCGTATCGGTTCAGGTCAACCGACGAAACCGTTTGCAGCGTCGTCTGTTTATCGGATTTTTTTGGTTGGGTGAAAACGGTTGTTGAAAAAACAAGTAGCGACAATAATAATGCCGACGGCAATACTTTTTTCATAGTAAAATCTCCTTTTCCGTACAGAATCTTAAAACTTTTATAAGCGACCAGTCTGCCGAAATTTGCTTTTCATCGTCGGCAGTTTCTATAATTTTCCTATACTTTAGAATAAATATAAATTTTATGCCGATTTACGAATACAAATGTTTGGGATGCGCCTCTCACGTTGAAAAGATGCAAAAGGTTTCTGACAACCCTTTGGTAACTTGCGAAAAATGCGGCGGGAAACTCGAAAAACAATGGTCGCTGTCCGGCTTTCAATTCAAAGGTGCAGGCTGGTATGTAACCGATTACGCAAATAAATCTGTCGCAACCGTTGAAAAGAATGGAAAATCCGACAAAACTGAGAAAAGCGAAACGGCTGAAAAACCTGCCGTCGCTGAAAAAAATTCTGCCGCCGAATCAACCGCAAAGACTGAAGCCGCATCAAACAAATCGAATGAAACCAGAACGGATTCAAAAAAAGAGACTGTAAAGCAAAAGGAATAAAGCGAGATGAAAAAGATTTCGACGGAGAAAATTGGGCTGGCGAGTTTGATTTTGCTTGTGTTTAGCAGTTTTGCCAATGCGCAGTCGCGGCATAACGCAGCGACAACGACCCACTCTGAAGGAACGATTTTGAGTGTGTCCGCGCTTCGCACAAACGATTCGACCGTGCCGATAAAACCGGAAAATCTCAATCTTTACGAAAACGGCGTCGAGCAGAAAATCAAAAATTTCAGTTTCGACCCGTCGCCGGCGCGCATTGTTCTTCTGGTTGATAATTCTTCGACAGTTCGCGCCGACATCGAAAAATTAAAGAAGGCAGCGACGGAATTCGCTTACGAAATTTTTGAAGGCGACCAGCTTTTTGTTGTCGGTTACGACGAAAAGCCGGAAATCATACAGGAATGGACGGACGACGCGAAAAAAATTGAAGCCTCAGTTGCGACTTTTCGCAAAAAGGGAAATCCGTTTTTGTTCGATTCGCTAAATTCGACCGTCGCCGAAGTTTTACAGCCGCTGATGCCTGGAACCAGAAAAACGACGGTAGTTTTAATCAGCGACGGACTCGACCGCGGCAGCAAAACGCCTTTTGATAAAATTTTGGGCGAACTGCAAAAACAAAACATCACGGTTTACGCTCTGCAAATTCCCGACCGAACCGGCGGCGCATACCGCCGCAATCAACCGAAAGCAGCCGAGGTTATAAATCAATTGACCGAAGGCACGGGCGGAAAAGCTTTCTCGATTGACGAAGGGCAAACCGCCGCGAAATTCATCTGCGACGAGCTGAAAAAAAACCGTTACCTGCTTTCGTATTCTCCCGCAAATACTTCATCTTATGACGCGCGCCGCGTTTTTCTAATCGCCGACGAAGGCATAACGGTGCGCACAAAAACCGCGCAGCCTCCGAATTTGAAACAGTGAAAAAATAAAAAAGGCGGCGGCTCTATTCAGTTTGTTTTTAACAGAATTCGCTTTTGTTTTTCATTACTAAACGGCGACCGGCGCAGCGATTTTTCCCCACGATTGGTAATTTTCGAGTTTTAGATTTTCGTATTTGAAGTTCAATAAACCTTCCAAACCTTTCAATCTTTCCGCGTTTATCAATTCCAATTTCGGTAATTCCAAAGGCTCGCGTTTTAATAATTCTTCGACCTGGTTTAAATGATTTAAGTAGATGTGCAAATCGCCGAAAGTGTGTACAAAATCGCCGACCCGCAAATCACAGACGTGTGCGATTAAATGCGTCAGAAGCGCGTAAGAACTGATGTTGAACGGGACACCGAGAAAAGCATCGGCGCTTCTCTGGTAAAGCTGGCAGTGCAAAACTTTTTCATTTTCGACTTTGAATTGAAAAAGCATATGACACGGCGGCAAATCAACTTGTATTGCTTGCTCCGGATCCCAGCCGGAAACAATCAAACGGCGCGAATTCGGATTTTTCCGAATTTCTTCGATCAAAGCTTTTATCTGGTCAAAACCGTTGTGTTTGGGATAATCGCCGCCGAAACTCCTCCATAAATATCCATAAACCGGACCTAAATCGCCTTTTTCTCGATTAAATCGTTTCGTATGTTCAGCGTCCGCCCATTCTGCCCAAATGTCCACGCCCCGCTCGCGCAAATTTTCCTCGTTTGTATCGCCGCTTAAAAACCAGGCTAATTCTTCAAATATCCAGCGAAACGGTACTTTTTTTGTTGTAACAATCGGAAAGTAATTCTTCGACCTGGTTTAAATGATTTAAGTAGATGTGCAAATCGCCGAAAGTGTGTACAAAATCGCCGACCCGCAAATCACAGACGTGTGCGATTAAATGCGTCAGAAGCGCGTAAGAACTGATGTTGAACGGGACACCGAGAAAAGCATCGGCGCTTCTCTGGTAAAGCTGGCAGTGCAAAACTTTTTCATTTTCGACTTTGAATTGAAAAAGCATATGACACGGCGGCAAATCAACTTGTATTGCTTGCTCCGGATCCCAGCCGGAAACAATCAAACGGCGCGAATTCGGATTTTTCCGAATTTCTTCGATCAAAGCTTTTATCTGGTCAAAACCGTTGTGTTTGGGATAATCGCCGCCGAAACTCCTCCATAAATATCCATAAACCGGACCTAAATCGCCTTTTTCTCGATTAAATCGTTTCGTATGTTCAGCGTCCGCCCATTCTGCCCAAATGTCCACGCCCCGCTCGCGCAAATTTTCCTCGTTTGTATCGCCGCTTAAAAACCAGGCTAATTCTTCAAATATCCAGCGAAACGGTACTTTTTTTGTTGTAACAATCGGAAAGTCTCGGCGTAAATCAAATCGCGTTTGGTATCCGAAGGCAGAAATCGTTCCAACGCCGGTGCGGTCTTCGTGGCGCGCGCCGTTTTGCAAAATATATCGCAGAAGTTCTTGATACTGTTTCATTCGATTTTGGTTTTGTTATTTTTTGGATTTGTTGGAAATTTTAACCGCAAATTTGTCGAAAGCAAACTCGAAAAGTTACTATACTTGTTTGAATTTTCTAAACATAAATTTTATGTCAAACAAACTGGAAGTTAGCTTCAACTCGCCGCAGTGCGGTTTTATGTCAATCGGCTTTGATGACGGCGAGCGCGAGTTTCACACGACGACGGCGCACGCGCCGCACGAACGCGCTCTGCCGGAACTTATGCAAATTTTAACGGCTTTACTCGATAATAATTTGCCTCAAAAAGAATATGTTCTGCGCTGGAATCGAGAGCCGGAAGAATTTGATTTTTGTTTCGTGCGCGAGGGCGAAAGCGTGATTTTGGAAATTTACCAATATCCGGGCGAAACTCGCCGCGCATCCGAACGCGAAATGGTTTTCTCTCACGCCGGAGACTTGCGAGACACGGCGCGAGCGTTTCACGCAACTTTCGCGCAGCTTTACGAAGACAAAGACACGGACGAGTTTGAATTCAACTGGCGACAGCCTTTTCCGCTTGCAGAATTTGAGGAATTTAAAAATAAAATGAATTAGCCGCGAACAAATACAAAGGTTCGCGAGAATTTTCAAACTTCTCATATATTTTTGTGTCTTCTCGGGGCTAAAATCAGATGAAACAAAAACTTTTAGAACTTCTTGCGTGTCCGACCTGTGGCGGCGATATTCTGCTGGTTCACGTCGGTACACGTGAGGAACGAGAAATCATCGAAGGTTTGCTTTCGTGCCGAAAATGCACGCGCGAATATAAAATCGTGCGCGGCGTTCCGCGTTTTGCCGATTTGTCGAAAATCGAGCAGAACAAAGCCGAAACCGCTGAAAATTTCGGATGGCAATGGACGCATTTCACACAGGCGAACGAGAAATATAAATCGCAATTTTTGGGTTGGATTCAGCCGGTTGAACCGAATTTTTTTAAGGATAAAATCGTTCTCGAAGGAGGCTGCGGCAAAGGCAGACACACGACTCTAGCGGCAAATTGGGGCGCGCGCGAAGTCATCGGAATTGATTTGAGCGCGGCGGTCGAAACTGCTTTTCAAGCGACGAGAAATTTGCCCAACGCGCACGTTGTTCAAGCCGACGTTTACAAACTGCCGTTCAAAAAAGTTTTCGATTACGCATTCAGTGTCGGCGTTTTGCATCACACGCCGAATCCGAAAAAAGCGTTTGTGTCATTAGCTTCAAAAGTAAAAAAAGGCGGCGCGATTTCCGCCTGGATTTACGGCGCGGAAAACAACGAATGGATTACAAATTACGTTTCGCCGATGCGCGAACGTTTCACTTCGCGCTTGTCTCAACCGACACTCTACCAGCTTTCAAAACTCCCGACACTCGGCGTCTTTTTAGCCAGCAAATTAATTTACAAACCCGCCAATGCCGTTGCAAAACCGCTTGCCGGCAAACTTTTCTACAACGATTATCTTAACCATTTAGCAACATTCGGCTGGCGTGAGCAACACAATATCGTCTTTGACCATCTTGTTGCGCCGACGGCGTTTTATATTCCGAAAAAAGAATTTGAAGATTGGTGGCGAGAAATCGGTGCGCAAACAGTTGAAATAATCTGGCATAATCAAAATAGTTGGTGTGGATTTGGTAGAATAGAACGATAATTTATGCAGGCGCAACTTTCTAAAGAAATGCAGCAGCACACATACGCCATTATGAATCGCATCGAAGATTCGCATTGGTGGTATGTCGGGCGGCGCGCGATTCTTGAAAGTTTTCTCGAACAGATAGTTCAAAATTCAAAATTCAAAATTCAAAATTCGAAGATTCTCGATGTCGGTTGTGGCACAGGCGGCAATCTTGAAATGTTGGATAAATTCGGCGCTGCGGAAGGTGTTGACGTTTCCGACGACGCACTTGAGTTCTGCAAATCGAAAGGTTTAACCGTGCATAAAGGTTTGGCGGAAAGTTTGCCGTTTGAAGATGAAAGTTTTGACGTTGTAACCGCGCTCGATGTTGTCGAACATTTGGACGACGACATTGCCGGGCTAAAAGAAATGCACCGCGTTTTGAAAACGGGCGGCAAAACTTTGATTTTTGTTCCCGCATTTATGTGGCTTTGGGGCGTGCAGGATGACGTTTCAAATCACCGAATTCGCTATACAAAAAAGCAGATTGTCGAAAGATTAGAAAAATCCGGTTTCGCAATCGAACGCGCGACTTACGCGAATATAACTTTTTTCGCGCCGATTTTGGGCGGCAGAACTTTGATGAAATTGACGGGAATAAAACCCGAATCGGAAAATATTGTCAACGTTTCCGCTCTCAATGGCATTTTCGGAAAACTTTTCGGCGCGGAAAGATTTTGGCTCAAAAATTTTAATTTTCCGTTCGGTGTTTCGATTGTAATCGTGGCGGAGAAAGTTTGAAAATTCTATTTATTGATTGCCCGAAATGGTTTCATGCCAAACACAATCTTCCAATTTACCCAAAGCCGCGCCTGAACTGTCGCTGTTTCTGCCGGTTTTAGACGAAGAGGAAAACCTACGCCCGATGCACGCCAAAATTTCCGAAGCCTTAAACACTTTGGGTAAAACGGCGGAAGTAATTTACGTTGACGACGGTTCAACTGATAACAGTTTCCAAATCTTAAAAGAAATTGCGGCAGAAGATTCGCGCGTTCGCGTTATTTCTCTGCGGCGAAATTACGGGCAAACGGCAGCAATGAGCGCCGGAATTGACGCGGCGCGCGGCGAAATACTGATTCCGATGGACGCCGATTTGCAAAACGACCCCCGAGATATTGCGCGCCTGCTTGATAAATTAAACGAAGGTTACGACGTTGTTTCAGGCTGGCGGAAAAATCGGCAGGATAAATTGATTTCAAGAAAAATCCCGTCGCAAATCGCTAATCGAATTATCTCTCTGATTGGCGGCGTTCCGCTTCATGATTACGGCTGTAGTTTGAAAGCGTATCGGCGAGACGTGATTCAGGATGTAAAACTTTATGGCGAAATGCACCGTTTTATCCCGATTTACGCGAGTTGGGCAGGCGCGCGAGTGGCAGAAATTCCGGTCGAGCATCATGCCAGAACAATGGGCGAATCGAAATACGGCATCTCACGCACGCTTAAAGTGGTTTTTGATTTGATGACGATAAAATTTATGGCGTCGTATCAAACAAAACCGATTTACGTTTTCGGCACGTTTGGATTGATTGCATTTTTGCTTTCGATTTTCGCCGGAATTTGGGCGTTCGTTTTAAAATTCGGATACGGCACGTCGTTTATTTTAACGCCTCTGCCCGTAATTGCCATTGTTTTGCTGGCAATCTCAATGCAGTTTTTTTTGATGGGATTATTAGCTGAAATGCTCGTGCGAACATATCACGAATCGCAGGACAAGACGACTTACGCAGTACGCGAGCGAATTGGGTTTGACGCTAAAAGTTAAAATGCCTCAATTGAAATGGAATGAATATGAAGTTATTGAATGTTTAGGTGTTCTGCCCGAGCAGGAAGAATTTTTTGAATCTCATCACTTTAAATTTGCAAAAGGCGGTTTGATTTTAGAATTGACGATTTACGAATATGAAAGCCTTATAACCTTTTCGCTTTTCAAGCAAACCAGTAACAAACCTTTTCTAACGCTTACTTTTATAATTCGTGATGAAATAAAATTTATAAATGAAAAAGATTCAGCAAGTCTTTTGTTTAAAAACTGTATTCTTGTTTCAGACCGATTTTGGATGTATCAAGGTAATGAAGGCAAGGATTTGTTTGATAAAACTAAATTTGCGACTGAACTTGATATTGAATTGACAGTTTATCCTCATCTTGAATTTAAAGTTATTTAGTTTTTATGTGCGGCATAGCAGGTTGGGCAAATTTAGAAAATAAACCTTCGCAAAATTGGGGCGAAGCCGTTTTGCGTTCGATGTGTAATCGGATGCAGCATCGCGGTCCCGACTCGGAAGGTGTTTGGTTAAACGAATCGGTGGCGCTCGGAATGCGGCGGCTTTCGATTATTGATCTACATACGGGCGAGCAACCTGTCTTTAGCGAAGACAAGCAAACGATTGCCGTGATGAACGGCGAGATTTACAATTTTCGAGAGATTAGACGTGATTTAGAAAAGCGCGGACACAAGTTTGAAACGCAGACCGATACGGAAGTTTTGCCGCACCTTTACGAAGAATACGGCGAGCAAATGGTCGAACATCTCAATGGAATGTTTGCATTTGCGTTGTGGGATTTGCCGAAGAAAAAACTTTTATTAGCACGTGATAGATTCGGTGAAAAGCCGCTTTATTACGGTGTTTTCGATAATAAATTGATTTTTGCTTCCGAGCCGAAAGTTTTGTTGGAAAACCCGAACGTTAAAGCTGAAATAAATTTAAACGCGCTGCGGCAATATCTTTCGTTTGATTATGTTCCCGCGCCGCTTTCGATTTACAAAAATATCTATAAACTGCCCGCCGCGTATCTTTTAACCGTTGAAAACGAAGAAGTAAAAACCAGACGCTATTGGAATTTAAGTTTTCGGAAAAACGGCGGTAAACTTTCAATCGGGCAAGCGGCGAAAGATTTGCGCGAACTGCTTGCCGACTCTGTTAGAATGCGTCTTGTTTCTGATGTGCCTCTGGGAATTTTGCTTTCGGGCGGCGTTGATTCTTCGACCGTTGCGGCTTTTGCGACGCAGTTTTCGAGCGAGCGAGTCAAGACCTTTTCCATTGGTTTTGAAGAAGATTCATTTGATGAATCGAAATACGCGAGACAAGTTGCCACGCATCTCGGGACGGAACATTACGAAGAAAAACTGAGCGTCGAACGAGCGGCGGATTTGATTTCTGAAATCGGCGCGTGGCTCGACGAACCGCTGTCGGACAGCTCTCTTATTCCGACATTTTTGCTGGCGCGTTTTGTTAAAAAGCACGTCACAGTCGCGCTTGGCGGCGACGGCGGCGACGAAATTTTTGCGGGCTATCCAATGTATTTCGGACACAAAATGGCTGGCATTTATGATTCAATTCCGCGATTTTTACGTTCGAGTCTGATTGAGCCTGTCGTTAATAATTTGCCCGTCAGCACGAAGAATCTTTCGTTTGATTACAAGGCAAAACGCTTTATCGCCGCTTCAAAATATGACGCCGTGACTCGTCATCATTTGTGGTTCGGTTCGTTTTCGATTGAGCAGCAAAACGATTTATTAACCGAAAAAGTTTTAGCGCAAAGTTCCGGCGATATTTACGGCGACGCGAAAAATCTTTTGAAAATCTGCGACGCACAAGAGCAAATCGAGCAGATGCAGTTTCTGGATATGAATTTTTATTTGGCGGAAGATATTTTGACAAAGGTTGATCGTGCTTCGATGGCTGTATCTCTGGAAGTTCGCGCGCCATTTCTCGACCCGCGCATTGCCGAATTTGCCGCCGGTTTGCCGCTTGAATATAAGCTCAAAGGCGCGAAAGGAAAGTATATTTTGAAAAAAGCGGTTGAAGATTTGCTGCCCGAAACGATTCTAAAACGTCCGAAAAAAGGTTTTGGCGTTCCGATTGCCGAATGGCTCAAAGGCAACCTAAATGCGCTTCTTCACGATTTGCTTGCTCCAGAGAGATTGAAAAATCAGGGTTTGTTTGATGAAAAGTTTGTGCAAAAACTTATTACTGAACATGAGCGCGGCGCGGCTTCGCATCACAAACAGCTTTGGACGCTGCTGGTTTTTCAGCTTTGGTATAAAAATTTTATAGCCGAAAAATAAACTTTTACAGTTACGCTTGAATTCTATTTTCCAACGGAATTTTGCGTCTTTTCTATATCTGTACAGCAAAAACCTTTAAAATTTTGATCCTTCCTGTAACTCGCTTGACTGGTTTCGTATCGAATAAACCGAAAATCTGCCCTGTTCATCGTAATCGTAACTGTGAAAACTCATTCCCGCTTTTTCGGCAACGTGAATCGAAGCAAAATTATCGTCATCAACGGTTGCAAAAATTTCCGTTAAATTCAATTCATCAAAACCTAATTTGATTAACCGCCGCGCAAGCTCGGTCGCAAAACCTTTTCCCCATTCTTCCTTTTTCAGCACATATCCGATTTCCCAATCTTCCGGCTTTTCGGGTCGAGGACGAAGACTGGCGTTTCCGATATAACGCAAATCATCTCGGGCAAAAACCGCCCAAATTGTTTTTACATTTTGCTGGGCATATAATTTCTCAAACAGTTTTCGCCAGAGACTTTCGGCTTGTTCAGTCGTCATCACGCCTTTATCAACGTGCTTCATTACGGCTTTGTCGGTAAGTAAATCAAGAAAATCCAGCTTATTTTTTTCTCCTTCGTAGTTTTTTAGAACAAGTCTTTCGGTTTCCATAAATAAAAAAGCCGACGTTTTTCGGGAAAACATCGGCTGAAAATTTAGCATAATCTAAATACTTACTGCGTAATGGTAAATTTTCCCGAGCTTTCTTTATTCTGATTTGAAACTCGGTCTTTGATTTTGACTTTTATTTCGTAGTTGCCCGTAGCAAGCGCATTGGTCGGCAAAAGTCTGGCTAAAGTTAATCGCTGTCCGGCATCCGACATACCTTTCCAATCTTCTTTCTGACTCAAAAGCTCTTTGCCGTCTTTTGACAAAACGTAGTCGACATCTACCGCCGGACGAAGCGTCGTCTGGTCGATTCCGGTGTTATAAACCTGCATATAAATACCTACTTCCTGACCCTTTTTATAAACACCGGAAAGGTTTGGAAGAACTTTTGTATCGCCGATAACGAACATTCCGCCGATGTCTTTTTCGGTCGTCGAATAAAGTTTTGAAGCCAGAATAAGGCTCGATATATTGAGTTTGTTTTCCTCAAACTTCGGCACTGTAAAACCGATGCTGCGGACTCCTCTGTTACCCGTTCCGACATCGCGCACGACAACGTCAACCTTATAAGTGCCGGGCGTCAGAGTATAGGCTTTCTGATAAACCGATTTACGGTCGCGCGCTTCGTTTAAATCTTGTTCCGAGGCGCTTGTTATCGCCGAATCTTCAAAAATGCCCGAGCGTTTTCCCGAAACCGCCGTAATACGTCCGAAGATATTCATCCGCGCCGTTTGAATGCCGCCGACATCGGTAAAAGCGAGTTCTTTATTGCTGGCTTGAATGGTAAAAGTCGTAACTACTCGGTCTTCGGATTGGCGAAAGAAATCCACCTGCAAATCAAAATCGAGCGGATTATTATCAATGACGCCGGAATTACCTCCGGCAAGTTCCTGTAAATCACTGAATTTCACCTGGGGCGGACGCTGCAGAGCGGTTATCACTTCAAGGCGGCGAAACGGACTGTCCTGCTCGCGCTGGTAGTTATTGTTGCCCATTCCACTTAGGCGGTCGCCTTTGTTGCTCAGTCCGAGTTGTTCGGCAGTCGTCAAACCCGCGCCCGGAATCGACGCCAGCGCGTCTTTTTCGTTTGGACTACGAGCAATACGATACTCACCCGTTCCGGTCGGGTCAACGAATTCGATTTCGATTCCTTCGCCAACATTATCGAGATGCCGGTAAAACCAGGTTTCAAAAGGATAAGTCGTCGTCGAACCACCGCCTTCATAGGAAGGACGGTCATAACTCCCGCCGGTCGGGTGCGATTCCACACCGTCCGGTTTGCCGAAAGTGATGTAAATTCGCCCGCGGTCAGTTTTCCAGCCTGGAATCCCGGAAGCGAAATGTTCGTTGGCGTAAGCGATTCGCTCGTAATACTGCTCACGGTATTCATTTTCTTCCGTATCGGGATCCGGGTCGCGGCGACGCCAGAAATTTTCGATAAAGTTCTCGCGTTCTTCATCGGTTTTCAAAGCCTTAAACGCTTTTTTCTCATCGCCCGTAATAACGTAAGCGACATCTTTATTAACCCAATCCGTGTAGACTTTTTTTACTTCCTTGCCAACTTTTCGATCTTTAGTAGTCGGGTCTTGACTCGGTTGCTCCTTATCCTTTTGAGCAAAGCCGACTGATACGCTGGTCGCCAAGACCGCAGCCGCTAAAGCGAAATTGCGAATCAAACTTTTTTTAGACATAACGGTAAAATTCCTCATTTAAAACTTGCAATAGAAATTGCTTATCCGCTTAATAATTTGTTTAAATTTTTTGGCTATAAAATTTTTAGATACTAATTCTTATTTGTTCAAGATGCGCTAAAGCCTTTGGCAGGTTGCCTGTCGCGCGGTAAAGAAGCCGTTTTCGGCAATCTCAAACTCTACTAATTTTCCTGTATTTGATTATCGAACACTTGGGCAAAATTTTCAATTATTTTGTCTTCGACTTCGCGCAAACTAAGTTCGCGTCCGAGCAGTTTTTCCATTGAAGTTACGGGTTCGCCTTCGCAGGCGATTATAAAATCGAAAAAACTCAAGTCCGTATTGACGTTCAGCGCGAAACCGTGCGTCGTAACCCAGCGTTTGATGTGAACGCCGATGGCGGCGACTTTGCCGTCCGTCGTGTGAACGCCCGTCAAACCTTCGATGCGAAAGGCTTCGATGCCGAAATCTTTCAGAGTTTTTATCAAAACCGCTTCCAAATCCCGAACGTATTTATGCACGTCTTCGCGTTCGGGACTTAAACTTATAATCGGGTAACCGACGATTTGTCCGACGCCGTGATAAGTAACTTTACCGCCGCGATTGGTTTCAAAAACCGAAACGCCCAAAGTTTTGAGTGCTTCCGCCGTCGCCAAAACGCCGTCCGATTTGGCTCGCCGACCGATTGTAAAAGTATGCGGATGTTCGAGCAGCAGCAGAAAATCTTTTTCGCGCTTTTCGATAACTTCACGTTCGATCTGCTTTTGCAATTCCAAACCGGCGTCATAATCAAAACGTCCGAGACGGCAAACTTTTAATTGTTTTTTTCGCATCTTCAGCTATGATAAAATTTCTCGGGTTAATTTACTATTTAACACAAGTTGCCGATTATCAAAACAAAAAAGATTTTTAACCTCGGGGAAACCTGGAAAAATTTGTGCCGAGGCGGTAAAATCCGGCTGAAATTTACAATTGGTAACAGACGAAAAAATCGAATATGAAAATAAACAAAAAATTTCTGACATTTATCGCGCTTTTCCTGTTTCTCGCGTTTTTAACCGTTTCGACAAACGCGCAAAGGCGTAAAAATACAATCAGACGCGCGACAAGACCGGCTGCAACACAATCGACTTTACTAGCGAGCAGCGAAATAAAAGCTGGCGCGGGAAAAGTTTCGACGCAGATAAAAAACGTAACAAAATTTATTTACGGCTTGGGCGGCGTGGCGCGCGTTATCGAAGACCTCGACCGTGATATAGCTGCGGGAAAAGCCTCGCGTAATGCGGGCGAACTAAACACAAAAAACAAGCAAGCCGTTATAAACACAATCCGAAACTTACGTGCCGGGCTTGCCGCTCTGGAAGTCGAATTTCGCACTAAACCCGCGTTGAGAAATTATCTGTTCCAAATTCAAGGAATTACCGACATCAGCGGCAACGCCGAAGACCAGGCGACAAACGGACGATTTGTTGAATCGGGTAGAACGCTTCTGCTCGTTGTCGAAAAACTTTCCGACACACTCGCGGCTTTGCCATAATGAAATTCAAAGTTCAAAGTTCAAAGTTAAATTTGTTCCTTAAACTATGAATTTATTTCTCCAAATATGGGCGTGCCTGAACGATATAAATTCGTCCGTTCATAATTCCCCATTCAATGTCCTGCGTTTTCTGATTGCCGAATGTATGTTTTATATTCAAGGCGGCTTTCGCCAGATTTCTCGCCTGTAAGTCAGTTAAAACGCGACCTTTTTTGGCGCAAAAATCCGGCTGTTCTTTTAAATCGCCGTTTTGGTCGAAGGCGAGCGCATTTTCCTGTTGCGAAAGCGTCATTACGACGACAGAATTTGATTTCGGATTGAATAAAATCTGTTCGGGGATGCCTTTATTGTCGGGAATTTTCGAGTTATGCCCGCAGACCGCGCTGATATACACCGCGTTTTTGTTTTGCTCGTCGAACGGGTCTTTTGTAATCATCACGCCGCCTCTGTCCATATTGACGCCGACTTGTATCAGCGCAGACATAAAAACATCCGTCTGGCTGACGTAGTTGCGCACGCGCGCTTCGTAAGCGTCGAAATTCCAGAGCGACGCCCAAACTTTTTTCACGGCTTCGATTAATTTTGCATCAGTTTTGACATTCGGCACGCTCGAATAAAGTCCGGCGCCGGAAAAGTTCGGCAAATCTTCGGAATTCGATGAGCTGCGAACAAAGACGCCGCGTCCGCCAAGCTGCAATCTCCATCGCCGAATAATTTCAGCTCTTAATTTCGGTTCGAATTTTCCTTTTTGAAGTTCTTTACGAAATTTTTCAAGCCGCGCGCGTCGGATGCGCGGGTTGTGAACAAAATCGTTGTCGGCAGTAAACTCATCAATTTGTTTGTCGAAACCGTTGTCCTTCATAAACTTGCTATACCAGTAAAAAGGAACGGTAAAACCGTCAGGAACAATGACGCCGACAAGTTTTGCGTTCATCATTTCCCCTAAATTCGCTGATTTAGAACCGTAAGTAATGCTGTCTTTCTTCCGCATTTCCCGCAGCGGCGTGAGGCTTTTGACCATTAAATTTACGGGCGGAACTTGCTCGTCGGGCGATTTGAATTTTTCTTTGATGTCTCCCAGATTCGCCGGGTCGAGATTGTATTTTGTAAGTTTCGCATCAAGTTTATAGACGTATGTGTCGTATTCCTTAAAGAGTTTGTCAGCGTCTTTGATATAAACGTTCGGAATGCCCCAGCCTTTTGCCAGAATATTGACGTGCGAGAGCGGCGTCGAAGGTTTGGCGACGATAATTCCGCGAACGGGCGGCAAACTCAAAGGCAACTCCTTTAAAACAACGATTTCGTTGTCGCCGATTTCAACTGTGTCGTCGAGTTTTTCGATGATGTGTATGCGCCCGACGGCTTCGCCCGTATTCAGCGCTAAATAATCTTGATTTTTGGCGATGTCGCTTTGCAAAACGCGGTCAATGCCCATTTTGGCGGAAACGTCTTCCTGACGAATCGAGTTCGGTTTGTAAGAAACCAGTTCAAAAAACGTTTTGTTAATCGTGTCGTTTGCCAGTTGGATAAGTTCGGCAGTTGCAAGGTCGCCTTCGTAAAGTTCCCACGTAAATTTTTCGACCGTTTTTTGCCAGGCGATTGTGCCGACGACAAATCTGCGGTTTTCGTCAATATAAATCGGTTTATAAACATCGCTGCCTTTTGCCACCAGATAATTCGCCAGCAGAAAATCTTTGTGAAAACGATATTTCTGCGTGTTGACGTAATAAATTTTATTTTTGTCTTTACGGTCAATGACAAACATTGCGTGCGGCAGAGCGAACGGCGTTCCCTGATGATAAGTTCGCGCAATCGAATCGAAATCCGCCTGCGTTTTTATCTCAGTAAGCGAGCGCTTGTTTGTATCCGGCGCAACCGGCATCACATTTTCCGGTTCGCGCGTCGGCGAAGGTTTCTGCGCCATTTGACCGAAAACAAACGATGTCGCCAGAGAATACAAAATCAACGAATAAAAAAAATTTCTTCCTAATTTCATTTTAAATTTCTCTTACAAGTTACAAAAAACGTTTTCGTAAGATTTTAAGCTCGGCTTCGTTTTCCAGACAAACGTCCAAATCACTGATGATTCCGTCTTTTATGCTGTAAATCCAGCCGTGAACTGTCAGGTTTTGCCCGCGATTCCAAGCGTCCTGCACGACGGTCGTGGCGCCTACGTTTAACACCTGTTCGATGACATTTAGCTCGCAAAGTTTATCTGATTTTTTGTTTTTATCTTCAAATTTGGCAAGAATCCGGTCGTAAAGATTCGCCGTGTCCTGAATATGCCGCAGCCAATTGTCAATCAAACCGTGCCTTTTGTCTTCGAGCGCGGCTATTACGCCGCCGCAGCCGTAATGTCCGCAAACGATTATATGCTTTACCTTTAAGGCTTCGACCGCGAATTGCAGAACTGAAAGACAATTCAAATCAGTGTGGATTACCTGATTGGCAACATTTCGATGAACGAAAATATCGCCCGGCAGCAAACCGACGATATTGCTCGCCGACACCCGACTGTCCGAACAGCCAATCCAGGCGTATTCGGGCGTTTGCTGTTTGGCTAAATCAGGGAAAAAATTCGGGCGCTCGGCTTTGATTTTCGCCGACCACTTTTTGTTATTCTCTAAAAGATGTTCTAAACGATTCACAAATTTTTTATTTTAGGTTTTTTATTTTAACACTGCTTCAATCGCATCACACGCCATTCGCGTTCCGTGTTCAGTAAGAACGACTTTGCTTGCTTCTATTGCGTTTGTTTTATAATTCTTATCTGCAAGAATCTCGCGCAGTTTGTTTGCCGCAGTTTGCGCCGAATATTTTTCACGCGAAATTGTTTGTGCCACGCCGATTCGCTCGCATCGGGCGGCATTATCGGGCTGGTCGTGGCTGTAAGGCATAATCAAATGCGGAACTCCGGCGCGCAAAACCTGCGCGGTTGTGCCGACGCCGCCTTGATGAACGACGCACGCGGCGCGCGGAAAAATCTGACTGTAAGGCGCGTAATCATAAGCGACAATTTGCGGCTGATTTTCATCGCCGGTCTTAGTCAATTGCGGCGGCTCGCTAAAAACTCCATAGAGCAAAACAGCGCGGGCATTTAGAATTTTTGCCGCTTTCGCGCTTTCCTCAAAAAAGTTTCCCGCATCCATCACGGCAGCCGAACCGAGCGTAAAAACAATCGGCGGCTCGCCTGCGTCGAGAAATTTTTGCAAATCTTCGGGCATCGTTCCCAAATCGTCCTGACCGTCGTAAAAACAAAATCCGGTTTGCAAAGTTGGACGATGCCAATCCGGTTGCGGCTTGCCTAAAACTTTAGAAAACATCGCCAGATGCAGCAGTTTTGAGTATTTATCCTTGAAAACCGGGTCGTGATTTTCGCTCAGACTGATTTCGCGCCGAAACTGGCGGTAAGGTGCGAGCCAACCAGCGACGACGCAGTGAATTGCCGAATAAATCACGCCGTGGACGTCCGCACCGAGAAAACGAAAATGCTTGAGCCACTGCGCCGTCGGCGGCACAAATGGGTCGTGCGGCGACAGAAAAGAGGCGGGAGCAAGCGATGTCGTTATCCATTTGACGCCGGTTTTTTCAGCAACCGACGCCGCCGGATAAACGACTTCACCCGTAATCAAAACGTCTGCGCCTTCGACGGCTTTCATCAAATCTTCATACATCGGTCGCACGTTGGGCAGCAGAATTTCCCGCAGAAGTTTTTCCGTTCCGCTTTTAGCGTCCATTATCTCGCGCGCAAGTTCCCGGTCGGTTTCGGGATTTAAATTCGGACGAAGCGGAAAAAATTCAAACCCAAGCGCGTCGATTTTTTCTCTGTAAACTTCCAAACTATTGATAGCAATTTCGTGTCCGCGCGTGCGAAGCTCGATTGCCAGAGCGAGCATCGGATGAAGGTCGCCGAGCGAGCCGAAGGTTGATAAGACGATTTTCATACGGGCAGTTTTTTAGTCTTAAATCCTGTTTCCAAAATCTGCTCTATCTTCTCTCGGCATCTTCTCTGTTTCGATTTTTGCAGCTTGTTTTTCAAATAAATATCCGTGTTCGTCTGCAGTTAATCTTTCTTCCGTTTCTTCGTCCTTTCTCTGCTTTACTCTTTCCCCGATTTGAAATCGGACGCTCAAAAAGAAACAAACTGCGCCCGCGACAGCCGAAACAAATACAGCATCCGTATTTCCCTTCCACACAAAAAACGCGGCGACTCCAATCAGAATCACCACCAAAATTTGAAAAGTTTTTTCCATTTTAATTAATCGTTTTTTATTTCCTCACGGGCTATTTCGCTCGCTAATTTTTGCCTGCGGTTCTTTTTAAGAAAGTAACGCATAATCAGATAAATTGGCAAAACGATAAAAATCAAAAACGGCAAAAGCGCAACCGCTACTGTAATTAAAACTAATATGAAACTTAACGCCGCATCGAATCCGCTGCCGAACGAATGCCTGATTTGATAGAAAAAGCCGGATGAGGTTGCAGAGAACGCCGCCGGCGATTGAAGTTTAATTTTAACGGTCGAAAAACTCGATTGATTTTCCAAAAAATGTTTTCTGCCTTCGATTTTTTCAATCCCAACGCGCACGCCGGCAATTTCGCGCTGAATGTTCAAGGCATCTTCGACCGAATTCGACCGCTTCATTATTTCGAGAAACTGTGCTTCGAGCGCCTTTTGCGTTTTTAGGCGTGCTTCAATGTCAATAAATTCTTCGGTAACGTCCTGACCTTTTACGTTTTCTACAATAACGCGGCTTGCTGTTTTGCGGATTTCATCCAAACTTTCGTTAAACTTTGCAGCCGGAACGCGAACTGTCATCGTAACCGTGTCGTGTGTCGTCGCTTTCAAGTCGCTGCTGCTCTGGCTCGATTCGATGACGAAACCGCCTTTGCTTTCTGCTATTGCCGTTATTTTATTCTGCGTTTCGGCGGGCGCGTCGGTTTCCAAAGTCAAATCAGCGTCGCGGATAATTTTGCGTTCGACAGCGGCAGGCGCGATTTTGCTTTGCTGCGCGTCGGCGAGCGAGACTTTTTGCGCAGCCGTTTCATTTTGCGAGTTGCTGCCAATTTCAGCCTGCGACGGATTTGCGTTTGTATTGCTTGAAGTGCTGCTGCACGCCCCAAAAATGAATGAAAACAAAAACAAAAAGAAAACAAAATTTAATTTTTTCATAATTTCTCCACATCGAAGTTTCTTAACAACGATGGTTAGAACGAGAAAATTATGAAGACTTGCGCGCGACCTCCCGAAAACTTTCACCGGCAAAAATAGCGCGCACCGAAGATTTTATACGGCGCATCGCGCGAACGACTTTCGGCATAAACCAAATGAAGAAAATGGTAAAGATTATCAATACAATCGCAATCCCGACTGGCGCGAAAACGGCGAGAAATGTTCCGATAAAAGCGATAATGTCTTCGAGAATCGACAAAATCCAGTTGGAAACCGGTTCGGGCGAAACATTTGCGGTCGCGCGCAGTGCGGCTTTCGTACCGTGCGAAGACAGCGCGAGTCCGCCGCCGAGCAAAGTTGCAACGGTCGCCACACCCGCGTCCATTTGATTTGTCGCTGCATAAGCGACAATCGCGCCCGCCGGAACGCGGATAAACGTGTGAATTACGTCCCATACACTGTCAACATACGGAATTTTGTCGGCAAAAAATTCAATCGCGTAGAGAAATCCGGCGACACCGATAATCCACCAGTTATCGAGAACATCCAAACCGCCCGGCAGATTGGTTGCGCCGAACTTTTGCAGCAATCCCAAAACCGTTACTGTCGCGTAAAGATTTATGCCTGAAGTCCATGCCGAGCCGAGCGCCAAACTCAATGTCGAAAACCAGTCCATCGCAATTTCTCCTTTTCATTTATCATTGAACATTTATCATTTATCAATCGTTTTTGTTAAATGATAAATGTTCAATGATAAATGTCATTCTTCGTCTTCAGTTCCGTCCGATTCTTTTTTGAAGCCGAATTTTTCCAAACGATATTGCAAAGTCCGAAACGTCAAACCGAGAAGTTTCGCCGATTTTGTGATGTTGTTGTCGGTTCTGTCCATCGCCTGCATAATCAGGCTGCGCTCGACATCTTCAAAATTTACGCCGTTCGGCGGAAGTTTGAAAAGCGCGTCTGCGGCGTTCGCAGGCGTTTGAACCGACTGCATTTCAGGCGGGAAATCGTCAATCGTAATCGTGTCGTTTTCGCATAAAAGCGTGGCGCGCTCGATTGCTGATTCCAACTGGCGAACGTTTCCCGGATAGCTGTAATCCTCGAGTAATCGTCTGGCTTCGCTGCTGAGTTTGATGTCGCGCTTTGTATCGCGTGTGTGTTTTTTCAAAAAATAATCGATCAAAATCGGAATATCCGAACGGCGCTCGCGAAGCGGCGGAATTTCGATAGACAAAACATTGAGCCGGTAATATAAATCTTCGCGGAAACGTCCGTCCTGCGACATTTTTAACAAATCTCTATTGGTTGCCGCGACGACTCGTACGTCAACGTTCAATTCGCGTGTTCCGCCGACGCGCCGAATTTGTTTTTCCTGCAAAGCTCGCAAGATTTTCGCCTGCAAAGAAATGTCGAGTTCGCCGATTTCGTCCAGAAAAAGCGTGCCGTCGTCGGCAACTTCAAACAAGCCTTTTTTCTCGCCGACCGCGCCGGTGAAACTTCCCTTTTCGTGTCCGAAAAGCTCGCTTTCCAGAAGATTTTCGTTGATTGCGGCGCAGTTGACGGCTTGAAAAACCTGGTCGGTTCGCAGAGAATTTTTGTGAATCGAGCGCGCAATCAATTCTTTTCCAGTTCCCGATTCGCCGCGAATTAACACGGTCGAATTCGATTTTGCCACCTTCAAAATCAGCTTTTTCACTCTGTCCATTTCCGGCGAATCGGAAATGATTTCTGCGTCGAGCGTCGAGAGTTTCTTCAAAGCACGCGAAATAGTGTCGAGCAATTTGTCGCGGTCGTAAGGTTTCTGCAAATAATCAAACGCGCCCAGACGCAGCGCGTCAACGGCAGAATCAACCGTTCCGTGCGCCGTAAGCAGTAGGACGATAATTGATTTGTCAAAATCCGTTAAATTTTTCAACAAATCAAGCCCGCTCATTCCCGGCATTTTGAGGTCGGTCAAAACAAGGTCGAAATGCCGGTCGGCGACAAATTTCATCGCCGCTTCGCCCGAAGATGCAGTCGTTACGTCGTAGCCTTCGCCCGACAAAATAACCTCCAAAATCTCGCGCTGAGATTTTTCGTCATCTACAACCAAAATACTTTTTCTCGCCATAGTTTTATTTTGCCACAAAAACAAGGAATTAGCCGCGTTGTTCGCGCAAATCTGCGGCTAATTTCCCGCCTTTGGTAATCTCACAACAAAATTTGTTCCTTCATCCGGCTTTGATTCAACCACAACCGTCGCATTATGAGCTTCAACGATTTTCTGCACAATCGCTAAACCTAAACCGGTGCCGGTTTCTTTAGTCGAAAAGTATGGCTCGAAGATTTTCGCCACGTTTTCTTCAGAAATTCCTTTGCCTGTGTCTTCGATTTCTATTTTGATAAATTTTACGTCGGGCGAAATTTTCACGTTCAAAGCGCCGCCCGCGCCTTCCATCGCTTGCACGGCGTTGATAAAAAGATTGTTGAAAACCGAGCGCAAAGATTCTGCGTCGCCCAAAGCTCGCGGCACGTCTTCGTGTTCGACGAGGCTGATTTTTATGTTTTGTTCGGCGGCTTGCGCTTCGACGATTCGCAAAGAATCTTCAACCACCTTTCGCGCGTCAATCGGCTGCAAGTTCGCTTTTGTCGGGCGCGAATAACTTAGAAAATCGGTAATTTGCTGATTGATTCGTCCGACTTCTATCTTCAATTGCGAAGTTAAATTTTCAAAACTCTCTTTTTTCTGCGTGTCTTCCGGCGCGAATTTCGCCCGCAAATGGTCGAGTGTTAAGTTTATATAGTTAAGCGGATTGCGGATTTCGTGAGCGATTGCCGAGCCGAGTCTGCCGACGACAGCGCTCTTTTCCGCCTGTTGCAACTGCGCTTCCAACTGGCGTGTTTTCGCCAGCTCTGCAATCATTTCGTTGAAACGTAAAGCAAGTTGTCCGATTTCGTTTGTATTGCTGCTGCTGCTGACGCCGTCTTTTACACGCACATTCAAATCGCCTTCAGCTACGCGACGCGCGGCTTCCGACAAATGGGCGATTGGGCGCGTGAATCGCCAGACGAGAAAAACAGTTGTTGCCGTCGAAAGCAGCAAAATCAAAAGCGTATAGACGAGCGGTCGAGCAGCACGGCTGACGGCTTCTTTTTTGTCGTTTTCAAGAATCACCATCACATAAAAACGTCCGTCGCTGGTTTCAATCGGAATGGCGTGCGCTTCGTCGTCGGCGTCAGATTTTTTTTCGATATTCGGAAAAAAATTGCGGTCTTCGCCTAAACGTTCTGAATTTTTTAGCGGCGGTAAATTTTTAATATCTTTCAGATAATGTTTTTGAGGATTGTCATTTTTGTCGTAATAAGGCTTGTATTCGGGATTTAAACTGTCGTTGATTTGCCAGTTGTTGTCGATGACGATAATGTCTTTTATCCGTTGATTGGTGCGCGCTTCAAAAGCCGCCTGACCTTCGCGTTCAACAAAATCTTCGAGCCGATCTGTCGAAGACATACTGTTAAAACCGAGTTGCATACCTGAAACTAAAGCCTGCGTTTGTATATCGAGCAGATTATTGTTTTCCCTCTGCGTTTTGAGATTCAAATAATACTGCACGCCGAGCATAGCAACTAGAAGAACCGCCAAAATCACCAGAAGTCTGCCGCGAAATGTGTTGAAGAAATTCACTTTTAATTTTGTGTCCTTATGTTTGCTTTTACTTTTGCCTTTTTACTTTTATTTATATTTTCTTGCCGTTTCGATATTTTGAATGTTATAGTCTTATTTAGCTTTTGAAGCAAAGTTTTTGGGCAACCGAAATTTTTCTTTGAGTTCAAAAAAATATTAACTCTCCGCCCGAAGTTCTCCAGAAATTTCAAATAAAAAGAGGATATAGCCGATGTTTTTTGCTGATAAAAAGTTGTATTTTAAACTTTTGTCCGTCGTTTTTGTAACTCTTGTTTTCTTTTCCGCAACCGCTCAGGCGCAAAAAAAGAAAACTCCCGCCGCTCCTGCAAGTAAAACTCAAACTTCCAAACAGACCGCAGCTAAAAATCAAACAACCGACAAAAAATTGACGGCAAAGCAAATTGCCGAAAAGCAAATCTTATCAAAAGAAAAGCAAACCGCTTCAAAAACAGACAAAAACGCCAAAGGTAAAAAAGGTAAAGTCGCAACCGACGACAAAACCATTGCAGACAAAGACACAAAAGACAAAAACGCTAAAGGTAAAAGCGCAAAAGATAAAAATGCGGACGACAATAAAACTAACAGCGCAAAGGCTCGTCAAGCCGAGTTAAAAAAACAAGCCGAAGAAAAACGGCTGGTGGAGATTCGCCAAGCAGCAGAAGAGGCAGCAGCAAGAAGACGCGAAATAGAAGAAGCGCGCCGCCAAGCCGCTTTAGAAGAAAAACGCCGACGCGAGCAAGCCGCGCGCGAAGCCAGAGAACGCGCAATAGCTTTCGAGCGCGGGCTTCACACCGAAACCGTTCAAAATATTGCCGCCGATGATACTGAAGGCGAAGATTTGGAAGTGCGCCGCGCGGCGGTCGCGGCTCTCGGAAACAAAGCCGGAATGGTTGTCGTTTTAGAGCCGCAAACAGGAAAAGTTCTGTCAATAGTCAATCAGGATTGGGCGATTCGCAAAAGCTACAAACCGTGTTCGACGATAAAACTCGTAACGGCGATTGCCGGACTAAACGAAAAAGTCATTGACGATTACGACGGCAGTATTACGACACGCCATTTTCCGATGAACTTAAGCGACGCGCTCGCTTACTCAAACAACCGATATTTCCAAGTCGTCGGCACGAATTTCGGCAACAAAAAAATGCTTGGCTACTCGCAAATGCTCGGCTTGGGACGACCGACCGGCATCAATAGCGACAGTGAAACCGGCGGGCGACTTCCTTTCGGCAACAGCAACGCGAAGGTTTATTCGCACGGCGAAGATTTTGAAGTTTCGCCTCTTCAGCTTGCCGTTCTTGTTTCAGCTATTTCAAACGGCGGAAATATGGTCGTTCCGCATATTCCGCGCACCAAATTTGAAAAGACGAATTTTCGTATGACGACACGCGGCACGATTAATCTTCCGCCGCGAGATCTTCTCGGCGTCGTTCCGGGAATGATCGGCGCGGCGAGCTATGGAACAGCCAGACGCGGTGTCGATTCATCGCTCGGAATTGCCGGAAAAACCGGCTCGTGCATCGGTCAAGGCACGTGGCTCGGGCTTTTTGCGTCGGTTGCGCCGGTTACAAATCCGAAACTCGCCGTCGTCGTCATCACGCGCGGACAAGCCGAACGCGGAAAATCTGCGGCGGCGGTAGCGGGGAAAATTTATCGGGCATTGAGTAATCGTTTGAAGGAAAAAGGCGATAAGCTTATGATTGCTGCCCAAATTCCGATTCCACTAAAACCGCAGCCGAAGATTGACGCCAAAACCGCCGCAATGTTTGACGATGAAGACGGAGAAGGCGAAGATGTGGAAGCCGATAACGACGCGTTCAGCAAAGGAAAAAAGGGCGGCGCGGACAATGCCGTTAAAACTCAAACAGTCCCGAATACTGAAATTGCCCGGCGAATAGAGAAGAAAATTGAAAAACCAGCGAATTTGTTTTCTCCCATTGTTATAACGGTGAAAAAGGAAAAACTCGAACCCTTGAGACTCGAAACCGTAAGAAGGGAAAAATCCGAAATGACGCGCCCGCGTATCGTGGCGCACAAATAAACAGCTAAAAAAACAAATGCAGTAAAAATTCAACTCTTCGGTTTGATTAATTTAATCGAATCCTGAAGAGTTACATTTTTCTCAGCGAAATGCTTTCTTCTCTTGCATCCTAGCTTGACACGAGCGCAAATTTTGCGTGATTATTTAGCTTCAATTATTGTTGGACAGAATTTTATTCGCTGACTTTTTATCAGATTAAAATAGTTTGTGAAACCCGAAAAAGTAGCAACTTTTTTTCGGGAGGCAACATCTGAATTTCCGCAAAACGAGCAAACGTTTGTCGGTTTCGGATTTTGCAGAAAGTAGAAAAGAACAGTTTGAAAACGCTTGGAGGAGAATTTTAATGAAAACCATTTTTAGAGCATTAATGCTTGGATTTTTTATGACGGCTTTGACCGCTGTTTCCGTCACAACCACATTTGCTCAAGACCAGACGGCTGAAAAACAAGCCCTTTACCAAAAATATACAGACAATTACAAAGGTACGATTGATCAGCGGCAGACGGCTATCGATGCAGCAGAGCAATATATCGCAAAATACGGCGCTAATGCCGAAGATAAGGAACAGGTAGATTACTTTAAAAAGGCGCTGCCCACACTCAAAAAAGCTGTTGCCGACGAAAGAGGCAAAGTCGCACAAGGCGCTCTTTTTACGCGCTTCGATACAGCCGTTAGAGCTAATAATACCGCCGACGCCTATTCCGCCGGAAAAGAAATCCTTGCCCAAAACCCTGATTTTGTTGACGTTTTACTAGTTCTCGCTTCGATGGGTTATGACCAATCGGTTCTGGTGCCGCCGGTTGATACTTATAACAGCGATGCGGTTAATTACGCGAGAACGGCAGTTCAAAAAATCGAAGCCAACAAACCTTCAACTACCGGCGACTGGGGCGCGATAACTTACGCTTACAAAAACGAAAAGTTTGCCGACGGTAAAAGTAATGCTCTTGGTGCGATGAACTACAACATCGGATACATTATGTATTACCGTCAAAATCAGAAAAAAGAAGCAATTCCATATTTTTATAAGTCTTTGCAATACAACTCGCCTGCAAAAAGCAACCCGCTCGTTTATCAGGTAATCGGCGCATCTTATTTTGATGAAGCGAAACGCCTCAGCCAGGAAACCGATACGAAATTGAAAGCGGCGGGCGGCAAAGACACCGACGAAACAAAGGCTCTCTACGCGCTGGCAAAAGGAAATGCCGACCGCGCCATCGATGCTTACGCCAGAGCTTATAAAATTGCCGGCAGCAATCCGGCGACGAAAAAAGAATATAAAGATGGTCTTTACAAAGTATTGCAAGACCTCTACAAATTCCGCTACGACGGCAAGGTTGAGGGTTTAGATGCTTTCGTTGCAAGCGTTATGAATAAGCCGATGCTTGACCCGGCAACGGCAGTAACGCCCGTAGTTGAAGCAACTCCGGCAGCAACAACTTCTTCGATGTCGGCAACTTCAAACACGACAGTTGAGGCTACGCCGCAAACATCTGGCAGTTCAGCAGCAAAACCCAGCACATCGGGAACGGCGATGTCAAAAACAACGACAACGAGCACTTCTGCTGATGGAACGGCTACGAAAACGACTGTGAAAACTAAAACTACGGTAAAAAAACCTGCGCCGAAAAAGAAAGGAAGGCGTTAATTTTTCATCCAGCTATAGATTGAAAATTTTGGTCGGGCGCAAGATTAAATGCGTCCGGCTTTCTTTTTTAGCCGAAAGTTCTTAAGATAAGCGTTTTATGTCAAACAGTTTTGCAAGTTTAGAACTACTGCTCGGATATACGTTTCAAAATATTGCCTTACTCGAACGCGCCGTAACACATCGCTCCTGGGCATATGAAAAAATCCCGTTCGGGGACGAGGAAGATATTCGCAGCCTGCAAAACGAATCGCTGGAATTTGTCGGCGATTCGGTGCTTGGATTAATCGTTGCCGAACAGCTTTTTACTCTTCATCCCGATGCCAGCGAAGGCGATTTGACATTGATGAAACATCATCTCGTCAGTATGGGAACGCTGGCGAAAATTGCGCGCAAACTCGATTTTGGCAAATTTATGCGCATCGGACGCGGCGAGGAAAAAACTGGCGGCAGACGCAAACAAGCGCTTCTGGCAGATATTTTTGAAGCCATTGTCGGCGCGATTTTTTTTGACAGCGGTTATATTTCGGCACGTGCCTTCGTCAATCGTGTTTTTGCCGAACAGTTTCGCAGCGCAACGCCGCGGAGTTCGCTCGATTACAAAACTCTTCTTCAAGAAACTTTGCAGGGCGATAAGCGTCCCGCGCCGATTTATAAACTTATAAAAACTGCCGGACCGCCGCATGAATTGACATTTTCTGTAGAAGTCGCCTGGGACACTGGGAAAATAAATGCTCAAGGCAGTTCGATAAAATCAGCCGAAACGCTGGCGGCAAGCCTGGCTTTGAAAAAAATAAACAAAGAGAAGAGCAAGAACGTAACAAAGAAGTGAAAAAAAGTATTTTGTAAATCACACCGATTATGAGCAAAAACGTGGAAACAGTAGTTGAACCGACAGTCGAAGACAAACCAATCGGACCGCCGAAGAGCATTGCGCGCGAGTATTTTGAATCGTTTGTCGTAACGCTTGTAATGGCGATTTTCGGAATGACGTTTATCTTGCAAGCCGTCACGGTTCCGACCGGCTCGATGCAAAATACGATTCTTATCGGTGATTATCTTCTGGTCAACAAATTCATCTTCGCGCCCGGCGGCGAACCGTTGCCCTTTCTGCCTCAGCGCGAAATTGTGCGCGGCGATATAATCGTTTTCAAATATCCGGGATTTCCCGATAATAAAGCGAAAACAGAGGATGAAGGCGGAATGCCATATCAAATGAATTTCGTTAAGCGAGTAATCGGTCTGCCCGGTGATAAAATTGAATTTCGCAACAATGAAGTCTATATCAACGACCGACTTTTGCCCGAACACCGCATAATGGGCGATGCGCCTTTAATCGGCGGCTCGCTTTCGAGAGAAGCGGCTTTAAAGACAAAAGATTTTGAACCGCGTCAACCCGACCAAAGTTACGACGTCTATTATTCCGAAAGGTCACTCAAAGGCGGCTTGCGCGAGCGTGATTACCCGTTCGCTGCCGAAGGAAAGCCATACATTGTTCCCGAAAACAATTACTTTATGATGGGCGACAGCCGAGACCAGAGCCTCGACAGCCGTTTTTGGGGTCCGGTCAGCCGTGATTTAATCATCGGACGCGCCATGTTTGCTTATTGGTCGTGCGACCGCAGCGCGAGCAATGGAAGCACTTTCGGCTGCCTGACGCACCCGCGACTCAGTCGCATCGGAAAATTGATTAAATAGTGGTGAGTGGTAAACGGTAAGTAGTAAGTTTTTCTTCACTTGGCACATACCGCTTACCGTTTACCACTAAAGATGATTTTTAAGTTCAGTGATGAAGTCGCCAACGCTTTGAAAGATAAAAACCCCCTCGTCGCGCTTGAATCAACCGTTATCGCACACGGTTTGCCCTTCCCGGAAAATCTCGAAACCGCCCAAAATTTAGAAAAAATCGTCCGCGAAAACGGCGCGACTCCGGCGACAATTGCCGTTTTTGACGGTGAATTCTGTGTCGGATTAAACAAAACTCAAATCGAGCGACTTGCCACCGATAAAAATATCCGTAAAATCTCGCGCCGCGATTTACCCGTCGCAATCGGCAAACGATTAAATTGCGCGACAACGGTTGCGACCACTAGTTTTATAGCTTATCGCGCCGGAATTAAAATTTTTGCGACGGGCGGCATCGGCGGCGTTCATCGCGGTTTTGCGTCGGACGTTTCGGCGGATTTGCCGGAACTTGCCGCAACGCCGATTGTCGTCGTTTGTTCGGGCGCGAAAATTGTTCTGGATTTGCCTGCGACGCGCGAATGGCTCGAGACAAACGGTATTTGCGTTTTGGGTTTTGGGTGCGATGAAATGCCTGCTTTTTATTCAAGAAAGAGCGGGCTTTTTGTTGACGAACGAGTTGAAACGCCGAGCGATGCGGCAGAAATTGCAAAGGCGCGTGATGAATTAAAATTAGCGAGCGCGATTCTCTTAACCGTTGCCGTGCCGCCGGAGTTTGAAATCGAAACTGAAGAGCTTGAAAATATTTTGGGCGAATCGCTTCGATTAGCCGATGAAAATAAAATTTGCGGCAAAGAAATAACGCCGTTTTTGTTGTCACAAATTTGTGAAAGAAGTGCGGGCAAAACTTTAGCAGCAAACATCGCGCTTCTGAAAAATAACGCCCGCGTCGCTGCTCTGGTTGCTTCCGAAATGTCTCGAATCTAAAAATACTTTTGGGAAACAGACCTTAAATCTTCGTATTGTTTTTAAATCAATCAGAAAAATTTATTGGAATTTCCAAACTCGGATAGCATACTGTGTAAATTGGGACGAAATATAAAATCGCATTACCTTCGGTTTTTTCTTTCACACGACTTTTTCAAATGTTATGATGTTTCTCAGACAGAGTTTTTCTGTTTGCGGGCATCAAAAGCATTACACAAGTATTTATAATCTCTAAAGGGAATTTTATGGCAGATATAGACGCATACAAAGATAAATTCAGCGACAGCGGGAAACGCATTTTTGAAACTGCTTTGGACGAATCAAAAAAACGCGACCAAAATTATGTGTCCATCGAGCATGTTCTTCACGCGATTGCCAGCGAAGAAACCGAGCTTTTCAATTCGACAATGCGCGATTTGGCGGTTGACCCGCGCTCGGTCAGGTTGTTGATTGACCAGCGACTCGAATCGAGCCGCCAGCACATGGGCAAAGGTTTTCGCATCGCGCCTGAAACGACCGACCTTTTTAAACGCTCGATGGATAGAGCGCGTTCGCAAGGTCGTCGCGTAATCGAGGCGAGTGATATTTTTTATGTTTTGTCGAATGACGAGCGCAGTATTTTAAATGACGTACTCCAAAACTTGGGCGTGCCGGCAGATGAAGTCGCGCAGACAGCGCGCACGCGCATTCGTAAAATCGAAAAAGAGGAAGAGCGAGTTCGCAAGAAATACGAATTACCTTCATTTTTGAAACATTTCGGCGTGTCCTTGAATAAATTGGCGCGTCAAGACAAGATTCCGCCGACAATCGGGCGCGAAAAAGAAATTCTTCAGATGATGGAAATCCTTTCGCACCGCGAGCGGTCGAATTCGCCGATGCTGGTCGGAGAACCCGGCGTCGGAAAAACTGCGGTTGTCGAAGGTCTTGCAAGAATGATTGAATTAGAGCCGGAAAAAGTTCCGGCGCGCCTTCGTGATGCTCACATCGTTCAACTGCAAATGGGCGGACTCGTCGCCGGAACGATGCTGCGCGGAATGTTTGAAGAACGCATCAAAGGCATTATTGACGAAGTAAAAGAGAAAAGCGACATCGTTCTTTTTATTGATGAAGCGCACACGATTATCGGCGCGGGCGCGGCGATGGGAACGAGTTCAGACGCGGGAAATATGTTTAAATCCGCACTGGCGCGCGGCGAACTTCGCATTATCGGCGCGACGACCTTGACCGAATACAAAGAATACATCGGCGAAGACGAAGCGCTCGCGCGTCGTTTCCGTCTGGTAAAAGTCAACGAGCCGACAATCGAAGAAACAAAGGAAATTCTCTTGGGTCTGCGCCCGCGACTGGAGAAAAATTATTCGGTTACGATTTCCGATGAAGCGATAAATACCGCGCTTGAGATGTCGCCGAAATATATTCGCAATCTGCATTTGCCGGACAAGGCAATCGGCTGGCTCGACACCGCTTCTGTCAAAGTCGAAATCAACGAACCGGCTTCGATGGTTGTTCGTGCCGAACACATTATCGAAGTTATCTCGCAGGAATCGCATATTCCGCAGGATATGATTTTCAGAGAGACGACCGACCGTTTCTCCGTTATGGAAGATACGATCGCTAACCGTATCATCGGGCAGAAAGATGCGGTCAAAGCCGTCGCTCAACGTCTGCGTTTGAACAAAGGACCTTTGAAGGAAAATCATTACAAACCCGACGGCGTTCTGTTGTTTTTGGGTCCGACGGGCGTTGGTAAAACCGAACTTGCCAAAGCGGTTGCCGAATTTATGTTCGGCGACGAGGAAAAAATGGTCCGCATCGATATGAGCGAATACGGTGAAGGCACGGTCGGCATTGAAAAACTTATCGGTATGCCGCGCGGAATTGTCGGTTCGGAACGCGGCGGGATTTTGACCGAACAGCTTAGGGAAAATCCATACACGGTTTTGTTGCTCGACGAAGTTGAAAAAGCCAATCCGTATCTGATGAATATTTTCCTGCAGGCTTTTGACGAAGGCTGGCTGACTGACGGGCGCGGCAAGAAAGTTTATCTCTCGGACGCTATCGTTATTATGACTTCAAATTTAGGCTCTGAAAATTTCAAAAAATACGAAAAGCCTTTGGGATTTGGAATGAAATCGCGAGGCGAGATAAAGCAAATCAAAGGTGATGTAATGAAAGCCGCCGAAACCAGATTTTCGCCGGAATTTAGAAATCGAATTGACGAAATCGTTATTTTTTCACCTTTGACGATGGACGAAGTTCGTGAAATCGCACGGATTTATCTCGGCAAGCTCAAACGACAGATGGAAAAACAGGGAAAAGTTGTCGAAATCACTGAAACGGCGATTGATTTACTGACGGAAAAAGGTTTCTCTCCGGCTTACGGCGCGAGATTTTTGAAGCGGCACATCGACGAGAAGGTAAAACTTCCAATTACAAACGCATGGAAATCATCAATGCGATTTTCGGTCGATGTCGAAGACGGCGAAGTCTTCGTCAAACCGGCGGACACTTTTAACCTAAATTAAGTTTGAAAGAAGTTCTTGTCTGAAAAGGCTTTAACGATTATTATTCGTTAAAGCCTTTAATTTGGAGAAATTTCGATGAAGAAGTTTTTACTCTCTGTAACTATCACTTTGTTTTTTTGCTGTCTAACTTTTGCTCAAAACACTGAAAAAGCCGAAGCAATTCTAAAACACGCTGTCGAAAATCTCGGCGGCGAACGATATTTACAGGTAAAATCACAAATCGGGCGCGGGAAATACAGCATTTTGCGAGACGGCGCGCTCATCTCGTTTCAAACTTTCGTTGACGTGATAGTTTTCCCCGACAAGGAACGCACCGAATTCAAATTCGGCGGAGAAAAAACCGTGCAGACGAATGTCGGCGACGCAGGCTGGATTTTCGACGGCGCGGCGCAGGTTATCAACGTCCAGTCGAAAGAGCAAATCGATAATTACCGGCGCAGTCTTCGCACGAGTCTCGACAATCTTCTGCGCGGCGGCTGGCGCAAAGAAGGTGCGAAATTACAAACGGCAGGGAAACGACAAGCCGGTTTAGGAAAAAGAAACGACGTTGTAAAACTCGTTTTCGCCGACGGTTTCGCGGTCGAGTTTGAATTTTCCGACGAAGGATTGCCGGTCAAATCCGTTTACAAACGCAAAAATGCCGAAGGCGAAGATGTAGCGGAAGAAGACCGTTACGCGCAGTTTGTTGATATACAGGGCATAAAAACGCCGTTTATCGTTGACCATTTTTCAAATAAACAACAGACGAGCCGCGTCAATTACGAGTCGGTCGAGTTTAATAAAACAATTTCCGATTCAATTTTCGCGCAGCCGAAAAGCCCGAAAGAATTGAAAAAAGATTTAAAATTTTAAAAAGGACGAGAGAGGAAATATATTTCCTTTCTCGTCCTTTCTACTCGCTTGTCATTGCTGCTTCCTAAATAAAAGCAAAATCAAACTGTTCCAGGTGAATCGATGCATCACTCGTTACGTCAATGTTTCCGAGATACGCTTCAATTTCTTCCAAAACAAGACTTTCCGATTCGCGCAAAGAGAGCGCTACGTCCGGGTGAATTCTCAGAGTCGTCTGCCGCACATCGTCAACGCTTTTCGCCAGCCGTCGGGCTTCTTCCAGAATTTCAAAACAAACGGTTTGCGGCGATTTCACCCAGCCCGCGCCTTCGCAGTAATCGCACGGCGCGCACATTGTTCTCTCTAAAGATTGTTTGACGCGCTTGCGAGTCATAATTATCAAGCCGAAATCGTTGAACGAAAGAACTTTTGTCGGCGATTTATCACTCGACAAAGCTTCCTGCAAGGCTTGCGAAACTTTATGGCGGTTGCGGCGGTCTTCCATATCGATTAAATCAAGGACGATAATTCCGCCCAAATCACGCAGTCGAATTTGGCGCGCGATTTCGTCAACCGCCTCCATATTCGTTTTTGTAATCGTATCTTCGAGCCGATTGCCGCCTCTGCCGACGAATTTTCCGGTGTTTACGTCAATCGCTACAAGAGCTTCGGTTTGATTTATCACCAAATAACCGCCGGATTTGAGCCACACGCGCGGCTTCAAAGCCTTGTCAATTTCCTCTTGAATGCCGTAAGCCTCAAGAATTGACTCGTCGCGCGTGTAAAGTTTGACGCGGTTGACCATTCGCGGCTGAATACGATTGACGAACTCGATGGTGCGCAGATATTCTTCTTCGCTATCAACCCGAATCGCCGTAAATTCTTCGGAAAGCTGGTCACGCAAGAGACGTTGAACAATGTCCAAATCCTGGTGAACCACAGCGGGCGATTTCGCTTTGTCCGCAGTCTTTTTTATATCCTGCCAGGTTCTAACCAAATATCGGGCGTCGTCGCGCAAATCTTGTTCGGAGATGCCGATGCCTGCGGTTCTAACGATAAAACCGCCGGTCGGAACGTCTTCTTCCTGTTTAATTTTTTGAATCAGAGTTCTAAGTCGCGCGCGTTCGTTAGAAGATTCTATTTTGCGTGAAACGCCGAGATGTTCAATCGTCGGCATATAAACGAGAAATCTGCCGGGCAGCGCGATGTGCGACGTGATGCGCGCGCCTTTTTTGGCAATCGGTTCTTTAGCGATTTGGACAAGAATCTCCTGTCCTTCGCGCAGCAAATCGCTGATTGTCGGCTGCGGCGCACGCGGCGGGCGCGAATCGCGTCTGTTGTTGACAATGCTGCTTTTACCGTTACTACTACCGCTTGTTTGATATTCGGAAGCAGTGTTTTCCTGCTCGCCGTCGCTTACTTGACTGTCGGTTTTTGCATATTGTCCTGACGGGCGATTATCGCTGCCGACACGACGCCGCCCGCGACCGCCGCGCCGCACAGCCATTTCCGAAATATCGCCCGTTTCTCTAACGCTTGCTTCCGCATCGCCGAGCGTTTCGGCTTTAGCCGTTTTTTTGCCGCCGCGATTCTTTTTTCTATTTGTCTGGGCGGTAGTTCGTGAAGCAGTTTGCGTGTTTGAAGATGAGTCTTCGGCGTTTTCTTGTGAATCCTTTGCGTTGGATTTTCTTGATTTCGAAGCTCTGGGCTTTTCAGTTTTATTTTGCTCGGATTTGTCTTCGGAAGATTGGTTTTGCGATTGAGCCGTTTCGGTTCGCGGCGCGGTTTGTTCTTTGGCATTTCTGCCGTCTCTGGAATTTCTGTTTCTGCCGCCGCGACCGCTGCCTCTGGTTTTTGTAGCCTGCGCTTGAATTTCCGGTGTGTCGTCATCGTCGGCAATACGCTCAAAACCGCTCGGCGCGGCAGCCGTTTCTGAATCAAACAGCGAGCCGACTTCCGCCATTGACGCACCTTCCATATCAAATTCGACGGCGCGCACTTTGTCAATTATCGCCTCCTGCATATAAGCGTCCTTGAACATATCGCCGGTCGTCTCTTCGTCGTCGACAATGCGCTCAAAGCCCGAATCTTCAATTTCAAAAATCGGCGCGCTTTCCTGTGTTCGCTCTTCCGTATCCTTTTTGTTCTCTTCTGACGGAAACAATTCTCCAGCTGATTGCTTTTCCTCGGCGCCCGTACTTTCGTTTTGCAATTCTCTTGATTTATTGCCGCTGCGACGCGAACGGTCACGCCTGCCTTTCGGCTGTTCTTTGACAATAACTTCTTCATCGGGAGCATCGGTTATTTTTGTAAAAGTAGAAACTTCTTTGTCTTCGACAGTTTCGGGAAATTCAAAAATCTCCGTATTTGTTTCCGCCAAAGGCTCAGCAATCTCCTGAGCCGCTTCTATTTGTTTTTCGCGTTCGAGCCGCGCTCTCTGAATTTGGTCGGTTGCTTCGCGCGCCACTTCTTCGGGTGTTAACTTCCTCGATTTTTCCATCACGATGCGCTCAATTTCCTCTTCTTCATCAAAAAAGTCCGAAACATACAAAAACGCATCGCGCTCCAGACCAATTTCGACAAAAGCCGACTGCATACCGGGCAAAACCCTCTGCACGCGACCTTTATAAATGTTGCCGACGATGCCGGAATTTTCTTCACCGCGCTCGATGTAAAATTCCGAAACGCGCCCGTTATCGAGTATGGCAATCTTTTTTTCCCGCCCGTTGAGGCTGATTATCATTTCTTTCGACATATAAATTTTTTAATTAATGTTGTTTGTCAGGGTTTTAAATTAGAAAGTTCAGGTACATCGGAAAAATTAATTTTTTTGCCGACGCCTGACTGCTGACCGCTGACTGCTTGCCTCGAAGATTTTTGGAAGATGAACGTGCCGGATTTGGAATTTTCTCAGACCGAGCCACAGGCTCAATCGTTTGAGTGGGATTTTGCGTTTTTCAAATGATTTGTTTTGTTTTTAGAGTTTTTTCTAAAACAATCGGAACTTTGAGTTTTGCCACGCAGGAATCTCGTTTTTTCAAAAGCGATTCTGTTTTAACCGCTTTTCCAATGCAGGGAGCGCAAAAGTTTTTCTTTCAAACGCGCTCGAACCTGCCTAAAATTTTCTCTTTCAATAAAATAAAATATTGTAGAAATCCTTATAATCCTTTACGTTCGCCTGGTTCGTCGAATCGGCTCGACTAAAAAATCTCAAGCAAACCCGGTTAGTATAAAGGGTAAATGGTCAATAGTAAATGGTAAACGGCAAATAACAGCAAAACTTTCGTAAAACAGTTCAATTTTTAGTCGTTTCCCAGCCGCGCAAGTTTACGACGCTCTCGGATTTTTTGTTGTTTTCGACATTTACCATTTATCGTTTACCATTTAACATTTAATTTATGGAAATTTATTTTCAGCTTATCAAAGACGCGGAAACGTTGCGGCGGGCTTGCGAGCAGCTTAAGGGGGAAGACGTTCTCGGGTTTGACACGGAGACAACCGCGCTTGACCCATATGAAGGCGAGATTCGGCTCGTCCAGTTAAGCACCGGCAAAGAGACACAGGTTATTGATTTGAAACCATTTGCCGAGGCGGGTGATTTGCGGACGATGCCGGAACTCGCGCCGCTTCGAGAAATTCTTGCCGCGGACCGTCCGGTGAAAATCGCGCACAACGCAAAATTTGATGCCAAATGGATTTCTCATCATCTCGGCGTCGAACTCGGCGGCGTGTTCGATACCTTGCTCGCCAGCCAAATCATCGCCGCCGGCGACCAGGACCGCCGCCACGGTTTGGCGGAAGTTGCGAGTTATTTTCTCGGGACTGAACTCGATAAATCAGAACAGGTCAGCGATTGGAGCGCGCCGGAACTGTCGCACGCGCAAATTGAATACGCGGCGCGCGACGCGGCGACGATGATTCCCTTGCGCGAAAGAATCGTCGAAAAATTAAAAGCAGACGAATTGATAAAGGTCACAAAACTCGAATTCGACTGCGTAGTGCCGATTGCCGCAATGGAGCTTACAGGTTTTTATCTCGACGCGGCGCGCTGGCGCGAAGTTCTCGAAAAGGTGAAAAAATCGCAGGTAAAAGTTGCTGACGAGCTGCAAAATCTCCTGTCGGCAGGTGTCGCGCAAGGCTCGCTTTTCGGGCGTTCCGAGATAAATCTCGACTCTCAGACGCAGGTTACCGACGCCTTGAAAAACTTAGGCGTTCCCGTTCCTGAAACGACGCGCGGCTGGCAATTGCAGCCGCTTGCCGCAGATTATCCGGTTGTCGAAAAACTACTCGAATATCGCGGCGTCGCAAAATCTCTGTCGAGTTTCGGCGAAAATATACTGGAATTTATCGAGCCGAAAACCGGCAGAATTCACGCCGACTTTCGGCAAATCGGCGCGCCGACCGGCAGATTTTCCTGCTCAAAACCAAATATTCAGCAAATACCGCACGAAGAAGAATACCGCCGATGTTTTCGCGCCCCTGAGGGGAGTAAATTGATAATTGCTGATTATTCGCAGGTCGAATTGCGGATTTTAGCCGAGTTTTCCGGTGACCAGAACTTTATCAACGCTTTTATTTCCGGCGAAGATTTTCACACGACCGCCGCCGCGCAGGTTTTTAACATCAAGCCGGAAGAAGTTACATCCGAGCAGCGTTCGTTTGCGAAACGCCTGAATTTTGGCGTCGTTTACGGCATCGGTTCGCAGCGTTTTGCAATGATGACGGGTTTGAAGCAAACCGACGCCGAAGATATAATGCGCCGTTATTTTGCGACGTATCGCGGGCTTGACGCCTGGCTCAGAGATGCGGCGCGACGGGTCGTAACCGATAGAATCGCAAGAACGGCAACCGGCAGAATGATGCGTTTTCGGTTTGATGAGGAAGACCGCAAAGCGATTTCTCTGGCGCAGCGCAACGGCAAAAATATGCCGATTCAAGGGACAAGCGCGGATGTTCTAAAACGCGCTTTGCGTCTGCTTCACAACGAAATTCGCGGAACTTCCGCTAAATTAGTCAACATTGTCCACGACGAAATCATTGTCGAAGCAGAGGCGGGCGAAGCCGAAATCACTGCGCAGAAATTAGAAAAAGCGATGTGCGAAGCGGGCAAAGAATATATAAAACGAGTTCCGGTCAAGGTTGACGTTTCGATTGCCGATGAATGGACAAAGTAATTCAATGTTTATAAAAAGTCGTTATTCTAAATTTTGCATTCTAAATTCATACGGACAAAACAGATTTTCCATAAAAATTTAGAATTAAATATGTAGAATTTAGAATTTGTTCGGCTGCATCAATTGAGCGAATAAAAACTTATTTCTTCAATAATCTTCGGCAAAATCTGCAGCACAAAATCAACTTCTTTTTCGGTGTTGTATCTTCCGAGCGAAAAGCGTATTGCGCCTATCGCCGTGCTGTATGGAATGTTCATCGCCTGCAGGACGGCGGATGCCGTGTGATTTTCGGCGTTGCAAGCCGACCCGGTTGACACGCAAACTCCGGCATCGTTTAATTTTGCGAGAATCGTCTCGCCGTTCAAATTCGGAAAAGAAATATTTGCAGTATTCGGCAGGCGTTTTTCGCGGTCATTTGTTCCGTTCAGGCAAGCGTTTGGAATCATTCGCAAAATTTCGTCTTCTAATTTGTCGCGCAGCCGGCGAACAATTTCCATTGCAGAAAAATCTTTAACCAACTCTGCTGCCGCGCCGAGTCCGGCGATTTGGTGAACGGCTTCGGTTCCGGCGCGGCGCGAATTCTCCTGTCCGCCGCCGATTTGAATGGCGGGCAATTCCAATCCGTTTTTTATATAAAGCGCTCCGACGCCTTTCGGCGCTTGAAACTTGTGTCCCGAAACTGAAAATAAATCTATTTGGGTATTCTTCAAATCAATTGGAATCTTGCCGACCGCGTTCACGCCGTCAACGTGAAAAATTGCATCGGAATTTTCTTTGACGATTGCCGCAATTTCTTCGACCGGAAAAAGTATCCCGGTTTCATTATTGGCGAGCATTACGGAGACGATTGCCGTATTTGCGCGCAAAGCATTTTTCAATTCCTCTAAATCTAAAAATCCGTTTTCGGAAACTCCGAGCCACGTTACGTCAAAACCTTTTCTCTCTAATTTTTCGCACAATTTACGGACGGCTTCGTGTTCGACGCCGGTTGTAACAATGTGTTTTTTATTCGGATCGGCTTCGAACGCGCCCAAAATCGCCCAGTTGTCGCTTTCCGTTCCGCCGGAAGTGAAAACGATTTCGCGCGCCTCATTTGCGCCGAGCAGTTCGGCAACTTTCTGGCGCGAGTTTTCAATCGCTTTTCTGCTTTCGCGTCCGAAATTATAAGCGGACGAAGGATTGCCGTAAAATTCGGTTAGGAATGGCTTCATTGCCTCGAAAGTTTCCGGCGCAATTTGCGTCGTGGCATTGTTGTCAAAATAAATCATAATTTTAATGGTAAATGGTAAATGGTTAATGGTAAATTGAAGACACTTTTTTTATTTACTTTTAACTATTTTCAAAATCGTGAACGCAGTTTTAAAGATTATCGAAGCCGGCGGAAAAGTTTGGGAAATTGAGTTGCTGCCCGATAACGTTTACGGCGTCGGCAGAGCGAAGGAAAATGCTATAGTTCTCAACGACAAAAAAGTTTCCCGCCGCCACGCGCAAATTGTCTTTTCCGACGCAGGAAATTATAAAATCGTTGACGGTTACACGGCAAACGGCGAAATCGTGAGAAGCGCCAACAGCATTTTCGTAAACGGCAAACCGACACTGGAAAAAATTCTCGAAACCGGCGACCGAATCCTTATCGGCGAAAGCAAGCTGGAGTTTCAAAAAGTCGGCAAAGCAAAACCTTCTGAGAATCGTGAATTTGAAAATCAGAAATTTGAAAATCGAAGCGTTGAAAACCGAGAAAGCGGCGGCGAGATTTTTGCAAATGCAGCGAATTTCCCTGTGAAGTCGCCGGAAGCTCCGTCGCGTGTCAGTTACGACGACAAACCGCTCGGACACACCCAGCTTCTTCTTTCGGCGAACGAAATTATTGGTAATAATTCAAATATTTCAATAGCGAGCGCGGCGGCGACACCCGGAGAAATTAAAGCTCTGCGCCGTAAAGCAAAGTTTTTAGAACTGCTTTACGAAATGAGTAAAACACTTGGCACGGTTTTTGACTTGAAAGAAATTTTTCTAAAAGCGACAGATTTGATTTTTCGCGGAACGCCCGCCGAACGAGTCGTCGCCCTGCTCGCCGAAGAAGATTCGAGCGGCAAAACGTCGAATTATAGACTTGTTCCAATTGCTCTTAAAGCTCGCGATAGAGCCTTGAGCGGTTTGACCGAAAAATTGACCGTCAGCCGAACAATAACCGAAAAAGTTATGCGCGAAAAAGTCGCGTTGCTGTCGCAGGACGCGCGCACGGACGAACAGTTTCGCGGCGCAGAATCAATAGTCTTACAAGGCGTTCGGTCAACGATTTGCGCTCCCTTGATGACCGAATCGAAAATTCACGGTGTGATTTACGCCGACCGTTTCGACCCGTTTTCAGCGTTTAGTTCGGAGGATTTAGAGCTAATCAGCGCGGTAGCGGCGCAAACGGCAGTTTCGGTCGAAATCTTTAAAGCGCACGAACGTCTGGCGCGCGAAGAAATAGCACGTGCAAATTACAGTCGTTTTATGCCGGAATACGTTGTCAAACAGTTGCTTGAAAATCCTGATTCGTTTAAATTAGGCGGAACAAACCAAACGATTACGGTTCTTTTTGCCGATATTCGCGGCTTTACGGCTTTTTCCGAAACGGAAAAACCGGAAAAAGTCGTCGGACTTTTGAATCGTTATTTCAGCCTGATGTCCGAGATAATTTTTGCGCACGGCGGAACGCTCGATAAATATATCGGCGACGGTTTGATGGCACTTTTCGGCGCGCCGCAAGCGACGCCCGGCGACGCAAAAAATGCTCTGAAATCAGCCGTCGCAATGCAGAAACGGCTTGCAACTTTGAACCTTGAATTGGAATCCGAAGCAATCAGCCCAATAAATATCGGCATCGGGCTTCACACCGGAGAAGCGACCGTCGGTTATATCGGTTCTGAAAAACGCTCTGAATATACGGCAATCGGCGATACGGTTAATCTTGCTTCGCGGCTCGAATCAAACGCACGCGGCGGACAAATTTTAATCAGCGAAGCGACGGCGAAAGCGGGCGGAAATTTATTTCCGCTGCTTGCGTGCCAGCCTTTAAATGTAAAAAATCGCTTGCAATCAGTCTCGCTGTTTGAGGTAAAATGGAATTGAACTAAAATCGGTTGTAGTTTGAGTCGAATCAAAGCGGCTTGAATTTTTCGGTTTGAGAACTTAAGTTGTTATGTCTGCAGCGGGGAAAATCACGTCTATGATGAGAATTTCATCACTCAAAAAATTGGTAACCGATTCGATGGCGATTGACATGGGAACGGCTAATACGATTATCGCGGTAAAGGGACGCGACATCGTGCTTGACGAACCGTCCGTGATTGCCGTCAACGAATTGAGCGGTGAAATTACTGCCTACGGACGCGATGCGCACGATTTGCTTGGACGTGAAGGGCGCGATATAACCGTGCTTGCTCCGCTGAACGGCGGCGTGGTTGCCGATTTTGAACGAACGAAAAAAATGCTCGCGCATTTTGTCAGAAAATCGAAAAGCGGCGGCTCGCAAATGTCTCTGCAAGCCGTAATGAGTATGCTTGGCGACGTAACGCACGTCGAACAGCGCGCGCTCCTGAACGCGGCGGAAGACGCTCACATCGGCAGAGTTTTTATGATGGAAGAAGGTCTGGCGGCAGCATTCGGGGCGGGCGTCGTGCCGCGTGACAAACGCGCTTCGGCGGTTATAGATTTCGGCGCCGGAACAACGAATATTGCCATTGTCGCCCGCGGAAACGTCGTTCATTCGCGTTCGGAAAGAATCGGCAGCAATGAAATAAACCTGGCTTTGGCAAATCATCTGCGGCGGCATCGAGGGCTTCAGGTCGGAGAGGAAACGACGGAAACTATCAAAACTACGTTTGCCACCGGCTTTATGCCTGATGATGTTTCCAAATCAATCGTCGTGCGCGGGCGCGACGTACAGACGGGAAGTCCGGGCGCGGTTGAGATTACGACGGGCGAAATCTATCCGGTTGTTGAAGGCATCATTCGCCGCATCGCACAGGTCATCAGTGACACTTTGACCGAACTCAGACCGGAAGTCGCATCCGATATTTACGATCGAGGAATTATTTTAACCGGCGGCGGTGCGCTTCTCGACGGTATCGATCAGTATCTCCGTAATTTCGTCAATCTGCCCGTAACCATTGCCGACGAGCCGCGTTATGCCACTGTACACGGGCTTTTAAGTATGTTCGACGAGCCGGAATTGCTCGAAAAGGTTTCGCGTAACGAATTTCATTTTTTACAAAACTCGGAAATTCCGTTTGAAGCGTAAAGCAATTTATAGAATTCACATAGTTTATAGCGTTTGCGGCATTGAAATAAAGATGCTGTAAACGCTATAACTTTATTTACCTTTTAGTATGAACTTTTTCGAGTTTTTAAAACGTCAAATTATAATCGCGCGCGTCGCCGGTATTCCGGTGCGCGCCGATTACCGTTGGTTTTTCGTACTGGCTTTGATGTCTCTGATTACGGCGAACACAGTGAATTCGCTGACCGAAAATTTTCTGGCGAGTTTGTTTTTCGGTTTGATGACGACTCTTATTTTTTTTGTCTCGATATTTCTGCACGAATACGCGCACGCTTTTGTCGCGCGGCTCGAAGGCATTCCGGTTGTGGAAATCGTTCTTCATCCGTTCGGCGGTTTGACGCGCCTCCGGTACGAGCCGGAAACGCCGCGCGCCGAGTTTCGCATTGCGATTGCCGGACCGGTTGCGAGTTTTTTGCTGGCGCTTGTTTTCGCCGGTTTGATGGCGGTTTTTAACTCGTTTGGCACGAACGTTCTCGCGCCTTTGTTTTTCACGCTCTGCCTTTTGAATTTTTTGCTCGCGGTCTTTAATCTTTTCCCCGGTTATCCGCTTGACGGCGGCAGAGTTTTGCGAGCTTATCTGTGGCGGCGCGGAACGGATTTGAATGAAGCGACTGCTTTGACTGGACGTTTCGGGCAAGTAATCGGCTTTGTTTTAATTGGCTTCGGCGTTTTTGTCGCGCTCGTTCGTGCGGATTTTTTCACCGGATTCTGGACGGTTCTGGTCGGTTTGTTTCTTTTCGACTCGGCAAAGGGAATTATCCGCCAAGTCAAACAAAGCGAAAAACTTCTGGTCGAAGATGTAATGTCGCTTCCCGTCGTGGTCAAACCGGAAACGGATGTTCTGCATTTTGTGGACCATACTTTGCCGCTTTATCGTCATAAAATTTTCCCGGTAGCCAAAGACGGTCAACTTTATGGTATTTTAACTCTGGAAGATTTGAAAAAATTGCCGCGCGACGATTGGCACAAAACACAAATACAAACGATGATGCGCCCCGTAACGCCGGATTATTTTGTCGAAACCGATACATCTCTGCTCGAAGCTAAAGAATTGATGCGCGCTAACGGCATCGGCGCACTCGGCGTGCTTGACGCAAAAGGCAATCTCGTCGGATTTCTGCAAGGCAACAAATTTAAATAAAAATCGTACGTACATTTTACAGGTTGAGGAGAAAGTATGCTAGCCGTTGTTGGCGCGCTTGTCGCAAATGGTCTAATCACAATTTTGAAGTTTATTGCCGCTTTCTTTACCGGTTCGTCCGGTATGATGGCGGAATCTTTGCACTCGCTGGCAGACACGACCAATCAGGTTTTTTTGCTTCTCGGTTTAAGGTTTTATAAACGTCCGGCGTCGGAAAAACATCCGTTCGGCTATGGCAAGGAGCGTTTTTTCTGGTCGTTTATCGCAGCGATTTTTATTTTCGGAGTCGGCGCAACATATGCAGTTTACGAAGGCATCCAAAAAGTTCTGCACCCGCACGAGATTGAAAATCTGTCGTTAGCGTATTGGATTTTGGGCATTTCCTTTGTTCTGGAAGCCGGTTCGATTGCTCTGGCACTTTATCAGGAAATAAAAGAGGCGCATCACGAGGGTTTGACTTTTGCCGAATATTTGCGCGAATCGAAAGACCCGACGGCGAAAACCGTAATCTTTGAAGATTCCGCCGCGCTTGTCGGAATCGTTCTTGCCGCCGCCGGACTATTGCTCGGACAATACAAGGTTCCGCCCGCTGAAGGTGTGATGTGGGACGGCATCGCCTCAGTTTCAATCGGTGTAGTTTTAGCAATCGTCGCATTTTCGCTGGCGCGCTCCTCGCGCGGTCTGCTGCTGGGCGAAGCGGCGACGCAAAAAGATGTCGAAGCGATTCGTCAAGCGATAAAATCGCATCCAAGCGTTGTCGAAGTCGTCGAGCTGTTAACAATGCATTTAGCGCCGAAACAAATTCTGGTCAATGCGCACGTCAATCTCAAAAATGAGTTGACCAACGAGCAGATTGTAAAAAGCATCTTCGAAATTGAAGGAAATATAAACGAAGCCGTTCCGAAAGTTGATAAGATATTCCTTGAAACGTCGAGTTTGGATAACAGCACAGTCAAAGAAGTTATTCCGCAGCACATCGGATAAGATTATAATTACGAATTAAAAATCATTTCTCACATTCGTAATTCGTAATTCGTAATTGAAATGTTTTTGAGCGATTACATTCCGAACATAAACACGGTGCGAAACGCGCTGGATTTCGCGCTGGTTTTTGCACTTGTTTATGTTTTGCTCAAACTCCTGCGCGGAACCCGTGCCGTGCCGACGGTTGTCGGAATGATCGTTCTCGGGCTTTTGTATTGGTTCGCGGTCGCGCAGGATTTAGCGACACTTGAATTTGTTCTTCGCTCCGCCGTATTGTATATCGGCGTGGCAATCATCGTTCTTTTCCAATCCGAGATTCGGCAGGCGTTAATTTATTTCGGCAATCGGCTGCGTCTTCCCGTAGCGCTGCGCGGCGGTCGCGGTGCTTTGGGCGAAACGATTTACGACGAAATCGTGCTGGCGGCAACGACGCTTGCATCCGAGAAAATCGGCGCGTTGATTGTCGTCGAGCGCAACGTCGGTTTGCGAAATTTTATCGACGCGGGCGTCAGCCTCGATGCTAAACTGAGCTACGATTTGCTGGTTACGATTTTCAACCCGTCAACGCCGCTGCACGACGGCGCAGTTGTCATTCAACGCGAACGCATCGCCGCCGCATCGGTTTTTTTGCCGCTGACGAAAAACCCGAGCATCTCGCGCGAACTCGGAACGCGCCACCGCGCGGCAATCGGCATCACGGAAGGCTCGGACGCGATTTCGGTTGTTGTCTCTGAAGAAACCGGCTTGATTACGTTCGTTGAAGGCGGCGCGGTAAAACGCAATCTCGATGCAACACAGCTTCGCGCGCTGCTTCTGACCTCATTGGAAATCCCCGTCGTCGAAGTCAAACGCGAGCCGACCAAAACGATGAAAGAATCCGAAACTGAAATAACGATAAGCTAGGCGTTAGGAATTAGAGGCTAGGCTTTAGGAAAAAAACTCTGACACCTAACACCTGACACCTATCACCTGACACCTAACACCTGCTATGCTTTTTCAGACAGAAAAATTTTTCGACAAACAAAGGCGGCGGTCAATCGCTCGCCGATTGTTTCGGCGTATTTTTCTCGAAGATTGGCTAATAAAAGCGGTTGCGCTGTTGATTACGTTCGGGCTTTGGCTCGGCGTTACCGGGCTGCGCGCGCCGATTACAGTTCGCCTGCCGAGCGTTCCGCTGACGGTTCGTTTTTCTAACGAAACGGAAGTTACCAATTCGCCCGTGCAGGAAGTTGACCTTGTAATTACGGGCGACAAGCGCAAAATTGACCAGATAAACAAAAACGATTTGGTTGTTCTTCTTGATTTAACAAATGTTCCAGCAGGCGACCGGACAGTTTTGCTGACACCGGAAAATGTCAATATTGAGTTGCCGACCGGCGTTAAACTCGAAGAAATCCAACCGAACAAAATCGCAGTTAAGCTCGAAACGGTCGCCGAACGCGAAATTCCGGTCAAAGTGGAAACCGAAGGCTCGGTTGCGGAAAATTTTGAAATTTACAGCCAGACTGTTTTGCCGCAAAACGTGCGTGTTCGCGGACCGAAAAGTTTCGTCGTCTCGCTCGATTCGGTTTCGACCGAAAAGATAAATCTTGACAATCGGGAAACGAATTTTACCGCCCGACAAGTCGAAATAAATCTTGTTAATCCGAAAGTTACGCTGCTCGACACGGTTGTCGATGTATATTTTAAAATCGGTGAAAAACGAACGGAAAAAACTTTTCTCGTTCGGGTCAAAGGCGAAAACAAGACAGCGACAGTCGTTTTATACGGCGCGCGTTCTATTTTGGACGCACTGAATGCGGAAAATCTGCAAGTGGAAATTCAAAAAAACGAGGCTGGCGAAACCGCGCCGCATTTGATTTTACCATCCGAATTTCAAGATAACGTCGAGGTGAGAAAACTTAAAATCAACGGAATTTAAAATTAAAAAAGACAAAAAATAATGGTGAACGCTCAGTGGTAAGTGATAAATCGAAGAAGTTTTTGTAATTTGCAACTCACCGTTCACCACTATTTTTGTGTTAATCTTTCGTTGCTTTTTATATGCGAAAATTCTTCGACCGGATTGACGAGCTTGGCGGCGTAAATTGCGAAAAAAAATCGGCGATGTGGCTTGAGCGCATCGCGTTTGTTTTTCTGATTTTGATGATTTTGTCCGCGCCACATTCGATTGCCGCCACACAGACAGCTTGGCTTTTGGGAAGCGCAGCATGGCTGGTTCGATTATTTATAAAACCGCGCCCGAAACTTTCCCGAACGCCGCTCGACATTGCGCTCTGGGCTTTTTTCAGTTGGACGGTTATCACTTCTGTTTTTTCCTACGCGCCCGGTATTTCGTTTGATAAATTGCGCGGCGCATTGATTTTTTTAGTTTTTTATTTTGTCATTAATAATCTGCGAAACGTTCGCGCCGCGAAATTTCTGGCGTTTGCGCTCGTCTTCTCGTGTATGGCGAGCGTCGTTTGGTCGCCGATTGAGAGAATTTACGGGCGCGGCGTGGAAATTTACGGCGTCGGCGCGAATAGTTTATTTTCAAAAGCCGTTCATTTTGACCACGATACATACCTGAAAGCAAAAGGTAAAAACCTACCGGAAAATTCGGCGGAAAATGAACTGAAACCGCTCGTTGACGGCGACACGATTGTCGAGGCAAACGGCAAAAAAATCAGAACTCCGGATGATTTGGTTGACGAAATTGAAAAGTCGAACACGACATATCTCGAATCTTTTAACCCACCCGACTATTTTACGCGCATTGTAAAACGCGAAAACCTACTCGACGGCGCAAGCTCGCTTGAAAAGCTCGGCATAAACAATTGGAAGCACAGCCGAAACTGGCGGTACGGCGGTTTTTACGGTCATATTATTACTTATGCCGAAGTTTTGCAGATGATTGCTTCGCTGATTCTCGGTCTTTTTATCGCTGGTTTTGGTAGAAGAGGAGATGAAGAATCTCCGGGCGAAACAAATTCGGCGCGCCCATTTTTCCAATCGTTGCTTTGGTTCTTCTCCTCGTTTTCTTTTCTTTTCTTCTGTCTGCTCGCAATGATTTTCGCCCTTTTGACAACATACACGCGGTCGGCGCAAATCGGTTTTTTAGTCTCGGCAATCGGAATGATTTTAGTTTACGGCAGTCGCAAAATGCTGCTGATTTCGGCAATAATCATTTTGCCGCTCACTATTGCCGGAGCTTTTCTTTTGCAGCAGAATCGCAACCCCGGCTTTGAAAAAAAAGACGAATCGGTAATTTACCGGCAGACAGTTTATAGTGAAGGTTTTAATTTATGGACGCAGGATACCCGGAAATTTCTGCTCGGCGTCGGGATGGATTCGACAAAACGCTTTGCAAAAGAATGGCATTTGTTTGACAATGGCAGACTTCCCGCAGGGCATTTTCATTCGACGCCTCTGCAACTGCTCGTCGAACGCGGCTTGCCGGCGCTGATTTTATGGTTTTGGATTCTGGGGATTTATGCGCAAATTTTACTGCGTAATATAAAATTACAAATTCCAGATTCAGATTCTGCTGTTTCAAATTCAAAATCCAAAATCCAAAATTCGAAATCAGGCAGTTGGCAGGCGCAGGGAATTTTGCTCGGTTGTTTCGGTGGTTTAATCGGATTTTTCGTCAGCAGTGCAGTCAATTACAGTCTCGGTGACGGCGAAGTTGCAATGGTGTTTTTTATATTGATGGGAATCGGTGTCTCGGTAGTATTTCAAAATTCAAAATCCGATGCGTTGTAAAGTTATAAAAAATTTGCGCGGCATTTTTTACTCTTTTAATGTTAAAAATCAAATGCTGGACGCAAAATGCTTTTTTATGACATTCTTTTAACATATTTATTCAAGAGGAAAAACTTTGAACGCAGAAGACAGACGGCTCGAAGAAGCCAGAACAGAAGAAAAAGATTGGAAACTCTGGGGCGCTTATTTGAGCGAGCGCGCTTGGGGAACGGTGCGCGAAGATTACTCAAAAGACGGCTCGGCTTGGGATTATTTTCCGTTTGAACAAGCCGTCTCGAAAGCGTATCGCTGGAACGAAGACGGAATTGCCGGGATTTGCGACCGCAAACAGCGCATTTGTTTTGCCGTTTCCTTGTGGAATGGTAAGGACAAATTCTTAAAAGAAAGGTTTTACGGTCTCGGCGGCAGCGAAGGCAATCACGGCGAAGACGTAAAGGAGTATTATTTTTATCTTGACAACACGCCGACGCACTCTTACCAAAAATTTCTTTACAAATATCCACAAAACGAATTTCCATACGACGAGCTGCGTACTGAAAATGTCAGGCGAGACAAATCAAATCCCGAATACGAGCTAATGGACACGGGCATTTTCGACGAAGATAAGTATTTCGATGTTTTGGTCGAATATGCCAAAGCCGACGCCGAAGACATCTGTATAAAAATCACGGCGACAAATCGCGGGCGCGAGTCTGCGCCGCTGCATATCTTGCCGACGGTCTGGTTTCGCAATCGCTGGTCCTGGTACGAGACGGCTCAAAAACCGCGAATGGAAAACGTCGAAATCAAAGCGGAAAATCTTTCTTTGATTCGACTGTACGAAGAAAAACGCGGCGATTACATTTTAATCTGCGAAGGCGCACGTCAGTTGCTTTTCACCGAAAATGAAACGAATTACGAGAGACTTTACGGCGGTAAAAACGAATCGGATTTTGCAAAAGACGGCATCAATGATTATATCGTCGAAGGTCGAACAAACGCCGTAAATCCGGCACAAACCGGTACGAAAGCGGCGGCGCGTTACCAATTTGACATCGCGCCGCATACGAGCGAAACGATTTATTTGCGTTTGAGCAGTCAGAATGCAGAAGGCAGAAGGCAGCATTTTTCGAAATGCGGCGATTTTATCAAAGAATGCGAAACGATTTTCGTTGAAAGAAAAAAGGAAGCGGACGAATTTTATAAAGAAATCATTCCTGGAAACTTGAATGACGATCAGAAAAACGTTATGCGGCAGTCGATTGCCGGAATGCTCTGGTCAAAGCAGTTTTATCATTACGTTATCAAAACCTGGCTTGAAGGCGACGGTAAATTTGGCGCTCCGCCGCAGCAACGCGTCGAAGGCAGAAACTCAGCTTGGAAACATCTCTATAACGACGATGTGATTTCGATGCCTGACAAGTGGGAATATCCGTGGTATGCGGCGTGGGATTTGGCTTTTCACTGCGTCGGGCTGGCGATTGTCGATTCGGATTTTGCGAAAAACCAACTCGTTTTACTGCTGCGTGAATGGTATCTGCACCCAAACGGGCAAATTCCGGCTTACGAATGGGCTTTCTCGGACGTTAATCCGCCGGTTCACGCCTGGGCTGCTCTGAGAGTTTATCAAATCGAGGCAAAACGGCGCGGAGTTGCCGACCGCGAATTTCTCGAAAAGGTTTTTCACAAACTGCTTTTGAATTTCACCTGGTGGGTAAATCGTAAAGATCAGGAAGGCAATAACGTTTTTGAAGGCGGATTTCTTGGACTCGATAATATCGGCGTTTTCGATAGAAATACAAAGTTGCCGGACGGCGGATTTCTCGAACAATCCGACGGCACAAGCTGGATGGCGATGTATTGCCTGAATATGCTGGCTATTGCGATAGAGCTCGCAAAGGAAGATAAAGTTTATGAAGACGTGGCGAGCAAATTTTTCGAGCATTTCGTATATATTTCCGACGCGATGAACAATGTCGGCAATGAAGACACCGAGCTTTGGAACGAGCGCGACGGTTTTTATTACGACGTTCTGCACCGCGAAAACGAACGCAATATTCCGATAAAACTGCGCTCGATGGTCGGGCTTATTCCGCTTTTCGCCGTCGAAATCGTTGAGCAGGAATGGCTCGACAACTTGCCGCAATTCAAAAAACGCACCGACTGGTTTCTGCAAAATCGCCCGGATTTAACCGCCGACATCAACTGTTTGCAAGAGCCGGGCAGAGAAAACCGGCGCATTCTCTCAATCGTAACGCGCGAACAATTACGGCGAGTTTTGCGCGTGATGCTTTCGGAGAACGAATTTTTATCCGACTTCGGCATCCGTTCTCTTTCGCGCGTTCACCGCGCAAATCCGTATATTTTGGAATGCGGCGGCGTTGAAAACGTCGTCGAATACGAACCGGGCGAATCGCACACGGGAATGTTCGGCGGCAACTCAAACTGGCGCGGTCCGGTCTGGTTTCCCGTCAACTATCTTCTCATCGAAGCCTTACAAAAGTTCGATTTCTATTTCGGCGAGGATTTTAAAGTAGAATTTCCGACCGGCTCGGAACGAATGTTGACGCTCTGGGAAGTTTCCCAAGAATTATCGAAACGGCTTTCAAACATTTTCCTCAAAGACGACGGCGGCAGACGCGCCGTTTACGGCAGCGCGGAAAAATTTCAAACCGACGAACATTGGCGCGACTACGTTTTGTTTTACGAATACTTTCACGGCGATAAAGGCAGCGGCTTGGGCGCGAGTCATCAAACCGGCTGGACGGGTTTGATTGGAAAACTCTTGCAGCAAATCGGAGAATATAAAACCGAGCAAAGCGGCGAATACACGGAAACCGGCGAGTTGGCGAAAAGCGACGAATAACCATTGAATAAATCGTGTCTATTTCAAAAGAACAAACCGAAACTTTGAAGCGGAAAATTATCGACGTTTTCGCCGACGTTCCGTATCCGAAGGGCGTAATTGCGCCGCACCATTGCGATAAATGTCGAGAGCTGCGAAAAACATTTGCCCACAAAAATTGGAAAACTATCGATTCAAAAATCCTGGAAGAAAATTACAGCAAAATGCCTTTGTTTTCGCCCGAAGCGTTTCAGTATTTTCTGCCAGCGTTTTTAATTTATTCTTTGGACAATTTCAACGATAACGATGTCTGTGAATTTACGATTTACACTTTGTCTGAAAGCGAAAAGGAAATAAAAGAAAATCCCGATTACTGGCGAAAGTATTTTCAAAACAGATTCGAGAGTTTTACACTAAAGCAAATAAATCTAATTCACGAATTCTTAAGTTTAGTCGAATCTAAAGAAGACGACAATTTTTATTTGTATCGTGAATCTGCGGAAACGGGAAAGAAAATCATGAAGGAATTTATTGAACCGACTTTGAAAAATTAAACATTATGAAAGCAATAGCAGTTACGCCGAAACAAACGAATTCTGTTCGGCTCGAAGAAATGGACAAGCCGAAAACGTCCGACATCAAAAACGGTCGCGGCGTTCTGGTCGAAGTCCTACGCGTCGGCGCGTGCGGAACTGACAGGGAAATCAACAACGGCGAATACGGCGTCGCGCCTGAAGGTTACGATTTTCTTGTTTTGGGACATGAAAATTTTGGGCGCGTCGCGGAAGTCGCGGAAAACGTAACGGAATTTGCAGTCGGCGATTTCGTCGTCGCAACCGTTCGTCGTCCCGGATACAGTTTTTACGACGACATCGGTGAGCAGGATTTTACGACCGATGACGAATATTTCGAGCGCGGTATCTCGCGTTTGCACGGTTATATGGCTGAATTTTATGCCGAAAGCGCCGATTTCCTTATAAAAATTCCACCCGCGATTAAAGAAATCGCTGTACTTTTAGAGCCGCTTTCGATAATCGAAAAAGGTCTGAAACAGGCAAGCGATATTCAGGAGCGGTTGAAAATCTGGCGACCAAAAACAGCGGCTGTTTTAGGCACGGGAAGCGTCGGATTGTTGACGTCGATGGCGTTGCGCCTGCGCGGTTACGCGGTTCACGGCTTCGGGAAAGATGCGCGCGACGGATATTTGAACGCGGATTTATTGGAAGAAATCGGCGTCTCATACGACTCGACGATGGAAACAACTGTCGCCGCTTCGACCGAAAAATACGGCGAATACGATTTGATTTTTGAATGCACCGGCTATTCGCCAATCGTCTTTGACGCGATGCAGTCGCTCAATCAAAACGGTGTTTTAATTTTAGCGTCGGTTACGGGCGGCGAGCGTAAAACCGATGCTATTCCGTCGGACAAAATCAACCAGCAATTCGTTTTAGGCAATCGCGTTATGTTCGGCACGGTCAACGCCAACCGCGAACATTTCGAGATTGGAGTAAAAGATTTGGCGCTCTGCGAAGCGATGTATGCGGGCTGGCTTGGCAAAATGATGACGCACAAAATCGAAGGTTTGGAAAACTTCGCGCAGGCGTTCGACGTTTTGAACAACGCCGGAAAATACCGGGCGATTAAGGCGTATTTTGAAGTCAAAAAGATTTAATCCGAAAATTGTCGGGCGAGAAAACAAAGAGAAATTTAACCGCAGATGAACGCGGATTTGTGCAGATTTTTAATGATAAATACAAATTAATTTTAATTGGTTTTTATCTTGCCTTTATTTGTTTTCACCCGCGTTCATCTGCGATTAAATTTCCTCTCTGTTTTCTCTGTGAACTCTGTGGCAAAATAAAGCTATGCCTGAATTTCCAGATTTCGACACCGATGTCGCCACTGAAAGCGAAACGCGCCTTGAAAAACCGCCGCTTTTCAAAGTCATTCTGCACAACGATGATTTTACGACGATGGAATTCGTTGTCTTCATTCTGCAAACGGTCTTTATGCGCTCGGACGCCGAAGCCTTCACGGTTATGCTCAAAGTCCACAACGAAGGCGCCGGAGTTGCCGGAATTTACACATACGAAGTCGCGCAGATGAAAGCCGAAAAAGCGATGAATTTATCGAAAGCGAACGAATATCCATTGCTTTGCACGGTCGAGGAAGAGTAGTTAAAACGACTTTTGCAAAGCCGTCATCAAAACTGTTTTAGAAATTATGCTAACCAAAGAATTAGAAGAAACATTAAGCTACGCGGTTGACGAAGCCGTTAAATATAAACACGAATACGTTACCTTGGAGCATCTGCTTTTCGCGCTTCTTGAAGATACGGCGGCGCGGGATATTTTGTATAATTGCGGCGCGGAATTAGAAGAAATAGGCAAGCAGTTAGAAGATTATTTCGCAAATGTTTTGGAGAAAATGCCCGCGAAAGTCAAACAAATGCCCGAGCTGACTTCGACGTTTCAGAATACTATTCAATACGCGATTTTGCAGGCGGAAGGAAGCGGGCAGAAGGCGGTTGACGGCGGAAATATCCTGGCGGCGATTTTTCAAGCCGAGCAAAGTTATGCCGTTTATGTTTTACAGCAGCAGGGTGTTTCGCGGCTCGACATTCTAAATTATATTGCACACGGCATTTCTAAAATTGACGGTGATGATTCGACTTTGGAAGGCTTTGGCGACGCGGATGAATTCGGCGGACAAGCGCAGGCGAAGAAAAAACCGCTCGAAAGTTTTACCGTTGAACTGGTTGCAAAAGCAGCGAAAGGCGAGATTGACCCGATAATCGGGCGCCTGGCGGAAATCGAACGTACCGTTCAGGTTTTGTGTCGTCGCAAGAAAAATAATCCGCTTTATGTCGGCGAACCCGGTGTCGGCAAAACTGCGCTGGCGGAAGGTCTGGCACTGAAAATATCGGAAGGCGACGTGCCGGAAGTTCTGCAGGGCGCGAAAGTTTTCGCGCTCGATATGGGCGCGGTTTTGGCGGGAACGCGGTATCGCGGCGATTTTGAACAGCGTTTTAAAGCAATCATTAACGATTTGAGCAAAGAAGAAAACGCGATTTTGTTTATCGACGAAATCCACACCATCGTCGGCGCGGGCGCAGTTTCCGGCGGAGCGATGGACGCTTCAAACATTCTAAAACCGGCGCTTGCGTCGGGAACTCTGCGTTGCATCGGTTCGACTACTTTTGCCGAATACAAAGCCGCGTTTGAACGAGACCGCGCGCTTGCCAGACGTTTTCAAAAAATCGACATCGGCGAACCGACAATTGAAGAAACTTACGAAATCTTGAAAGGTTTGAAACGCTTTTACGAAGACCATCATAAGGTTAGATATTCCGACGACTCTTTGAAAGTAGCGGCGGAACTTGCCGGAAAATATATCAACGACCGATTTTTGCCCGACAAAGCAATTGACGTAATCGATGAAGTCGGTGCGGCAACGAAACTTTTATCGGAAGACAAGCGCCCGAAACAAATTTCGGTGCAAATGGTTGAAAACACTATTGCGCGAATGGCAAAAATTCCGCCGAAGACGGTTGTCGCCGACGAAAAAGACCGCCTTAAAACGCTTCGACCGGATTTGAAGGAAGTAATTTTCGGGCAAGATGACGCGATAAATAAAATCGTTGACGCGATACAGATTTCACGTGCGGGTTTAGGACAAGAATCAAAACCCGTCGGCTCGTTTTTGTTTTCAGGTCCGACCGGCGTCGGCAAAACCGAACTCTCGAAACAACTCGCCGAACAACTCGGCGTCGAATTTATCCGTTACGATATGAGCGAATATGCCGAGCCGCACACGGTTTCGCGGCTTATCGGCGCGCCGCCAGGATACGTCGGTTTCGACCAGGGCGGCTTGTTGACCGAAGCGATTATGCGAACGCCACACGCCGTTCTGGTTTTAGACGAAATCGAAAAAGCACATCCGAATCTTTTCAATTTGCTTCTTCAGGTAATGGATTCGGCGACTTTGACCGACAACAACGGCAAAAAGGCTGATTTCCGCAGCGTGATTCTGATTATGACGACCAACGCGGGCGCAAGAGAATTGTCTTCTGGCGGAATGGGTTTCAAAAATCAGGCAGCCACAAAAGGACAGGGAAAAGGTGCCATCGAACGCACGTTCACGCCCGAATTCCTGAATCGCCTCGATGCTTGGGTCGCCTTCAAACCGCTTGATTTGGAAGTTATCAAACTCATCGTCGATAAATTTATTAACGAGCTAAACGGACAATTAGCCGAAAAGCGCGTTCTCATAAAACTTACTGAACAAGCCCGCGAATGGCTGGCAAAAAACGGCTTCGACGGCAAATACGGAGCGCGTCCGATGGCGCGTCTGATTCACGAACGAATCAAACAACCGCTGGCGAATGAAATTCTTTTCGGCAAATTGACCGATGGCGGAAGTGTTTTGGTCGAAGAGAAGGATGGCGAATTGGTTTTGAATCTTTAAATTATGTGAAGTATGAACGACTGCCTCAAAATACCTCGTTCTGAAGGCGTAACTGATGCTGAAAGATACTTGAAAAAACTTTGTGACCGTTCTTTCCTTTCATTGTGGAGTTATACAAGAATTTTTAATGATTTGCGCGAGAAATTAGGCTAAAATTCTTAATGCAATTATTCGGTGTATTCATCCGAACCTTGAACCCAAATAAACGATTGAATGTCCATCATATCGCGCGGCTGTAAATCGCTGAGGTCGCGCCGGATTGTTTCGGCAAATTCGAGCATACCGGCATAAGTTTCCCACGACGGGCGCGATTTGTATTGCAAATCGAAATCGTATTTACGGGCGGCGATGCGCGTGACATTCGGTTTTAGAAAAATATGCGTTTCGGGTTGGGCGATAAAGCCGAAAACGGTTGCGAGCGGATGCGTTAAAACGCGCGTCTGCTTTCTTGGCAAAGCAGCGATTACTTCGCACCAACGCTCGAATTTTGTTTCAACTTTGCCGCGCCCGTGTAAAAATTCGTAAAGACCTTCGGCAAACATTCGCGCGCCTTCCGGCGTTTTTACGGCATCGCGCAGTGCCATTTTTTCAAACGAAAAAAGCAAATTTGTTCTTGATTCTATGCGAACGGCAAAGGCGCAAATTTCGGCAAATTTTCTTTCGCGCAAAAGCGGGCGATAAGCTGAGCGATTAAGAACTTCTTCCCAATCTTCGTGCGCTTTCCATTTGTAGCCGCGCTCCCAGTTTATATATTTTTCGTCATAAAAACCTTTCGGAAAAAATCTGAGAAACTTGCGGCGACACTCCGTCGCGCCTTCAGTGGATATTTTTTGCTGCTGTACGTCTTTTTTCTTCATAGGATTTTTATTTTCTCGCGGCAGTTTATTAGCCAACAAGCTGCAATTCACTTAAACTTGATTTGCTAACTTTGCTTAAAAAATACTATGAAAACTGATGTCATCATAATCGGCGCGGGACCAACCGGACTCGCTTTAGCGTGTCAGCTAATCAGATACGGCATTGATTTTGTGATTATTGATAAAAAGGAAACGACTACGCCGCATTCAAAAGCAATCGGCGTGCAGGCGCGCACCCTTGAGATTTACGAGCAAATCGGTTTAGCAAACAAATTGATTGAGCAAGGCGCGATTGCCGCAAAAGCGCGAATGGTCGTCGGTGGCGAAGTGCGCGGCGAGATCGAGTTTGGCGAACTCGGCAAAGATATGAGTCCGTACCCGTTTGTACTTATCGTCGAACAAGGCAAGCACGAAACGATTTTGTATGATTTCATCAAAGCAAACGATAAAGATGTTTCGTGGCAAACGGAACTTGAAAGTTTCACGCAAGACGAAACGGGCGTCAAAGCAACGGTCAAAAATGCAAATGGCGAAACTGAAACAATTGAAGCGAAGTTTCTCGTCGGCTGCGACGGCGCGAAAAGTCCTGTTCGTCACGCGCTCGGTTTGACATTTGAAGGAATTACATTTGAGCGGATGTTTTATGTTGCCGACGTGCAGATTGATTGGAATTTCAGCCACGATGCCGGGCACGCTTTTTTACTTAAAAATAATCTTCTCGCATTTTTCCCGATGACGGGCGACGGGCAGTGGCGCATCGTCGGCACGTTTCCCGAAGAATTTGCCAAAGAAGAAGGCGATGTCTTGTATGAAGAAATCGAAGTGCGCATCAAGCGGGATACGGAACTCGACCTCGATATAACAAAAGTAAATTGGTTTTCAACTTACAAAGTCCACACGCGCCACGTCAATAAATTTTCCGTCGGCAGATGTTTTCTTGCCGGAGATTCCGCGCATATTCATACGCCAGCCGGAGCGCAGGGAATGAATACGGGGATTCAAGACGGTTACAATCTGGCTTGGAAAATTTGGACGGTTTTGCGCGGCAAAGCCGACGCTGTAAAGATTTTAGAAACTTACAATGAAGAACGACTCGAAAATGCTAAAAATCTTTTAGAGACAACTGACCGTTTTTTCAATATGGCAGCAAGTCCCGATGTGTTTTTGTCTTATTTCCGAAGGTATGTTTTCCCGTATGTTGCCGGTGTTGCTTTTAGTATTGATGCCGTTAAAAAATTCGTTTTCCCGCGTGTTTCGCAAATTGGAATAAACTATCGCCACGGTTCTCTGAGCGAAAACGCTGACGGTAATTTCAAGGTCAAAGCAGGCGACCGAATGCCGTATTTTTCGGTTGAAGGCGAAAGCATTTACGATAGATTACGTCAACCGAAATTTCATCTTTTAACCTTTTTTGACGGAAACAATAATCCGCCCGAAATATCTGAGAATGACTTTACCGAATTAATGGATTTTCACAGTTTGCCTTTGTATCCGGCTATTGCGGAAATCTTCGGCGCGAAAAAATCTTTTGTCGTTTTTCTCAGACCCGACAATTATGTCGCATTTATTTCGGCACAGATATCCGCCGCAAGATTAGAAAAATATTTAACGGAAAAACTGCAATAGTGAAAGTTTATCTTTCACTTTCTTTTGCTGCGTTAAATTTATTTGCAAGACAAAAGCAAATTAAACAGTTCGGACTTTTTCCGCAAAAAATTTCGCGCCGTGAGCGTAACTTTCGGCGCGAAATTTTTATTGATTTTTGATTCTGGATTTTTATTCAACTGTTACGGATTTCGCCAAATTGCGCGGCTGGTCAACATCACAGCCGCGGCGGACGGCGATGTGATAGGCGAGAAGCTGCAACGGAACGACTGATAGAACGGGCGTGAGTAAATCACTCGTTTGCGGAACTTCGATGACGTAGTTCGAGACGAGCGAAGACATTTCGTCGCCTTCGGTTAAGATTGATAAAATTATGCCGTCGCGCGCTTTTACCTCGACGATATTCGAGTGAGTTTTTTCGTATCTCAGTTGACTGGCGGCGTTTCCTTCTTCGCGCGTGTTGACGACGACGACCGGCAATTTTTCGTCAATCAGCGCGTTCGGTCCGTGTTTCATCTCGCCTGCCGGATAGCCTTCAGCGTGAATGTAAGAAATTTCTTTGAGTTTTAGTGCGCCTTCCAAAGCGACCGGAAAATTGATGCCGCGTCCCAAATAGAGAAAATCCGTTTTGCGGAAAAAATCTTTTGAGAGTTCTTCGATTGAATCGGCATCGCTCAAAAGATGCTCGATTTTTAACGGAAGTTCGGCAAGCTGCTGGGCGTGATACTTCGCCTGTTCTTCGTCAATTTTGCCGCGCAATTGACCTAAATACGATGCGAAAAGATAGAGTGCAATCATTTGCGAAGTATATGCTTTGGTCGAGGCGACGCCGATTTCCGGTCCGGCGTGCGTCAGAATTGTGCCGTCGGCTTCGCGGTGAATCATCGAACCTTGCACGTTGCAAACTGCCAAAACTTTGCAGCCATACTTTTTCGCTTCGCGCATCGCGGCGATCGTGTCGGCGGTTTCGCCCGATTGTGAGATGACGACGAGCAAAGTATTTTCGTCCAAAACCGGGTTGCGGTAGCGAAACTCCGATGCATAATCTACTTCGCAGGAAACGCGCGCCATCTGCTCAATCATATATTTTCCGGCGATTCCTGCGTGCCAGCTCGTTCCGCAAGCGGCGATGATGATTGAGTTTATGGTTTTGAATTCGTCTTCGGAAATATTCATCGCTTCGAGATAAATTTTTCCTGTGTCTAGAGAAACACGACCGCGGGCTGTGTCGCGGACGGCGCGCGGCTGCTCGTAGATTTCCTTGAGCATAAAATGTTTAAAACCGCCTTTTTCCGCCGCAATCGGGTCCCAGGTGATGCGCTGCTGTTTTGGCTCGACCGCGTTTCCATCAAAATCGGTTACGCGAACGCTGTCTTTTGTCAGAACCGCGATTTCCCTTTCGCCCAAGTAGAAAACGTCGCGCGTGTGCTGCAAAATCGGCGGAATATCCGATGCGACAAAAAATTCGCCGTCGCCTAAACCGATAACGACCGGCGCGCCTTCGCGGACGGCGATAATTGTATCGGGTTCGTCGGCTGAAATTATTGAAAGCGCGAAAATACCGTACAGTTGTTTGACCGTAGCGCGCACGGATTCTTCAAAATTCAAGCCGTTTTTCAATTCTTCTTCGACCAGATGCGCGACGATTTCCGTGTCGGTTTCAGTCTTGAATTCGTGTCCCTGCGCTTTTAATTTTTCTTTTAACTGCAAATAATTTTCGATAATGCCGTTATGCACGACGACGATTTTCCCCGAACAATCGCGGTGCGGATGCGCGTTCTCTTCGGTCGGTCGCCCGTGCGTCGCCCAGCGCGTATGCCCTATGCCATAATTTCCGTCCAAAGGATGAAGGCGGATACATTCTTCAAGGTTGCGAAGTTTGCCTTCGGCGCGGCGCAGTTCCAAATGGCTCGCGTCGTCAACTACGGCAATACCTGCCGAATCGTAACCGCGATATTCCAGTTTTCGTAACCCGTCAATAATGAGCGGGACGACTTGTTTATTTCCGACGTATCCGACAATTCCACACATAATTTTTTGAAGGATGAAGAATTCGTGGTGATGGAGAAAATCCTTCAAACACTACGCTTCAGCCGATTGATTTTCTTCCTCTACTTTTAAGTTCTTTTTCACCCGCGCCGGAACGCCTGCGACGAGCGTGTCGTCCTGAACGTCCTTAGTTACAACACTTCCCGCAGCAGTAACCGCGCCGTCGCCTATTTTGACGGGTGCAACCAGCATCGTATCCGAGCCGATTTTTACATTGTTGCCGATTGTAGTTGCGTGTTTATTTTTGCCGTCGTAGTTGCAGGTAATCGTTCCTGCACCGATATTCGTTTTTTCGCCGATGGTCGCGTCGCCCAAATAAGTTAGATGACTCGCTTTCGAGCCGCGCCCTAAAACTGTTTTTTTCAACTCGACAAAGTTTCCGACTTTCGACCTTTCATCCATTTTTGTGCCGCCGCGCAAGTGTGCGAAAGGTCCGACCGTGCAGTCGTTTGAAATTTCAGAATCAGTAATCACGCAATTGTCTAAAATTGTAACGCCGTGTCCGACGCGCGAGTTTGTTATTCTCACGCCTGTGCGAATCGTGCAGCCGTCGCCGATTGTGCTTTCGCCTTCGATTGAGACGTTCGGGTAAATCACTGTGTCACGCCCGATATTCGCCCGCTCGCTGATATAGGCGTTTTTCGGGTCAATAAACGTAACGCCGTAATCGAGCATCATTCTTGAAACGGTGCGCCGCGACAAAATCCTTTCCAAATCGGCAAGTTCGACGCGGTTGTTGATGCCGGCGACTTCGCGCGCGTCGGCGTGATGATAAAGCGAAACGCCTTCGCCTGTGTCGCGCAGAAGCGCCGGCGCGTCGGTTAAATAATATTCGCCCTGCACGTTGTTGTTCTGCACATCGGCGAGCGCGGCAAAAAGTTTTTTGGTATTGAAGCAGTAAATACCCGAATTGATTTCCTTGATTTTTCGCTCTTCGTCAGTAGCTTCTCTCTGCTCGACAATTCTGCTGAAAAGTCCGTCCTCGCCGCGAACGATACGCCCGTAACCGGTCGGGTCTTCAAGCCGAACGGTCAAAATCGTACAGGCGGCGCCGCGTCCGCGATGATTGTAATGCTGCTGAATCAGTGCCGCCAAAGTTTCGGCGCGTATCATCGGCACGTCGCCCGAAAGCACAAGCAAGGTCGAATCTTCCGTTTCGAGAAACGGGCGTGCCGCATTTACCGCGTCGCCCGTTCCGAGTTGCTGCTTCTGCCAGACAAATTCGGTGTGTTTCCGGTCAAGTTCTTCCAAAACGGCGTTTTTTACGTCTTCGCCCTGATGCCCGATGACGACGTAAATTTTGCGCGGAGCAAGTGCCGTCGCCGTCCGGCAGACGTGATTAACCAGCGGGCGATTGTCGAGCCGGTGCAAAACCTTCGCCAAACCCGAACGCATACGAGTTCCGAGTCCGGCGGCTAAAACCAGAACATCGAGCGGTTTTTGTTCGTTGGAATTGTTTTCCATATCAGAATTTTGCCACAGAGGACACAGGATTCACAGAGAGGACAGATGCAAAAACGCACAAAATCTAATGAAGGAGAAAAATATTTGCATTTATCCGTGTGCATCAGTGATTAAGTTTTTTTCCTACTCTGTGCGCACTGTGTTCTCTGTGGCTAAATAAGTAATTTTCTGCTTTGCTGTAACGCACGCAACAAAACTACTTGCGCCAATTTTTCCGAATGATGACGCACCTTTTCGCCGTCATCCAATAGATTACCATAAACGATTTCCGCCCCTTCAATCGTATTGGGTGAGATTGAGTTGCGCACACCGATTTGCTCCGCGCCTTCGAGCGCATAAATTTCTGTTTGCGCCGGACTAATCGGACGATTGTTGACAATTACAAAATCAAAATCTATTTCAGGCGCGTATTCTCGTATAATTTCTAAATGCTTTTTAGCGGAAAAACCGTTTGTCTCGCCGGGCTGCGTCATCAAATTAGAGATAAAGATTTTCGAGGCGGCGGATTCGGCAATTGCACGGGCGACGCCTCTGACTAAAATCGGCGGCAAAAGCGAAGTAAAAAGCGAGCCGGGTCCGATTGTGATAACGTCTGCTTCATCAATGGCGATCAAGGCTTCGGGCAGCGGATGACAATCTTCCGGCTCCAGGCGAAGACGCCTTATCGAACTGCCGACTTTTGAAATATTTGTTTCGCCGAAAACAAACGAACCGTCCGAAAGCTCTGCTTTCAGTTGAACATCGGCAAGCGTCGCCGGATAAATATGTCCTTTGCTCGCCAGAATTTCCGACGACAATTTCACGGCTTCGGCAAAATCGCCGGTAATTTCCGACATCGCGGCAAGAAAAAGATTGCCGAAGTTGTGTCCGCCCAAATCGCCGTCGCCGCCAAAACGATGCCGAAAAAGTTTCGATAAAAGATGCGAGTCTTCCGACAGCGCGACCATACAATTGCGAATATCGCCCGGCGGCGGCATTTGCAGCTCGTCGCGCAGCCTGCCGGAGCTTCCGCCGTTGTCGGACACGGCAACAATCGCCGAAAGATTTTTCAGCCAAATTGATTCGGTTTCGCTCGCTGCGACAAACTTTTTCAACCCCGACAAAAGTGTCGAAAGACCATTTCCGCCGCCAATGGTAACAAAATTCAAGCCCGGCGGATTTTGTGAAAATAAATGGTTTTTCATTAGTCTTTCAGGAAAATGTATCGAAAACCGGCAAGTCGTTCAAGGTAAAAAAATAATATTTGAAAGGTAAATTTTGACCGGGCGATTCAGCAATTTGCTTCGAGAGTGAGAAAGTATAAATTTTATTTCAAAACAAAATTTAAAAGCCGCTCGAATGAGCGGCTGGAAATTACTAATTTTATTGATATTAATGGCGGAGCCGACGGGACTCGAACCCGCGACCTCCAACGTGACAGGCTGGCGTTCTAACCAACTGAACTACGACTCCGCATCTTTACAAATTTGGTGGGCACGAAGGGACTCGAACCCCTAACTTCCTCCTTGTAAGGGAGGCTGTCTACCAATTGACGTACGTGCCCGAAAACTTTTCCGCTTCAAACTTTATTTTGACACAACGCCCAAGTTTTCTTCAAAAAACACTGCCGATTATAACCAAGCGGCGAATTGCAATGCTACGAAAAATAAGTCGCAGATGTCAAGTTCAAACGAATTTTAAAGCGGCTTTCCGAGAGATGTTAAGAGAAAAACTTCGACTTAAAATTATTTACGTTTACGACTTCCGGTTCAAAACAAAATCAGCCAACTTACATAATAAATCGGTGTTTTTATCAATCTCCTGCAATGCCGCGCACGCTTCGTCGCAAACTCGGCGCGCCAATTTGCCGGATTCTTCCACGCCGTAAAAACCCGGATATGTCGCTTTCGCCGAAGCCGAATCCTTGCCTGCCGTTTTTCCCAAAACTGCGGTCGTCTGCGTAACGTCGAGCAAATCGTCTGTAATTTGAAAAAGCAAACCTAGCTTTGAAGCGAATTTTGAAACGGTTTCGAGTTCTGCTTCGCTTGCTTCGGAGATAATCGCGCCTGCGCGCGCCGCGCCGCAGATTATCGCGCCGGTTTTGCTGTGATGAATTTTTTCCAAATCTTCGATCGAAATTTTCTTTCCTTCGGCTTGCAAATCAAGCTGCTGTCCGGCAACCATTCCGGTCGGCGTTCCTGCCGCGCGCGCCAGTTCCGAAATTAGCCGAATACGAATTTCCGCGCTTAAATTTTTGTCTTCGCTAACGACTTGAAATGCCAAAGTCTGCAAAACGTCGCCCGCCAAAATCGCCGTCGCCTCGTCGAATTTTCTGTGGCAGGTTACGCGCCCGCGCCGCAAATCGTCATCGTCCATAGCCGGTAAATCGTCGTGAACCAGCGAATATGTATGAATCATTTCGATTGCAGCGGCTGTGCAAAGGAGATTTTCTTTTCTTGCACCAAACGCTTCGCCTACTGCCAGAACGAGCGCCGGACGAAAACGCTTGCCGCCCGCAAACAAACTCCAGCGAATGGCTCGGTGCAGTTTTCTCGGCTCAGTTTGCTCCGTCGGCACGAAACGCTCAAGTTTTTCGTCAATCGTTCGGGTGCATTCAGCGAAAAAGGTTTTCAGATTGTTCATTTGCGAAGTCCGAGTCTAACATTTGATTTGTTGTTTTTTCATTATAAATTATTTGCCGGTTTGCAAAAACAAATGGATTTTACTGTTTGTTTTTTTCACCTTAAAATTATTAAAGGTTGCCTTGCGTCACAACAAAATCTACAATTAGAAAAAATCCGAACGAAAGTTTTCGTTTTATATTTTCTCAAAAATAAAAGGAGTTTGCGATGAAATTCAAGAGCGTTTTTATTACTTTGCTCGTGCTTGTTTCGCTTATGACAACAATTGCCACAGCCCAAAAAGGCGAGAAGCTGCCGCCGATTAAATATCAAGAGATAATGCTGAAGAACGGTTTGCGCGTGATTATGCACGTTGATAAATCCACACCGATTGTCGCCGTCAATCTGTGGTATCACGTCGGCTCGAAAAACGAAGTGCCGGGCAGAACGGGCTTTGCACATCTGTTTGAACATATGATGTTTCAAGGCTCGAAACACTACGACAACGATTATTTCACACCGCTTCAGGAAGCCGGTGCGAGTCTAAACGGCTCAACCAACGCCGACCGGACAAATTATTGGGAAGTCGTGCCGTCGAACTTTCTGGAAACCGCGCTGTGGCTTGAAAGCGACCGGATGGGTTATCTGCCCGACGCGATGACGATGGACAAACTCAATAACCAGCGCGATGTCGTCAAAAACGAAAAACGTCAGAACTACGACAATCGCCCGTATGGGCTCGTCAGCGCAAAAATTGCCGAGTTGATGTATCCGAAGGAGCATCCGTATCATTGGCTGACCATCGGTTCGCTGGACGATTTGACCGCCGCTTCGATGGATGATGTCAAAGGGTTTTTCCGTCAATATTATGTGCCGAATAACGCCAGTCTGGTTATCGCCGGAGATTTTGACCCGAAAGAAGCCGAAGCGCTGGTGAAAAAGTATTTCGAACCGTTACCGCGCGGCGCAAACATTACGCGCCCGAACCCGCCGATGCCGAAGCTCGACAAAGAAATTCGTTACCCGATGGAAGAAGCGGTGCAGTTGCCGCGTCTTTATATGGTTTGGCAAACCGTTCCGCAATACACGCCGGATGAAGCCGCGCTCGATATGCTCGGTTCGATTTTGTCGAGCGGCAGAGGTTCGCGTCTGCAATCGAACCTCGTCTACGGCAAGCAAATCGCTCAGGATATTTTCGGCGGAAATGGCTCGCGCGAAATCGCCGGAGGTTTTCAAATTGTTTCAACTGCTAAATCCGGAAAATCAACCGGCGAAATAGAAAAGGAAATTTTGGTCGAGATTGAAAAAATCAGGAATGCGCCGCCGTCCGCCGCTGAGATGGAACGCGCGCTCAATCAAATTGAATCGTCGTCTATTTACAGTTTGCAAACCGTTGGCGGCTTTGGCGGTAAATCTGATCAACTCAATGCTTACGCTACGTTTGTCGGCAAACCCGATTATTTTCAAGCCGACCTCGACCGCTACCGCAAAGTTACGGCGGCTGACATTCAGCGTGTGGCGAACATTTATTTAACCGACAAACGCCTTGTTTTGACCGTTACGCCGCGTCCGAAAGATAAAATGCAGTCCGTAGAAATGGATGCCTCGAACAAACCGACTTCGGTTGCCGAGAAAAAGGAAAAGAAAGGTAAACCGGACGCGGTAAAAGTTGACCAGAACGATTCGCTTTATAAGCAGCCGCAGCCGAAAGCCAATCCGACATTCGCTTTGCCGACAATCGAAAAAAGCAAGCTCGCCAACGGCTTGGAAATTTGGCTGGTCAAACAGACGGAGATTCCGATTGTTACGATGAATATGGTTTTCAAAACCGGCACGACGAGTGAACCGATAAACTTGACCGGACTTGGAAATATTACTTCGAGTTTGCTTGATGACGGAACGAAAACTCGCTCGGCGGTTGAAATTGCCAACGAAGTTCAATCTATCGGAGCGCAGCTTTTCACGACTGCCGGCGATGATTCTTCGAGCGTGAGAATGCTGACGCTGACAAGAAACTTTGATAAAGCGTTGAATATTTATTCGGACGTAATTCAAAACGCCGAATTTCCCGAAGCGGAAGTTGAAACTTACCGCAAGCGTCAGTTTGGCGCGCTTCTCCAGCGCCGCGACAATGCCGATGCCATCGCAAATCTTGTCTATAATAAGGTTTTATACGGCGACGCTCATCCATACGGAGTTTCTTTGAGCGAAAAATCTCTGAAAGCCATCAAGCGCGACGACCTGAAAAATTATCACGCGGCTTTTTATCATCCGAACAACGCGGTTTTGATTGTCGTCGGTAATACGGAGATGAAAACTCTTAAACCAAAAATCGAAAGCGCATTTGGAAATTGGAAAGCGGGCGAGATTTCGCAAACGACGCTTCCCGATGCGCCGAAGCGCGACAAGGCTATGATTTATCTGGTTGACAAACCGGGCGCGGCGCAGTCGGTTATCAGTATCGGACAAATCGGTGTTTCGCGCAGTTCACCCGATTATTTTCCGCTTCAGGTAATGAATACACTGCTCGGCGGCGGATTTACGTCGCGCATCAATATGAATCTGCGTGAAGATAAAGGTTACACTTACGGCGCGCGTTCCGGTTTTGCATTCCGACGCGGAGCGGGACCTTTTGCGGCTACGGCTGGCGTGCAGACTGCTGTAACGAAAGAATCGGTTATCGAGTTTTTGAAAGAAATCAAAGGCGTGCGCGGCACAATTCCCGTTACGCAGCAGGAACTCGAATATAATAAACAAAGCCTGATTCGGCGTTTTCCGGCAAGTTTTGAAACGGTTGACCAAATCGCTTCACAACTCGGCAGCATTGTAACCTACGATTTACCCGACTCTTATTATAATGATTATATTTCGCGTGTGAATGCCGTCACGCTCGAAGATGTGAACCGTGTTGCTAACAAATATTTGACACCTGAAAATATGGCGATTGTCGTCGTCGGTGATAGAAAAACGATTGAACCGGGACTCAAACAAATCGAAAGTTTGGGCAGTTCGATAATTTATCTCGACGCGGAAGGTGATCCGATTAAATAGTGAACAGCTAAAAAGTGAAAAGTGGAAGAGAGATTTTTGAATGATTCTTCTTCCACTTTTTACTTTTATTTGTTATTTATTCGATATTTATCAGCTCGCCATTGCTTGAATTTCCTGTGCTGCAGGTGGTTCAAAACCGAAATGTCTATAACCTGCATCAGTAACAATTCGTCCGCGCGGCGTGCGATTCAAAAATCCGATTTGGATCAAATACGGCTCGATAACCTCTTCGATTGATTCGCGGTCTTCGCTGATTGACGCGCTGATTGTGCCGACGCCGACCGGACCGCCTTCAAATTTTTCGATAATACTTAAAAGCAGTTTGCGGTCAACTTCGTCCAAGCCGAAACGGTCAACTTCCATTTCGTCCAAACCCCTTTGAGTAATCGCTCCCGTGATTCGTCCGTCGCCTAAAATCTCCGCATAATCTCTGACGCGGCGCAGCAGACGATTGGCAATTCGCGGTGTTCCGCGCGAGCGGCGCGCGAGTTCGTTTGCGCCGGTTGATTCGATTTCGACGCCGAGAATTTCCGCCGAGCGGTGAATAATAATTTCCAAATCCTTGCGCGAGTAAAAATCCAGATGGTTAACAATGCCGAAACGTCCGCGAAGCGGCGCGGAAATCATTCCGGCGCGTGTCGTTGCGCCGACCAGTGTGAATTTCGGTAAATCAATCTTTATAGAACGCGCGGCAGTTCCTTGCCCGATAATCAAATCAAGTTGAAAATCTTCCATCGCCGGATACAAAATTTCTTCTATTTGCGGTTTGAGGCGGTGAATTTCGTCGATAAAAAGCACGTCGCCTTCTTCGAGATTCGTCAAAATTGCCGCTAAATCGCCGCCTTTTTCAACTGCCGGACCGTGAACCGTTTTCAAACCCGCGCCGAGTTCATTGGCTATAATTATTGCTAAACTCGTTTTTCCAAGCCCCGGAGGACCGAATAATAAAACGTGGTCGAGCGCTTCGCTGCGCCGCAGAGCCGCTTTCAAAAATATGCGTAAATTATTGACGATTTTGGTTTGCCCAATATATTCGTCCAGTCTTTTCGGTCGCAAACTCTGCTCCATCGAAACATCTTCAAGTGTCGCCTGCCCGACAACCAAACCGTTTTCGCGCACCGGGCTGCTTTCAACTAATTCAAGTGCCATTAATAAAACCTCTTTTTTATTTTGAATTGAAATACAATTTTACAACGCACAGGATTTTGTTTCAAGTATGAAACAAACCATATAAAAAAATTAGATCTGTTTGAGAATAAAAATTACGCAGCCAGTTTTAATCGAACTTTTTCAATAGTTTCTTGAACTTCTTCGCTCGCGTCTTTTATTTCTGCTTTCGCGTCAGCAATGCTTGTCAAAGGCGCGCTCAATTTGCCGACGAGCCAGCGACGGTAAATCTCCGCTTCTTCAAGTTTTCCGGTCCAGCGCGCGCGGTCAAGCATTGTCAAAGCCATTTCCAGCGCGTGATGCTGTCCGGCGCGGTCTTGCCGGTTGGCAAAATAACTGTAGGACTCCTGCAAATTGTTCACGCTGCGACGCGCCGTAAAAACGTCTTTGAAGCCGAGTTTACCCTGAAAATGTTTGGAATAAACGTTTTTCGGATACGCATTTGATGTGTATAAATCAAAATAATTGTCAATCAAACCTTCGCGCTGCAAAACCGAACCGACATAGCTTGGCTTCGCGCCGGAAATCGCCGCAATCGCTTCGACTTCGGTTGTTCCCGAATTATAGAGCGATAAAATCATTTCCTTTTTACTTTGAATAGTTTCCAATTCTTCTGTTTCAAACAAATTTCCGTTCATATTTTTAGTCATTTTCTTTACCTCTCCAATTTGATTTATTAGATGTTTCATCTGTGAAACAAGTTGCTTTGCGAAGTAAATTTTTTATCAAATTCGTAAATGTAAGTTACATAAATACAATAACTTACGGACTGCCACAAATTAATTGCTTGTAAATAAAAATAATAAATCGTATCTTGAAAATAGAGACGAAAAAGGGTTGTAAAAAATGGCGGAAATTAAAATGTTTTTCGATAAAGCAAAAGCAAAAGAGATTATCGAAAAAGGCAAACGCAGCAGCTGGTGGCAGCGAAAAGGCGGAAAGGCGAGCGGTTTTTATTACATTGATAAGGACGGAAACCGCGTGAGCGACGAAAGACATCTCGAACGGGTAAAATCTCTGGTAATTCCGCCCGCTTGGAAATTCGTGCGCATTGTGCCTTCTTTTTCGAGCAAAGTTCAAGCTGTAGGAATGGACACGAGCGGGCGCATACAATATCTTTACCACACAAAATTCAGAGAAAAACAGGAACGGAAAAAGTTTCAAAAAATCGAAAAATTCGGCGAGCATCTTCCTAAACTGCGACGAATAACGAATGGACACATCGCTCTCGAAGGCTTTCCGCGCGAGAAGGTTTTAGCCGTAATGACGCGCCTGATAAATTCGCTTTATATTCGGATGGGAACGGAAAAAGGCGTCAAACACTATAAAACATACGGCATTACAACTTTGCAAAATCGGCATCTGGAAGTCGAGCGAGGCAAATTGATTTTTAACTTTGTCGGCAAACATCACGTCAAACATCGAAAAATTTTGGTTGACGACGAACTCATCGCGATTATGCGTGATTTGAAGTCAATCGGCGGCGCGCGAAAATTGTTTAATTATTTGGACGAAAGCGGCAAACCGCAGCCGATAAAACCGAAAGACATCAACGAATACCTAAAGAAAGTGACAGCGCCGGAATTTTCCGCCAAAGATTTTCGCACCTGGGGCGGGACGCTGCTGGCGGCAACCGAACTTGCCGAAATCGGCAAAGCGGACGACGAGAAGCTGTTGAAAAAAAATATTGTCGCGGCGGTCAAAAAGGTAGCCGAACAACTCGGCAATACGCCGACGGTTTGCCGCGGCTCGTATATTCATCCGACTGTTTTGAAATCATATGAAGCAGGCGTAACGCTCGAAGAATTCAGACCGAGAAAAGGGCGGCGAATCAAACGTTTCAATGACGAATTTGAACCGGAAGAAGCGGCGTTGATAAAACTTTTCCAAACAACCTCATAGCTTTGACATATAATTCTGCGTTTTCTAAAACTTATTTTTCGGCGGCGACGGCAAACGCAAAGCGGTGCTTTATCGTCAAAGCACAGACTTTTGTTTGATTCACACCAATTACAATTTTTAATTTTCGTCGAAATTGTGAGTTAATTTTATACATCATCAGCAGTTATGGTATGTAATCATTACAAAACGTGATAAAAGATTATGTATAAACCACCGAATTTCCCGCCGCCTTCAGTTGAAATTTGAAAGGAAAAATTATTTTTAAGGAAATTTTACTAATGAAGCGTTTTTATTTTGTTTTAGTAAGTTTAGTTGTGATTGCCGTCGGACTCGGCATAAGTTCTCATACGAAGGCTCAAAGCGAAGGCTCAAAGGCAGCAGCCGAATGAAGCTGAGTTTGTCTCGCAAAGTATTGTCATCAGCCAATTTTACGGCGGCGGTGGATTATCGAATGCGCAATATACTAACGATTTTGTGGAGTTGTTTAATCGTAGTAATTCGCCGATAAATCTTAATGGCTGGTCGGTTCAGTATGCCAGCGCAACCGGCTCGAACTGGCTTGTAACGCCTTTGACAAATGTAACGCTGCAGCCCGGACAATATTATTTGATTCAATATTTTTCAAACGGAACAATCGGCAGCGCGCTGCCGACGCCGGATTTGATTGCTCCGCAAGTTACGACCACTTCGGGAACTTTCATACCGAATTTGTCTTCGACCAGCGGAAAACTCGCGCTCGTTAACGTCGCAACTGCATTATCAGCCGTAACTTGTCCGACGGATTCGACGATTGTAGATTTTATCGGTTACGGCGGGTCGGCGAATTGTTTTGAAAACACAAAAACGGCGGATTTAAGCGCGACAACCGCCGGAGTTCGTAAAGGCGGCGGCTGCACCGACACGGACAATAACAACAACGATTTTTCGATTACACTACCGTCGCCGCGCAACACGAACAGTCCGACAAATGCTTGCTCGGGCGGAAATCCGACACTTTCCGCGACCGGCGCTGCAAATCCGAATACGGTCGTTCCCGGCGGAACAACGCTTTTGCGAGTGGCGGTTTCTCCGGCGACTACGCCGCCAAGCACATCAATTACGGTTACGGGAAATTTATCAAACATCGGCGGCTCTGCCGCGCAGACTTTTTACGATGACGGCACAAACGGCGACGCGACGGCAGGCGACAATATCTATTCTTTTCAATACACGGTTCCGGCAAATTTGGGTGGCGGCTCGACAACCGTAACAACCACAGTTTCGGACGCGCAAGGTCGAACGACAAACCCGACAATCAACATCACAATTTCCGCCGCGCCGACTGATGACGACCCGCTGCTTTTGGGAAATCCGAGCGGAGCGACGAGTGATGTCGCCAATGAAAATAATTATTTGATGGTCAAACCGCAATACACGCTTTCTTACAACCGCAGCAAAGGCGAGCCGAATTGGGTCGGCTGGCGGCTCGACAGTACCTGGATTACCGGCGCGGCAGACCGTCAGGACGATTTTCGTCCCGACCCAATGCTGCCAGCCGATTGGTATCACGTAACTCCTCAAGATTATACGGGTTCAAACTATGACCGCGGGCATATGACTCCGTCGGGCGATAGAACTCGTTCAGTTCCCGACAATTCGGCGACGTTTTTGATGACGAACATCATACCGCAGCTTGCCGCCAATAATCAGGGTCCGTGGAACGATTTTGAAAATTATCTTCGCACAGTGGCGCAGGCGGGAAATGAGCTTTATATTTTTTCAGGCGGCGCGGGCGTTGCCGGAACAATTGCGGGCGGCAAAGTAACCGTTCCGCTGGTTACCTGGAAAGTCGTCCTTGTTATCCCGAACGGCAGCAACGATTTGCAGCGCATCAGTAAAGGAACGCGCACGATTGCGATTATCGTTCCGAACCAGCCGCCGCTGAATATAAACACTCCCTGGCGCAATTTCAGAGTCAATGTTGACTCTGTCGAAAACTTAACCGGTTACAATTTTTATTCTAATGTTGCGAAAATTAGTCAGGAACTAATGGAACGCAGAAGAGATTATCAATAATGAATCAATATCATCGAACTTTGAGATTTCCGTCTTTGCTTACTGTTTCTTGTCTTCTGATTTCTGCTTTCTGCTGCTCGCCGCTTACCGTTCTCGCGCAGAAAGAGCGATTGATAAACGCCGTGCAAAGCGATAAAAACGTCTCGCCTTTTGAAGGTCAGACTGCGCAGTTGAACGGAATTGTAACGGCGCGATTAAAAAGCGGATTTTTTATTCAAACGCCGGATGATAAAACGGACAATAATCCGGCAACGTCCGAAGGCATTTACGTTTTTACGGGAAGCGAGCCGACAAGCGACGCAACCGTCGGAAATCTCGTAACGGTTACCGGATTTGTTACCGAATTTCGACCGAAAGCCGAGCCTGCAAGTTTGCCTTTGACTGAACTTTCGATGAAGAAAGGAACCGATACGATAAAAGTCGTTTCCAAAGGCAGTGCTCTGCCGAAACCGATTGTTTTAACCGCCGCCGATTTCGCGCCGAACCAGATTGACGAACTCGAAAAATACGAAGGAATGCGCGTCGAAATTTCCGCGCTGACCGTTGTTGCGCCGACAAGGGGCAGAGTTAACGACAAGAATGCAGCTTCCGTTTCCGACGGCGTTTTTTACGCAGTTTTAAAAGGTATGGCGAGACCGTTTCGCGCGCCTGGAATGGACGTTTATGATTACTACTTCTCAAAGGACAAGGATGAGTTGAAGAAAAATTTTCCTAAACTTTTGGTTTTCGATTCCAACCCTGAAACACTGCGCGTTGACAGCGACGAGCAATTAGGCGCGCAAACGATTGAAGTTACCAGCGGAGCGGAAATCAAAAATCTCGTCGGCGTAATGCATTACGGTTACCAGAAATACACGATTCTGCCGGACGCTGGCTTAAAGCCGGAGATTTCCGGCTTGATAAAATCCGAACCTTTGCCAGCGCCGACCGAGCGGCAATTTGCGATTGTCGGGATGAATCTGGAAAACTTTTTCGACGACCAGGACGACCCTTCGATAAAAGAAGACATCGTAACGACCGAAGCGTTTGAAAAAAGGTTAAAGAAAATCTCGACGGCGATTCGCTTGTATATGCGAAACCCGGACGTTATCGGCGCGGTCGAAGCGGAAAATCCGGCGGCTCTGAAACGGCTTGCGCAAAAAATCAATGATGATACGGTTGCCGATGGGAAGCCAAACCCGAAATACGAAGCATATTTGATTGAAGGTAATGACGGACGCGGTATTGATGTCGGTTTTCTTGTCAAATCTTCGCGCGTCAATGTCGTCGAAGTAAAGCAATTCGGTAAGGACGACCAATATAGAAATCCCGAAAAGAAGGAAAACGAAATTTTAAACGACCGTCCGCCGCTTCTTCTCAAAGCAACCATAAACGACCCGAAAAACAATCAACCGTTTGGCTTTACGGTCGTCGTCAATCACTTGAAATCGTTTCTCGGTTACGAAACCGACCGCGTGCGGCAAAAGAAAAAAGCGCAAGCCGAATTTCTTGCAAAGTTCGTGCAGGAACGCCAAAAGGCTGACCCGAACGAGCGTATTGTTTTGGTTGGCGATTTCAACGCTTTTCACTTTCCCGACGGAGTTCTCGATGTTATCGGCACAATAAAAGGAACGCCCGCGCCAAAAGGACGAGTTTTAATAGCATCTGACGATTTGGTCAATACAAATTTAACGAATTTGGTCGATTTGATAAAGGAAGAACAGCGTTTTTCGTATGTTTATGACGGCAACGCGCAGGTTCTCGACCATATGATTGTAACGGAAGCGATGAAAAAGCATCTTGCCGGCTTCGGCTACTCGCGCCTGAACGCGGATTTTCCCGAATCTTATCGCGGCGATGCAAATCGTGTAGAGCGTTTTTCAGACCACGACCCGGCGATTGGATATTTTTCTTTTGACGAAAAATCAACGGCGACGACGGTAAAGCAATAAAACAAGAAATAAACCACATATAACCACAGATTTTTATTTAATTTTATCTGTGTTTATTTGTGGTTTATTTCCCGATGTTCGTTTCCGGTTTCTAACTTTTAGGAAAAGCGTTTTTATACGCCTGAACCGCATCTGCCGCGCCCGCGTGCATAATTTCAGGTTTGTGATAACGCCAGTGTTTTTCAAATTCCTCGTCCGACATTTTCGGTTTTGTCACGCGCTCCTGTGATTTCAAAAAATTTTCGCACCAATCGCGTATTTCCTGATTTTGATTCAACGCCGTTCGCGCTCCGTGCATCATATTGTCTCGCTGCATTTTATGATTTCTCCTTTATGATAGATTTCTGTATAAAAACTTTTTCGCAATTTTTGCGTAAAAACTTAAAATTTATGTTTTATTTTCCGGGAGTTTCTTTAGTGAAAAAATTTTTAATTGCCTTGTTACTCGTTTTATCCGCTTTCAACTTAAATTTCGCACAAACCGCAACCGGTAAGCAACCTGCCGCTGCCGCAAAAACGGCGACTGCGAAAACTGCTGCCGCGCAAGGCATCGAAGTTCCGTTTGTCAATCGGACTTTGCCAAACGGTCTGGAAGTAATCGTTTTGGCGGACAAAAGCGTGCCGTTGGCGACCGTGGAATTAGCCGTTCGCAACGGCTCTTTTACCGAACCGCCGGAGCTAAGCGGTTTGTCGCATATGTTTGAACATATGTTCTTTAAGCCAAATCAGGCGTCTCTGCTCTATCGGTGCCAGCTTGCCGAGCAATACGGTAACGTAACGTATTACAACAATCAAAATTGTTCGGAAAAAGCAAAATTCAAATCCCAAATCGGCAGTGTCGCGTATTTGAACGACGCCGAACAGCTCGACATCTTCAACGGCAGAACTCAGGAAGAAGTCGTCGAGTATTTTTACACGACGACAAGCCCATATTTGTTGAGTGCGATGCGCCTTATCAACGATGCGGTTCGTTATCCGACTTTTGACGAAAACGAGTTTGCGCAGGAAAAAAACGTGGTTGTCGGCGAGATTGACCGCAATGAAGCAAATCCGTTTTACTACCTCGACCGAGCCTTAAAGGATAAACTTTATTACAAATATCCAACACGCAAAAACCCTTTGGGAACGCGCGAATCGATTTTGACGGCGACAACCGACAAAATGCGTTTGATTCAATCGCGCTATTACGTGCCGAATAATGCGGCTCTGGTTGTTACCGGCGATGTCAACGCCGAAGAAGTTTTCAAATTAGCCGAGCAGACTTTCGGAAGCTGGGAACGGCGAAAGGTTGACCCGTTTAAGGAATTTCCGCTTGTCGAACATCCGCCGCTTCAAAAAAGCGAAGGAGTGATTGTCGAGCAGCCCGTGCAAAATGTGCTGGTTAATATCGGTTGGCAAGGACCTTCGGTTGGCAAAGACGATGCGGCGACATACGCGGCAGACGTTTTTTCTTTTATTCTGACGCAGCCCGATTCGCGTTTTCAGCGCGCTATGGTTGATTCCGGTCTGGTCGCGGCGGTTGACATCGGTTATTACACGCAGAGAAACGTCGGACCGATTCAATTGAGTTTGATTACGACGCCCGACAAAGCCAAAGCCGCGCTTCGTGCCGCTTACGCCGAAATCGCGCAGTTTGATAAACCCGATTATTTTACCGACGTAGAATTAGGAAACGCCAGAACGCTGGTCGAATCCAGAGATTTGTTCGAGCGCGAAAAAATCAGCGATTACTCGCACACTTTGAGTTTCTGGTGGTCTTCGACCGGAATTGATTATTTTCGCGGTTATTACAGAAACTTACGCGCCGTCTCGCGTAATGATTTAAACCGCTATGTCAGAACTTATATTCAAGGTAAGCCCCACGTCGCCATCGCGCTCGTTTCGCAGAAAGCGCAAGCTGAAGCCAAAATTACGCCCGAAGATTTAATAGGAAAATAAATATGAAAGTAATCAGATGTCAGATGTCAGATGTCAGTAAAACGCTTTTATTGACACTTGTTTTTATAACTTTTACAATTTCCACTTTTGCTCAAACGGTGGCGGGCAACAAAGCGAGTATTGCCGGGCAAACCGCGCTCGTAACGGAATTTGACGTAAACGGCTTGAAGGTTCTGGTCAAACACCGCGCCAATTCGCCGACCGTCGCCGCCGGACTTTTTATACGCGGCGGCGCGCGCAACATCAACGCCCAAAACGCCGGAATCGAAAATCTGATGCTTGAAGTTTCGACCGAAAGCAGTAAAAGTTTTCCGCGCGAAACTCTGCGGCGCGAACTGGCAAGCACGGGAAGCAGCATCAATTCGGGCGCAACGAACGATTACAGCGTTTTGAGTCTGGCTTCGACTCGTCAGAATTTTGACCGCTCGTGGAATGTTTTTACAGACATCGCACTTAACCCGATTTTTGCCACCGCAGACCTTGAGCAGGTGCGGCAGAGACTTGCCACCGGCTTGCGCGAACAGGAAACCGACAACGATAATTTTTTGCATATTTTGCAAGACCGCATTATTTACGCCAACCACCCTTATGCAAATTCGGTGAGTGGAACGCTCGACACGATAAATCGTTTAACTGCTAAAGATTTGAGCGAATATCACAAAAAAGTTATGCAGACTTCACAGCTTCTGCTCGTTGTTGTCGGCGACATTGACGCCAAGGATTTGCAAACGCGCGTCGCCGCAACTTTAGGAAAATTGCCGCGCGGCAATTACAAAGAGCAGGCATTTCCCGCGCTGGATTTTTCCAAAGCGACGCTGGACGTAACCCCGCGCACTTTGCCGACCAATTACGTGCAGGGCGTTTTTAATGCTCCGTCGCCGAATAATCCTGATTATTATGCGATGCGCGTCGCGATAGCGCTTTTGCAGAGCCGCGTCTTCGACGAAGTTCGTCTCAAACGCCAGCTTTCCTATGCGCCGAATGCAGAACTTGACTCTTTTGCCGTAAATACGGGAAACATTTACGTAACGGCAGTTGACGCCAACCAAGCTGTCAGCGTAATGCTTAACGAGGTAAAAAATCTGCAAACTAGAACCATCAACCCGGAAATACTGGAAAGTATTTCCGGACATTTTTTGACAAAGTATTACCTCGCACAGGAAACCAACGGCGCGCAAGCCGCCGAGATTGCCAAATACGAGCTTATCGGCGGTGGCTGGCGCAATGCGTTTCAATTTCTCGACAAAGTGCGCGAAGTAACCCCGCAAGATATACAAACCGTTTCAAACAAATACATAAAAAATTTACGCTTTGTCGTCGTCGGAAATCCGCAGGCAGTCAATAAAGATATTTTCCTGCAAAATTAGGATTTACCGGTTTTTAACGGAAAACTAAAAAAGAGTAAAAGTGAAAAAAGTTTATGTCGCTTTTACTCTTTTTTAGTTTTGATTAGCCGTCTTTTTCAGTCGACTTTTCCCTCTCCTTACGCGGCGGCTCAGGTTCGGTTTTCCGCTCCGGCTTCGGCGGTTTTTCCTCGCGCGGTTCAGGTTTCGGTTCGATGCGCGGCGGCTCAGGTCGCGGCTCAACTCGCGTTGGCGGCTGTTCGGAGCGCGGCGGTTGTTCACGTTCCGGCGGTTTTTGCTGTTGTTCCTCTCTGCGCTGCTCCTGCTCTTGTTGCTGAGAGGGTGGAGCGTAGCTGGGCGGCATCTGTTCACGCTCGCGGTTTCTGCTGCGCGGTTTGTATGCCGGCTGTTCGACGTTGCCTTCTTGAGATTTTTCTCTCGTTTCCGGATTGTCGTTGTCGCTGCCGCCACGCACAATTCCCGAATGCGGCAGACGCCTGACCGCACCCGTTTTTGGTCTTTCCGGGTTTCCGCCATCTTCTTTCGGCGCGCTCGGCAGAGTTCTTTCAACCGGCAGGCGATTACCGTAAATGCGTTCGTTGCGAAGACCTTCGTCAAGCGAAGTTCCTTCGTTTCTCTGGCTTGCTCCCGTCTGAATTTCCCGTCTGATTTTTCCGACGCGGGGATTGTCAACCAGAATTTCTCTGCTGATGTTGCCGTTTAAATCCGTGTATGTCGGGAGAATCGGCGGCTTTTCGGTTTCAAGCGGCATTCGAGACAAAACCTGTCTCGCCAGTTCCGGCGGCGCGGTCATAAAACCTTTTGTTCTCCTGCCGAAGTCGCTGGCGTCAACCGCGACAACAGCTTTCGGCGGAACATCAAATTCCAGCGGCTTTCTTTCAAATCTGGAATTTTTCCCTCTCGCATTTTTTTCGCCGATTACCGGAGTCGGCGCAGGCGTCGGATTTACGATAACGGTTGTGTTATTGATAATCGTCGTGCGGCGACGGTCAATGTAAGTGGAGTTATAATTGTAATAATTGTTTTCATAAGGCAGCGGATACCAGCAAATTAAACTTCCCGAATAAGTTACGACAACTAAAGCCGGATGCCACCAATTTCGGCGGGCGCGGTGCTGCGAATAAGGCGTCCAAACCCAGCCGTTATCAATGTAAACCCAGCGTCCGTGATGATACGTCGCCCAGCCCCAAGGCTCGTCGTTGACCCACGTCCAGCCGTAAGGCGGAACCCAGCGCCAGTGCCCGTAACGATACGGCGACCAATTGGCGTAATCGCTGACTGCGTTTGGAAAAGGACGCCAAACGTAACCGTATTTTTTCGTATAAATCCATTCGCCGTATTCGCTCAAATCTTCCGCGCCGTAAACATCGCGGTCATAATACTTATCGTAAGCCGCATTTTGCAGACGCTTGGCAATCGTCGCATCACGCTCTAAAGCCCAAGTGTCAAAATCGTCTGCGTAACGCCCGGCGTCAGAGGTTTCCCACTCGCCCGCGTAATTTCCTTCCAGATAAATTCGCGCGCTTCTGCCGTTGCGAAGAACGAAGCCTGAATTTTCCGAATAAAGCCGCGCTTCGCCGTCGTCGGTAACGGTTACGCGAACTTCCGGCTTACGGCTTTCGCCCGCATCGACGCGATACATTCCGGCTCGCTGCACGGCGACAGTTGTTTTCGGCGCATCAACTTCAAAATAACTGCGCTGTTTATCAAACGCCAAAACGCGCAGGCTCAAACTTCCCTGCGACAAACTAACCGCGATACCTTCGTCTTTCAAAGTTGTAATTTTCAGATATGAGTTTTCGGTAAGACGCAGGTAGTTACGACTGTCGAACTGTATTTCCAGGCGCGAGTTTGCATCGGTAGTAATTTCATCGCCTTCGACAATCGGTAAATTTTGCGCGGCGCGTTCCCAATCGCGGCTGCCGATTCGTTTGATTTTCGCATCGCCGCGCAAAAAACCAATTCGTGCAACCCGCGCCGTAACATTCGGCGTGTAATCGTCGGCAGAGGCAAAAACGTTTGCCGTGTTCAAAAACAAAAAGGGCAGCAGGAGCGGAAATACCCAAAGAAAATTTCGTGCAGGACGCATAAGTTTTTCTCCTCGAAATTTAGATTTTCCTTTTGGGGAAAGTGGCTCAGTAAAATTTCTTCAACTGTTTGCCGCGCTTGAAGGCAAAAATTATACCGACCCGGAAATAAACTTTCCCTCGTGCTTCCGCATTGAATTTGTTGACTAAAAGTAAAAGTAAAAAATTTATGCCGAACCAAATCGTGCAGCGGAAAAAATATCAAATACGAAATAGTATAAAATCTCTGAGACGAAAATTATTTATTACTAACAGTTTTCGGTATAATCAATAAAACTTTTCATTGCAATTTTGCAACTAAAAGTTTTTCGCTTTATAAATTAGCATATAAAATTTTTTGTAAAAGGACTTATAAAAATGAAAAAATTAGCATTCATAAATATTATTGTCTTAACCGCCGTTTTCGCGGCTTTCGGACAAAAAACTACGACGACAATCAGACCGAAAGTTGTAACGGTAACAAAAACGCAGACAGTAAAAACCGAAACAACAGCAACAACGCCGCAAACAGCCGGTCAAAAAAGCGTGCGCGCCGCTTTCGACCGCCTTATCGAAGGCATCAAACAAGTTGACGCCGATAAAGTAATGAGCGTTTATCAAAACTCCGACAATATTCTTTTCTTCAACAACAACGGCACGGCGACAATCGGCTGGGAAACGATGAAGAAAAATCGTGATTCCTCTTACCCTAAAACTAAAAATGTTACTTTAGACCCGACGGGCGTGCGCGTCGAGATGCTCGGCAGAGACGCGGCGTATGTAACCTGCAAATGGAAACAGACGCAGGAATACGATGGAAATCTCGAATCGGCTTCGGGCAGAATGACGCTCGTTTTCCGGCTTATCGGCAAAGATTGGAAAGTCGTTCACCTGCACACATCGCCCGACAATCCGGCGGCGACGCGCCCGGTTTTACCGTCAGAGAGAGACAATCAATAATCAATTAGCCAGGAGCAGACATGAAAATCAATCGTGTTTGTTTCTGGCTATATCTTTTCCAAAATAACTTGAGCAATTGCGTGGTCTGTTGTGTGCGACATTGAAAGAAGAACTCGATTTGCACCTAAGTTTTCTAAAATTTTATTTGCCTCGCCTTGAATTTTCAAACTCGGAACGCCGGTATCATTTGAGACAATTTCAATATCGTGCCACGTAATACCGCCGCGCCAACCCGTCTGCAACGCTTTCAAACACGCTTCTTTGGCGGCAAAACGCGCGGCATAAGATTGTGCCGCCGCTACTTGCTTAGCTTCGCAGTAAGCGCGTTCGCTTTTGGTGAAAACCCGCTCGACAAAACGCGGCGTTCTCGTCAGGATTTCGCGGATGCGATAAACTTCAACAATGTCTATTCCGATTGAAACAATCACAAAGCCGGTTCAAAGCTCAAAGTCTAAAATTCAAAGTGATGAAAGTTTAACCGAAAACGGCTTTTATTGGCGAGAGAAAAACGGCGTAAAAGTTCTTGTCTGTCGCGCGTTGGAAGAAAATGGTTTTACAAACGGTTTTTCGACACGTCTCGGCGGCGTATCTTCTTTTCCCAAAAATGATTTGAATCTGGCAGGCTTTGGCGAAGACACGGACAAAAATATACTTGAAAACCGAAGGCGTTTTTTGCAGGTTTTCGACGGTAATTTTCAACTTGCAACCGCGTGGCAAGTTCACGGCGACGCGGTTAAAGTAGTTAAAAATTTGGCGCAAGCCACGGAAGGCAGCGGAAAATTCGACGCGCTTGTTTCAAATCTTCCGGGTATTTTGGTCGGCGTGAAAACCGCTGACTGCGTTCCGATTTTGCTCGGCGATGCGAAAACACAAGCGTTTGCAGCGGTTCATGCCGGTTGGCGCGGAACCGTGCAGTCTATTGTCAAGAAATCTGTTGAGAGAATGCGCGCTGAATTCGGCACGAAAACGGAAGATTTAACGTGTGCGATTGGCGCGGCGGCAAGTTGCAAAAATTACGAAATCGGGCAGGAAGTGATTGACGCCTTTCAAACAAATTTCCCCGATTCCGAACATCTTTTTACGCCTACACGCGAAAATCACGCTCTTGTGGATTTGCATCTCGCTAACGAAGAACAACTCGTTTCAGTCGGAGTTTTGCCCGAAAACATATTCGTCGCGCCTTTTTGCACGATAGACAGAACCGATTTGTTTTTTTCTTATCGCAGCGAAAAAAAACTCTACGGCAAAACGGGACGATTGCTTTCTGTTATTGGGTTGAAAGCGAAAGTCGAGACGTGAAGATAAGGAGATTTGCTTTGTCATTCAAAATCTAAAGTTTCAAAATGGCATGTAAACAAAGATTTTTCTCCGCTTTTTCTTTCCTCGCCGTCCTTATTTAACCCGTGCCGTCAAAGTAATTTCCTGAGTTTTCGGTGGGTAGCAAACTTCGTTCGTACAAGTTTGATAGCGAACCGTCGCGCGCACTTTGACGACATTTCCTTTGAAATTTGCGGGAACGGATAAATTAAAACCAAACGCTGCGCGTCCTTCATAAACGTTCAGCGTGTCTTCGGAGAACTCGAATCTGCGCGATTTGCCGCGCGGATAGCTGACGCCGCCGACGCGCGCGCCGCTCATTGCCGTTAATTTTACAACCGTCGGAATCGAGTATTCGTTTCCCGGACGATTTGAATTGGCATGCAAACCGTTTGGAACGTTCATCACGATTGTGCCTCTGGTCGAACCGCCGCGCTTGACCGCGCCGATTGAACCGTTTATGCCAACAGATTGCGCATATGTTCCAACAAGCGAACCGGACACGAAAACGAAAATTAAAGATAAAATTGCAGTAAATAAATGTTTTTTCATAATTTTTTCTCTCACAAGATTGATGGTTTTGCATCGCGGCAAGATGCATTATTTCAGGCGAAAGCTGTTTATCATCTCGTTTATTCTATGAATGTAAACGTCTCTAAACGGCTGCAGAACTAAAACTTGCAGATTGTATGTCTTTTGCCGCTGGCGGCTTTCGACGATTTTTCGGAAATCAATCATTGAAAAATCGTCTTCCGTTTTCTCGCTTTCGAGCAGAAAGACTTTTTCGTCGCCTGAAGCATTTCCCAAAACTCTCTCCGACAATATTTTATCTGCTAAACTTTTAGCTTTCGCGCCTTCGCCATCAAAATTCAAACCGCTTGTAACTGTCAGAAATGCCTGCGCCTGCCGGATGTTTCGTGTATTCTTTTCGCCGTATCCGCGCGAATATGCTTCAAATAAAAATTCGGAATTTCCTTCGAGCGGACTCATAAAGCCTTCGGGTTTCGCAATCGCAAATTCGTCCTTTTCAATAAATTCCGGCACAAAGGCTTGCCCCGCGCTTTTTTTTATTTTTGTCGAAACGAAAACCATCAGCGCAACGACGACAATTCCAACAATAAAAATTTCCATAAACTAAAATGAAATTATGATGCAAATGAACACTAAATCTTAACCTGAAATCTGCACCAAATTCGGCGCGTCTTTCGCCGCCAGTTGTCCACACGCCGCGTAAATGTCGCGCCCGCGCGGGCGACGCACGTAAGCGGAGACACCTTTCGATTCTAAAATCGTCTGAAAGCGTTCGACTTGTTCCCAGGATGTCGGTTTGTATTCGAGCGGTTCGGCGGAATTGTGCGGTATTAGATTTATTTTTACTCGCTGCAAATCATACCGGTTCAGTAAATTAGCCAATGCGCGCGCTTGTTCGTCCGAGTCGTTAACGCCGCCGAGGAGAACGTATTCAAATGTGAAACGCTCGCCGCGGCGCATGGATTTCTCAAATTCTTTTGCCGCCGCAAAAAGTTCTTCGATGTTCCAACGCCGGTTTATCGGCATCAATTTGTCGCGCAGTTCGTCGTTCGGCGCGGAAAGCGAAATTGCTAAATGAGGACGTTTTTCAAGCCGCGCAAATTCATAAATTTTCGGCACAATTCCGGCGGTTGAAACGGTAACGCGGTTCGGCACGATAAAAAGTCCGTCCGCTTCGCTCATAATGTCCAGAGCTTTTATTAGATTTTCAAAATTTAAGAACGGCTCGCCCGCGCCCATTCCGACAAGATTTGTGCCGTGCGGCGTTTCCGCGCCCGTTCCATAAACGTCATTTAAGACAACAATTATCTGCTCGACGATTTCTCCGGCGGTTAGATTCCTCAATAAACCCAACTTCGCCGTCAAGCAAAAATCGCATTTGAGCGGGCAGCCCGACTGTGATGAAAAACAAATCGTGTCGCGGTTTTCCGTCGGAATAAAAACCGTCTCGACCGGAAGATTGTCGCGAGTTTTCATCAGAAAACGGCGCGTTCCGTCTTCGGAAACGAAGCGCGATTCGACTTTTAACGTCGAAGCCGTCGCCGTTTTATTCAACTTTTCGCGTAAAGTCTTCGGCAAATCCGTCATTTCCTCGAATGAACCTAAACGCCTTTGGTGCAAGCCTTTGAAAATCTGCGCGGCGCGAAATCGAGGCTCGCCGAGGTTTTCGGCAAAATCGGCTAATTCATTTTTTGAAAGTGCGGTCAGATGAATTTTTTCGCTCATTGCAATTTTATTTTACCTCAATTCTGACGAAACGCGCACCGACTAAATTTTCAATAGTTTGTGATAAACTTTTTGAAAATCCGTTTGGCGCGAAATTTTATGATAAACAAACCCATTATCGGCGGCATTATCGCTTTGGCAATCGTTGGTTTGATTGCGTATTTTTGTTTTTGGTTCGGAAAAAAAACTGTTGACGAGTTGCAGCAGACGAACACAAATACATCGGTGGAGCCGCAAATAATTTTGCCGCCGACAACGCCGGAGGAAGCCGAGCGGGTTTTTCTGGCTCTGGGAAATCCAAGCAATGCAACCAGCAGAACATCGAATCGGGACAATTATTTAATTGTAAATACGGCTTACACGCTTTCTTACAACAGCGGCAAAGGCACGGCGAATTGGGTCGCGTGGCGCATTGCCGAGAGCGATTTCGGAATAGCTGACCGGCAAAATAATTTTCGTCCCGATACGAGTTTGCCGCAAGGTTTTACCCGCGTAACGCCTGCCGATTACACGGGAAGCGGGTTTGACCGCGGGCATTTGTGTCCGAGCGCCGACCGTTCGACCAGTCCCGAAGCCAACGGCAAGACCTTTTTGATGACGAATATTATTCCGCAGACAGGCGACTTGAACCGCAACGTTTGGGAGCGGTTTGAAACTTATTCGCGCGGCTTGGTCAAAAAAGGAAAGGTAGATTTATACGTCGTCTCAGGCGTTTACGGCGAAAAAGGAAAACTCAAAAACAAAGTTGTCGTGCCGACCAATTGCTGGAAAATAATCGTCGCCGTTCCGCAAGGCGCAAACGTTTCTGCCGCCGTCAACGAAAACACACACGTTATTGCAGTTGATATGCCGAATGTTACGGGTATTGCCAACGAAGATTGGCGAAAATTCCGCACGACCGTACGCTCAATAGAACAACGCACCGGTTACAATTTTCTCTCGAACCTGCCGCAAAATTTGCAAGACGCGCTGGAGACGCGCATGGAAAATTAAATGTATTTATTTAATTTTCCACAAAATGTTTCGAGCATTTCTGAAACTCAATGAAATTTTCACCGTAAAAAGTTAAATTATGAAAAGAAAACTTTTTATAGGGGTTGTGAGTTTACTACTGGCTTATCAATCCGTTATGGCGCAGACAACAAGCGAAACAAAAACGGCTGCAAATCCGGCGGATGTTTCCTCGATAGAAGCGATTATGAAAGCCGTCTATGACGTGATTTCCGGCGAAGCAGGACAAAAGCGTGATTGGAACCGCTTTCGCTCGCTTTTTCATCCGAACGCGCGAATGATTCCTTCGGGGAAAAATCCGCAAACCGGCACTTTCGGCGCACGTGCTTTGACGCCGGAAGAATACATCAAACGAAGCGAGCCTTTTATGGAAAAGGAAGGATTTTTCGAGAGAGAAATCGCACGGCGCACGGATTCTTACGGCAACATCGCACAGGTTTTTTCAACCTATGCTTCCTTTCATAAAGCCGACGACAAAAAGCCTTTCGCACGTGGCATTAACAGTTTTCAGCTTCTCAACGACGGCAAACGCTGGTGGGTAATAACGATTTACTGGCAAGGCGAAACGCCGGAAAATCCGCTCCCGAAAAAATATTTGAAAAGCAATAAAGATTAGTTTTCGTGAATCATAAACAGTAAATAGTCGGATTTGAGCAAACGACAAAACTATTTAAGAATCACCCGCTAATTTATGGCAGAGCATATTCTGACGCGAAAGTTGACTTTGGATTTGCCGCGCGAAAAGGTTTTCGAGTTTTTCGCCGATGCGGGAAATTTGGAACGCATTACGCCGCCGGAACTCAAATTTCACATTATCTCCGCGCAGCCAATTATTCTCGGCAAAGGAGTTTCGATTGATTACCAATTAAAACTGCGCGGTTTTCCGGTTAAATGGCGCACTGAGATTTCCGAATGGAATCCGCCGCATTTGTTTGTTGACCGGGCGTTGAAAAGTCCGTATCGACAATGGATTCATCGCCACGTTTTTTCCGAAAACGAGAGCGGCGGAACGGACATTGAAGACGTTGTGCGTTACCGTCTACCGCTCGAACCTTTCGGAGATTTAGCGCATTGGTTTGTCAGCCGCGAACTCGATTATATTTTTGATTACCGGCAAAAGATTGTACGAGAAATTTTGCAGCCGAAAGTGTAAATAAAAGTAAAAAGGCAAAAGTAAAGGAGTGATTTTGCCTTTTAAAACTTAATCCAATCGGTAGGCTCTTTGTGATATGAAATTGTAATGCGTGTTTCGGCTCGGAAAAGTTCCGGGCGCATTTGCAGCGCTGTTTCCGCCATCAGACGCGCCAGATGCGGTTCGTTTGCGCGCTGCGAAAGATGCGCTAAAACGACGTGGCGCGCCGCGCCGTCAAACTCTTCGGTCAGCCAGTCGGACAATTCTTCGTTCGATAAATGTCCGGTTCTGGACAAAATTCTCTGCTTCAATTCCCAAGTGTAAATCGCGCATGTTTTAAGCATATCGCGGCTGTGATTTGACTCGATAACTATTGCGTCGCAGCAGCGAAGTTTTTCTTTTACGAGCGTCGTAAAACAGCCTAAATCCATCACGGTTGCGATGCGGACGCCCGCGTGTTTAGCGACGAATCCGAAATTGTCTGCTGCGTCGTGCGGCACTGAAAACGGCTCGAAATCAATGTCGCCGATGCGAAAGTCGCGGCTTGATTCTATCTCGATTGTCCGATTTTTTATCGCTTCAACTCTTTTATTCGCCTCGTTGTCTTGCCGATTCGTGTCGCGCAGGTAAGCATCTCGCGTTTCGCGGGAAATAAACACCGGACAATTTAAGGTTTTGAGCAAAACGCGCAACCCGCCTACGTGATCGCTGTGTTCGTGCGTGATGAGAACCGCGTCTAAATCTGCAAAGTCAATGCCGACAAAGGCAAGCCGACGCAGAGTTTCCAACGAGAGCGGCGGAACGGACATTGAAGACGTTGTGCGTTACCGTCTACCGCTCGAACCTTTCGGAGATTTAGCGCATTGGTTTGTCAGCCGCGAACTCGATTATATTTTTGATTACCGGCAAAAGATTGTACGAGAAATTTTGCAGCCGAAAGTGTAAATAAAAGTAAAAAGGCAAAAGTAAAGGAGTGATTTTGCCTTTTAAAACTTAATCCAATCGGTAGGCTCTTTGTGATATGAAATTGTAATGCGTGTTTCGGCTCGGAAAAGTTCCGGGCGCATTTGCAGCGCTGTTTCCGCCATCAGACGCGCCAGATGCGGTTCGTTTGCGCGCTGCGAAAGATGCGCTAAAACGACGTGGCGCGCCGCGCCGTCAAACTCTTCGGTCAGCCAGTCGGACAATTCTTCGTTCGATAAATGTCCGGTTCTGGACAAAATTCTCTGCTTCAATTCCCAAGTGTAAATCGCGCATGTTTTAAGCATATCGCGGCTGTGATTTGACTCGATAACTATTGCGTCGCAGCAGCGAAGTTTTTCTTTTACGAGCGTCGTAAAACAGCCTAAATCCATCACGGTTGCGATGCGGACGCCCGCGTGTTTAGCGACGAATCCGAAATTGTCTGCTGCGTCGTGCGGCACTGAAAACGGCTCGAAATCAATGTCGCCGATGCGAAAGTCGCGGCTTGATTCTATCTCGATTGTCCGATTTTTTATCGCTTCAACTCTTTTATTCGCCTCGTTGTCTTGCCGATTCGTGTCGCGCAGGTAAGCATCTCGCGTTTCGCGGGAAATAAACACCGGACAATTTAAGGTTTTGAGCAAAACGCGCAACCCGCCTACGTGATCGCTGTGTTCGTGCGTGATGAGAACCGCGTCTAAATCTGCAAAGTCAATGCCGACAAAGGCAAGCCGACGCAGAGTTTCCTTTGCGCTGAGACCTGCATCAACCAAAATTTTTGTTTTTTCGGTGCAGATTAAAACGGAGTTTCCCGTCGAACCGCTGCCGAGAACTGTGAACCTCATTTTTGTATGTAGGTGTTAGTTTTTGGTATCAGGATTTAGTCTGGTTTTTTACTAAAACCTAACACCTGAAACCTATTACTTCTCCTCGACTTTTCCGCGCAGCGCTTTTCCGACAACACGCGTAACGAGCGAATTCGGCAAAAACGCGCCGAAAACCGAGCCGACGTAATTTGTCCAACCCGAAACGACTTTGGATTTTCTGCTTTTAACCGCGCTCAAAGCCGTTTCAACAACCGCTTCCGGCGTCTGCATTCCCTTCATTTTAAAGGCTTCGGCGTGCGCCACGTTGAAAAAGTTGGTGTCGGTCGGACCGGGACAAAGCGCTAGAACTTGAATATTAAACGGACGATTTTCCTCGGCAATTGCCTCGCTAAACGATGTTACGAAAGCCTTTGTCGCTGCGTAAGTTGCCATAAACGGAACGGGTTGGAAGCTCGCCGTCGAAGAGACGTTGATAATTACGCCGCTTCGCCGCTCGCGCATTTTTCGCAAATAGCGATGCGTCAAAGCAACCAGAGTTGTTACATTCAAACTTATCATTTCAAGCTCGCGCTCGAGTTCGAGTTTAGCAAAATCGTCCATCGAACCGAAACCGGCGTTGTTTATCAGCCAATCGATTTCAAATCCGTGTTTTTCAGTTTCGTTGAAAAGCCGTGCTGTGGCTTCTCTATCAATCAAATCAAGAGCGACGTAATGCGCCATAATTTTGTGTTCGAGCATCAGTTCGTCGCACAATTCGATGAGCTTTTTTTCGGTTCGCGCAACCAAAACCAGATTGTGTTTTTCCGCCGCCAACCTGCGTGCGAAGGCTTCGCCGATGCCGCCCGACGCGCCCGTGATAAGTGTCGCTTTCATAAATTTTTTTTCTTCGAAGAAAATTGCAGGATCATTTTTGAAATATTTAAGTTACAGACGAATCACTGCGACTGGTTGAATTTGCGGAAAAATTCATCGCGCGTAATAGTATAAAAAACACATTCTGCGCCGTAATGTTGTTCGGTTTTTTGATATTTCATTCCGAGTTTTTCCATAATTCGCCACGAACCTTTGTTTTCAGGATAAGCGACGGCGACGATTCTTTCGAGCCGCACAATGTTGAATCCGTAATCCAGCCACGCTTTGGCGCATTCAAAACCAATGCCTTTGCCCCAGAATTCTTTTGTCATTCCATAACCGACTTCGATTTCAGATGTTCCGTCGAGCGGCTGCAGTCCGCTCCAGCCAATCATTTCGCCCGATTCCTTCCAAAGCATCGCCGACATTCCAAAACCGTATTTCGCGTAACAATCAATATAAAATTGCAGCCGCTTTTCGAGCGCCTCCGCATTTTGCAGGCGCGTGCCGCCGAGATATTTATTTACTTCCGGGTCGGAACGCAGCTTGACCAGCGTTTCCAAATCTTCGGTCGCAAATCTCCGAATCAAAAGTCTTTCGGTTTCGAGCATAAAGTCGGTCAAAAGTCTTAATGTTCAAAGTCGGTTTTGTCTTAAAATCCTCGAGTGGTTAAATTTCTCATTTATCGTATAATCACAAACGTTATTTATCAAACTTTTGAGGAAACACGAATTGATTTCAAACGGCGCGACACTCGGCGAAATAGCAGAAAATTTGGGCGCAAAAATTTACGGCGACGCGGAGGCAAAAGCCTTTGACGTAACGCACGATTCAAGACAGGCAAAGGCGGGCGGACTTTTCGTTGCCGTGCGCGGCTTGACGATGGACGCACATCGCTTCGTCGCGGACGTGATGCGGCGCGGCGCGGTCGGCATAATCTCCGAATCAGAAGTTCCGGCAAATTTTCAAGGCGCGTGGCTGCAAGTTGCAAACGCGCGCGTCGCGCTTGCAAAAGCGGCGGCGGTTATCAACGGTGATCCGTCGCACGATTTAAAGCTCGTCGGAATCACGGGAACGAACGGAAAAACTACAACGACTTATTTAATTTTCGCGCTTGCCGAAGCCAACGGTGAGAAAGCGGCAATGCTGACGACGGTTGAATATCGCACCGGCGAACGAAGCGAACCGGCAGTTCGCACAACGCCGGAGGCGAGCGACACACAGCGTTTTTTGCGCGAAGCCGTCAACGAAAATTGTAAAACGGCTGTTATGGAAACATCGTCGCAGGCAATTGACCTTCATCGCTGCGATTGGCTGAGGTTTCAAGTCGCCGTTTTTACGAATTTAACGCGCGACCATCTCGATTATCATTTGACGATGGAAAATTATTTTGACGCGAAAAAGGCTTTGTTTGATGGGCGAATCGGTGAAAAACCGGCTTCGAGCGTGATAAATATTGATGACGAATGGGGCGCCAAACTCGCTAATGATTTGAAATCAAACAATCAACGGGTCGTAACTTTCGCGCAAAATAACCAGGCGGATTTGACGGCGGAAAACGTTGAAGTTTCATTGATTCGAGGAACGTCTTTCGATTTGAAAACACCGCACGGCAGGAGAAAAATCACGTCGCCGCTCGTCGGCAAGCCGCACGTTTATAATATGCTTTCGGCGACTGCCGCCGCGCTCGAACTCGGCTACGATTTAGACCAAATTCAAAAGGGTTTGGAGATGTGTGTCGGCGCGCCCGGACGTTTTGAAAGAGTGCCGAATGACGGAGATTTTGCCGTCGTTGTTGATTACGCGCATTCGGACGACGCGCTGCTGAACACTTTGAAAACCGCCCGTGAATTAACGAGCGGAAAAATAATCACAGTTTTCGGCTGCGGCGGCGACCGCGACCGAACAAAGCGCGAGCCGATGGGCGCAGTTGCGGGAGAAAACAGTGATTTGGCTATCTTAACCTCGGACAATCCGCGAACCGAAGACCCGCTTAAAATTATTTCGCAAATCGAAGCTGGGTTAAAAGAAACAAATTGCCCATATTTTGTGATTTCAGACCGGCACGAAGCGATTCATCAAGCAATCAGACGAGCAAAATCCGGCGACGTTGTTTTAATTGCCGGAAAAGGACACGAAACTTATCAAATTATCGGCAGCGAAAAATTTCATTTTGACGACCGCGAAATTGCGCGCGAAGCTTTAGAAAAGCGGGACGAAGTATAAAATTTTATCTACGAATTTTGAATTTCCGCTTCCGTTTTCTTCGTTAAATAATAATAAACAGGTAATCCGAGCAAAATCAGAATAATTCCGGCGAAAGACTGCGTCGGACTTGTCCAAATTGTGTTTATAAGCAGCCAGCCCGCGACAAGCAAAAACAGAATCGGCACAATCGGGTAACCGAACGCTTTGTAAGGTCTTTCCAAATCCGGGTATTTGCGTCGGAAAACGAAAATCGAAGACGTAACCAGCGCGTAGAAAATCCACGAGCCGAAAATAACGTAATCGGTCAAAGTGTCGAATGAACCCGAAACACACAAAACGCACGCCCAGATTCCCTGCACAACTAAAGCAATAACCGGAACGCGTGTGCCTTCCGAGAGTTTGCCCATCGATTTAAACATTACGCCGTCTTGCGCCATCGCATAAGGCACGCGCGCACCCGTCAAAATCGAAGTATGGAGCGTTCCGACCGAAGATGCCATCAGTCCGGCGGTCATCAAAACGAGCGCGCCCGCGCCCAAAAATCTGACGGCAACTTCGCGCGCAACCGACGAATCTTTTGAAACCGAAGCAACCTGCGTCGGGTCAAGCACATAAAAATACGCGACGTTGACGAAAACATAAAGCAAAATTATCAAAATCGTGCCGCCGATGAGCGCGAGCGGAATGTTGCGCTGCGGATTTTTCACTTCGCCGGCAATCAAAGTCAGATTGTTCCAGCCATCGTAACCCCACAGCGCGCCGAGCATCGCCGCGCCGAAACCAGCCATAAAAGTCGTTCCCGCAACACCATAACGAACCGAATCCGCCACGCCTTCGCAGGCGCCGCCCGTATTTGACTGAGCAAAATGAGCAAAATCGCCGCCGCCGAGAAAAAACGCACCGAAGCCGACCAGCAGAATCAGGGCGATTTTTATAATCGTAAAATACGTGGCAAGCTGTCCGCTAAATACGACCGACGCGCAGTTTATCGTCGTGATAATAACAATCATCATTACGGCGACGATTTGAAGCGATGTCAGTTCGTATTCAAAACCGAAAACGTTTGTTTGAAACAGAGTTTGTTTTAACCCGCCGCCAAGAAAATCGTTGAGAAAAATCGCAAACGCGACGGCAACCGACGCTTGCGAGCCGGTCTTTGCAATAAAAATCTGCATCCAGCCGTAAAGAAAACTCGAGACTCGCCCGTAAGCATCGCGCAGAAAAACATATTCGCCGCCCGCTTCCGGCTTCATCGCCGAAAGTTCTGCATAAGTCAACGCGCCCGCCAGAGACAAAATGCCCGCCGCAATCCACGCCGCCAAAACCCAGCCCGGCGTGCCGACATTGCACGTCATCACGCGTGCTTTCAGAAAAACGCCCGTACCGACGACATTCCCGATAATTATCGAAATCGCCGCTAGAAACCCGAGACCGCGCACCAAAGTTACCTTGTCGATTGAATTAGAAGCCATAGATTTTAAAATAAATGATTTAACAGCAGATTGAGACAGATTAACACAGATTTAATGGTAATTGGTGAACGAATCGAACGCTTTTAATTAATCATTTATCATTTACCCTTCACCGTTGATTTCGTGTTAATCTGTGGATTCAAAAAATGCGTGAAATAAATTTTTCAGCCGATGAGATTGTCAACGCTTTGCTCAAAATTTCCGAGCGAGAAAAAGTTTGTTTTCTTGATAGCTGCGCGGTTAATTATTTAGATTCGCATCTTTTAATTGCAGGCATAAATCCGCTCGAAACCGTTCAAATCACGAACGAAAACTCGTCTGACACCCTTGAATTTTTAGACGAAAAATTGTCGAACAAAAATGCTGCGTGTATTTTCACAATTTCTTATGATTTTGGTTTAAGGCTGGAAAACATCGAACCGCGCCCGAAACCATTTCCGAATTTTCCCGAACCCGACGTTTTTCTCGCCGTTTTCGATTGCCTTTTAATTCACGAATATAACGAAAACAAAACTTTTTTGACTGGAAATGAAAACAAATTCGAAGAATTCGAAACTCTTATCACCACTCATTCAAAAAGTTCCACAAATGCGGCGAACTCTTCAAAACCGATTATCACTTCGAATTTTACACGCGAAAATTACCTGGCGACAATCGAAAAAATCAAGGAGTTTATTCGACGTGGCGACACTTATCAAACAAATCTGACGCAGCAGATTCGCGCACAATTGCCGGCGAATCTGACGGCTCAGGAAATCTTTCGGCATTTGCGGACGAATCATCCCGCGTCCTTTGCGGCTTTTATTCGACGAGACGCGGATTTCGTCGTCAGCATCTCGCCCGAAAGATTCTTTAATGTTCAATGTTCAAAGTCGAAAGTTCAAAGTCGTCTGATTTCAATGTCGCCGATAAAAGGAACACGACCGAGAGGAAAAACAGAACAAGAAGATTTGAATTTAAAAAATGAACTCGTTAAAAGCGTAAAAGACCGCGCTGAAAATGTGATGATTGTGGATTTAATACGCAACGACATCGGCAGGATTTGCAAGTTCGGCAGCGTTTCGGTTGAAAAGCTGTGCGATTTGGAAACGCATCCGACACTTTTTCATCTGGTTTCGACCGTCGAAGGCGAACTGCGCGAAAATATCAGATTTTCCGACATAATCAAAGCCGTTTTTCCGTGCGGCTCAATCACGGGCGCGCCAAAGATTCGCACGATGCGGATAATTGAAGAACTCGAAACAGTACCGCGCGGTCTTTCAATGGGCGCAATCGGATATTCAATTCCAAATTCCAGATTTCAGATTCCAAACTCTAAATTTAAGATTCCAGATGCGGAAACTCTTAGCTCTCAACTTTCAACTCTCCAGTATTTTGATTTAAGCGTGGCGATTCGGACAATGGTCGTGCGCGGGCGCGAAGCGATTTTTAATGTCGGCGGCGGCATTGTAATTGACAGCGACGCTGGAGACGAATATGACGAAACCTTAACAAAAGCATGCGCCTTGCTCACCGCGCTCGGAGCGGAGGATTAACTGAAAATCAAATTGTTTAAACTACTGCTCGTCTTCTCTCAATAATTTCGTTGTGCCTTCGGTAACGCTCGGCTGTACTAAATCCTTTGTGTTGCGCCAGTTTTGATGAACCGTCGGAACGTATGTCGAAACCGGAATTGATTGCTGCGGCGGCAAGGCGGTTTGATTTTTTTGATTTAGGTTTCTGATATTGTTTGCAGGGATGTTTTGATTTTGAAAATCTGAAACGGGCGTTTCTTTTTTCAGTAAGGTAAAAGACGCAACAAGCAGAAGCAAGCTGCCCATCGTTCCCAAAATAGCCGCAGCCAACGCCAGCGAATCGGCACGCACCACACCGCCGAAAATCGGCGTCAGAATCAAAACGAAAAGCATAAACCAAAAGAGCGAGAAAATTAAACCGTTGCGGCGTGTGAAAACGCTTTTCTTTTTATCAAATTCAGTAACTTGAGGCAGAAAACCGTCATGCGCGACGATTTCTGCAACAAGTGCGAGCGAAAAACCGCACCGCGAACAAAATTTTGTTTCTTCCGAAATCTGCTGTTGACTGCAATTTGGACAATACATTTTTTCCTCCCAATCGTTTAAATAATGCTGCCGCCGCTGTTGTCGGTTTGTCTTAGTGAGCGTGAATGTTAATTAGAAATTTTTAAGACTCTAGTTGCTAACGAATTTTGCAGACGAATTGTTCAAAGTTCAAGAATTGATCTAAAGGCGCGAAATTTTCTCGCCGGAAAACATTTGAAGAATCGCAGCGGCGCGACCTTGAAAGTGTTCGGCAAGCGCGAGCGTTTCTAGCAAAATCTCGAAAATTGTTTGCAGCTTTTCAGGCGCGGGAATTTCGCGGTGCAAATCTTCGTTAGACGCGAAAAAAGCGAAACCTTTCGCCCGCGTTTCTTCGACCTCCGCGAGATATTCTAAAACTTTTTCATTTGTCGAAAGTTCTTCCGGCAAAGTCCATTCAAAAGGGTCATCCCACAGTTTTGTCGTTATGCCACCGAAAGTCTGCTCAATTTTTCCTGCGCTTCGCAAGACATATTCGCCGCAGGAAAACGCCGCAAAAGATTGCTTCAACGCGCGCGACGGCTGCCAATAGAGTTTTTCGGGCGGAATCTTTACGACGAGCGCGCACGAGCGTGTGTGAAGACGAGAAAATTGTCGGTCGAAAGAATCTATAAGCGATTTCATACGAAAAAACGAGCGAGAAAGGATTTTAACCTATTTCGCCCGTCGAATGTCATTTTTTAAAATTATTTATCTGCCGTTGAATCTGCGGTCTTGTTCCTGCATTCCGAGTCCGTAATTTTTGCCGTGATAATTCAAACCGCTCTGAATTCTTCCTTTCACGCCGATTTGCACGCCTTTTGTCGGAACAGCGTTTTGCGTCGCAATCCACATCGAACCGGTTCCGTCGTCAATTTTATAAACGCCGCCGCGAATCTGTGTGAACGGAACGTTGACGCCGTAACTGTCTGTGACCGTGCCGGCAACCGCAACTTCTTTGTTGAAATATTTTGACGGATTCGCTTCGATGTCGGCAATTCGCACGCGCTGCGGACACGCCGCGCCAAAAAGTCCGATTGTCAAAATCAAACCGAGCCAAAACGTTTTTGTTATTTTTTTCATTTTTCTCCTTTTATTTTCTCGAAAAACTCGGGAGAGCCGGTTGAGTATTTATAGAGATTAAAATTTCGCCGGAAAAGTTTGCCGCCGGATTTCAGTTTTTTCCTCCAAAAGGTTTGTCTCGCACCGGCGGCTTTGCTATATTTCAATAATAATTCAAAATTTCAGGAGATTTAATTAAAATGAAAAATTTTGCTCGCACCGTCGGTTTTTTGTTTTTGACAATAGTTTTAACCGTTTCAGTTATTGCTCAGGACAAAGAAACCAAAGACCAAACCTTTAATAAAATTGCCAAATTAACGCAGACGAAAAAATTGGAAGACGCCAATAAAGCGTATCAAATGAGCAAAGATTATCTGGCTAAATACGGCAAGGACGATGATGATAAAACGAAGAAAATCAAGGCTTTTGCCGAGTTTTATCGGAACAGCGCTTTTAATAAAAAGCTGGATGAAACGAAAACCGCCGAAGCGATGGCTATTGGCAAAGAGATTTTAGCGCAGGAGCCGGAAAACACTTACGTTTCGATGAATCTGGCTTATGCCGGTTTCGATGCGTTGCAAAAAAATAAAAACAAATCTTTCGCCGCCGATTCCATCGTGTATGCGAAACAAACCTTGACCCTTATAGAAGCCGGCAAACCTCCGAAAGCCTTTCAGCCTTTCACAGATCAAACCGAAGCGACTGCTTTTATGTATTACATTATAGGCAATTTTTCGCTCGATTCGGATATGAAAGAAGCCGCGCGAAATTTTTATAAATCGGTTCAATACGATTCCAAAATCAAAACCGATGCGTTCCCGTATTATGTAATTGCCACTTATTATGAGAAAGAATACGCAAAAGCGGCAACTGATTTTCAAGCCAAATACGCCGCAAAAACGACCCAAGACGCTGAAATGAAAACCGCAAAGGATAAGCTCGATAAATTAGTCGGCAATATGCTCGATGCTTACGCGCGCGCAATCAAATTCGGCGAAGCGCAAAAAAATCCTAGTTTGGCGACGTGGAAACAGCGTTTTACGGACATTTACAAATTCTCGAAGAAGAGTGATGCCGGAATGAACGAATATCTCGCCAGTCAGCCAAACGCCGCGCTGCCCGACCCGAGCGCGCTTTAGTTGTCGGCAAAAACTTTGACTTTCAGCCTAAGAGAAGTTAGCTTTTCTTAGGCTTTTGTTTTTTAATTTTTTCACAACAAACCTATCCAAATGAATGCAGCCGGAAATGTTCGAACCGAAAAATTTTCTTTTACTTCCAGCATAGCGGCAGATGTCTGGCACCCGAAGCCGAACCGGGAAGCGTATGAATGGTGGTATTTCGATGCTTTGAGCGAAGACGGACGCGACGCGGTCGTGATAATTTTTCTCGACAATTTTGTCTTCTCGCCGCGTTATAACAAACTGTTTAAGAGTTCAAGGTTCAGGCAATCCGAAATCTCAGATCCCGCATCTCAAATCAAAAATTTCCCAGCTCTCGCATTTACTTATTACCGGGACGGAAAACCGAAATACCGGGCGATAAATGAGTTTTCAAACGACGAATTTTCGGCAGATGCGGAAAAACCGTCGTGCCGTATGGGAGAAAATTTCTTTCGATTTAAACGCGCGCCTTACGGTTCGGGTTACGATGTTTCAATCGATACGAAACTCCGCAGAAACTTTCGTCTGCAAGCGAGTTTCGAATGGCTTTCGATTGAAAGCGATTTTTTGCCCGACAGAGATATCTCCACAAGCGACGCGCACAGTTGGAATTTGGCGGTTTCGCGCGCCGACGTTACAGGCAGAATTAGTGTTGAAAACGAAAAAGGAAAAAATACCGACGTTGTTCATTTTCGCGGAACGGGTTATCACGACCATAATTTCGACAATCGCTGGCTGCCGCAAACCGTTTCCGACTGGCAATGGGGACGCGCGCATTTTACTGATTCAACTGCGGTTTTTTATCGTTACAAAGAGACAGACGAGGAAAAACCGACGACAAAAATTTTTATCGTTCAGGACGAAGTTTTAAGCGAAATGGATGCGAGCTACGAAGAGCAAAATTTTGCGCGCGATATTTTTGGTATTAGGTATCCGAAGCAGCTAAGTTTTGCATCGGAAGGCAATGTGCGGTTGCACGTTAAGCCGACGAAAATTATTGACGCGAGTTTTTTTTATCTAAGATTTTTGAGTGAAATGACTTTAACCTTAAGCGATGGCAGAGAACGAAAAACCGTCGGAATCACCGAATACCTCGCACCAAAAGCGTTGAAATATCGCTGGCTAGATTGGTTGGTGAATATGCGCATCGGGCGCGGCGGGAAAGGTTCATTTTTGCCTTAAGGCAAAAAACAATTACGAATTTCAAATTACAACGGATACCGGGAAATTTTCTTCAATTAGTAATTATAAACTTACTTATTAGTGAGTTTGACCGCTGTTCCGTAAGCTAAAACTTCGGTCGCGCCTTGCGAAAATTCCGTCGCGTCGTAGCGCATTCCGATAATGGCGTCAGCACCGATTTCCTGCGCGTGTTGAATCATTCGAGCAAATGCTTCCTGGCGTCCGGCTTCGCAGACACGCGTAAATTCTTCGATATTTCCGCCGCCGAGAGATTTGAAGCCGCCAATTAATCCGGCGCCGATGCCTGTCGCTCGCACGACGATGCCGCGCACGACACCCAAATACTCGACGATTTTTCCCATTTCAACCTCATTTCCGGTTGTAACAATCATAATTTTCTCTCTTTATTTAATCCTCGATAAGATGAACCAGCAAGCCGTCGCGCAGTTTCGGCTCGAACCAGGTTGATTTCGGCGGCATAATTTCGTTTATGTCAGAGACGGCAAAAAGCTCTTCCATCGTCGTCGGAAACATCGAAAACGCAACTTTTGCTGTGCCTTCGTCGACGAATTTTTCTAGTTCCGAAGTTCCGCGTTTTCCGCCGACAAAGCCGACGCGCTTGTTTGTCCGCGCGTCGTCGATTCCCAAAATCGGCGCGAGTAAATAATGCTGCAAGATGCTCGCATCGAGTTTTTCAATTACGCTTGGTTCTTGTATAAAATTTATAGTAAAGCCGAGTTTATACCATTTTCCGCCGATATACATACAAAACTCACCGTGATTTTGCGGCTCTTTCTCGCTCGATTCGCTGATGACGAAATTCCCGCGCAATTTCTCGAAAAATTCGGCTTCGGTTAAGCCGTTTAAATCTTTGACGACGCGATTGTAAGCCAGAATCCGCAAATCTTCGGACGGGAACATTCCGGCGACGACGAAATTATAATCTTCCGCGCCGGTATGATTGGAATTTTGCTCGCGCAGGATTTTCCGCGTCAGCAGTGCGCTTTCAATTCGGTGATGTCCGTCGGCGATGTAAAGCGCGGGAACTTCCGAGAAAGCCGAAACAAAATTATCGGTCAAGGTTACGCACCAGACGGTTTGTTTTATGCTGTCGGCACATTGAAACTCATAAATCGGTTTGCCCTGCGTCGCTTCGGAAATCAAGGTTTTTATCCGTTCCGTGTTGCGAAAGGCGAGAAATATAAGTCCCGTCTGCGCTTTTAACGCAAGCATATGTCCGGTTCGGTCTTCTACTTTATCGGGACGAATTTTTTCGTGTTTTTTTATCGTGCCGAGTTTGTATTCGTCCAGCGAGCAACAGGCGACGACTCCGGTTTGCCGGTGCGCGTCGGTTGAAAGACGATAAACGTAAACGCACGGGTCGGCGTCGCGGACAAACAATTTTTCCTCAATAAACTTTTCCAGATTTTGCCGCGCGCGCTGAAAAACTTCTTCACACGAAATGTCTTCACCTTCGGGAAATTCCGCTTCAGAGCGCGTAACTCTCAAAAAACTAATCGGGTTTTCCTTGATAAATTCACGCACTTCCCGTTCATAAACGACATCGTAAGGCACACAGGAAATTTGCTTTGCTCGTTCGAAAACGGGTCGCAAAGCGCGGAACGGTTTGATTACTGCCACAAATTTCTCCTCTGAAATTTATAATTTATTCCAGATTTAATTAAAAGTTTTTTATCTTAAATGCTAATCCAAAATATAAAATTGCTAAGGTTGTTTGCCGTTTATTATTTCGTCAAGCTGTTTGCTGCCTTCTTCATTCTGCTGAAGCATCTGATTGGCAATGGTTTGTTTGTCAATTTTCCAAACACCTTCTTCACGGACGAAAGGCAATGTATCCCAACTTCCGAAAGAATTTTTTACTTCGATTGTTGCCTTATCGCCTTCAACCTTTTCGTTGCGAAATTTAAGCTCGGTTTGGCTTTCGTTGAAAAAAGTTTCGTTTTTCACCACATCGTCAAGCGTTCGATTCTGCGCGCGGGCTTCCTGTTCAGCCATTTTTAACGAAGCGTCGGAGAGCAGCAATTTCATCGCCGTCGTATCTTTTTTCTTGATAGCTTGAGTGTAAGCCTTGAGAGTTTCGAGCGGCGTCGAGAGTTTCCGATTTTCGCCGCAGGCAAACAAAACGCCGGTCAGCAGTAAAATTATGAACTTAGAATAAAAACGCATTTTTGAATAATCAAGAGCAAAATCGTTATACTAAAAAGCAAAGTATAACCTAAAACGAAGGGAAGCGAAAAAACCGATGGAACGAAAAAAACTGTCCGACGAGGAAATTGAAAATTCTCTTGCCGATTTGAACGATTGGGAAGCGGAAAACGGAAACTTAAAAAAGCACTTCGAATTTAAGAACTTTGCCGAAAGCCTGGCTTTTATCAACCGCGTCGGCGCGATTGCCGAAAAACTCGACCATCACCCGGACATTTTATTCGGATGGGACTACGCGGAATTTTTTATCACGACACACGACGCAGGTGGTATTACAGCGCAGGATTTTGCGCTGGCAAAAGAAATAAATAATTTAATGGAAAACGGAAAATGGAAAATGGAAAATTAAAGCAAAAGTATTATCCATTTTCCATTTTCCGTTATCCGTTATCTTCCCGTCTTTGTGTTCTCACCGCTTTTTGCTTATATTTCTTTTTTAGTTTTTATACTGAACAATTTAACAAAAGAGGTTTTTATATAAATTTATGGCAAATACTCCTATTACGGTTGCGCACGGCGACGGCATCGGTCCCGAAATTATGGACGCGACGTTGCACATCTTAAAAGAAGCGGGCGCGCGGCTCGACATCGAAACGATTGAAATCGGCGAAAAAATTTATCTTTCGGGAAATGCTGCGGGCATTGCGCCTGAATCGTGGGAAAGTTTAAGACGCACGAAAGTCTTCCTAAAAGCTCCGATTACGACTCCGCAAGGCGGTGGCTACAGCAGTTTGAACGTCGCGGTTCGTAAAACGCTCGGACTTTACGCGAACATTCGCCCGTGCGTTTCCTACGCGCCGTATATCAAGACGAAACATCCGGTGATGGATGTCGTCATCGTCCGCGAAAATGAGGAAGACACTTACGCGGGCATCGAATATCGCCAAACCGACCAGGTTGAAGAATGCCTGAAACTCATCTCGCGTCCCGGTTCGGAAAAAATCGTCCGCTACGCTTTTGAATACGCGAAACGTTTTAACCGCAAAAAAGTTACCTGCTTTATCAAAGACAATATTATGAAGCGCACGGACGGCTTGTTTCATAGAATTTTCGACACGATTGCGACCGAATACCCGGAAATCGAAGCCGACCACTGGATTGTGGACATCGGCGCGGCGAAAATGGCAGACACGCCCGAAAACTTCGACGTTATCGTAATGCCGAATCTTTACGGAGATGTTCTCTCGGACGTAGCCGCGCAAATCGCCGGTTCGGTCGGCTTGGCAGGTTCGTCAAACATCGGCGAAAACGTCGCAATGTTTGAGGCGATTCACGGCTCTGCGCCGCGCCGCGCCGGACAAAATCTGGCGAATCCGTCGGGTTTATTTTTGGGCGCGATTTTGATGCTCGTCCATATAAATCAGCCGGATGTTGCCGAAAAAGCTCACAACGCCTGGCTTCGCACGATTGAAGACGGCGTTCACACTTACGACATTTTCAAAGAAGGCGTTTCCAAAGAAAAAGTCGGAACAAAAGAATTTGCCGAAGCCGTCGTCGCCAGATTGGGACAAAAACCGGAAACTCTGAAAGCCGTAACTTACAAAGCAAACGTCGCAGAAACCGACGCGAAACCGATTTTCTCATCGCCCGAACCGCAGAAAAAACAACTCGTCGGCGTTGACGTGTTTTTGGATTGGTGGAAAGGTTCATACTACGGCGTGGCAAACGAACTCGGCGCGCTCGTCGAAGCGGTCAACGGCGACGGCTTAAAGCTGCAATCAATCGCCAATCGCGGCGTCAAAGTCTATCCGGGCGGAAACCCCGACACCTTCACCGTTGACCACTGGCGCTGCCGCTTCGTCAGCGAGGCGGGCGAAGGAAACACGGTTGACAAAAACCAACTGATTTCGCTTCTGCAACGCCTTAACGAAGCCGGATTAGACGTTGTGAAAACCGAAAATCTCTACAACTTCGACGGCGCGAAAGGTTATTCGGCGTAAGTTTTAGAGATGAATTAGGAATGATGAAAGACGAAGTTTCGGCTTCGTCTTTTTGTCTTTAATTTACTTCTTTATATTTCCACAGCTATATGTTATTAATAAACTTGTTTCATACGTTGTCGTTTGTTTCACCTATTCAATTTTATGGAAAAGGAAACATTTTTTAATTACTTAAAGCCGTGGTCTAAACGCAAGCATCGTATTCTTGGTAAATACTTAAAACCGTTTGCTGCTAAAGTAGCGACAATTACTCAAAATAGAGAAATTTTTTGTATAGACGGTTTTGCAGGCGCGGCTAAATATGATGATGGAAGCGTCGGTTCTCCTTTGATGTTAGCGCAACTTTCAGATGAATGTTCAAAATGGCAGAATCCTGTAACTTTGAAGTTAATTAACATTGAACCAAATAACAAAAATTTTTCTTCGCTGGAATATATAACGCAAGATTGGATAAACAAAGGAACTGTCAAAAACTTTAATGAAAAGTTTATTGATGCAATTCCTCACATACTTTCGGAAATACGAAACGCCCCGGCATTTTTCTTTGTTGACCCGTTCGGACCAACGGCAGTTCACTTTTCACATTTGCAACCGATTTTGCAACGAACGCAACAAGCCACCGAGCTATTTATCAATTTCGATACGGACGGATTGCAACGTATAGCTGATGCAAGTCAATCAAAAAGCGATAATCCCAAAACCGTTAAATCAATTCCTAAAAATACTCAGAATGTTTCAGATATTATCGGAAGCGACGAATGGATACAAACATATCAGAATAAAAATTTGACAACCGAACAAAGACAGAATTTTCTGCTCTCAATTTATATAAATAATTTGAGAAAATTCGGATATGCTGTTGTTGCTTACCCAATTCGAGAGGCACTGGAAAAAGCGGCAAAATACCATATGATTTACTGCACTCGTCATAATGACGGAGTGATTTTAATGAATGATTTTATGTTTGAAGAAGAAAATTCTTTGGAAGAAGAACATTCAACTATGCATTTTCCGCTTTTTGCATCATCGGCGAGCAAGAAAAACGTCGCCAAAAACTGCATATTTTGACAGAACAGTTTCTTCAAAATAATCTGCAAACAACAAGAAAACAAATCAAACGTCATCTGATTTTCGCTTATTTCGCTCAATTTCATACTAAAGATTACAATGCTGTCGTTAAAGATTTTCTTGACGACGAAAAATTAAAAGCCGCGCACGGTAAAAAGAGAATCAACGACGACGAAATTTTATTTTATTCCAAATAATGGCTACAAAATCATCAATCGAATGGACAGAATCAACTTGGAATCCAATCACGGGCTGCAACAAAATCAGTCCGGGCTGTAAGAATTGCTATGCCGAACGGCTGGCGAAACGGCTCAAAGCAATGGGACAAGCAAATTACAAAAGAGGTTTCAAGCTCACTTTGCAACCGCAAATGCTTGAACTGCCGTTAAGCTGGAAGAAGCCGCAAACGATTTTTGTTAATTCAATGTCTGACTTATTTCACAAAGACGTTCCTCTTGATTACATTCAACAAATTTTCGACGTGATGAAACGCGCTTATTGGCATCGTTTTCAAGCTCTAACAAAGCGTTCGAGCCGATTGGCTGAGTTAAGTCCTTTTCTTGAGTGGTCGCCGAACATTTGGATGGGCGTTTCGGTTGAAAGCCAAAAATATGTTTATCGAATTGATAACTTGCGACGAACCGGCGCGGCAATTAAGTTTTTATCTTTAGAGCCTTTGCTCGGAGCGTTGAAAAATCTTGATTTGAGCGAAATGGATTGGGCGATTGTCGGCGGCGAAAGCGGTTACGGCGCGCGTCCGATTTTAGAAGAATGGGTGACTGAAATTCGGCATCAATGTCAAAATCAAAACGTGGCATTTTTCTTCAAACAATGGGGCGGCACAAATAAAAAGAAAACCGGACGATTGCTTGAAGGTAGAACTTGGGACGAAATGCCGGAAAAAGCTCAAGCAATCACAGCATAATTAAACAAAGATTTGTTTGAAATGCGGATTTGTCTATAAAGAAATAGAAAAATGAATGACTTAAAACGTTTTTTAGACGCGCAGGAAAATGATTTTGAGCGTGCATTATCTGAAATTAAACGCGGCAGAAAACAAAGTCATTGGATGTGGTATATTTTCCCGCAAATCAAGGGTTTGGGTTCGAGCGAAACTTCCAGATTCTACGCCGTCAAAGATCGCGCCGAAGCCGAACTTTACCTGGCGCATCCGGTTTTGGGCGCGCGGCTCGTTGAAGTTTCCGAAGCACTGCTGGAAATCGAGGGGAAAACGGCGAATCAGATATTCGGCAGTCCTGACGACGTGAAACTGAAATCCTCTATAACATTGTTCGGGTCGCTGGAAAACGCGCATCCGGTTTTCCGAAAAGTTTTAGATAAGTATTTTAACGGCGCAAAAGACCAGAGAACATTGGAACAGATTGACGTTTGAAAATGTAATGATGAATCTGTTCGCGGATGAAAAATAAAAGGGACGAAGCCGAAACTTCGTCCTTTTTTCCGTTTGAGAATCAACTCTCTACGAGCTGCACGAAAGCATTGAACAGCCGGCTTTTTCCTTTGCCCAATCGGGGCGTTTGGCAAACCATTTTTCAGATTCGGGTTGTTCGTCGTATGGTTTGAGAAGCAATTTAAATAGTTCGTCAACGACCGAATAATCGCCTTCGTCCGCCGCGTCAATCGCTAATTGCGCCATATAATTTCGCAAAACGTATTTCGGATTGACCAGGTTCATCGCGGCGGTTCTTTTGGTTTTTTCGCTGGTTTCGGCGACGAGAATTTCGGCGTAGTTTTTTAGAAAATCAGTCCACTGCGGTTTGAATTTTTCGAGCGTTGCGGAATAGCTCGATTCTTCGAGCTTCGTCCAAAACTCATTCGGATTGTTTTCATCGAATTGGTCGAGTCGGCGGAAAAACAAAGTCATATCCATCTCAGATTGGTAAAGCAAATTTTCGAGTTCGGCGATGAAATCCGTCTCACCGGCATTTTTCAAACCTAATTTATCGGACATCATTCGGATGTGTTTCGGTAGATACGAAGTTTGGTACTTGTCCAAAATTTCTTCGAGCGGCGCGGCGTCTTCGATGAGCGGATAAAACGCGTTGCCGAGTTGGAGCAGATTCCAGAGACCGATTGAGGCTTGGTTGCCGTAGCGGTAGCGACGCTGCCCCGCGTCGGTCGTGTTCGGCGTCCAGTTCGGGTCGTAGTTTTCGAGCCAGCCGTAAGGACCGTAATCAATCGTCAAACCCAAAATCGACATATTATCGGTGTTCATCACGCCGTGAACGAAGCCGACGCGTTCCCAGTGAATCATCAAATCGAGCGTTCGTTCGGTGATTTCGCGGAAAAATTCGATGTAGCTTTCTTTGTTTGGCTCGCCCAAATGCGGGTAAAAATTACCAATCGTGTAATCGGCGAGCTTCTTCAAATTTTCCAAATCCTGCCGCACGGTCAAGATTTGAAAATTCCCGAAACGAACGAAGCTCGGCGCGACGCGGCAGACGATTGCGCCTTTTTCGTATTCGGCGTTGCCGTTATAAAACATATCGCGCAAGACTGCATCGCCCGTCAAAACCAGCGACAGCGCGCGCGTCGTCGGAACTCCGAGATGAAACATCGCTTCGCTGCAAAGATATTCCCGAATCGAAGAACGCAGCACGGCAAGCCCGTCCGCGCCGCGCGAATACGGCGTTTTCCCCGCGCCTTTTAACTGCAAAGCCCATTGTTGATTATTATGATTGACCTCAAACAAGTTAATCGCTCTGCCGTCGCCCAACTGTCCCGCCCAATGTCCGAACTGATGCCCGCCGTAACACATCGCAAACGGCTCGGTTGCGGGATAAATTTCCGCGCCCGAAAAAACTTTCAGGAATTCTTCGCTGTTCGCGTCCGTTTCAGTTAACCCGACCGCTTTGAGCATCTGCGGCGAATAATGCACGAGCGAAGGTTTGCCCGGAATTTTTGGCGTAACACGAGAAAAACAGGCATTCGGCACTTGGCGAACATAGTTTTCCGTAACCGAATCCGCGGGCAGCGCTTTATTAAAGGTGTCGTTCAGGTTTAATTTCATTAATTTTATTTTCGCAATTGAAACGATGTTTAGACAAATTGTAATTGATAAATATTGATTAGCCGCTTAGATTTTTCAGTCTTCATTTTTTACCTTAATCGCTGATATTTCATTTTCGGCTTTGTCCTTTTTGTTTTTTGATTCCATAACTCAAATATTTTATATTTAGAATCTAACCGCAGGCAAAAAACCACGAAAACTTTAAGCTGCACAGCAAAACCAAAGATGGAAATAGAATATAAAAAATTAGAAATCGAAGATTTAAGCTGTTTAACGGAACTAATAAAATTGTATGAAGAAGTTTTTGAAATGGAAGATTTTACATTGCCGGCAGCTCAATATCTGCAAAGTTTATTAGAGAAAGAAACTGTCATTTTTTACGCGGCGATTATTAATAATAAAGTTGTCGGCGGCTTAACCGCGCACATTTTGCCGTCAACTTATTTTCCGTCAAGCGAAGTTTATATTTACGATCTTGCCGTCGAGACTGAATTTCAACGAAAAGGAATCGGCAGGCAACTGATAAATTCCTTGAAAGAATACTGTGCGAGTTTGCGATTGAAAGAAGTTTTCGTTCAAGCGGATTTGGAAGACCAACACGCGCTGGATTTTTATCAGGCGACAGGCGGAATCGCGGAAAGTGTCGTCCATTTTTCATACAAATTGAAATGAAAAACGGAGCTGCTATCTTTTCCGACCAGTAACCGTCGGAATTTTGTGATTGCTCTCTGGAAAATAGAAAAGATGCGCGCTGAATTTGCTTTCGTCGCGCATCTTTTCTATTTTGTAAGCAATGAAAAATGACGAAAACCCGATTGTCTCAGTGATAATGGGAAGCAAATCCGATTGGGAAACGATGCGAAACGCTTCGGAAACACTGGGGAAATTTGATGTTCCGCACGAATGCAAAATCGTTTCGGCGCACCGCACGCCGGATTTGCTAGTTGAGTTTGCAAAATCTGCGGAATCTCGTGGTATTGAAGTTATTATCGCGGGTGCGGGCGGCGCGGCGCATCTTCCCGGAATGTGCGCGTCGCAAACGGTTTTGCCCGTTCTCGGTGTTCCAGTGCAAAGTAATGCCTTGAGCGGAATGGATTCACTGCTTTCAATCGTCCAAATGCCAGCCGGAATTCCAGTCGGAACATTCGCAATTGGCAGCGCGGGCGCAACCAATGCCGCGCTTTTAGCCGTTGCGATTTTATCGAACACACAAAAAGATTTACGCGAGAAATTGAGAAAATTTAGAGAAGAGCAAACAAATGCGGTTTTAAACGCAGCTTTAGAGTAAAAATTTGAGCGAATCCAAAATCGAAATGGTTCTTCCAAATTCTACAATCGGCGTTCTCGGCAGCGGTCAATTAGGGCGAATGTTTGCGATTTCCGCGCGTCGAATGGGTTATCGCGTGCATACTTTTTCGCCTGAATCGGACACGCCGACCGGTCAAGTCGCGGATTTTGAAATATGTGCCGAGTATCAAGATTTGGATGCGGTTAAGAAATTTGCGAAAAATGTTGACGTTATCACGTTTGAATTTGAAAACGTGCCGTTTGAAACCGTCGAAGTCGCTGAAAAATTTGCGCCCGTCAGACCAAACGGCGAAATTCTGCATATAACGCAAAACAGATTGAGAGAAAAAACTTTTCTTGCGCAAAACGGTTTTCCGGTTACGCCTTTTCGCCACGTGAAAACCTTAAATGAATTGCAAAAATCAATCGAAGAAATCGGCGCGCCGGCAGTTTTGAAAACTGCCGGTTTCGGTTACGACGGTAAAGGTCAAACAAAAATAAAATCAGTGGGCGACATCGAAACGGCTTTTGCAAATTTGAACGGAAACGAAGCCGTTTTAGAAGCGTTTGTCGAGTTTGAAAAAGAAGTTTCCGTCGTAGCGGCGCGTGATTTACGCGGGCATTTCGCCCATTACGGCGTGATTGAAAACGTGCACGCGAATCATATTTTAGACGTTTCTTTCGCGCCCGCTTTTGTTTCCAAAAAAACGGAAAAAGAAGCTGTCGAAATTGCGCGAGAAATTTTGGAAAAGCTCGATGTCATTGGCGTTTTATGCGTCGAATTTTTTCTGACGAAAGATGAAAAGTTGCTGGTCAACGAACTCGCGCCGCGTCCGCATAACTCCGGTCATTTAACAGTTGACGCCTGCGTTACTTCGCAGTTTGAACAGCAGCTTCGCACCGTATGCGGTTTGCCTTTGGGCGCGACTGATTTGTACAAACCGGCGGCAATGGCAAATCTGCTCGGCGATTTATGGGAAACGGGCGAACCGAACTGGCAAAAGGCTTTGCAGTTTCCCGAAGTAAAACTTCATCTTTACGGCAAAGCCGAAGCTAGAAGCGGGCGCAAAATGGGGCATCTAACGGCTTTATCGGAAACGGTGGAAGAAGCAATCAAAGTTGTGAAAAAAGCCCGTGTTGCTCTGAAATAAAAATCTTTGATTTTTACTGATTTTGTTTTATTATTTTATTATTTTCTTACATATCTGCATCTAAATCACAAAAATTTCACAGAGGTTACCTATGATGTCTAAAAAATTCGTTTTTACAGTATCCTTATTGATTTTGTTTTCGGTTCAATTTAGCTTAGCTCAAGTAAGAGTCGATGAAATCGCAAGTGCGGCAAGCGCCAAACTCAATCGTTCACGCGGTTTAACTATGCTCGATGAAATAAAGAGTATTATCAAACAAAGATATTTCGATAAGAATTTTCGCGGCATAAATATAGACGAAAGATTTAAGATTGCCGCTGAAAGAATTAAAAATGTGGACACCAATAAACAAATTTTCCGCATTATTGCACAAGTCCTTTTGGAGTTTAACGATTCTCACACGCGATTTTATCCGCCGAACCGGGCATATCGAGTTGAATATGGTTTTACGATGCAGATGATTGGCAATAACTGTTTCGTTACGGACGTTAAAAAAGGTAGTGATGCCGAAGCAAAAGGCTTGAAAGCCGGAGATATAATAGCGGCAATCGGGCAATATGCTCTTACAAAGAAAAACCTTTGGAAGATAAATTATACTTTTTATGCACTCGACCCGCAGGAAAGCATCAAGCTTTACGTGCTTACGCCAGACCGCAAGGAGCGCGAAATCGATATTAAGTCAACCTTTAAATCTATCGAAGAAAGACGAAAAGAAGCGGAGAAAAGGCGCAGCGAGAAACGGGAAAATCCGTATAAGTGCCGGGAAATAAATTCAGAGGTAATTGCCTGCAGACTCGAGACTTTTGTTGTTGATAAAAGAATTATTGACAAGATGTTTGCTGAGGTAGGTTCGCATAAAAAACTTATTTTGGACTTACGCGGCAACGGCGGCGGCTACATCAAAACTGAAGAATATCTGACCGGACATTTCTTTGACCATGATGTGAAAACCGCTACTTTCATATCGCGTTATAAAACCGAAGAGCGCATTGCCAAAACCCAAAAGGAAAAGGTTTATAAAGGCGAACTTATCGTTTTGATAGACAGCAATTCGGCTTCGGCTTCCGAGATATTTTCGCGTGTTATACAACTTGAAAAGCGTGGAAAAATTATGGGCGATGTCAGCGCCGGAGCAGTTATGACAAGTAACTTTATTCAGATGACAAATGCACGCGGAGTTCCCGATTATGAAACATTTTCTTCTTTTGCATTAAGCCTGACGATTGCCGATATGATTATGAGCGACGGTAATAGATTAGAAAATGTCGGCGTGATTCCTGATTATCCCGTCGGTCCAAACGGAGAAGCCTTGTCAAAAAAAACCGACCCCGTTCTAGCTTATTCTGCCGAACTCTTAGGAGCAAAGCTGACGCCTGAAGATGCGGGCAAATTCTATTTTCTAACTAAAAAGTCGGAGGAAGATGATAAAGAAAATTCCGACACGGAAGAAAAATAATCGTAAAGAAAAATGGATAAAATTAATTCTTTCCATTTAACCGGACATCAAGAGACTTTTTACTTTATATATCGCATTACTTTGCGTTCCTAACTGATATATATCACAAATCTTAAATTCCTAAATTTGGAGAATCGAATGAAAAAACGAGGATTAAAAGTCCAAGTCGTTGTGTGTATAACACTTCTTTTCTTATGCTTAAATGTCGTTCCGTTTTGGGCGCAAACGACAAATCATAGTAAAAATACAGCCGAAAAAATGACGGAAACGTCGGCGACGGCAAATCTCTCCTGGCGTAGTATCGGTCCTGCAAATATGGGCGGGCGTGTTGCCGATGTCGAAGGCGTGCCGGGCGATCCGAATATTGTTTACGTTGCTACCGGTTCGGGCGGAATTTTCAAAACAACAAACGGCGGAATGAAATGGACGCCGATTTTTGACCGGCAAAATACGATTTCCGTCGGCGACATCGCGCTTGAGCCGGGAAATCCCGATGTTATTTGGGTCGGCACGGGCGAATCGAACACGCGCAATAGCGTTTCTTTCGGCGATGGCGTTTATAAATCAACCGACGGCGGAAAGAGTTGGAAACATCTCGGTTTGAAGGATACGAACACGATTTCAAAAATCATCGTGCATCCGAAAAATCCTGATATTGCATACGTCGCGGCAGTCGGTCACGTTTGGGGCGCGAATGAAGAGCGCGGCGTTTTTATGACGACCGACGGCGGTAAGACCTGGCAAAAAACTTTGTATATTGACCAGTTTCACGGCGCGTCGGATTTGGAAATTGACCCGCAGAATCCGAATATTCTTTACGTCGGGATGTGGCGTTTTGAGCGCAAGCCGTGGACGTTTACGAGCGGTTCGGAACAAGGCGGAATTTTCCGTTCGACCGACGGCGGCAGAACGTGGAATAAAGTTGATAAAGGTTTGCCGAAATTGATTGGTAGAATCGGTCTTGCGGTTGCAGCAAGTAATACGAATGTCGTTTACGCCATTCTCGAATCGAAAGACGGAACGCTTTACCGTTCGGACGACAAAGGCGAAACTTTCCGGCAGGTTTATAAAAATCAAAACATTGTCGGACGCGGATTTTATTACACGACCGTGCGTGTTGACCCGACGAATGAAGATAAAGTTTATGCGGTTTCTTCGCCGCTTTTCGTATCATCAGACGGCGGGCGCAGTTTCACTAGGATTTCACCAAACACACACATTGATTATCACGCGCTCTGGATTGACCCGCTCAATCCGAAGCGTATGTGGCAAGGACAGGATGGCGGCGTTGCCGTAACAATGGACGGGAAGGTTTGGGATTATATCAACAATCTTCCAATCGGACAGTTTTATCAGGTTTTCGCCGACAACCGCGAGCCTTTTTATAATCTGTCGGGTGGGCTTCAGGATAATGGAACATGGACGGGACCGAGCCGAAATCGTGAGCCTGCGGGAATTATGAACGACGATTGGCGAATGATCAGCTTCGGTGACGGCTTTTTTGCGATTGCCAATCAAGACAATCCAGATTTGTATCTGACCGAATCACAAGGCGGAAACGTAGTCAGAACCGATATGCGAAACCGCGAGCAGCAATTGGTCGTGCCGTATTTCGGCGTCGGCGGCGCGGCGGAAAACGACAAATATCGTTTTAACTGGAATGCTCCTTTAATACTTTCGCCGCACGATAAAAACACGGTTTACTTAGGCGGCAGTTCGGTTTTTAAATCAATTGATTTCGGAAAAACCTGGACGACAATCAGTCCCGATTTGACGACGAACAACCTCACTCGCCTCAAGGACGCAGGCGGACCGGTTTTCACCGAAAACACTTCCGCTGAACATTACGAAACCGTTATCAGCCTTGCCGAATCGCCGCTTCAAGCCGGTTTGATTTGGGCTGGAACTGACGACGGAAATTTGCAGGTTACAACGGACGGTGGAAAGAATTGGGCAAATATCGTTAAAAATGTGCCGAAAATGCCAGCCGATTCGTCCGTTTCGCACGTCGAACCGTCGCTCACGAATACGAATACGGCTTACATTTCATTTGACCGTCATAAATTTGATGATTATAAGCCTTACGTTTTCAAAACAACCGACGGCGGAAAAAACTTTACAAATATTACCGGAAATTTACCGGAAAAGGCTTACGTCCACGTAGTAACGGAAGACAGGCGCAACCCGAATTTGCTTTATGCCGGAACTGAATTGGGTTTGTATGCTACCTATAACGGCGGTAGAAATTGGATGGAACTGAATATGAAAAATCTGCCGCGCGTCGCCGTTCACGATGTCGTCCTTCACGCGCGCGACAACGATTTAATTTTGGCGACGCACGGGCGCAGTTTGTGGGTTTTTGACGACGCCGCGCCGATTCAGCAAATGAACGACACCGTTTTGCAAAACCCGACGTATATGTTCGACGTGCGCCTGGCATATCGTTTTTCGACGATGATGACTCGCTACGGCATCGGTGACAAACTTTTTCAAGGCGCGAATCCGCCGCGCGGGGCGATTATTACTTATTATTTGAAGGACAAACCGGACGAAAAAATCCAACTTAAACTTGAGATTTCCGATGCCGGCGGCAAAAAAATTGCCGAGGTAAAAAATTTGCCGAAGGAAAAAGGCTTAAATCGCACAAGTTGGAATTTGAGTTATGAAGGCGAACGCCTGCGTCGCGCCCCGACAGCCGAACAAAGCGCATTTGCCGGCAATCCGCGCGGACCGCAGGCAATGCCCGGAACTTATACGATTCGATTGTTTGTCGGCGATAAAGTCGTGCAGGAAAAAAAGGTTGAAGTTCGCGTTGACCCGACTGTTTCGGTTACAACCGCCGAGTTGCAGTCGCAGTTAGATTTATCTTTGCGCCTTCGCGATATACTCTCGACACTCAACGACGGGCTTCGACTGCTCGACAGCGCGAAACAGCAAGCCGAGCAAATCGAGCGAGTTGCAAAAGACCGTCTGACGGAAGTTCCGGAGGATTTGACCAAAGCTCTGACCGATTACAAAAAACGAATTGACACGATAACCGGCGATTTGGTTGTCGGCGAAGAAGACGGCATCCGCGCTTCCGCAAAACTAACCGACCAAATCGGCGGCTTATACAATACCGTCGGGGACGGCAATTTCTCGCCGACGGCAGCGATGCGCGAACAGTTTGGTTTACTGCAAACACGGTTGCCGTCCAAAGTTAGCGAAATAAACGGCTTTATCAACAACGATACGCAAAAAATGAACGCCGCTTTGCTAAAAGCCGGACTTCCCGTTATTGTTGTCGGCAAAGCAATTGAGTCGCCGCAGTAAAATCAGATATCAGGTGTTAGGTTTTAGTTTGGAATCTTTCTAAAACCTAACACCTGACACCTATCACCTAAAATCTTTTTGCCAGCCAAACGCCGCTCAAAACACCGATTAACCCGAGCGCAAAACTCAGCGCGACATACAAAATCGCCGTCGTAAGTTGTTTTTCGCGGACGAGCACGAAAGTTTCAAATTCAAACGTCGAAAAAGTCGTGTATGCGCCGAGAAATCCGACAATGATTGCCAGCCGCAAATTTTCACTGATCGTAAATTTCTCGGCGAAAAGAATCAGCAGAAAACCGATGCAAAACGAACCGGAAATATTTATAAAAAACGTGGCGAACGGAAACGATTGAAAAATATTTGAAAGCGGCGAGATGTTCAGCAAATACCGTGCGACCGCGCCTAATGCCCCGCCTACGGCTACCGCAAAGATTTTTGTCAAACTTTCCATTTTTTGAAAATCATCTTAAATAAATAAAAATAATTATAAACTTTTGGTTCTGAAATATTTCTATTCATTTCCTAATCGGCTTATAAAATTTTGCCAAAAGGCGCGGCGGAAACCCGATCCAGTAAAGCCCTTGAAAGAAAGACCAACGCGAGAAGGTCAGCAAAAACGAGCGGTTTTCAAAACGGCGCGAAGATGTCGTAACAGGTAAATTTATATGCACGAAGCGACCGCGCTGGCGCTGCAATCTTTTATACAAATCCAAGTCTTCAAAAATCGGTAAGAAACGAAATCCGCCGATTTTTTCATAAACATCACGACGAACGAAAATCGCCGAATCGCCATAGACAAGCCCGATTGAGCGCAAGTAAGGATAAAGTTTGGTTAGAAACCGCGCCCAACGATTTTCCCCGGCAAAGGTAATCTCGAAATTTCCGCCGACGACTTCCCTGTAACGCATAAACTGTTTGATTTGTCTGGCGCTTCCCTGCACGGGTCTGGTGTCTGCGTGGAGAAACCAAAAAACTTCGCCTTTTGCGTGTTTTGTTCCTTCATGAAGCTGGCGTCCGCGGTTTGCTTCAGCCATTTTTATTATTTTTAATTTTTTTAATTTTTCAAAACTATCAATGATTTCGATTGTTTTGTCGGAACTGCCGCCGTCAACGACAACTACTTCATCAACATTTATAAGGCGAGACACGGCGTCGAGTGTTTTTTTTATTGAAAGCTCCTCGTTAAAAGTTGGAACAATAATGGAAATTTCAACCGAAGATTTGGTGTTTATAAATGTCGGGTCTAAAAGGTTTGGCACGTTTTTGCTGAAAGTTTTGCAATCGAAATTTATTGCGCCTAATCTAAAAAGCGCTTTTGTCAGGTCAGCTGGAAATTATTTCGGTTTCCTCTTACACTTTAATTTCACACACCTAAATAAAGCAATATAAATTTAGCTTTTTTCAAGTTATTTTTCGCGGAAACAATGCTTGTCGGGAAAACAAAAAATTTTACTGTATTTCGCTTTTCCAAGTTCATCTGATGGCTTTGATTCAATTCAAAATGATATTCTCAAATTAGCAGTAAAATTTTATGTTTAATAATTTTGTAAAGCCGCGTCGCGTCGTAATCACGGGTTTCGGGTGCGTTACGCCAATCGGCATCGGACGCGAAAATTTTTGGACGGCTTTAAGACACGGTGAAAGCGGCGTGCGGCAAATCGAAAGTTTCGATGTTTCCGATTCGAAGGTTAAAATCGCGGCGGAGATTAAGGGTTTTGATTGGGAAGCTGAGTTAAACGCCAAAGACCGCAAGCACGTTTCGCGCACCGTTCCGCTTGCTTTGCGGGCAGCCCGCGAAGCGGTCAAGGATGCAAAAATAGAGACGGAAGAATTGAGCTTGGCGGAGAGACAAAATTTCGGTGTCGTTTTGGGAACAGGCGGCGGCGGGCTTGAATTTACCGAGAGACAATATAAATACTGGTTTACAGGCGAAGAAAACAAAGCCAGCGTTTATACAATTCCGGCTTCGACGCACGGCGGATTATCTTCGGAGCTTTCGATGGTTTTCGGTTTGCACGGACTATCTCACATCGTATCGACCGGCTGCACAAGTTCAACCGACGCAATTGCTTACGCGGCACAGAACATTGCGCTTGGCAAACACGATTTTATGCTTACGGGCGGTGTTGATGCGCCGATTGCGCGCGGAATTCTTGAAGGTTTTAATTTGATGACGGTTTTGACCGACGATTGGAACGATGAACCGCAGCGTGCGTCACGTCCGTTTTCGGCTAATCGTTCGGGAATCGTTCTGGGTGAAGGCGCGTGGATTTTTGTGCTGGAAACTTTAGACGGCGCGCTATCTAGAAACGCAAAAATTTACGCGGAAATAAAAGGTTACGGTTCGACCTGCGATGCTTATCATCGCGTTCGTTTGCAGGAAAACGGCAATGAACCGGCGCGTGCGATGCAAATTGCAATGCAGGACGCAAATGTTTCGCCCGAAGAAATTGATTACATAAATCTGCACGGAACTTCGACGCAATTAAACGACCGCATCGAAACGCAAGCTGTAAAAAACGCTTTCGGCAAGCGCGCTTATAAAATTCCGGCAAGCGCGACGAAATCTCAAATAGGACATCCGCAGGGCGCGAGTGGTGCGGCTGGAATCGGCGCCGCTCTTTTAGCTTTGAACGAAAACATTATTGCTCCGACAATAAATCTAGACGTTCCCGATGAGGAATGCGACTTAGATTACACGCCAAACGCGGCAAAAGAAAAAGCCGACGTAAAAATCGCTTTGTGCAACTGCATCGGCTTCGGCTCGAAAAATTCGGCATTGATTTTAGGGAAAATCTAGCGAGCGACTAATTGTTTGTAATAAAAAAGCGCGAATTATTAAAAGCCGCGCCGCAAATTTCAGCTTATAATTTTAGAAAAAAAATTTAATTGTTGTTAAAATTTATATCCGAAGATACTGCCGGCGGATAATGGAAAGAACCGAACGCCTGCAAGGTTTCAATATCGAAACGCTTTCGCGCGCCACAGCTCAAACAAGAACGATACGAATCTTTTCCGATTGTAAACGGACGACTCAATTGTTTATGCCAGCAGCCGAAAATTGAGCCGAATAAACCTATTTTATTGCCGAACGCCCCGTCGGTTCGGTTGTTTAAAGATTTTGCTATTCTGTTTTGTTCTAAAATCGCCTGCATTTTATTACTCCCCTCTTGATATTTCCCTTACACACTGAATTTCAATTTTATTCCCTGTTTTAGAACCACATTGCAAGGAATATTTTGCGGTTTTTATGATGAAGTTTTGACACAAAAGTTTGCTAATCTAATGTCAATCTGAAACAAATAAAATTTGAACGGCGTTTTTCTTTCGCTGCTTTCTTTAATTTTATATCTTCGCTAAAATCGTTCATATAAATATTTGGAGAATAAACGATGAAAAACCGCTTTGTTAAAATTTTCTTTCTTTTTGCAATAATTGTTGTTTCGGTTTCCCGCGCATCGGCTTGGGACGATACGGGACATAAACTCACCACGTACATCGCTTGGGAACAAATGACGCCGCAGGCTAGAGACGCAATGATAAAGGTGCTTTTGAGCGCACCGGAAGATTCCGATTTGAGCGTTTTTTATTTGCAGGATTCGCGCTCTGCTGTCGCTAAACAACGCGAATTGTTTATGATTGCATCAACCTGGGCAGATATTGTTCGCGATAAAAAATTCAAAAACCGTAACGCGAAATATCATCACGGAACCTGGCATTATCTCGATACTTTCTTCCGCAACACAAACGGGCGAGTTGAAATTGTTACCGATTTAGAATCCGACAAGGAAAACGCCGTCGAGCGTCTTTTTACGTTTGATAAAGTTTTGCGTAATACTTCGACATCGAATGAGGACAAAGCAATTGCGCTCGCTTGGATTTTGCACGTAGGCGGCGATATTCATCAACCGCTCCACGCTACGGCGCGCGTAACGAACATTGAACCAAAAGGTGACCAAGGCGGAAATCTTTTTGAACTCTCGCCAAAAGATACGCCGCGCGAAGATAAAGTTAACCTCCACTGGTTTTGGGATTCGATTGTCGGACGAAATATTCCGCGTGTGAATGATGCTTGCGATTCAGATTACCTTCCGGCAATTGCGCAGCAAATGACAAAAAAATATCCGTTTGCAAAAATGCGTAGCCGTTTGAAAATTGGAAAATTCGACGAATGGCAGCAGGAAAGCTTCCGTATCTCTTCGACGGAAGTTTACCCGCCGACTTTGAAACGTTTTGAAATGCCGTCAGAAGCATATAAAAAACGGGCTTTCCAAATAGCGCAGGAACAAATCACGCTGGCAGGTTATCGCTTGGGAGAAATGCTCAACCAAATTTTTAGCATTCAAGTCTCCTCGAATGAATCAGTAAAAATAACAAAGAAATAAAATTAAAACTTGAGATTTATGAAGAGTTTGCTTTGATTAAAGACAATTAAATATATTTTTTATTTTACTTTACAGGTTTTCAACTTCTGGATCCTTTTGTCTTTTCTTGCCGAAAAACCAAGCGATAAAAATTGAGATAATATACAAACCCATCATAGGGGTAGCAAACAGCATCATATTCGGAATATCTCCGGTCGGCGAAACAACCGCTGCGACAATCAAAATCACGACTAGCGAAATCTTCCAGCTATTAATCAATAGTGTTGCTGAAACCAATCCAATTCTGGCTAAAACATAAGTAATTGCAGGCATTTGAAAAATTATGCCCATCGCCAGCATTATTAATGTTATAAAATCAAAATAATCGGTTGCTCTAAGCATTAGACGAAAATCTTCGCCCAGACCGAGCAGATATTTTACCGCCGGTGGAAATAAAATATAGTAAGCAAATGCTGCGCCGATAACAAATGAAATGGTTGAAAGTCCAATAAACGGAGTAACATACGAACGTTCGTGGCGATACAGTGCAGGCGATATAAATCCCCAAATCTGCCATAGCAGAAAAGGAATCGAAAGCGCAATTGCTGTATAAAGCGATACAGTTACATAGAGCGTAAACGGCTCGACCGCAGTCGTAACAATCATTCTTTCGTCGGCGTTTGCACTGTTCGTCGGGTCTATATGCTCAAAATCGACGGGAAGTCTTATCCCTTGCGGAACGATTGCGTTACTTGTAAATAAAGGCTCTGCAGTAAACAGCCCTAACTTCCCTTCCCCATCTTTCGCTGCTTTCGCCAAAACAGAAGTGCCTGGAGAGACTACGCTGACGCCAAGTTTTGTTGACCGGTCAAACACATAACGCCCGCTATCACCTTCGTGCAAATTATTTAAGGGAAGAACCTTTTCGCTTCCGGTCAAACCTTCGACCGGAATTTCGCGTCTTTCAGCTTCCGAAAGAGCTTGGCGAATTGGAACTGATAAAAAATTATAAATCTTATCGGAAACAAACCAGCACAAAGCAAAAGCGATAACTACAATTATTACAGAGTTTACAAGACGACGGCGAAACTCGTCCAAATGTTCCAAAAATGACATCTGCCCGCCCAATTGTTGTTCTTCTTGTTTTGTTTCCTTAAAACTCATACCGCGATAAATTCGCTCTGACCTTTTTCCTTTATAACCAATCGCGTTTGTCGGCAGTTGTTTTAGCAATTTCGGGTTGTTTTAACTTTTCTATTTCTTTGTCTGTGAAAGTCTTTTCAAAATCTGCTTTAGTTATTTCTTTAATTTCCGGCAAATCCGGCTTTTTGATTTCACTAATATTCGGCAATGTGGTTTGGCTGATAGAATTTTCGTTTTTTATTGTGTTCTCTGTTTGCAAATCCGTCAGCATTTCGGTTGGTTGTTTATCGTTTTCCAAATCTATTTCCTGTTGCCAGGTTTTCTTAAAATCGTCGGTTGAACGACGAAAATCAGTCATTGTTTTCCCGATTGTACGCGCCATATCCGGCAGTTTGCGCGGTCCGAACACTATCAGAGCAATTAGTCCGATGAGCATCAACTCCGATGTTCCGATTGATTCGAAAATAAACAGATAAAACATTTTTAATTTCTACCTTCATACTTCTGCAAAATTAAACTCTTTTACTATGAAGTATTTTCTATCCAACTTCTATCAAATTGTTTTTGTAACACTCAACTCTACCAATTACAATTGCGTTTGGAACCTGCGCTAAAAATCTTTCTGCCTTTTCTTCTTCCAAACTTATAAGCAATCCACCCGCCGTTTGCGGGTCAAACAAGGCGCTTTGCATTTCTTTAGTTATAGTTTTTCCAAACCTGACAGTTTCGCCGACATATTCGCGGTTGTTTTTATCTCCGCGCGTCAACATTTTTTTTTCAATTAAATTCATTACATCGGGCAAAAGCGGAATTTTATCAGATTGTAATGTAAGCGTTACGTCGCTTGCTTTTGCCATCTCAAAAGCATGACCGAGTAATCCGAAACCGGTTACGTCCGTGCAACCGTTTGCCTTGACTTTCTGCATTACTTTAGATGCTTCTCTAGCAGAAGTTGTCATTGTTTTTAATACTGCCCTTTTTGATTCCTCACTCGCCTTGTCAAATTTTATTGCTGTGTTTATCACGCCCGTTCCGATTGGTTTTGTTAAAATCAATACATCACCTGCCTTTGCGCCGGAATTTTTTATAATTCTTCGATGATCAATAGTTCCGGTAATTGCATAACCGAATTTTATCTCTGAATCATCAACCGAATGCCCGCCTAAAACGACTACGTTTTCCTTGTTTAAAGCCTTTTGCCCACCTGACATTATTTCTCCCAAAACATCCCAATCGCCTTTCTGCGGATAACAAACTATGGAAAGTGCAGAAATTGGTGTTCCGCCCATTGCATAAACGTCGTTCAAGGAATTAATAGCGGCAATTTTTCCGTAGATTTCCGGCTCGTCAGCGACAGGTGTGAAGAAATCAACCGTTTGAACCAAAGCAATCTCAGCGTTAAGACGAAATACACCGGCATCGTCAGCTGTTTCATAGCCTACTAAAACATCCGATGAAAAATTCTGGTTCGGTAATTTACTCAAAACTTGAGCAAGGTCGCGCGGCGCTAATTTAGCCACTCAACCAGCGCAAGAAACCATTTCGGTTAGTCGTTTATGTTTCATAAATTATAATTCCTATCCTATTTAGAAACTAACAATTGGTAGATTCTATCCAAATCCGATTCACTATAATATTCTATCTCAATTTTACCGCCTGTTCCCTTTCCATCAGAAATTATTTGGACTTGTGTCCCTAGTTGTCGTCGCAGTTTTATTTCTGCTGCTTTGACATTAGCATCTTTTTGCCTCGTAACTGCTTTATTTTCAGGCGCTTGCCCGTCTTCCCTGCCAATTCTTTTTACTGCCTTTTCGGTTTCTCTGACCGATAACGACATCTCAATTATTTTTCCGGCAAGGCGTCTCTGCGAATTTTCGTCTCCCGTCATCAACAAAGCTCTTGCATGACCGGCTGTAATTTTTTGCTCTTCGATTAATTTTTGTATATCATCGGGAAGTTTCAACAATCTTAAAAAAGTCGTGATCACAGTACGATTTTTCCCAACTCTTTCGGCAATCATTTCCTGCGTTAGCCCGATGGTTTCAATTAAATTTTTATAAGCTCTTGCCTCTTCAATTGCATTGAGTTCTTGTCTTTGAATATTTTCAATCAATGCTAATTCGAGCAATTTTTCGTTTGCTACAGTTTTTACTACTGCAGTAATTTTTTTCAACCCTACCTTTTTAGCGGCGCGCCACCGTCTTTCGCCTGCAACTAGTTCGAAAATCGAACCTTTACGCCTTACTATAATCGGTTGTACTATTCCATTTGCTTTTATTGACTGTGCTAAATCGTTTAGACTTTCTTCGGTAAATTTTGTTCTTGGTTGTTCAGCGTTTGGTTCTATCAAATCTATGCCGATTTCAAGTAGTTCCCCGCCTTTCGTCTGAGTTGTTTCTTCACCCAGAAGAGCATTTAATCCTCGACCCAAGACTTTCCTATTCATGAGTTAATATCTCCTTTGCCAATTCTATATAGCTTTCCGCTCCCCGTGACCTTATATCATATAAAATTATCGGCTTACCGTAACTTGGCGCTTCTGCAAGCCGAATATTACGCGGAATTACAGTTTTCAAAACTTGAGTCCCATAAAAATCTCTCAAATCTTTTGCTACCGCTGCCGACAAATTAGTCCTTTCGTCATACATTGTCAAAAGCAAACCCTCAATCATCAATTGTGGATTGAGCCCTCTTCTTACTCGTGCCAATGTATCAAATAATTCCGTAACTCCTTCTAAGGCAAAGTATTCACATTGTATTGGGACTAGAAGAGAATTTGCAGCTGTTAAACTATTTAATGTGAGAAGTCCTAAAGACGGTGGACAATCTATAATTATATAATCATAATCATCTTTTATTTCTTTAAGTATTTTTTTTAATTTATATTCCCGCCGCTCTGCATCAACCAATTCAATTTCAGCACCTGCCAGGTTTTTGTCTGAAGGAAGTACCGACAATAGCGGTAATTCAGTTGGTAGAACTACCTTTTCAATCGGTTCGTTTAATAACATTACATTATATAGTGTTTTTCTATTATTTAGTCGCGGAATTCCAGAACCTGAGGTTGCATTTCCTTGCGGATCTGAATCTATTAACAAAACCTTTTTTTCTTCTACAGCCAAACTTGCTGCAAGATTAATTGAAGTTGTAGTTTTTCCGACACCACCTTTTTGGTTGGCGACAGCTATTATTTTACCCATTTTTTTTGTTTCATTTTGAATTTGTTAGTTGGAATTTATTATACACAACAATTATAAATGTGGAACGTGCCACCTAAATTATTTTCGTTTTGGTGGCACGTTCCACATTTAACAAATTCTCAATTTGAAACTTGTGATGTTAAATAAACAAGAAGTGTAGAAATGGCTGATGGTGTAAGACCTGAAATGTTTCGTATTTGACCGAATGTTTGTGGTTTAGATCGTTCCAGTCGTTCTATCATTTCAATCGATAGTCCATTGACACGATGAAAATTTATTTTTTCTGGTATTTTAAGATTATCATTGTGTTTTATTCGTTCATTAACATTATGCTGAGTAACTAAATAACCTCGATACAATAAGTCTGCTAAAGCGGTTTCCAAATCAGAATCTTTTATTTTCGCTTTTATTGCTTCGGGTAATATTCTATAAATAAACCCCGAATTTACACCTTGACGTTGAGAAAGTTGAGCTAAAGAAATTTTGTCGCCTAAATCAACGCCGAGTAATTGTGAAATTGAAACATATTCAGGGTCGGAGCGTTTAAAATTTGTTGACTCCAAAACACTCCTAAGTTGAGCTATATTATCTTGTTTATAATTAAATCTATTCCAATCAGAATCAGTTAAAAGCCCTATTTCATTGCCTATTGGAGAAAGTCTTTGATCTGCATTATCATGTCGAAGTGTAAGCCGAGCTTCTGCCCGAGAGGTAAAAATTCGATATGGCTCATCAACCCCATGGTGAATGAGGTCATCAATCAAAACTCCGATATAAGCGGAATTACGTTGTAATTGAATTGAATCTCTTTTCTGGGCAAAAAAGGCAGCGTTAATTCCTGCCATTAATCCCTGACATGCCGCTTCCTCATATCCGGTAGTTCCGTTTATTTGTCCTGCCAAAAACAATCCGTCAAGCCGTGTAGTTTCCATTGACGGTTTTAATTCTCTTGGATCTACAAAATCATATTCGATAGCATAACCGGGGCGAATAATTTTCACCGTTTCAAAACCATCTATCATTTTGAGAAGATTTTGTTGTAAATCAGCCGGTAGAGAAGTTGAGAAACCATTTAAATACACTTCATTTGTATTATGACCTTCGGGTTCGAGAAAGAGTTGATGACGATTTTTATCAGCAAATTTAACTACTTTATCTTCAATTGAAGGGCAATATCGCGGTCCGATTCCTTTAATTTTACCTGAATAAAGCGGCGATTGGTAAAGATTCTTTCGAATTTTATCGTGTAAATCTTCATTCGTATAACCGATGTGACAAGTAATTTGCGATTGCTCAATTTTTTCGGTTGCGAAAGAAAAAGCTACGGGGTTTTCATCGGCAGGCTGTGCTTCAAAAGCATCCCAATCTATAGTTCTACCATCAAGACGTGGCGGAGTTCCTGTTTTAAGCCGCCCGACAGGGAAACCGAGTCTTTTTAAGCTTTCTGCTAATTCAATAGACGCAGGTTCACCAGAACGACCAGCCGAAAACGATTTTTGCCCGGTATGAATTTTCCCGTTTAAAAAGGTACCAGTTGCAATGATTATGGCTTTTGCTCCAAGTCTCCGTGTATCTTGCAGTTCCAAACCGATAATTTTATTTTTATCAATAATTAAATCAACTACAACACCTTGTCTAAGATGTAAATTAGGTGTGGCTTCTAGAACACGACGCATTTCTACGCGATAAAGCGAGCGGTCAGCTTGAGCGCGAGGAGACTGAACGGCGGGACCGCGCGAACGATTCAGGAGTCGAAATTGTATACCGGTACGGTCAATTACTCGTCCCATAATTCCACCGAGCGCATCAATCTCCCGAACGATATGACCTTTAGCAATACCACCAATAGCCGGATTACAAGACATCTGACCGATTAAATCTAAATTTATAGTAACCAACGCGGTTTCTGAACCAAGCCTTGCCGAAGCCGAAGCAGCCTCACAACCGGCATGACCTGCCCCAATCACAATCACGTCAAAAACTTCATCGAATATCATAAACTTTATTAAGGGGTAAAAACTATTTCGTAATCTAATGTACTAAATGAAACATTCTATTTTATAAAATTATCAAGTTTTCTGCTAGCAAACGAAAGGATGCGTTATTGTAAGTTTAATCACTTCAATAGTTAAGGAATTATTCATTGAATTGCAAATTGTTGAAGCTAAAAAGAAATTAATTAGACCAATATGGATTCTTAACCATTGCTTTACTTTCTATTATTTGATGGCTGTTAAATTATTTGTAATACGACCAACGGGATAGAGACCGATCCTTTTATCTTGAAATTGAGACCGCATGTAAAAGAAATTTAAGCGTGCAAAAGGACTTGCAGCAAATTTTTCATCCTTCAATTTTTCCTCAAACTCTTTTCGCAGATTTTCATCTTTTACCAACATTTCCCTTGCTAATTTTTCCAAAATATAACCTTCTGCATATTCCTTTTGTTCAAAGATTGCATTAAAAAATCCCCAGTAAACAAAAGAATCCGTTGAATTTGGCTCAAGCAAATGAACTGCAACATTTGCCGATTTTTGCGTCAAGGGAATTATTACCGAATTCTGCGGGAAGTTGCGGATTTCCTTTACAGGTATTGTTTTAAAGCTCAGAGTTAGACGCCCTTCAAACGAAGTTGAAGACCATTTAGGCTCAGTCAAACTGTAACTTTCAACTTCAATTGTTAAAGGCTTAGCGGTTCGCTGAAATTTTATATCGTGCAATTGTAAAATACTGATTACGTCTGTCCATTGCGGCGGAATAATATAATATAGAGGCGGCGCCACACCGATTGCAATTTTCGCCTCATCAAATTTCGGAATTTTTATGTCAAACGGTTTTGTACCGTAAACAATTTGTTTTGCGCCGGAAATTTCACTGTCTTTGACGCTGTATTCAACGCCTTTTAGATTAAAGGGTTCGGATTTGTCCGTAATCTGAAGCCTAAGAGGGAAGTTGTTTCCTGAATCGTAAGTTTTTCCGCGCTCGATAGTTTCTCTGTCGGCTTTTTTATTAGCTTCAAAAAGGCTCATTTTTGTTTTGCCAATTTCTTCGATAGTATAACGCAAAACATCGTAAGTTCCGCGAACACGGGACTTATAAGGTTTTAACATATGAGTTTCAATCAGCAAACCAGCACGATTTCGAAGCGGTGCGTAACCGGTCGCAAAACGCGGCGTGGCTATAAATGAAGCGAAGCCTTTGGAAACATCTCGCCCGTTAAATTCCAGATAATGCGTCAAAAGATTGCCTTCTTTTTCAACTTTCGGTACGACATTTCCGTCGAAATGTTTGTCCATCCAATTTTTTATAAACGGCGAAACATCTTGAAAATGCGCGTATTCATAAGTTACGTTGTAGCGAAAATCCGCACCATCGGTTACGTGACAATCGATAAAAAAATCGGGTTTCCATTCGTTCCACAGCGCCAGCCAGGCGCGCGTTTCCGGTGCATCGGCTTTCATATAATCGCGGTTCAGATTGAGGTTTGTCGTAGTTGCGCGAAATCCCATTTGGTCGGGACCGTTTTGGTTTATGCGATTGTAAGGGCTAAAAAGTTCGTGTCCGTCAACGTTGTAAATCGGCACAAAGATTATCACAACGTCCTTAAGCAAATCGGCGCGCGTTTTTGTAATGGCAATATCACGAAGGAGAGCCAATCCTGCGTCTTTTCCGTCCGATTCCCCGGCGTGAATACAGGCTTGGATGAAAACGACCGCCTTGCCCCGTTTACGCGCCAATGACGGGCTAAATGTTTTGTCGGTTGCGACAATCAAAAGCGGCAAATCTCTGCCTTCACCGCTTTTTCCAAAAGTTTTATACAAAATTAAATCCGAAGCCTGATCCAATTTTCGGCTGAAGGCAATTGTTTCCGCGTAACGCGGAGTTTGACGGTAATCGGTTTTCTCGGCAAAAGTTTGCCATTCTTTCGGAATGTTTATTGATTCACTTTGTGCGGAAATTGCCATAAAAGAAAAAACAATAAAACCTGCATACAGAATAAGTAAAAAAATTTGGCGCATCTTGGTAAAGCGCAAAATGCTGCCGGACAGTTTTGAAAAAAGCATATAAACGAATCTAATTTAAAGACGTTGAAATAGGCAAGGAATCTAGCTCAAAATCGAATTATTAAATGATTTTTCGACTTTTGCAATTTGAATTTCAACGTCGGGAAATGAACCGCGCCCGAAAAATACGTGCCGCGCAAATTTTTTGCCGATTCTTCCGCGCATAAAACTAAAACCGAATTCTAAAAGCGTTTGATTTGAAATAAGCGCAATCAAACGCCGCATCCACAGACGCGAGACAAATCGTGCGCGAAAAAATTCTCCCGAATAATCAAGCAAAACTTTCGGATTTTTCGTCTCTAATCTTTTCCAGATAATTTCAGAAGCAAACTTTGAAAGCCGCAGGCACGGGTCTAAACCGCCCGCCGTCAACGGGGAAACCGCGCCCGCTGCATCACCAATCAATAAACCGTTTTCATTTGCGATTTTTCGCAAAACTCCGCCGACCGGAATTTTTCCGCCGCGAGTTTCCGTTAATTTCATCCGACTCAAATCAACGATTTTATCAGCAGTTTTAACCTTAAATTCTTTTAATGCTTCGCGCGGATTAAATTTCTCGGCATAACCGCCAACGCCTATATGAATTTCCTCGCCGTCATTTGTAATCCAAGCCAAATATCCGGGGGCGAGTTTTGCATCCAAAAAGCAATGCAGACGCGGCTCATCAATTGAAAAAGCGTTTTGATAAACTTCTTCGTAACCGACAATCCATTCTTTGTTTTCGTCTAAATTCAAATCTTCTGCAACGTGCGATTGTGCGCCGTCTGCGCCGACCAAAACTTTTGCTTTAACTTCCCAATCTTTGCCGCTTTTTTTTAATTTGACAATATTTTCAGATTCATTGATTTCGGTTGATATGTAACGAGTTTCATTTGCAAATTCAACACCGCTCGCAATACATTCCCGCAAAAGGTTTCCATAAAGTTTGCCCATTTTGCCGACGCGAAATTCATCTTTTTCACTTTCCAAATTTATTGGTTTTAGTTTTGGCGAGTAAAGCGTCACATTTCTGACAGGTTTTCCGAGCGTCCCGGCAGGAAAATCGAAATCTTCAAGTGTTTTGCGTACAAAAATTCCGGTTGTGTGAATGCCTTTCGTCAAATCAATTTTTCTGTCAACCAGCAAAATTTTTGCGCCTCGCTGCGAAAGCAACTTGGCGCATTGTAAACCGGCAAGTCCGGCACCGATAATTACTACATCAAAACATTTTATTTGACCGAACATAAAAACTCCATCGTGTTTTCTTTATCCTCGCCGAGAGGCTCAAATTCATAACCGAAACCTTTGAGATATTCCAAACATTCGGTTCGCAGATTTTCCGAATGAAGCGACAAAAATATTTTTGGTTTAGCCGGCAGAACCGTTTCGCGCGCGCCGCGTAAAACCGATAGCTCTGCGCCTTCAACATCAATTTTGATAACTTTCGGCACAATTTTCAGTCTTTCCGCTACTGCATCTAAAGTAACTGTCGAAACAAGAGTTAAATTATTACTAACTGAATTTTTTTCCAATTTATCTTCGTTTGTCAGATATCCCATCGCGGTATTTTGACCGGAAGAAAACGATTCCAGGGAAATTTTATCCGAACAAGCCGACGGAATTATGCTGACATTTTGCAGTTTGTTAATGGTTACATGACGATACAAATGCGACAGGTTTCTTACAAGTGGTTCAAAAGAAACGATTTGTCCGCGCTCGCCGACAAGCCGCGAACCTAAAACCGTATAGTAACCGACATTTGCACCGACATCAAAAAAAACGTCGCCAGAGTCTAAGTTTTTCGCAAAAATCTCAGTTTGTTCTGGCTCGACCAAATTAAAATATACTGAACCGCCCCCGCCTTCGCCTTCTAAAGTTCCGAGAACGAATTTTGCTCCACGCAGATGACCGCTTATTACCGGATATGCCTTTTTCGGCAATAATTTACCGAAAATTGCTTGTGCGGCTAAACGCGCTAAATTTTTCATAAAATTTCTAGTTTAGGCAAAAACTTATTTCCTCAATGCGGCTGAAAATTCTCTAAGAAAAGATAAAGCGTAATAGTCGACAGCAAGATATAAATTAAGGCTATCAGACCTAGATTCATCATACTATTTTTCAGGTAAAGGTTCAGGTCAGCCGGTAAATCAAACACGATTTCCTTGTCAAAACTTTCAACCGGCGAAATCTTTTTTTCAAACGGTGGTTGCTCTCCAAGTTGAAATTCGGCTTTTTCATCACGCGCGAATTCACGGTTTTGTTCGTCAACAAAGCGCGCGTTAACCGTAATGAAACCGAGCATTGCTCATCTTGCATCATTGAAAACTTTAACTTTCACAATGTAAATTCGCTATAGACGGTTTCGTTGCCGAGCGTTTTTGTTTTTCTCACATTTATTACTGCCTTATGCATATGGCAATCGATAAAAAAACCGCAAAATTCCTCTGGTTCATTCAAAGCGAGCGTTTTTTCTTTGCTCAAAAGGGAAGTGCCAAACAGCAAAATCGTATAAAAAACAAACCATGTCGCAATAGCTCCGAAAACAAATTCTCTAAGCCAAGCCTTCATTGTGAAAATCGAAATAACCAACAAAATAAAAGCTACAATTAATCCGCCGATTGTCATCAACAATAACAAGGATGCCCATTGTTTTACCTTCCTTTCATTGCCTTTATTAAGGCTTCCATATGATTTAAATATTTCGCCAAAGCATTTTTGCCCGCAGCCGTGATTTTGTATTCGGTCAGCGGAACTCGATTTTTGAAAGATTTTTCGCATGCTAAATAACCGGCTTCTTCGAGTTTGCGGGCGTGGACGCTGATATTCCCGTCGGTTGTATTGAGAAGATTTTTCAAATCAGTAAAAGATAGAGTTTCATTTGCCGCCAGCGCGCTGATTATTCCAAGACGCATACGTTCGTGGATAATTTTGTCCAGTTCGTTTGAAACGTATTCCGCCGCTTTTTCAATCTTTAACGCTTGCGGTTTTGTTTTTTCATTTTCCAAATTTTCTTTTTTCAAAGCCAAAATTTTGTTGCTCATTATCCGCCGAACCTCCTTGCTATAATCGCTCCGAAAACGATGTGCAAAATACCAAAACTTAATGCCATCATTGAATTACCAAAATTTGCAGGAAGAACAAAAGCAAGCGTTCCAAGCGCGATAAAACACCATCCCATAATCGGAACTGATTTGACGGAAAAACTTCCGCCCATTATAACCGCCGCGCCGTATAGCAAAATCCAGACGGGAATCAGCGTTTCAAAATGTCCCAATCGCCAAAGTCCGATTGTAATTACAAACGCGCAAATCAAAGGCGGAAGAAAACTCATAGCAAACTTTTTCGCCGGCGCGGAATTAAGTAGCACATTAGCGATTTTCGATTTTTGCCACATCGCAAATAAACCGATTGCAAAAGCTAAAACCGCTTCAACCGCCCAGACGATTAACCAATCTTTGATTAATACTTGCTGATTAGCGATAAATGCTGCACCAATCGCCGTCAAACCCATAAAGATACCGCCGTAACCCGGAACAGCCGTAAAATGCGTCGAGCGTTCCATCGTCTTGCGTATAAACTGCAGATTATCCATCGCCCGCCCGTGCAGACTCGGCGGCTGATCCGCTTTGCTTTCTTTTGTTTGAATTGCTTGAATTTTCGCCATAACAATTTGTAAATTTACAATAATTAATATTTTTTGTCAAGAACTTTATATCATAAAGTTTTATCAGATATGCGTTTATTCATTTTAAGATGTAATAAAAATTATTTTACAACCGAAGTAAAAATGCTTTGTGGGTTTCCCACAAGTGGAAAAACATAAAAATAAAGTCAAAAGGGAAGTTGCGGATAAATATAGAAATTGGCAGATGATAATTAATGTTTTTGAATACATTTATCAACTGCCAATAAATTTATTAAATGAATAGTACTGAAAATAATAAATTAAAAAAACTCAAATTCTCAGCGGCATAACAATATATTTGTAATCGTAATTTTTCTCGCCAGCAATGTTTAATTGGGTTTGAGCATTGCCGTCTTTAAATTCAAAGGCAATACGAAGACGGCTGGAGTTTTCTTTGACCCGGACGGTTTTGCCATCAATCTCCTTTTCAAGGTTTTCTCCGGAATCGTTTTCGCCCGAACTGACGATATTTAAAAACTCCTGTAAATACTGCGAATTAAAACCGATGTTTACTTCTTCGCCGTTGTAATCAGCAGCGACTTTTTCTTCGGCTTCGCCTTCTTCAGAGCTTTGCGCACCGATTTCGATTTCATTTGGTTTGATAGTCAGACGAACTGACCGCGTTCTTTCATCAGCCATCAAAGAAACGCGGCGAATCGCGTTTTTCATTTCTTCGGCGTCAAAGACAGCAACTTTGTCGTTGTCTTTGGGAATTACCATTTCATAATTCGGAAAACTTCCCGACAATTTACGAGTGATAAGAAGTCTCCCCTCAACTTCAAAATAAATGTGGTTTTCATCTTCGCCAAAACTGACTTCACCGCTTGCGTCGCGTGCGATTTTTGTAAGTTCCATCAAAGCTTTTTTCGGAATCAGCGTGTCAATCGTTCCTTTATCAGCGTTTCCCGTCAATTGTTTTTCGACAAAGGCAAGGCGATGTCCGTCGGTTGTAACCATCCGTGCCATTTTGCCGTCAACCATAAACTTCGCGCCTGAAAGCGTAAAACGAGATTGTTCGTTTGTGATAGCAAAAGCCGTATTTTGAATAAAATGATTAAAGATTTCCGCCGAAAGTTTCATCGGCGCGCTTTTAAAGCTGGGAACTTCGGGAAATTGTTCGCGGTTGACGCCGGCTAACCTGAAATTTGATTTGCCGCAATTTAATTTGACCCATTCGTTTTCATCTTTCGTAAAATGCACATCGGCGTCCGGCAAAAGGCGCACAATGTCAAAAAGTTTACGCGCCTGTATGCACATCGAACCGCTCTTTTTGATGTCGGCTTCGGCTTCGCAGCGAATTGTAACGTCTAAATCCGTTCCGATAAACCGAATTGTATTCTCGCCGATTGATTCAATCAAAATATTTGATAAAACAGGAATTGTGCTTTTCTTCTCGACAATGCCTTGAACAAATCCGAGTTCGTCTTTTAAAACGCTTTGCTTTATTACGAATTCCATTTCTCTTTAACTCCTAAAATTTATCTTAGATTATAACTAAAAAATTTCTTTTTATATTCGCCGCCTTTTACTATTTATACTAATTTAAAAACTTAATATTTTTATAGTAGTAGTAGTAGTGCCTGTGGAAATGTGGAAAACTCACTTAAAACATTGTAAGTAAAAGAATTAAATTTCCACAGGCTCTGTGGAAAACCTGTGGAAAACTATTTTACCTGTGGAAAACTTCGGCAAAAATATTGCTTTTCCACTTTTCCACAGCCCTAAATATTCACCAACCTGTGGAAATGTGGAAAACTTTTTTTAACTTGTTGAATGCAAACTACATATTCAAACGACTAAATTTTATCCCTGTGGAAAACTACCGCCCGATTTTGTGTAAAAAACCATCTAACTAACTGCAAAGATTATCTATTAGCTCGCTGACGACCCTGTGGAAATTTCTGTCTTCCCTAATTAAAGCATCAATTTTCTCAACCGAGTGCATAACTGTCGTGTGATGTTTTCCGCCAAAATCGCGTCCGATTTCAGGAAAACTGTGTTTTGTTAATCTTTTACAAAGATACATCGCAACCTGTCTCGGTACAGCGATTTGTCGCACGTTGCTTTTTGATTTTAGTTCTTCAACCGACAATTTATAATGCGTGGATACGGCTTTAGAAATTTTGTCGAGCGTTACGCCCTCCGCTTGTCCGTCATCAATAACATTTCGCATTGCATCTTGCACAAGCATTTTCGAAAGCGGCAAACCGCGCAGAGATGAAATAGCCACGAGACGAACCAGTGAACCTTCGAGTTCCCGGATGTTGCTTTTTACTTTGCTAGCAATAAAAAACGCAATTTCGTCCGGCAGACTTACGCCGTCTAAATCCGCTTTGCGTTTGAGAATAGCGACTTTTGTTTCCAAATCAGGCGGTTCGATATCGGCAATCAAGCCCCATTCAAAACGTGAGTGAAGGCGTTCTTCCAAAGTCGGAATTTCGCGCGGCGGACAATCTGATGTAATCACAATTTGTTTTTGGTCGTTGTGTAGCGCATTAAATGTGTGAAAAAATTCCTCCTGCGTCCGTTCTTTACCAGCCATAAACTGCACGTCATCCATTAGAAGAACATCAATCGAGCGATATTTTTCGCGAAATGTCTGAGTTTTGTCGTAACGAATCGCGTTAATCAATTCGTTCATAAATTTTTCGGCGGAAATATATGCGACCCGCAAATGTCTGTTTCTTTCCTTGATAGCGTGTCCGGCAGCATGCATCAGATGCGTTTTGCCGAGTCCTACACCACCGTAAATATACATCGGATTATAAGTTTTACCGGGCGATTCGGCGACCGCCAAAGCCGCCGCGTGTGCAAATTGGTTGCAGGAGCCGACAACAAATGTCTGAAACGTATATTTACGATTGAGCGAGTTTTCAATCGGTTCAATATCAACGAAATTGGTCGAACTGCTTTTTTGCAGAATCTCGGGTTTTGATTTTTCTATAAAATTAAAGCTGTTTTGTGGATTAGCGGTTGTGATTTGTTTTTCGAAGAAAAATTCGTCGTCCTCGTCGGCAAAATTCTCGCTCTTCGCTTCCGATTCCTCGACTGCCCAATCGACACTGTAATTAGTCAAGTTCAATTCCTTCAATGTCTGCGTAATAACTTCCGAGTAATAGTTGTTGACCCAATCCTTATTCACCTGACTGGCACGAAGGTGCAGAATTTTGCCTTGGTCATCACAGCCGTCGAATTGAATCGGACGAAACCACGCCTCAAAAATTTGCTTGTTAAGCCGTTTTTCTACAGATTGAAGAATATTGCTCCAAACATTGTTGTTTTCTGTCGACATATTCATAGTCTTTCTCCACGAATTTTTGTTAAATCTTTGGTAAACCTTTTAAGCAAAAAATCTTTTTTCTATATCCCCAAACCGAATCGAAAATTCCTCTGATTTATTCCTTACAAACCCTTTTAAGTCAGCAACTTTTTTATGTTTATAGAACCTAAAGTAAATAGGTTTTCCACAGGGTTTTCCACAGGCTTGTGGAAAGTTGCTTAATTGCTAAAGTGACACTTTAACTGTTTTATTTTCAATAACTTACAAGAATTTGTTTCTTTGGAAATGGGTCAAAGACTATCAAAATAAAAAGAAAATAGCAAGAGAAATCCACAGGTTTCCGAAATTATTTTTTACCATTTGATAAAGCCCTTTTTTGACAAACACTTGGCAGGATTTTAGATTGTGTTAGACTTGTTTTTTCGATGATTTTGGAGCGCAAAACTCTATGAAAAGAAGAAAAAAGAAAATGAAAAAGCCCGACGTGATGAAATCAAAAGAAATTGAATTGCGGTTGCAGATCAAAAAAATTACGGACGGGTTATTTTACACCAGTGAAACTGACGCCGAAATCCTGCCGTTCACCGGAAAAAAGGCTCAGGCGGTTACTTGTGAAGAAATACTCGCTCAAACCGGAAATGAGGCAAATTCACCGGTTGAAGAAAGAAACTTCACGGAATTTTTTTCGCGCCTGACGGAAATTCAAGATTGGTTTGGCGATGAGGAAAAAACAGCGGCGCAGAAATTTACTGATTTGAAAAATTTGTTGGAGAAAAACTTAAAGAATTTAAAAGTTTTCAAAGTCGGCAAAATTCAGCTTGATATTTACGCCGTCGGGCTTGATGCGGAATGTAATCTAATGGGAATACAAACAAAAGCCGTCGAAACCTAATTAAGTGGTGAACTATGAGTAGGCATTAAAACTATTTAGAGTAGTTTTTGTTCTTACAACTTATTAACAGCTCACCACTTATAAAATTATTTTTTCTTAACCGAACTCGCCCCAGAAGCTGTTTGTTTAATGTTTTTCGGCTCATTGGTATAATAGACAGAACTGGCACCGCTGGCGTCGGCGTTCAAATCGTTTGACGGCGCAACCGTTATACTGCTCGCGCCGCTCGAATCGACATCTGCATTTTCCGTCTGCAAACCTTCCGCATCAATTTTGCTTGCACCTGATGCATCGGCATGAAAGGATTTTACCGTTCCGTCAATTTTGATTTTTGACGCGCCGCTTGCTTCCGCTTGCAAAGAATCGGTTTTAACGTTTGTAGCAAGAGCGTTCGACGCGCCTGAGATGTCCAAATCGGTCAACTCCGGCATCGAAATTTTAACGTTGATTTTTGACTTCGCCGAAATTCTGCCTTCGCTGAAAATTTTCAAAGTATCGCCGTTTGCTTCGGTTTTGATGTATTGAAGCAAATTGTCGTCGGCTTCAACCGTAACGCTGAAATCTTTTTGCGCCGTAACTTCCAAATTTATCGCGCCGCCGGCGTCAATTTTGCTGAAACCGGAAACGTTTCGCTGCTCGCTTTTCGTCGTTCCCGAACCGCGAACGCCGCCGCCGAAACCATTGAAGCCGCCAAAACCGCAGCCGTTAACGAAAACCAAACTGATTGAAAGAGCCGCCGCAAAAACAATTAAGCCGAATCTTTTCATAATTTTTCTCCAAAAATATATTTTCCGCGAATTTGAATTTGAAAGGGAAACGAAAACCTTTTTTATAAAGTTCAATAAATTATTTTGAAAAAGCCCAGTAAGACAAAAACGCCTGTACAATTCCGATAATCAAACCGAACAATGCGCCGAAAAGCTCGATTGTCCGCAAGTGTTCTTTGGCGACGGACAAAACGAGACCTTCGAGTTTTTCAACCGGATAAAGATTTATTTTTTCGCGCACGACGTTGCCGATGTCGAATTCGCGGATTGCTTCGGGTAATTTTTCTTTGGCGGCGGAAATAATCGTTTCGGTCAAAGATTTTCCCGCTTGCAGCACTTTTTCTTCGGAAATGTGGTCGGAAAGTTTGCCGATCGGCGCGGCGAGAAGTCTTTCGATTTGTTTTGACAAAACCCGATTGATGATATTAGAAGTTTCCGGGCGAGAAATAACGTTCAGCAAACTTTTTGCCAGCATATTTTTGAACTTTTCTTCCGCTTGCGGATGCGCCGTCTGCAAAATTGCTCCTAGACTGTGCGGGCGAAGTTTTTGCAGTGTGTCGGTCAAATATGCCGAAACCGAAGTCATCATCTGTTCGCCCTGTAAAACCGAAAATACGCTTTTAGAAATTTGCGATTTCAATCTTTCGAGCTGTTCGCGCGCGATTTTTCCGATAATTTCGGGAAGCGGCTGGCGCATCGCGTTATCAATTGAAGTGTTGAGAAAATTTTGCGCTTCGTTGGCAAAAAAATCGCCGCGCAGCGTTTCCTCTATCCGTTTCGGCAGACTTTCATTTACCAAATCGTCAACTTCTTTTATAAGATTTTCGCGCGAGACAAACATTTTTTTGAAAAACGGAAGATGCTCGTAATAATCGTGAACTTCACGTTTTATCAGCGCGCCGATTTGATTGCGCGTACGGTCTGCTGTGATTATCTCGCTTAAATGGTGAACAATTGACTCGACTTGTCCGACCGCTTTTTCTTTAAGCAGCGCAACAGCATCTTCGGTAAACATTTCGCCCAGAGGAATTTGACTAACGGCTAAATCGTCTACGCGGCGATTGATAAAATCTCTGATTTTCTGCTCAAACACCGGTTCTTTAACGACCGAACGAATGCGTGTCTCCAAAAAACCAAGAATTTTATTAAACGCTTCTTCATCAACAGTTTCAGAAATCCGGCGCGATAAAACTTCGTCAACACGCCGATTGACAAAACCTTGAACGGAGGCGACGGTTTCCTCGCTCTGCAAAACGCTTTCGATATATTCAAAAATTTTTGTTTGCAGCGAAGAAATCGCATCCAAAACAGGCTCGCGGATGTTTGCGGGCAAGGCTTCGACAAGCGATGGATAATTTTGCGAAAGCAAATCGTGACTGTAAGAATCAACGACGCCTTGAATTTTTCGGCGCAAAAAATCCTTCTGGAAAAGTTCTTCCAAAACCGTTTCCTGGGAAACAAGCTCTTCGCCGACGGCTTTACCGATAGCTTCCGCCAGCCGCGTGCGATGTCGCGGTATCATTCCCTGCGGAAAAACGGTAACGCCGAAAACTTTCACCGGAAAGCGCGGGCGAAAAAGCATACGCACGGCAAGCCACGCGCCGATGTATCCGTGAACGGTCGCAAAAATGATAAGCAGAGCAATCTGTACCCAAAGCTGGCTGAAAAAATTTCCAAAAACTTCCATTATTTTATACAGAAATCAGGACTTGCATTGCCGACGATTGCGACCGACTTGTTTTATAAAATCCGCGTCAATTCGTTTTTAGCGTGTTTGTCTCCGTTCCGTTTCTTCTAAAAAACCTGAAAACCTTTCGATTTCAAACAAAAATCGGAAAATTCTTTCAGCCATTCATAACTCGCGCTGTAATTTTTCCATTTCTCGTCATCATCGTGATAAAGCGTGCCGTCGTCGGGCGCGTCCGTGATGCTCAAATCCGAAAAAATACGTTTGTCAGGCGCTAATTTCGGCAGAATTTCATCGCGGATTTTCTCGCCGATGGCGTGCGCTTCTTCTTTGTCCAGAGAAACGCCGGTTGCTGTGTAGTTCATTTGCCGCAGCTTTCCCTCGCTGATAATGTCGAAACTTTTTACAATTTCAAGCGCGGTTTTCCAATTCCAAATACTGGCGCGATACTCAAAATTTTCCGCTCCCAAATCCATTAAAGTGAAACTCATATATTTTCCCTCGTTCGTCTCCTGAAAAAATGCTAAACGCGAAAAGCGATTTGGTCAATGAATTGTCGCAGGAAATTACGCGAATAAGAGTGATTTAAAAAATATCTGTGTGTATCCATGTTCATCTGTGGTTAATTTTTTCTCTGCGGTTTATAATCTCGTTTCAAAAACTTATGTCAAATTCAATTTCATATCAGGACGCTGGCGTTTCGATTGATAACGCCAATATTGCGCTCGACAAAATCAAAAGTTTTGCCAAATCAACTTTCAACGAGCGAACTTTGACGGAAATCGGAAGTTTCGGCGGAATGTTTTCGGCGATGTTTCCAGAAATACGCGAGCCGATTCTTGTCGCTTCGGCGGATGGCGTCGGCACGAAACTGAAACTCGCTTTCGACACGGGAGTACACAACACAATCGGTCAAGACCTCGTAAATCATTGCGTTAACGATATTTTGGTGCAGGGCGCGCGCCCGCTTTTTTTTCTAGACTATTTTGCGACCGGAAAACTAAATCCTGAAACCACAATCTCAGTTGTTTCCGGTATGGCAAAAGCCTGCAAAGAAAACGGCTGCGTTCTACTTGGCGGCGAAACGGCGGAAATGCCCGGATTCTACAAAGACAGTGAATACGATTTGGCGGGTTTTATAGTTGGAGTTGTCGATAAATCGAAAGTTATAGATGGAAAAAATATCGCTGCGGGCGATGTTATTTTAGCTTTACCGTCAAACGGTTTGCACACGAATGGTTATTCGCTGGCGCGAAAACTGTTTTTTGAAGTCGGCGGTTTTACGGTAGACTCAAAAATTGAAGAACTCGGCGGCGAAACTTTAAGCGAAATTCTGCTTAAACCGCACAAAAGTTATCTGAAGTTATTAGATAAACTGCTCGAAACAAACACGATAAAAGGTCTGGCGCACATCACCGGCGGCGGACTTCTCGAAAATAGTCCGCGAATTTTGCCGGAAAATGTAGCGGTCGAAATTCGTCGAGGAACCTGGGAAGAATTGCCGATTTTCGGTGCGATGCAAAAACTCGGAAATGTTTCAGATGGAGAAATGTTTCGGGCGTTTAATATGGGCGTCGGATTAGTGATTATATGTGCCGAAAGCAATGTTCTGCAAACAAAATCGCACATCGAAAATCTTGGCGAGAAATGTTTTGAAATCGGTCGAGTTGTTAAAGGGAACAAAGAAGTTTTAATTACTTAATTTTTAATAATGGTAACGCGCTTGCAGAAAATCAATGCGTGTTTCGCCGACTAGATAAACGATACGGTGTTCCTGCGTCAAACGCCGCAACCAGGCGCCCGCCACAAGGTATTTCAAAGGTTCAGGTTTGCTGATACCGTCGAAAGGTTCACGCAAAATCGCTTCAATTATATCAAAGGCGCGAAGCAGTGTTTTGCGGTTAGTTTCTGCCCAAAAACGCAAATCTTCCCGAAATTCCGGATGAAAAACCGCTTCACGTTGAAATTTGCGATTACTTTCTTTTCTCAACTCCAAACTCCAGCCGTAGATTTTCTAATGTTTCGGGTTTTTCGGTTTTCGCCCGTGCGCGACGTAAGGCTTTGAGAAGTCTTTGCGCGTTTTTCGGTGAGCGAAGAAGATGTGCGGTTTCCAACAAACTTGAAAGTTCGTTTGCGTTGACCAGCGCGACATCTTCATAACCGCGCCGATTTATTATTACGATTTCCTGCTCGTCCGTAACTTTTTCGAGTAAAGATGCTAAATTGTTTCTGGCGTTGCTATAAGTTGTTTGTATCGGCATAAATTTATACTCCAAACTTGGACAGAACTATTGTGCAAGTTTTCAATCTAATTATCAAATGAAAATCGGCATTTTAATATCAGAGCGCGGCTCGAATATGACGGCGATTATTGAAGCCGTTCAAAAAGGGCAAGTTCCGAATTCTGAAGTTGCTGTCGTCATCAGCGACAAAGCAGGCGCGGAAGGTTTGCAGAAGGCAAAAGAGCGAAATATAGAAACGCTTGTTGTGGCTCGAAAGAGGCGTACACGCGAAGAACACGATGCGGAAATTGTTGCCGAACTCAAGAAAAGAAATGTCGAATTGGTTTGTCTTGCCGGTTATATGCGGCTTCTTTCAAGAGATTTTGTACGCGCTTTTCCCGACAGAATTTTGAACATTCATCCGAGCTTGCTTCCGGCTTTCAAAGGTTTGGACGCGCAACAGCAGGCGATTGAATACGGCGTCAAGTTTTCCGGCTGCACAGTTCATTTTGTTGATGAAGATTTAGACCACGGCGCAATCGTCGCGCAAAAGATGGTAGAAGTGCGAGACGACGACACGCCGGAAACTCTGGCAGCGCGAATTTTGAAACACGAACATTCGCTTTACGTTGAAGCGATTGCAAAAATTCTCGAAGGAAAAATCAAAATTGTCGGAAGGCGTGTCGTTTCGGTTACGAATTAGAAGGGTTTTCCGAAAAGATTTTGGATTACACCGAGAAGAAAGCTGAAAGGTTGCAGATTCTGAGCAGTTGTTTTGACATAATCGGGGCAAACGCTTAAACTCTAAGTTTTCACTTTATCGTCAGGAGATGAGTAATTATGCCAAAGAGAACATTTCAACCAAACAACCGTCGGCGAGCCAAGAAACACGGCTTCCGCGCGCGAATGGCGACCAAAAACGGGCGCGCGGTATTGAAACGCCGCCGCGCGAAAGGACGCAAAAGATTAACGGTTCATCATTATTAGACTTTTCTTTGCCGAAATCTGCGCGGGTCAGAAAACCGAGCGAGTTTCGCCGCGTTTATGCTGAAGGCAAACGGTTTGAAGGGCGATTTATGACGGTGTTTATTGCGCCGTCGGCTGCGGGTGTTCAACGTCTCGGTATTACGGCTTCAAAAAAGGCTGTCGGGAACGCCGTTCAGCGCAATCGGACAAAGCGTCTTTTGCGCGAAACGTTTCGCTTAAGTCGCGCCGAACTCAACGAATTGGAAACAAAGTTCGATTGGGTTTTGAATGCCAGAAGAAGTCTTCTGACGGTTAAACTCGAAAAGCCGCTCGAAGAATTTCGGCAAATCGTCGGAAAAGTTAAAATTTTTGAATCGATAACCAAAACAGGCGAAAACGACGTAATAAAGTAAAGAAAAATGAAGTATCTGGTTTTGGATTTTTTGAAACTTTACGAGACGTTGCTTTCGCCTCTTTTTCCGCCTGCCTGCCGTTTTACGCCGACTTGTTCGGAATACGCGGCGCAAGCGGTGGAAAAATACGGCGCAATTGGCGGAACTTGGCTCGGATTAAAACGTATTCTTCGCTGTCAGCCTTTTTGCCGAGGCGGACACGACCCAGTTAGATGATTTTAGATTTTGGATTTCGGATTACCGTCAATTCAAATTGAAATTTGTTTGTTAAATAACTCATTTAAATGAACATTTTGAATTTTGGTTGAAAACGTGAACACCTGACAAATCCAAAATCCAAAATCCAAAATAAAAATGTCTGATTCTAAACAAAACGCACAATCTCGATTTATTCTGGCGTCATTGCTTGCGATGCTGGTGTTTTACGGTTACAGCTATTTTTTTCTGCCGAAAAATACGCCGACCGATAACGCAAATACGGCGCAAACAGTTGTTACTGCAACGCCGACACCCGAAACGGCGCAACAGCCCATTCAAGCGCAAAATCAAACTCAAATTACAGACTCGACGCCGGACGACAATCCGAATAAATCCGTTACGATTAAAACGCCGCTTTACCAAGTAAAACTCGACTCGCGCGGCGCAGTGGCGACAAGCTGGATATTGATAAAAAACGTTTCGACGCAAAACCCGGACGGAAAGCCGCTTTTTGCCGACGGTTCGACTAAAGATGACAAAAAGCCGCTCGAACTCGTTCCGCCCGAAGCCTTGAACCGCAATCCGCGCGAACTTCCGTTTCGCCTCGCAACCGGCGACCCGAACCTTGATAATTTTATAAACCAGCGCAATTATCAAATTTCGGCAAACGAAGAAAATATAGAAATTGCCGCCGGACAGGCAAAGCAGATTGATTTTGTTTTGCGCGAGGAAGCAAGCGGTGTCGAAGCCGTAAAAACTTTCATTTTCAGTGCGGACAGTTATGTAACCGATTTAAAAATTAAATTGACGAAAAACGGTCAGCCTGTTCCGAACACGAAGCTTCTTATCGGCGCAAGTCCAGGCGACCAAGGCATCGAACATCACAATTTTTATCATATCGAATCCGAAGCCGTCGCTTTTGTAAAAGGCGACATTGAACGCCATTTGGGAGCGTCCATTGTTCCTTCCGATAAAAACGAAGGCTCGCTTATCCTCAACGGCGAGACGGATTGGGCTGGAATCGGCGACGCTTATTTTGCGATGGCGGCAATTCCGGCGCAGCAAGTAAACGGTCTCGAATTTCGTGCTTCAAAATACGAGGTTGAAACGAAACCTTTTTATGACGGAATTATAAGCTGGATTACGCGCAGTGAAACAACAAAAGAAACTCGCCATTTGATTACGGCTTACGTTACGATTAGCGCAGACGGCTCAAGCACGAAAATCTACACCGGCACGAAAGATTATTTTGTTCTGACGGACTACAACAAAATTTTGACCGATTCGGTTGGAAGAACGATAGACATTGAAGATTTTGTAAATTTCAGTAATTACAGTTGGTTTCGCTGGCTGGTTAAACCGATTACAGTTCCGATTGTTGGCGCGCTGAATTTTCTAAATAATTTCACGAACAATTACGGCGTTGCCATTATTCTTTTCACGCTTTTGTTTTATTCTTTGCTTTTTCCGCTGCGCTGGTATCAATCGAAATCGTTCAAAAAATCGGCGGAAAACGCGCCGAAGATGAAGGATTTGCAGGACAGATTGAAGGAAATGCAGAAAAAAGGCATTCCGGCGGACGACCCGCGAATGCGCGAATTGCAGATGGAGCAGTTAAAGATGACGAAAGACGCGCTGCCGATTGGCGGCTGTCTGCCGATGCTTCTGCAATTCCCGCTTCTTATTGCGCTCTATACGGCGGTTACGGTTTCAATCGGTTTCCGTCAAGCGACGTTTTTGTGGCTGCCCGATTTGTCGGCAAGTGACCCTTATCATTTTCTCGAATTCGGTTTCGCGCTTTCGATGATTCTGGCGATGAAATTTACACCGCAAGCCGCCGTTGTTACGCCCGAGCAACAGATGCAGCAAAAAATGATGACGTATCTGATGCCGGTAATGATGCTCTGGATTATGTGGAGCGCACCGGCGGGACTGCTGATTTACTGGCTTTTCGGAAATGTCGTCAGCTTTGTACAGCAAATTATTATCAATCGGATAAACAAACCGAAAGAGCCGCCGACCGAAGAAATTGTTTCGAGTGTTCCGAAAAACGCTAAAAAGGTGAATCCGAAATTTTCGACATCGTAAATTGTAAAGTGTGGATAGATGACACTAAATTCTATTCACATTTTTACTATTAACAAATCTATGAATGAAACCTGCGAAAAAGCCGAAGCATTTTTAACCGAACTCGTCGCCGATTTACGATTCAAATTAACCGTTTCGGCAAACTGGACGGATGAAGGTTGCTGGTTGGATTTTAAGGGCGACGACGTACAGTTTCTATTGACCGAAAACGGCGAAATGCTCGACGCTTTTGAAACCCTAGCTTTCCAGATTTACGGCAGAGAACTCGACCGAACGCAGCGTTTTATCTGCGACGCCGAAGGTTTTCGCCGCACGCGCAAAGCCGAACTCCAGGCAATGGCACGCTTTGCCGCGCAAAATGTTCGCAAAAACGATAAACCGTTTACTTTTGGCGTATTAAATTCCACTGAAAGGCGCGTCATTCATCTCGTTCTGCAAAATGAAGAAGATTTGATTACCGAATCTGTCGGTGCGGGCAAAGACAGACGACTTCAAGTCCGCTTGAAATAAGAGTTCAAGGATTTAAGGTTCAAAGTTTAAAGTTTGATTTTGCAGCCTTGAACTTTGAACCTTAAACTTTGAACTATGTCAGATACGATTGTCGCACTTGCAACTCCTCTCGGACGAAGCGGAATCGGCGTGATTCGCTTGAGCGGCGCGGATTCGCTCAAAATCGTCAGAAAACTCACGCGCGATGAAAATTTCTTACCCGAACCGCGTTTCGCCGCGCTGAAAAAACTCTACGACCTCGAAACTTCCGACGTAATTGACGAAACGGTAATTACTTACTTCAAATCTCCGCAATCATTTACCGGCGAAGACGTTATTGAAATAAGCTGTCACGGTTCGCCCGTAATTCTTCGTCAAATTATAGATTTTTGTCTCCGGCTCGACGCGCGAATGGCTGACGCTGGCGAATTTTCCCTGCGCGCTCTGGCGAACGGGCGAATGAATTTAAGCCAAGCCGAAGCAATTCGAGATTTGATTGATGCGCAATCGATTGCTTCGGCGCGTCAATCCGTTCGTCAACTTCGCGGCGAATTGTCTAACGCGCTCCAGCCGCTCAAAGACGATTTGCTCGACATTATAGTCGTTTTAGAATCTTCGCTCGAATTTGTTGAAGACGATTTGCCCGATTTCCAAGCTCAAAACATCAAGCAAAAACTTCTCACAATTTTAGATGGATTAGAAAAAATGGCTGCGACTTTTCAAGCCGGAAAACTTCTGCGCGAAGGTTTAAAGGTTGCGCTCGTCGGTCGTCCGAACGTAGGAAAATCTAGTCTTTTCAACGCTTTACTCGGACACGAACGCGCCATTGTAACCTCAATAGCCGGAACGACGCGCGACCAATTGCACGAAAGATTTACAATAAACAACATTCCGATTTCTCTGATTGACACGGCAGGCTTGCGCAAAACTTCCGATATGGTCGAAAGCATCGGCGTCGAGCGTTCAAAACGCACGATGGCGGACGCTGATTTGGTTGTCGTATTGCTGGACGGTTCGGAAAATTTAACCGTCGAAGATAAAGAAATTTTCAATCAAGCCGAAGACTTAAATCATCTGATTGCAGTAAATAAAAGCGACTTGGCGCAGACGAAAATCAAATTTGACGGAAACGAAAAAGTTCTGTACATTTCCGCCAAAACAGGCGAAGGTTTAAACGAACTGCAAAAAGCTATCATTGAGCCTTTTTCCGCGCACGACACTGAAAATACCGGCTTTTTAATTTCCGATGCCCGCCACAACGATTTGCTCCGCCGCTCGATTTTGGAAATTGAAACTTCTTGCCGCTCGATAGACGAAAAAATGAGTGAAGAAATTATCCTGATTGGTCTGCATAACGCGATACGCTTTTTGGGCGAAATCACCGGCGAAACAACTACTGAAGACATGCTCACGCGCATTTTCTCCACTTTCTGCATTGGAAAGTAAGAAGCAATAAACAACAAAAACAATAAAAATAATAAACCATACTAAAGTCTGTAAATACAGGATTTTTTCTTTCTTTGTTTTTATTCTTACTTGTTTTTGTTTCGTTTTAGTTTGTATCTTTTTGTATCTCTATTGTATTTTAGATGTAGAAACGAACGAGTAAAATTGGTTTTGGCGAAATTATGCTACATACAACAACACAAACAATTTCAGGATTGAAGGAACGAAAATGAGTTCAAATATTCAGATACAGCGGATTTGCAAATTTTGCGGAAACGAGTTCACGGCTCGGACAACAGTAACAAAATACTGTTCTCATCCGTGCGCTTCAATGGCTTATAAAGCACGGACGCGAGGCACGAAAATCAAAATCAGCAATATTGAAATGACGCAAGCCGTTTCGATTCCGATTGCCAGATTACAGGCAAAGGATTTTTTAAGCATTGAGGATACTTGCAAATTGTTAGGTGTTAGTCGTTGGACGGTTAGCCGTGCGATCAAAGAAAAGCGTTTGAAAGCAGTGAATCTCGGCAAGCGGATTGTTATCAAACGAACTGAAATTGACCGTTTGTTTTCGTAAATACAACAGAAAAAATGTTTTTTTCTTAACCACTTTTACCACTTTAACCACTTTTTTGACTTGATTATGATTAAAGTTTTCCTGCGAGACAAAAAACTAATGCACGGCAAACGCGGACTTTACCTTGATTTTTATCCGCCAATCATTCACCCGGAAACGCAGAAACAAACCCGGCGCGAACATTTGCGGCTTTATGTTTTTGAAAAGCCAAAGGCAGAAACGGAAAAAGAGCATAACAAAGAAACACGGATGCTTGCCGAAAACATTCGCGCACAAAGGCAGCTTGAATTTCAATCCGGCATTTATGGTTTTGTTTCGGCGCAAAATAAGAAAAAGGATTTTCTCGGATACTTTCAAAAATTAGCCGAAAGCAAGCTGCAAGGCTCGAAAAGCAATTACGATAATTGGTTGTCTGTTTTGAAATACTTGAAAGAATTTACCAACGAAGTTTGCAGATTTGGCGACGTGAGCGAAAGATTTTGTTTGGACTTCAAAGACTTTCTTTTAAAGCGCGAAACGATTTCACAAAACACGGCTTCAATTTATTTCGACAAATTCAAAGTAGCTGTGCGATCTGCTTTTGATGACAAACTGCTTTTCGATAATCCGGCAAAGCGCATCAAGTCAATCAAGCCTACCGAAACACAGCGCGAATTTTTAACGCTCGATGAGCTGCAAAAATTAGCCGTAACGCCCTTCCAGTATGAAGATTTGCGCCGTGCATCGCTATTTTCGGTTTTGACAGGCTTACGCTATTCAGACATCGAAAAATTAGTTTGGACCGAAATTCAGCATAGTAGAGAGCAAGGTTTTTTTATCCGTTTCCGTCAAAAGAAAACAAAAGACACGGAAACTTTGCCGATTTCCGAAAATGCTTATGAATTGCTTGGTGAACCGGGCAAAGCTGATGAAAAAGTTTTCAAAGATTTGAAATACTGGCAATGTGCTTATTTGGATGATTGGACAACCAATGCCGGGATTGATCGAAAGATTACGTTTCATTCTTTCCGGCATACTTTTGCTACTCTACAACTAACTTTGGGAAGTGATATTTACACGGTTTCAAAGATGCTCGGACATAAGAATCTGCAAACAACGCAGATTTACGCAAAAGTTATTGACGAAAAGAAACGTGAAGCTGCGAATAAAATTAAATTACTGAAATTATAGTCAAAGATACAAATTTAGATTGTTTTCAGAAAAATTGTAGTTGTAACTGTTTACAAAATAATAATTTACGGCGATAAAAAACAATTCATTAGAGGCATTTAACATAAATGTAACATTGTAAAATCCAATTTCAATTATCCTTTTTGTGTGATATTTGGCAGAAAAGCATATCAAAATTAAAAGCAGTTAATTTTTAGGTTGCTTTTCTTATAGATTCTTTTGAAAAGGATAAGTCAATGCAAAATTTATTATTAACACAAATTTCAGATTCAGAAATTAGACAGCTTTTTCGTGAAGAACTCGAAAACTTCTTTGCTGCAAAACAGCTTACCGATGGAAAAACCGAAAGTGAAGAAATCGGCGGAATTGATTTGGCAATCGAAATAACAGGGCTTGCCAAGCCAACTATTTACAGTTTAGTTTCGGAGCGCAAAATACCGCACTCAAAGCAAGGCAAACGGCTTTATTTTTCCCGGCAGGATTTACTCGAATGGATAAAAAACGGCAAACGCAAAACACAAACCGAAATTGCGATTGAAGCCGAAAACTACAGACAAAAAGAAAAAGAAGCGTTTCCGCCTACCAAGCAAAGAAACCGCTTCTTAAAAGTAAAAGAAAATTCTTAAACCACTATGAATAATACCGCAATTCAGCCGCGAACGGCAAGCGAATACCCGTTTTTCAAAATCACGGCGGATGAGATTTTGAAAGATTTTGAAAGCATTTCCGCCGTCAAAGTAAAAGCGCACGAAACAATTCTTGACGAATTTCTTGCTGAGATCGAATCAATTGATTTTCGTGAAATTCTCGGAATTGATAAACAATCTAACATTCCGCAAAAGCATTTTGTCGTTTTGGTAATTGATGAAGTTTTGCGGCTTATCAAACAAAACAATTTTGGACTATGCGCCAAAAATGATTTTATTTATCTTTTTAACGGCGTGTTTTGGAAACCAATTGACCGAGAAGAATTTCGCTCATTTCTGGGCAAAGCAGCGGCACGGCTCGGAATAAATGAACTCGAATCAAAACATTTTGCTTTCCGTGATTCTCTCTATAAACAATTTATTTGCACGGCGGACGCTCCAAAGATAAAGGAAACTGAAAATACTCTAATCAATCTGCAAAACGGCACTTTGGAAGTTTCCGAAAAAGGATTTCACTTGCGCGAACACCAGCGCGAAGATTTTCTAACCTATCAACTGCAATTTGCCTTTGATAAAAAGGCTGAAAAGCCTTTGTTTGACAAATACTTGCAGAGGACTTTGCCGGATTGCGAAATGCAAAAGATTCTGGCTGAATATATTGCTTATTGCTTTACACGGCATTTGAAACTTGAAAAATGTCTTTTCCTTTTCGGCACGGGCGCGAACGGTAAAAGCGTCTGTTATGACATCGTAACGGCATTATTTGGCTCGGAGAGTATTACAAGTTTTTCATTGAATAACCTTCACGAAGAACACAATCGCGCTTTGATAGTGAATAAACTTTTGAACTATTCGAGTGAGCTTGGCGGAAAGAAAGCGATTGACAGCGATCTATTCAAAAAACTTGTTTCCGGTGAAACTGTGCAATGTAGGTTGAAATACGGCAATTCGTTTGAATCCAATCGTTACGCCAAATTGATGTTTAATTGTAATGAATTGCCGCGCGATGTCGAATTTACGCCCGCATTTTTCCGCCGTTTTCTAATCATTCCCTTTAACGAAACTATTTCCGAACGCGAACAAGACAGCGAGCTTGCCAAGAAAATCATTAAAAGCGAGCTTTCCGGCGTGTTCAATTGGATTTTAGACGGCTTAAACCGTCTTTTGCAGCAAAAGCGATTTACCGAAAGCGAAACCGTGCGAAAGATGAATAAAGATTTCCGCGAACAATCCGACAGCGTTCAAATGTTCCTTGCCGATTACAGTTATCAGAAATCGGCTCTTGATTTTGTTTCGCTCAAAGAGCTTTACAGCGAATATCGGCAGTTTTGCCTAGATGATGGCTTCAAATCTTTGAATAAAAGCAATTTTGGCAGGCGTTTAGAAGCAAACGGCATCCAGATTGAAACGAGAAATTTTGGTAAAGCCGTCTGCGTTTCCAAGTCTTAAAAAGTGGTAAAAGTGGTAAAAGTGGTCGTCTAAAAAACATTTTTTCTGTCCGATTATGGCAAATTTTACATTTACACTCGAAAAATATCACGGCACAAAATCACGGCATAATTGCCCGAATTGCGGCGGACGGCGCGAACTTTCCCGATCAGCGATCTATTCAAAAAACTTGTTTCCGGTGAAACTGTGCAATGTAGGTTGAAATACGGCAATTCGTTTGAATCCAATCGTTACGCCAAATTGATGTTTAATTGTAATGAATTGCCGCGCGATGTCGAATTTACGCCCGCATTTTTCCGCCGTTTTCTAATCATTCCCTTTAACGAAACTATTTCCGAACGCGAACAAGACAGCGAGCTTGCCAAGAAAATCATTAAAAGCGAGCTTTCCGGCGTGTTCAATTGGATTTTAGACGGCTTAAACCGTCTTTTGCAGCAAAAGCGATTTACCGAAAGCGAAACCGTGCGAAAGATGAATAAAGATTTCCGCGAACAATCCGACAGCGTTCAAATGTTCCTTGCCGATTACAGTTATCAGAAATCGGCTCTTGATTTTGTTTCGCTCAAAGAGCTTTACAGCGAATATCGGCAGTTTTGCCTAGATGATGGCTTCAAATCTTTGAATAAAAGCAATTTTGGCAGGCGTTTAGAAGCAAACGGCATCCAGATTGAAACGAGAAATTTTGGTAAAGCCGTCTGCGTTTCCAAGTCTTAAAAAGTGGTAAAAGTGGTAAAAGTGGTCGTCTAAAAAACATTTTTTCTGTCCGATTATGGCAAATTTTACATTTACACTCGAAAAATATCACGGCACAAAATCACGGCATAATTGCCCGAATTGCGGCGGACGGCGCGAACTTTCCCGATATATTGACGCAAACGGATACTATCTTGCCGATGATGTCGGCAAATGCAACCGTGAAAGCAAATGCGGTTATCACAGAAAGCCGAAAGAATTCTTTGCAGACAATCCGCATCTATCAAAATTGGAAAAATCGGAAACTCTAAAAAGGAAAAGTTTGAACAAGTTTGGACGTAAAAAAAACAGAAACTTGCAACAAGTTGAAACCGAAAAAGGAAAAGTAACGGACAAATTAGAAACTCCAAAAAAAGGAGAATTGCAGTCTATAAAAAAGGCTGAAACAAGATTTGATTCAATTCCATTCGATTCATTCAAAAACACACTCGGAAATTATCGGCAAAATAATTTTGTGCAATTTCTTTCGGACCTTTTCCCGGATGATCTCAAAGCCGTTCAAACCGTTCTGCAAAAGTATTATATCGGCACATACAAAGACGGCTTAACAGTCTTTTGGCAGATTGACGGACGCGGCAAGATTCGCACTGGCAAGATAATGCGCTATGACATTCAGACCGGGAAACGGCAGACAGTTAGAAGTTGGATCGAAAACGGCGAAACGTGCGAACTCAAAACCGATTGGATGCACAAGAAAATTAAAAGGGATTTCAATTTGAAACAATGCTTTTTCGGTGAACATCTTTTGCAGAAAGAACCCGGCAAAACAATTGCCGTTGTCGAAGCCGAAAAAACCGCTGTGCTTTGTGCAATAAAATTTCCAGAAATGATCTGGCTTGCCGTCGGCGCGAAAGGTTATCTAACAGATGCAAAATTTCAGGTTTTCTCAGGTCGCAGAGTGTTTCTTTTCCCAGATGCGGATGCTTACTCGGATTGGAAGGAAAAAGCCGTCAGAGCGCAAAGAAAAGGCATTGATGCGCGAATCTCAAACCTCATCGAAACACACGGCACAGACGCGGAAAAGCAAAACGGGTTTGATTTGGCGGATTATTTGATTGCCGAACAGAAACTAATTTTAGTTTCCAAAACGGAGTATGAATCATTTGTAACAAGTCCTTACTTTGAAGGATGGACAAACGCAAGTTTGTTTTAGTTTGTTTGAGTAAATCGCAAGCGTTAAGGAAACCTTTGTGAAAGTAATGATTCACAAAAAAAGATGTTAGGTTATTGCAGAGCGTGAACCTTTGAAAAACAAAAAATGTAAATTCGGCTACTAAGATGAACGATTTATTAAACGGACACGTTCAAAAACGGCACGTCAGATGCGGCAAACCTAATTGCAAATGTGCAAAAGGTGAAAAGCACACAGCGTATTATCACGTTTGGCACGAGGTTGGACGGCGTTTTCAGAGATATGTGCGGTGTTCGGAAGTTGAAACGCTTCGCCAAAAATGCGAGCAACACAGGAAATTACAAATAAAATTACGCGCCGGGCGTGCCGAATATAAACAAATTCTTGCTCGCGCACGAGAACTTTTCAGGAGGCTTTCATAATGACGGACAAAAAGAAACAACGTCCTTTTGCAGTTGACCGCGAAAAACGCAAAACTCGACGAAGCGCATTACGGATCGCCGAACGCACTTATGGACGAACTGAAGAAAATGGCAGCACGATTGAGAATAAGAGAATTATTGAGAAAAGCGCCGAACGCGCCGAAAGCCTGACAATCGTCCAAGAAATGGCGCAAGCATTCATCAACACGGTTGAATTTTACAAAACCGACTGGGGCGGAGCAATGTCGCATGATGATGCCTTCAAAAAGGGACTTGAACATAATGAATGGAAACGCGGTGCTGTCGAAAACTTACAGCCGGAGAATGTTAACTGGTCGCATATTGCGGCGGTTGCTGAAGTCAATGTCAATGACAGTTTGACGCTTTGGGGGCGAGTTCGTGAAGCGGCAGACGATGAACTTGAAAGCGGCAAGCGTGCGGCGCAAGTAACGGGCAGCCGAACAGAGCCTTACGCACTGGCTCAATTTCTTGCAATCCGCGATTCGTTTGCCGACCAATGGCAACCAAATGGCGGAATTGAATCGGCAATGATTGATATGATGACAATCGCTTTTTCGCTGCAAATGTATTGGTCAACAATTGCGCATAAGCGAGCCATTGAAATTCATAACAGCCAGGAAAAAGACTTAAGATTGCAAGAGAACAAAGGTTGGAAATCGCCATATCAATATGAAGCTAATGCCGTAGAACAAGCATACCGATTAGCAGACGGCTATAACAGGCAATTTTTGCGTGTGTTAAGACAACTTAGGGATTTGCGAAGATATTCGCCTGTTATCATTCAAAACAATGGAGGACAAGTTAATGTTGGCGCACAACAAGTCAATGTCCAGAAATCTGAATAATACAAATCTCGATGTTGCCAAAGTTAAATTGCTTTTTTAAATTTTATTTATGTATCCTTTTCTCATTTTACTTAATTCTTAATGTAGGAAAAACATATGCCTCGATTATCTCAAGCGGAAATTCGAAATAATGCCATCGCCTTTGTTCACGAATGGAAAGGCGAAAAGCGTGAACGCGCCGAATCGCAGAGTTTTTGGAATGATTTTCTTTCCATTTTCGGCATCAAACGCCGACAATTTGCCATTTTTGAAAAAGCCGTTAAAAAGAATAATCAAAACACGGGCGCGATTGATTTATTTTGGCGCGGTGTGCTTTTGGCAGAGCAAAAATCATTTGGAAAGAACTTCGACAAAGCCACTTCGCAAGCCTTTGAATATCTCGAAAATTTAGACGAAAACGAATTGCCGGAATGTGTCTTGATTTCCGATTTTGCAAAGTTTCGCCTGTTTAATCTCGAAACAAAAGAAGAAACTGAATTTCCGCTTGAAGAATTGCCGGAAAGGATTCATCTTTTCGGTTTTATTTCCGGTTATGAAAAGCGCGAATATAAAGAACAAGACCCGGTAAATATCAAGGTCGCTTTGAAACTTGGCGAGCTTCACGATGCTTTACAAGCGAGCAGTTACACCGGGCATAAACTCGAAGCCTTTCTTGTGCGGCTCGTTTATTGTCTGTTTGCCGATGATACGGGCATCTTTTTGCCGCGCAGCAGTTTCCTTTTCTTTTTGCAGGAAAAGACAGCAGAAAACGGCTCAAATTTGGGCGCGATGCTCACCCAGCTTTTCCAAGTCTTAGACACGCCGGAAAATGAAAGACCAAACTTTATAGATGAAGATTTGCGGGCGTTTCCGCACGTCAACGGCGCACTTTTCCGCGATAGAATGGATTTGCCTTTCTTTGATGCAAAGATGCGTCAAATCTTGATTGAAGCCTGTGAATTTGATTGGTCGAAAGTTTCGCCTGCTATTTTCGGCTCGTTGTTTCAATCGGTAATGGATGCAGACAAACGCAGAAATCTCGGAGCGCATTACACATCTGAAAAGAACATTCTCAAAGTTATCAGCGGACTTTTTCTCGATGAACTCAAAGCCGAATTTGAAACGGTCAAAAACAATCAAACCAGACTCAAACAATTTCACGAAAAACTTGCGAGGCTCAAATTCTTTGACCCGGCTTGCGGATGCGGAAACTTTCTCGTTATCACTTACCGCGAAATCAGACGGCTTGAACTTGAAGTTTTGAAACAAATTCGTGAATTGACCGGAAAAGGACAAATGCTTGATGTCAGTCTGCTTTCGCTAATTGATGTCAATTCCTTTTACGGCATCGAATACGAAGAATTTCCGGCAGAAATTGCGCGTGTCGCTTTGTGGCTTACCGACCATCAAGCAAATATGGAACTTTCGGCGGAATTTGGTTTGTCGTTTGTCCGGTTGCCTTTGCGAAACACGCCGAATATTTTGCACGGCAACGCTTTGCGAATTGATTGGAGCGAGCTTGTTTCCACAGACGGCAACCAAACCGAAACAACGCTTTATATTTTAGGTAATCCGCCGTTTGTCGGAAAACAATTTCGTGATTCACAGCAAAATGCAGATATGGATTTGGTTTGCTCCGATGTCAGGAATTACCGCTTGCTTGATTATGTTTCAGCTTGGTATATCAAAGCAGCAGAGTTTATCGAAAACACAAAAATCAAAGTCGCTTTCGTTTCGACAAACTCAATTTCTCAAGGTGAACAAGTTGGCGTTTTATGGAGTTATTTACTCGAAAAAGGCGTAAAAATACATTTTGCACATCGCACATTCAAATGGAATAATGAAGCGAGCGGAAATGCAAAAGTTCACGTTGTAATAATTGGTTTTGCTTTATTTGATGCGAAACAAAAAAGCCTTTTTGACTATCAAACGCCAAAGGCTGAAGCGCATAAAATTGCCTGTAAAAATATTAGTCCTTACTTAATTGATTCTGCTGATTTAGTCGTTACAAGCCGAACAAAACCGCTTTCTGACGTTCAAGAAATTGTGTTTGGCAATATGGCAAATGATGGCGGACATCTCATCTTATCTGATGAAGAAAAAAATCAATTATTGTTACTTGAACCTAACACAAAAAAATTCCTTAAAAAGTTTGTTGGCTCGGTTGAATTTATTAACAATAAAACTCGATGGTGCTTATGGTTAAAAGATGCTTTACCTAGCGAGTTGCGTTTAATGCCAGAAGTAATGAAGCGAATTGAATTAGTGAAAGAACATAGGCTTGAAAGTAATCGTGAAGCGACTAATAAACTAGCTGATTACCCTTATTTATTTGGTGAGATTAGACAACCAATGGGCAATTATCTTTTAATTCCGCGCGTTTCATCCGTAAGCCGTTACTACGTTCCGATTGGTTTTCTAACAAGTGATGTAATTGCAAATGACCGCGTTACAATTTTGCCTGATGCTACGCTTTATCATTTCGGCATTTTGACTTCATCAATGCACAATTCTTGGATGCGCCAAGTTTGCGGACGTTTGAAAAGTGATTATAACTATTCTAACAACTTAGTTTATAACAATTTCCCTTTCCCGAAAGAGCCAACGGGCAAACAACGCGAACGAGTAGAACACACAGCACAAGGCATATTAGATGCGCGTCTAAATTTTCCCGGCGCAACTCTAGCCGACCTTTACGACCCTTTGACGATGCCGAAAGAACTACTCGACGCACACCGCGCAAACGATGAAGCCGTTGATGCCTGTTACGGTAAACAACGCTTCAAAAACGAACTTGAACGCCTTGAGTTTCTATTTGATTTATACCGCAAATATACAGTGCCGCTTGCAGTAATTGAGGAAAAGGAAACGCGGAAAGCAAAAAGATGGAAACAATAGCTTTTCAGAAACGTAAATTTTTGATGTAAAAGTTTTTCTCAATTGGTAAAATATTAAAGGTTGTTGATAAGATTAACAAAAATATGCCTCGAATCTATAACAAGCCGCCTTTAATTGAAGCACTTTGCGAAATCAAATTTGCTGAAACCGAAGGCGATTTTACTATTTGGGGCGATTTTTACCAAAAAATTAAAAAATTCTACCCGCAAAAAAATGAATTGCCGCGCGGCATTGAATTTCAATTTACGCCCAATGAAAGTTCAATAAATCCGACCGAATTTGTAAAGCGTTTTATTTCAAATGACAACGCTCAACTTGTTCAAGCTACAAAGGATTCTTTAACTCTAAATCGTTTAAGTCCTTACTCAGGTTATGAAAATTTCAAAACTTTTTTTGTCGATGTTTTAAGAATTTATTCGGAAACCTTTTTGCCTAAGCGTTTTGTCCAGCTTTCAATGCGTTATGTTAATCAAATAATCATTCCGCACGAAAAGTTTTCTGTAAATGACTATTTTGGTTTAGTGCCGATAATTCCTGAAGGCGTAACTGATGCTATCGGCAGTATGTTTGTCCAAGTGCAAATCGCTCCGCAAATTGAAAATCACTTTCTGCAAGTTACGTTGCGCTCCGCGCCCTCAATGCCGGAAGGAAATTCAGTTTTCTTTTTAGATATTTTTGATGCCTTTCCGATTAACAGCGAATACGACGAAAACAGCATCTTAAAAGCAATGGATGATGCACACGAAAACATCGAACACGTTTTTGAAAAACTTATTCAGGAAAAATTACGTGAAGTCTTTGAGGAGGTAAAATAGAATGGCTGAAGCTGTAGCTTATAACAATGCAAAGTTTTTTGTAAATATTTTCAACGTCCGCCCTTTTATTCCGTCTGAAGGCTCTTCAGAAGTATTATCTAAAATTTCTGAACAAGCTAAAAATGGAGCGATAGATATTCGTCATTCTGCTTCTAAAGAAAAGCAACAACAAACAGAAAGACAATTACTCGTTTTCTTAGCTGAATTAGATGATGAAAGCGACTACAACGATGAATTTTTGAAACCTTCTAAATCTGCAACTAATGCAACCCGAAATATTCTACTACAAGCATATCGGGGACTTTCTAATTTTTCACTTTTGCCGAAATTTGTAACTGCTGACGGTGTTGGAGGCATAAGAATCCAATGGCAAAACGAAGCGAAGGAACTAAGATTGCTCTGCTCTAATGAAGGCGCATTAAAACTCTATTGGCAAGATGGTGATAAATACGGACTGGAAGAACCAGCAGTTGCTAATATCATTTTAAGATTTGGATGGCTCAAAGAAGTCTAGTTGAATTTAATGAGCAAACCAGTTTCCTCAAACGCAACGGTTTTTCGTGCGATAGGTTATAAAAGATGGATAAAAGACTATGAAGTCGCCCCTGATGCCTTCTTTCTAAGAATGGCTGAAACTACCTTGTCTGTGCTTACACAAGCGGATTGTTCAAAAGAGATTTGCTTTGCCGGATTAGGAACTTGTTTCGGTGAGATTGAAATGAAAGCGGAATCAATTAGGCAGCTTGGATTGGAAATTATTGATGATTCTAAAGAACTTGAAATTCCACATCACGCATCCATCATCAATTTGCCGCCACACGAAGGCGATACTTTTGCTGAGGCAGAGTTTATTGCAGGCAAGTTAGCTAAACTCGAAAATAATCAAATAAGAGAACGCCCTAAATCGTGAGAGGATATTTCGCAAAAATTTCTACTTTTGCATCTTAATTGTATCTTTACCCAATACTTACATTAGTAAGTCCTTTGTTTCTAACTAAATGTGAGAACCGGTTACTTTCTGCATTGGAAAGTAAGTAGCAATAAACAACAAGAACAATCAAAATAATAAATCGTACAAAAGCCTGTGATTGCAGGCTTTTTCTTTTGTCTAAAATAATCATTTTTAATTGTTAGTTCGGCTTTTCTTATATCTCTGTTGTATTCTCAGATACATAATTTGTTTTGCAAATATAAGTAAGGCGAAATCTTGCTAGATATAACAACAGTTCTTAAATTTTAACTCGAAAAAGGAGAAAATATGAAACGGCTGAAATTCGGATTATCTATTTTGTTCGGGATGATTGTTTTGAGCGGTTCTCTGTTGGCGCAGAGCGAGAGAGTCGTCGTCTATAATGACTACAATTTTCAAGGTGCGAATATGACGCTGACAGAAAGTTGGGAAGGCGGCAGAGGCTTTGACCGCATCATTAAATCAATTCGCGTTCCGGCGGGTTATCGCGTAACGCTTTACACGGAAAAAAATTATAGAGGAACGGAAACCAGTATTACCGAAGACTGGAATCCGGGCGCAGGCGCGTATTGGATTAACAAGGCTCGTTCGATTCGCGTTGACCGGGCGCAGATTCAGCCGCCGGTAACCTTGCCGCAGCCTGTGCTGGACAGTTTTCCGGTGCTTTACGCCGGAACGAATTTCGACGGCGCGGCGGAAGCCGTCGAACGCGATAAAGCCGACCTCTCCGATTGGGATGGCTCGCCCCATACGATTCGCTCGATGCGTGTGCCGCAGGGTTGGTATTTTGTGGTTTATACGAAAAAGAATTTTCGCGGAAAATCCTACAATATCAACTCGAATATGACGTTTGCGCCGGGCGACGCCTGGTATAACAAGGTTCGTTCCATCAAGGTTTATAAAGGAACGCCGCCGAAACAGCCGCGCTAATTATGACAAATAATGCAGGGCGTATTTCGCCGAGTAATACTGCTTGCGCGGAATCGCCTTAACACTAAATTTTCTTTACATAAGGAAAAGGAGCAAGGTGATGAAAAATCTGAAAATTAAATCTTTGTTGGCGACTTTTGCAGTTATTTTATCGTGCGGTTTTGATGCCCTCGGGCAAAGTGATTGGCTGGATATGAAACCGCTGCCAAGTTGGAACGAGCGCAAACGCGCCATTCTGCAAACAAAAAAAATTTCATCCGCCGAATTAAAGCGCTGCGCCGTCGTTGTGCGCCAGCCAACGCTTCCCCAAGACAAACTTCTGACGAAAATGGGCTGGACGCTGACGGGCGCGGCGCAGGTCTTCGGAAACACGACCGTCGTTACGGCTGCCGAAGCATTTGACGGAATGTGCCGCCCGCTTAAATTCGACACATACATTTTCGTCGGCAACCGCGTCGCCGGAACGCTTTCGCCCGGACAGATGGACTCGCGCACCGACGGTTCCTTGGTCAACGTGCAGTTGACAGGCGAGAAAAATCTGACCGCCGAATACGTGCGTTATCGTGCGTCGGACGCGCTTTGCTGCCCGTATAAAACCGAAGCGGTGACGTTTGTTATTAAACCCGACGGCGCGAATTTCCTGCTCGTGCCGGAATCGAAGATGCAAAGCGGAATCATCGAAAATCAAGTGCCAGAAGCGGCGATGAAATTGAATAAAACGGTTTGGCGCTGGCAAAGTTCGGAATCGGCGACAGGAAAAATAACGGTTGATAAGCCCGAAAATTACCAGCTTGAATTTAAGGCGGAGGGCAAAATCGCCGTCAAAGCGGATTGCAACGGCGGCGGCGGAAGTTACGCAACCGAAAGCAACAACATCTCGTTTATGAGAATTTTTACGACAAAAATGTTTTGCGGAGAAAAGTCGCTCGACAATCGCTTTCTGCGCGGTCTCGAATCGGCGCGCAGTTTTCGCATCAAGGGCAACAATTTGTCAATCGGGAGCGAGGGCGAAAACGGCACGATGAGATTTTTCAAGGTCGTGCGTCAAAACTAAGACGAAATTATGCTGAACATCGTCGAGCGAATCGAAAAACTAATTATCCGCGCACTGATAATTCTTCTGCTGCTGGCGATGGTTTTGGGAACGATTGAACTCGGTCGCGTAATTGTACTGGAAATCTTCGCGCCACCGTTTCTGCTGCTCGATATTTCAAAGATTTTTGAGGGTTTCGGTTTGGCTCTCGTTATCTTAATTGGTCTGGAACTACTCAAAGTATTAAAGCTGTTTCTGGTCGAAGATAAAATCAAACCGGACATAATTGTCGAAATCGCCGTCATTGCCCTTTGCAATAAAATTATTACGCTCGACACGAAACACACTTCGGGCGACGTTCTGCTCGGTATCGCCGCTATTCTCGTCGGACTTTCAATCGGCTATTTCGTTTTTCGCTTCAAGGCGTCGAATAAAGAAACTAATCAAAGAACGCCCGTCGCAGAAAAATCAAACAGTGAAGGTTAATACAAAATCAGAGGGGAGAATCGAGAATTTATGTATAAAGATTTCAAGGCGTTTATTTTGCGCGGCAACGTTATTGATTTATCAATCGCCGTGGTCGTCGGTGCCGCTTTTGCAAAAGTAATCAACGCTATCACCGACATTCTAATTTCACCCCTGGTTGGCATTATTTCAGGCGGCGCACTAGACTTTAGAGACAAATACAGCAATCTGAACGGACAAAATGCAACCGGTTTGACTGCAAAGGAAATAGCGGAAAAGCTGGCGATTTCTCGTTACGGCGAATTGGGAATTGACGTTATCAATTTTATCATCGTTGCTTTTATCGCATTTTTGATTGCCCGTTGGTTTGGCAAATACTTCAGATTGGTCGAAGTTGCCGCACCGCCGACTAAATCGGAAGAGTTGTTAATGGAAATCCGCGACCTTTTAAAGACAAAATAAATTTTACCGGCAAAAACGGCAAACCGCCGAAAAGTTTTCCGAAGTATTATTGGAAAAGGAAAAAATACGTCTATGTTTTCAAATAAAAAATTCATTCGTCTTTCGGCGACATTTTTGTTATTAGCATTGCTGGTAATTTGTTCTGAATCAGCAGCGGCGCAGAACAGTAAATTAGCCGTCAGCAACGGTAATCTTGTGAGTTCGACACTGAACGGAACGATGTCTATCGCGCAGGTTAATCAGCAAATAAAAAAGATATTCGGAACTTCTGTGAGTCCGGCGGCACAGACACTCGATTTATACAAAGTAGATTATCGTTCACGCGACGAGAAAAACCGCGTCGTCGTTTTAAGCGGGCTAATCGTCCTGCCGCGCGGCGGCGCGCCGAACGGATTAGTTATTTTCAATCACGGAACGATTGTCAATTCCGCTCTCGCGCCGTCGCGCTTTACCGGAAAATCGAACGCTTCCGAAGCGGAAGTAGCGACTCTGGCGTTTGCTTCCGGCGGCTACGCGGTGGCGATGCCGGATTATCTCGGCTTGGGCGACAACAAAGGCGCACATCCGTATCCGCTCGGTGCGGCAAACAGCCTGTCCGCCGTTGACATCATTGAACCGGCGCGAACGCTTGCCGCGCGTCAAAATACGCAAGTCGGCTCGCGTCTATTCGTTTCAGGTTATTCGGAAGGCGGCGCAGTGGCGATGTGGACGGTGCGCGATTTGGAACGAAAATCCGGCGCACTTTACGATGTAACCGCAGCCGCGCTTGCTTCCGGTCCGTATGACCTTTCGGACACAACGAGAAAATGGCTACTCGCCGCGCCGACTAATCAGCAGGAATTCGTCATCCGGCTTTATCTCGCGTCGTATATGGCTTATTACTTTCACAAAGACAGAGGCGTGAAACTGACCGATTATTTCAAACCGGTGATGGCTCTGACCATTTCGCAAGCGTTCAAAGGCAATATCTCCAATGAGAATATAATTAAAAGACTCGCATTGGCGGCAGTTCTGATGCGGTCGAAAAATTCGCTCGCTAACGTCATTACGCCGCGCTTCAAAAAGGTTCTGGAAACATTAGATGCTTCCGACCCCATAATTCGTGAAATGCAAAAGAGCGACGCTTACGATTGGTCGCCGCGCACGAAGATGCTTTTAATCAGTTTGCAAGGCGATAAAGTGGTTGACCCGGCGAACACGGAAAAAACGATGCGGACGATGCGGCGGCGTGGCATATCCGCAGACACGTTGCGCCAATTTGTGATTAAAGACGCGAGTTTGAACCACATCACGGCAATTGCTCCAGCACTCGCTCAAGCGCGACGTTTCTTCGACGGTTGATTTATCATCCTAAGCGTCGCTCCTTAAAATAAATTACTTACACAAAACTATAAAATCTTTTTGTCTTTTGGACTGGTCTCTAAAATATTAAACGGAATAGTAATTGCTTCGAACGTAAATTCTAAACGAGCGTATTGATTCGCTTCAATCTTTTACAAACTTAAGGGGGAAATTATGCAGGTAAAAAATATTATGACGAAAAATCCGGCGTGCTGTACACCGGATTCAACTTTACAGGAAGTAGCGCATATGATGGAGATGTATGATTGTGGTTGCATACCGGTTATTCAAGACCATCAGACGAAGCGTCCAATCGGTACAATTACAGACCGCGATATTACCATACGCGCTCTGGGTGAAAACAAAAATCCGCTTGAAATGAAAGCGTCCGATATAATGACGACTGAAATTGTTACTGTTACGCCCGAAACCAGCCTTGAAGATTGTCTGAATAAGATGGAAGACAGACAAATTCGCCGCGTACTGGTAGCGGATAAAAATGGAAGATGTATAGGAATTGTGGCGCAAGCCGACGTTGTAGAACATGGAACGCCTGCATCTCGAACGGCGGATTTTATTCGTGAAGTATCCGAATCCGAGCGTCAGCACGACAGAGGATATGAATCGCAGCGTTCACAGCTCAACGAAAGGAGAACGTTTGGTCAAAACAATTATTCATCTTCGCAAAATAGACCAAATGAGTTACATAATCGGGAATCCTTTGCGCCGCCGCCGCTTTTAAAAAATAAACCATACCAGCTACAAAACCGGTCAGCAGAAACGCACTATAAACCAGCGAAAAAAGAATCGTTTTTTAACAGCAAAATGTTATTAACGCTTTTGGGAACTATTGGTTTAGGCGCGGGTTTAAGATATTATCTCGGTCCCGAAAGTGAAAACAAACAGCGTCCGTTCACCGGTCGGAAAATCCGAACTTATAACGCGGATGCAGGGAACACGTTAGATACAAAATCCTCTGATTCGTCAATTCATTCGCCGACAACCTCAGTTAATACAACAACGTCTTCGACTTCTTCATCAACACAGAAGACAAAAGACAAAGATAAAAGTATTGGCGTAAGTGGCGATTCGTTTAATAAAACAAATGACGACAATGATTTGAAACCTATTACCGAGGTTGGACGCACCGCGACCAATACGTAATCTAATTGTAAATCCATAATAGAATAGAGGACAGTCAATATGGCTGTCCTCTATTTTTTAGGTGTGAAATTGTCCGACATCCTTACAGAGAAATTAGTTGGTGTAATGGTTATTTATTTTTATATAAGATTTTTAAAACTATTACGATTTTTTTACCTTATAGGACTAATGGTAGGATTATCCTCGTTATCTGAAGAAACCAGTAGAGCAACAAGCGCAACTCCGGCTACCGCGCCTAATATACCAACAATAACAGCCGGATTAACTCCGCTTTTAGAAGAGTCGGAATCTGCTGTTTTGTCATCTGTCGTTTGAGGAAAAGTCTCTCCGCCGGATACTAAAACTTTATTAAACATTGCCTGACCGGTTAAGGTCGTTACTCGCGTAACACCGTTTTCGATTGAAATTTTGACGATGTTTTTTTGATTTCGATTCGGAGTCGTTATCGCTCCGTCAATTGTAAAAACGTTGATAGCGGTATTCGGTGCGGTTTCGATAATAACCTCACCTGCAAGAAGGTCTCCGGCAATGCTGGAATTTACAAAAGTTAAATTTATCCTAGTGTTCGGCGAGATTGAGATTGAACCGGTTTGAGCAAACAAAATTTTTGCGCTCGTCAGCGCCGACGTTGCAACCTCGGACGGCGACATAATCGAACGTCCGCTGACAGCCGGCTGGCGGTCAACCGTTACATATTCTTCACCGCTTGCAGAAGAAGCGTTTGATGTAATGGTTAAGTCACCGAAAAGCCTGCCACCGCTGTTTTGAGCCAACAAAAACTCGGGCGAAGCAGCCAAAATTGCAACTAATAAACCGATAGAGACAAATATACGGATTCTTGTTTTCATATGTTTTAAGCCGGTTTTAAAGTAAAGACCATCAAAATCCGGCGCTTGTCTTTATTTAAGTTTTTCGATAGGCGTATTGTTAACTCTGAAGCCTAAAGTAACCGTTTCTGCATTTTTAGTCAATACCTTTTGTCTTCACGAGAGCGGCGGCGGTTCTTCACCTTCGTTCGGATATTCGCGGTTAATCATCCGGTAGATACTGAGAATCTCGTCAATCCATTTTTTAGCATCTTCATTGTTCGGGTCATACTTCAAAGCGCGCCGATAATCGCCTAGCGCCGAAGCGTATTGCCGCGCGTCCGTCAAAGCGATGCCGCGTTTCAAAAACGCCTCCGCAAGAGATTTTTTCGTCGCATCGTCTTTCGGTTTGGCTTTCAAATCCTTCGTGGTTTTAGCAATTTCCGCGTCAAATGCGCTCGTATCAATCGGATTTCCGCTTTGCGTCCATTTGGTTTTGGTTTCAGATTTCTGAACCGGCGCAACTGTTTGTGGCGAAACACTTAAATTGCCGTTTTGAGTTTGCGAATGACTGGAAACAATCGGCGAATTGTCCGAACTCTGTGCGGAAACATTTGTATTTGCAGTTTGCTGCGCTGTTTTGTCACAGCCGATAAGAGCAAAAGCCAGAAAACTAAAAATTGCAATCTTCTTAAACATATAATTTTAATAAAATTGGGTAAATTATTGTTTACATTGTAACTGTTTCAATCGCAAATTTCATTTCCAAAATTTTATTTTTCAAAATTTGAAGCGGCTTTAGCGAAACACATTTTTTCTTTACAGAAATTTATTCTAAAATCTAAAGTAAATATAAATCAGAAACCCAAAATTGAAAGATGCACATCACGAAAATTGAATTAGAAGACATCAAATCTCACGCGAACGCAAAATTCGAGTTCGAGCGCGGAACGACGGCGATTACAGGCGAAAACGGTGCGGGGAAAACAACGATCATCGAAGCTGTCGCCTGGACTTTATTTGATTTGCTCGATTATAAAAAGGAAGATTTCACCAGACGCGGCGCAAAAAAAGGCGTTGTCAACGTAACTTTTCAGAGCGGAATTGACGAGCGCGAATACAGAATTTACCGCGACACGGGAACGGGTTATTACGTTTATGACACGCAGCTAAAAATTCGCATTGCCGAAAAAAAAGAAGAAGTTACACGCTTTTTGCGGCAACATTTGGGCGTCGAAGCCGGAACGGATTTGGAATCTCTTTTTCGCCGCGCCATCGGCGTACCGCAGGGAACTTTCACGGCGATTTTTCTCGAATCTCCGACCGAGCGGAAAAAGGCTTTCGATAAACTTTTAAAAGTCGAAGAATATCGTCAAGGCGCTGAAAAACTGCGTGAAACAGCGCGTTATATTGACAATCAAATCACCGCCGTCCGTGAAAAAATCGCGCGCGCCGAAGGCGAACTCACACGCTTTGAACAAGTCGAAACCGAACAGAAAACTTATGCCGAACAAGCCAAAACTTTGACGGAAGATTTTGAAAAATTGAATGCCGAAACGACAGAGAAAAGAGGAACTGTAAAGAAGTTTGACGAAACGGAAAGCACTGTCATTGAATTAAAATCTTCACGCGACAAACTGCAATCGGAAAACAAAAACGCCGAATTTGTGCTGAAACAAAAGGAAAATGAAAAGAATTTAGCCTTTGCAGCGGCTGAAAAAATCAAACTTGTCGAAAACGATTATAAAATTCACGTTGCGGCTGTCGGAGATTTGAAGAATCTCGAAGCAAAACGTATCGAGCGCGACCTGGTTCGCACCGAATTTAACAAAATCGAAAACCGAATCGTCAGCTTGAAAGCCGAGCAAAAATCTTGCGGCGACAATCTGAAAAAAGTTGCGGAAGCGCGCGAAAACATTGTCAAAATCGAGCCGCAAGTGCGCGAGCAGGAAAATTTAGAGAAACAGCGCGAGACTCTGCGAACCGATTTGGCGAACGTGAAAGCCGCAGAAAATCAGGTTTCGAGTTTTGAAGAAAAACTTAAACATCTGCGCGACGAACTCGCTGACATAAACAACAAGATCAAAACTGCCGAACAAAAAAGCGTGGGCGTTGAAAACTTTGAAGTTTTGCAAAAGCGCGATATGGAAATTATCGGTGAACTTGCAAAATTCCGCGCCGTCCTCGAACGCGATGAACAATTCGAGCGCGAAGTTCTGGAAAGTCTCATCAAAAATCATTTTTGCCCGATTGTGTCGCAGAAGTGTTTGAACCTCGAAACGGGAAAAGCGAGCGAAACGCAAATTGGCTTAAAAAACGGCGACGGCAAAGCGCAAATCGCCGTTCTCGAAACCGAACAGAAAACGGTTTCCGCGAAACTCATGCAAGCGCGCGAAGCTGAAAAAACTGCTGCTGGTTTGCCTGCGCTGTTTGAAGATAAAGATAAAACGACCGAACGCGGCAAAAAAATGCGCGAAGAACAAGAAACGTGGCGCGCCCGCGCCGGAAATCTGTCTAAAATTACATTTGAACTTTCGGAAATCGAAACGAAATCCAATGTTCTGGGAAATCCAAAAGCGAAACTTCTAGCCTTTGAAAACGAAATAAGCCGTGAAAACGAAGTAAAGGAAAAGTTATCGCAAACCGAGCAAAATCTTGCTCGTCTGGAAAGCGAAAAAGGCGAATTTACTCAGCAATTATCGCAGTTTGAAGCATTAGACGCAGAATGGAAACGCTTGTCCGACGAGCGCGACAAAACGGCAAACGCGCATCGGGAATTTTTGTCGAACGAATCCTTGGCGAAAACTTTGCCGACGCGCAAAATTGAACTTGCGGACGCTCAAACAGCAGTCGAAAAATTAAAAAAAGATTTGGCGCGAGCCGAAACGAATTTTGAAACGGCAAGCAAAGATTACGACCGCGAGCGGCATCTGACCGAAAAGGCTTTGTTGCTCGAAGCCGAAAAACGTCTGGCGGAAACCGGCGCAAATCTTGAAAATGCAAAACGTTACGAAGCACAACTGGCGGAAGAATTAAATCGTTTGGCGGAAACTCGCCGCGCGATGCAAGCCGAATTTCTGGAAAAAGAGCGGCTTGAGAAAATCTCCGAAGCGACGGCGTTTATCCGCGAAACCTTAAAAGAAGCTGCGCCGCGCGTGGCTAGAAATTACGTCTTTCACGTTTCACTGGAAGCCAATCAGATGTTCCGCGAAATTTCCGATAACGCTGAACGAACACTGAAATGGACGGAAGATTACGGCATTATTTTAGAGGAAAACGGCTACGATAGACCGTTCATCAATTTATCCGGCGGCGAGCAGATGGCAGCGGCTTTGTCGGTTCGCCTCGCGCTTTTGAAACAATTGTCGGACGTGCGCCTTGCGTTTTTCGACGAGCCGACGACGAATATGGACGCGGCGCGGCGCGAGCGTCTGGCGGAACAAATCAGCCACATCACCGAGCGCAAAACCTTCGACCAACTTTTCGTCATCTCGCATGACGATACTTTTGAAGGTTATGTGGACAATGTTGTTTCGGTCGGAGGAAATGAACCGCAATGAACAATTTGATTAAAAGCAAAGTGTTTATCATCGGTTTTCTATGCGGATTTTTGTCCTTTTTATATTTGGCAGAAGAAATTGACGGGCGAAATAAAGTGCTTTGTTTTGATTGTAAGATGCTGACAGGATTTCCATATTCTTATCATCAAGGAAGTGGATAAGTTGAGCCATCACGTTTTTTGTGGTTTGGCTTAATTGCAGATATTTTAATTGCGCTAATTTTTAGTTTTGTAATTGGATTCGTCTTTAAATTCATTTGGTCAAAAATTGCGTCGCGGCGTTCGCCTCTAAAATAATTTATGAAGGAAGTTACAATCGTCTGCGACGGCTCGTCTTTGGGAAACGGTAAGGGAAATCCGCGCGCGGCGGCGATTGCGGTTTTGGGTTATAAAGGTTTTTGGCGTGCGTTTGGCGAGTATTTGGGAAGCGCTACGAATCAGCAGGCGGAGATTGCGGCGGCGGAAATCGGTTTGCGAAATTTGACCGAACCGTGCAGAGTTCGTGTGTTGAGCGATTCGCGTTACGTTGTACAGACGATGACGGGAAATTTTCGTAAAAAAGCAAACCTTGATTGGTGGGCGAAACTCGACAAAGCCGCAAGCAAACACAAAATCGAATGGGAATGGGTTAAAGGACACGACGGACACGCGGTTCAGGAAGTTGCTGATAAAATGGCGCGGCGAATGGCGGAACTCGGAAGAATTGATGAGAGCGTTTTAGACGAAGCGGTAGCGGAAATCGGCGTGGAAGAGATTTAATAATAACTACAAAAGACACAAAAAGAATAAAACAACGCGCAGGAATTAGCTACAGATTTCGTCGAGGAACTCACAGAGAAATGAAACCTCAGATAAGCACAGATAAATTCGGATTGGGGCATCTTTTTTTTGCGCTTTTTGTGCTTTTTTGCAGCTGTTTTCCCGTCATTTCTCAAACTCCTATCTTTCAGAAAAGAAACGCGCTCGGTTGGGTGTGGCAGAATCCGTTGCCGCAGGGAAATCCGTTGTTTTCAATCCATTTTGCGAAAGATAAGCAAACCGGTTTTGCCGTGGGCGCGGATAGTACAATTTTAACTACAACAGACGGCGGTTTTAACTGGAAAAATCAGTTGTCGCCAATTGACGGAACGCTTTCCGGCGTTTTTGCTCTAAGCGATAGAAAGGCGGTCGTAGTCGGCGCGCGCGGCGCGATTCTTTTAACTGATAACGGCGGAAAAGATTGGCGAAAAATCGAATCCAATGTCAAAGACCATCTTTACAGCGTTTCTATGACAGGCGAAGATTTGCAGACGGGCTGGACGGTTGGGACATACGGAAAAATTCTGAAAACGACGACCGGCGGTGAATTCTGGGAAATTCAAAAGAGCGAAACGACCGAGCAGTTTTTGAAAGTAGCGGCTTTTGACGCGCAGAAGAGCGTTATTGCCGGTATGAACGGCACGATTTTGACGACCAGAGACGGCGGCAAAAACTGGAAGTTAAATAAGCCGTGCGAAAACGCTTTAATGTCGAGTGCAGCATATCTATCGGCGGAAAAAATTGTCGCTATCGGTTACGACGGTTGTGTTGCGCAAAGTGTGGACGGCGGCGAGACGTTTCAAAAAATCAACATTTTCAGCCGCGCGGATTTTCTTTCGCTCTCGTTTGCCGACGAAAAAAATGGTTCGATGACCGACGCGGACGGAATGGTTTGGCTGACGGGCGACGGCGGAATGACGTGGCTGCCGTTTAATGTGCGGACAAACCCGAAACTCGTTTCGCTTTGTTTTGCCGACCAATTTACGGGCTGGGCAGTCGGCGAAAGTGGCTTGATAATTCGTTCTGATGACGGCGGTTATAGTTGGCAGCGTTTGAGCGAAGGCGGACGCGAAAACGTCAATAGTTTGACTTTCTTTGACGGAAATACCGGCTGGGCGAGCGGCACGCGGGGCAGAATTTGGATTACCAGCGATGGCGGAGAAGACTGGCTTCCCGTCTATTCCGGGACGGAAGAAAATCTTAATGCGCTGGATTTCGTCAATGCCGAACGCGGCTGGGTTGTTGGCGATAAAGGCACTGTTTTGCGAACTAAAAACGGCGGTGCAAGTTGGGGAAAAGGCATTTCAAACGTTACGGAAGATCTGCTCGGCGTTTATTTTGTCAGCGAAAAAATCGGTTTTGCGGTTGGCTCCGGCGGCTTGATTCTGCGGTCTGATTCAGGGGGCGCGTATTGGGAGAAAAAAGAATCCGGAACCAATGTCTTGCTCGAAGACGTGAAGTTTTCCGGCGAAAAACACGGCATTACCGTCGGCGACAAAGGCACGATTTTAATCACTGATGACGGCGGTTTGACTTGGAAAAAAATCAAAACAAATTTAAAAGAAAACCTTTACGCGCTCTCTTTTTATGATGAAAAATACGGTTTTGCGGTCGGCGCAAACGGCACGATTTTGCGAACCGAAGACGGCGGCTTGACGTGGTCAGACCAGGAATCGCCGGTGAAGATGAATCTCTACGCGGTAACGAGTTTCCGGCGCAGCGAAGCAGTCATCGCGGGGGAATTGGGAACTGTTTTGCGAACGCTCGACGGCGGCAAAACCTGGGAAATTCAGCCGAATATCACGAGTAATTCTTTGCAGGCAGTTGTTTATCGCGGCGGCTCGGAGCTTTGGGTTGCCGGTCGCGGCGGCTCGATTCTGCGGCGCTCCGAGTCGTTTTCGACCAGAAAAATTTTGCCGCAACTCAAATCCGCGCCAATTTTGCGCTCTTCAAGTATTCGGAAAGGCAAGCCGAAACCGCGAACGCCGTTGCTGACAATTACCGACGACGGTGATATTCCGCCTGCGACACCGCCAAAAAAAGAGAATTAAACGAAAAATTGAAAAATTAAATATTCTTTATTTTCCGTATTTCATTTTTTTATTAAGATTGAAATCCATTCGCCGTCGGTTTCAATTTTCAAATTTGAAATTTGAACCTTGAATTTTGAGCTTAATTCTTCTAAAACCCAATCTTTCTGTTGCTGCAAAATCCCTGACAGCAAAAGCATTCTTTTAGATTTAGCAACGAGCAGGGGCAAAAGCGGAACGATAACATCGGCGGTTAAATTCGCGCAGAGGAAATCAAATTGCGGCGTGTCTTCGTCAATCGAACCGACGTAAAATTCAATGTCGTCTACGCCGTTGAGTTCAGCGTTTTCGACAGCAATTTCAACGGATTTCACATCTATGTCGCAAGCCGAAAGTAAGTTGAGATTTTGAGGTTGAGAATTCAGAGTTAGAGATTTTTCGGCTAAATTGGACTTCAACTTTGCGGCTGCAATCGCCAAAATCCCAGTTCCCGTGCCGACATCCAGAAAACTCATATCGCTTTGATAAATCTCTCCAATGGCGTGCAAACAAAGCCGCGTCGTTTCGTGCGTTCCGGTGCCAAAAGCCATATTCGGTTCGATGCGGATAATGATTTTGTCGGTATTCTCGACGTTTTCCCAACTCGGCGCAACGATAAATTTTCCGGTTTCCGTCGCTTTCCAATGTTTTTTCCATTCTGCGAGCCAATCTTTATTTTCAATTGCTCGCCATTCAGTTTTTTTTATCGCGGCGCTCGAAAAACCGTAAATACGCAAAGCTGCGTTCGATTGATTTTGAACAGTTTCGCCGCTCGGCTTTTCGTTGAAATAACCGACGATGCAAACAGTTTCGCTTTTCGCTTTACCCAAAGTATTTATTTCCGTGCCGAGCGAATCGAGTTCATTAAAGGCAAATTCGATTGCTTCTGATGCTTTGGAATCAGCCGTGATTTCGAGTGCGAACCAAAGTTTTTGATTATCGTTCATCTGATTTTCGAGTTTATCAAATTGCTTTTCATCTCGCTTGCCGAAGAAAAACGATTTTCCGGTTTTTGTGCTAGACCTCGTCTGAAGAATTCAGCGAAAAATTCGTTTTCATCTAAAACAATTTCTCTGCTCATTGAACGTATAATCTCTTGGTAAGTTTTGCCCGCGAAAGGCTTTTCGCCGTGTAAACATTCATAAATTATCATGCCCATCGCAAACAAATCGCTGCGTTCGTCAACCTTTTCGCCGCGCAGTTGTTCGGGCGGCATATAACCCAAAGTTCCCATAACCGTTCCCGGTACGGTTACGCTGTCGGTGAATTCATGTTCGTTAAATCTCGCAAGTCCGAAATCTAAAATACACAAACGCACCGTTTCATCTTGATTGCGCATAACGAAAATGTTGTCGGGTTTCAAATCGCGGTGAATGATTCCGGCTTTGTGCGCCGCTTCCACGCCGGCAAGAACTTGAGCAAACCACGCAACGACGGTTTCCTTATCTAACTTTCCTTTGCGCTTTAACACTTCGGATAAAGTTTCACCCGCGACGAGTTCCATCACGAGAAACGCTCCTTCGGTTGACAGAACGCCGTAATCGAAAACCGTAACGATGTTGCGGTGATTTAATTTTCCGGCAGTCTGTGCTTCGCGTTCAAAACGGCGCAAAGCATCCCGGTTTCCAAACATCGCGCCGCTCAAGATTTTGACGGCGACGGCGCGATTAAGACGCAAATCCGTCGCTTCATAAACCGCGCCCATTCCGCCTTTGCCAAGTAGTTTTTCAAGGCGGTAACGATTTTCGATTGTGCGTTCGACGGGCAAACTGAAAGTCAGTTCGGCATTGTCTTCGTCGCATTTTTCCGCGTTTCGGTCAAAGCATTTGCCGCACGTCGGACATTCTTTCAACAGATTGATATTGCCTTCGTCAAAGCGCGCGAGAACTTCGGTTTTAATCTTGTGTTCGCGGCGCGCGCGGTCTTTCAATCCGAGATTTTCGTGGACGAGCGCGATTTGGTTGGCGAGCGTTTCTAAGAGTTCTTTGTCGCGCGTCGTGTAGGGAATCTGCGACATCTTTTCGCCCAAGGAAAAAATTCCGGCGAGTCGCCCGTCCGAGCCGTGCATCGGCACGAGCAAATTGGCATTGATTTCGCGTAGCCAGCGTTTTTCCCGAACGGGCAAATCGTCGGTTTGGCGAGTCGGAAATTCGATTGCGCCGTGCGTCTGCTGCATAAAACGAAGCAGCGGCGATTCGGCGGCGAGTTTTAAGTTTGCGCTCGTCTCGCCGGTCGCGTAGCCCAGAGTAAAATCGCTGCTGCGGTCTTCTTGAAAAAACAGATGAACGCTCGTCGGATGCAGAGCAGATTGAATTTTACTGCTAACGAGCCGCGAGAGTTTCGGCATCGAATCGCTTTCTTTGACGGCTTCGGTCAATCCGCGCAAAATGCGTTCCTGGTTATACTGCTCGCGGAAAAAGCGTCGGTCAATCCAATCGCTGAGGCGCGAACGTATCAACAAACCAAAACCGACGGCAAGCGCGATGCAGGAATAAAATCCGAACGAGTTGTTCAATAGAATCTCGCTCAAAGTGCGGTTTGGATTCGCTGCGATGTTCCAGATGATTCCCAGAATTGGCAGGACAAGCAACAAACGAAGCGCGTTTTTGGCAAGCAGATATTGAAGCCCGCGCCGGATGACAAAGCTGATGGGAATAACTTTGTGTCGCAGGATGGCGTATGCGACGGTGAGCGGCATTAGAAAATATAGCGATTGAGTTGCCGTGTTCAACCACGGGCTTATCTTGTTTACAAGATCAATGTTAAAAAGTTTTTCTATCAAAGTTATTGGTACGATTAGTAAAAGAGGCACAAGACTGAAAGCAAAACCGACCAGCACCAAACGAACGCGGCGTTTGCCTGCCTTGTCCGCCCTCAAATAATTGAGCAGCAACACCGCCAAAGTAGCGAAAAAGTAGAAAAAAATTACAGAGCTGCCGGCAGTAAAAAAGTATGAGGATTCAAAATCATCAAACTGTGTAAAGCCTTCGCGCGATAAGTGTCTTAGCGCGACACCTGGCACAAGAAAAAGTAAAGCCGGCAGGTAAATCAGCCATTCGAGATTTGGAAAACGGCGCACCAGCCGCGACCGTTCGGGAAACACGAGAGCCAGATGCAGCAGAACCACGATGCTTAGTATTAAAACAATAAAACCTACCCGCCACCAAAAAGCAAAAAACAGCGGCAGTTCGAGAATATATGACAGCGTTTTTGGCATCGCGCTCATACTCTCTGTTGCGAAAAATACAGCCACCAGCAATACCTGTTTATTGTCTGGCTTGAGCAGAAAAATCGCCAAACCTGCAAAGAGAAACATCAGCGATAAAATAACGGGAAGATAAAACTGAAGGGCATCGGCAAAATCAGTAAATCTCGAATGAGCGACGAGTTCAACTTCGCGCAACTCCGCTTCATTATTACGTTTAAGTTGCAAAGTGTATGGCTCGCCCGGTTTTGTTCGCTCGAAAACCAAGTATAGATTCCGGTTATTTATCGGCTCGTTGTTTATACTCACCAGTTCATCACCGGCTTTTATTCGGTCGGCGACATCCGGCGTAACCGAAATGACGACAAACCGCTTATCTTCCCAATCCACAGTCCATTCCGGCGCACTGCTGACGACCGAGATTTGCTGAACAAGGTTAATAACGCACCATCCGGCGACAAAAGCGAAAAATAGACAAACGAGCGCAAACCGCAGACGGCTTGGGCGGAGCGCATTTTCGTCCGGCGCGGCTGGCGGTTCATCTGCTTCATCATTATGCGATTTATCTTGCAAAATCTTTGTCGGTTCGTTTTCAAATTCGGTTTTGTGGTTGGTTTGAGGCTCGCCTGCGGGTGCGGCAAATTTGCGCGTCGGCTCATCTATTGCCTCGTTTGTGAGCGCGTCGGAGCGCAGAAGCGTTTTGTCTTCGGTAGGAACTGCGTTTTGTATCGCAGTTTCAGGTTCGTTTGAAATGCCGGAATTTTGAATGTCCGGTTCGTCTTTGTCCGTCATTCTGCCGCTTTTAATCGTTTGGATTTTATCGAACTACATTTTCGATACGCATTACTAACTTTTTTCGTCCCGCTTGATTTGCAGATTACTCTATAATTCCCATTTCGTCTAAATTTTGCTCGCGGTTGCGCCAATCTTCGACGACTTTGACAAAAAGCTGCAGGAAAACCTTTTTGCCCAGAAGTTTTTCGATATCGTAACGGGCTTCCGTGCCGATTGTTTTTAGTTTTATGCCGCCTTTGCCGATGATAATTCCTTTTTGCGAGCTTCTTTCGACAAAAATCGCACAAAAAATTTCGATTCTTGTCGGGTCTGATTCATCGAATTTTTCGGTTACGACGGCTGTTACATAAGGAATTTCGTCGCCCGTCGTTTGCAGAATTTTCTCGCGCACCATCTCCGCAACCAGCGTTCGCAAAGGTTGGTCGGTCATTTCGTCCGCCGCAAAAATCGGTTCGCTTTCCGGTAAATGTTTAGTTATTTGCCTTAAAAGATTGTCAATTGCTTCGCCTTTGAGCGCGGAAATCGGCACGATTTCCTCGAAATCGTATTCCTTCGAATAAAATTCGATAAGCGGCAATAATTCTTTTTTGTCTTTGATTTTATCAATTTTGTTGAGAATAAGAACGGCGGGTTTTTCGGATTGTTTAATCAAATCAAGCACAAAGCGGTCGCCGTTGCCGGTTGAAACCGAAGCGTCTCTTAATAAAACGATGACATCAACCGACAAAATCGCGTCGTGAACGGCGGACATCATTCGGCGGTTCAATAAAAAACCGGGTTTATGGACGCCGGGCGTGTCAATAAAAACGATTTGCCCTTCATCCAAGGTAACAATTCCTTTGATTTTATGTCGCGTGGTTTGCGGTTTGTTAGAAACGGCGGCAATTTTTTCGCCGACAAGAAAGTTTAAAAGCGTAGATTTTCCAGCGTTCGGGCGACCGATTAGAGCCACGTAACCGCTGCGGAAACAATTATCATTTATCATTTAATTTATCATTTACCATTTATCCGTAGAGACAAAATTAAATAATAAATGATAAATGATAAATGATAAATGTTATTGCTGTTTTTTGAGCAGTCTTTCGCGGGCTTCGACAGCATCTTTATATGCGCTGTTCGGCACATCACCGATTTTAATGGCGACTTCGTAAATTTTTACGGCATATTCGCTTTCTCCGTAATGCTCGTAAATTCTCGCCAGCCCTACATAAGAAAGAGAAATTAAGGCGCGCGCCGTGTTAGCCGTATCTTTATTCGGCGAATTGATATTAATTAAATCTGCGGCACTGACCGAATCAATTTTAGCCGTTGCGGAGCGGATAACATTTTCGTAAGCGACTTTGGCGTCCAGCAAACGCTGTTTTGTTTCGACTTCGCTTGCACCTTCGGCAGAAAGGCTGGCGTTGCGTCCGAGCGCGTAATAAATGCGCGACGCGTCGTTCGGATTGGCGTCGAGAAGCTGTTTAAGTTGAATTTCGGCTTGCGGGTAACTTTTAGCTTGAATAATTTTTTCGATGTCGAGCAGTTTTTTTGTTGTCGTATTTTCTATTGTAACGATTTCAACATCACCCACATTTTTTCGTGCCGCGCGTGCTGCAATTGCACGCTGCCGGGCGTCAGCAAATTGCGCGTAACGGTTTGCTTCTTTCGCGGCGTCGAGCGACAAAATCATTTCGCGGAACGAGCTGGCAATATCAAAGCCGGAATTTTCCAAACCTTTTAACTGCTCTGCAAAATAAAATGACAAAACCGCTCCCTTTTCGTAGGCTTCCGATAACTGCAGAGCCGTTTCGTCTGTCAGAGATTTTTTATACGAATCGAGTTCGGCGGAAACCTTTCGTTTTTCGGCGTCCGTTTTCATCAAATCAATTTTGCGGCGGGCTTGCGCGGTCGCAAACTGCGTTTTCTTATACTCGATTTCGCGGGCGTCAACTGCTGAAACGAGTGAGCGCGAAACAGCCAGAAAAGCGTCGGGCGAGAGCGTTACGTCTTCAATTCGCAAGTCTTTATTTTTCGCCTTCTCCCTTGCATACAAAGATTGTTTAAGGTCAGCAAGAAGTTTTTTGATTCCTTCGTTTGAAGCAAAAATGTCTTTGGCGTTGTTCAAAACAAGCGGGTCAAGCACGAATTGCAGATAAGCACGGCGAACTTCCGACCTGCTCAAATTGGTTTCTATCGGAACAACTGCAAAATAATCATCCGCAATGTTTAAGAAATTGACTGTTCCTTTCGGTGTAAGCATTTCCGGCACAATGAAAAACCGGCGCGCGCGTTCGCGGACTTCTATTTTCTGTATTGTGGATTTTTTATTATTTGTCGTTTGTGATTCGGTTTTGATTCGTTCGATAAAATTCAGCTGCGGTTTCGTATGCAGATAATCGAGCAGTTCGCTGACCATTTCGACGGCTGAACGCCTTATTCGCGCGTCTTCGATTTGGTAAATTTTGACGTATTCGTCAATCTTCGCAGCAGTCAAGCGACGGTAAAATTCGCGCACAAGCGGCGCGTAATCAAGCACTTCCAACAAATTGCCGGGCAAATCCGTCGTGCGCATCGGGTCTGACAAATCCGGCGCAGGCGATAGACTGTAAGCCATTGAAACGAAAGGCGAGATTAATTCAGCCTGGGATTGATTCGGATGGCGACGTTTGTATTGGTCAACAAACGTTTTTATTTTTTGGCGAAGTTCGGGATTTAAAGTTTGTAAATCCGCTCTCAACTGCTGACGAAATTTCACACCTTTTGCCGTCAAAGGCGTTTCAACTTCGGCGGCTTCAAGCGAAGCCAGTACCGCAATCAGGCGTCTATCGGGTTCAATTCTGACACCGTAATTCGTCAAATCGAAATTTGAGGAAGCGCTTTGAGCGAGAATATTGTTTGAAAAAACTAGAATTAAAACAAAAAATAAAACTTTTTTCATTGTATTTTTGGTTGAAGATTAAGAAAGCGAAAGACGTATTATAGGCAAAGGAAGAGGGGAATTATCAAAAATATCTTTGCATATTCCGCGTCCTTCACTTTCTAAAAGATGCTTTACGGCTGATTATAGATGTCTTTGAAACGGTTTGAAAACGCTCAAACTAAATTTGAAAAACCGTGATTAAATCACTTAACTTTCAATAAAACAATCGCCAATTCGCCGTTATCGCCTAAAATTTCTGCCTCGACCAAATCGCTTTCGGTTAATTGATTTATATATTCAAGCGGCGTCAAAACTAACGCATCTTTTGCGCCTTCGCGCTTGATTTCTTCGAGCATTTCCGTAACCGCAAAAAAACGTCTCTGTTTTCCGTCTGCGCCACGCACAAGCCTTTCTGCACCGTAAAATTCGGCATTGTGCGAGATTGTATTGAAACTTAAAATCTTTTTGGATGTGTAACCTTGCCTGTCGGCACTTTCGACTAAAGTTTTAATAGTTTCGCCTCGCGCATAATTTATCACAAAAAACTGTAAAGCAATGATAACAAAAGCGAAGGTTGCAAACGCGACCGCTTGCAAAGCAACTTCACGCCTTCGATTATTTTCCGCGAAACGCGAAACGTAGTCCGCCGTTAAAATAAGCGCGGCGGGTAAAGCGGGCAGAATGTAACCGGGAAGTTTCGAACCGGAAAACGAAAAGAAAACAAGCGGAATAAGCAGCCAGCAAAAGGAGAAAGAGAGAAGAGGAGAATCAGAAATACGAAACAAAGAAGAAGCATTTCGACTTTGAACTTTGAGCTTTGAACTTTGAACCTTTACGAAATCCCAGACCGAAGCCAGAAAAAACGGCAGCCAGGGCAGTGTCATCAATGGCAGTACAAACCAGAAAAACCAAAACGGCTGCGGATGCTGATATTTGTTTGAGGTATAGCGTTGAAAATGATGCTGTATAAAAAATTCATTAACAAAATTCCAACCGTTTTGCCGATACATCGGCGCATACCAAACGGCGGCGACTAGAAGGCTGAAAATTGTTCCCCAAAATAAACTGAAAATGAATGTTTTCGACGGCAATTTCCGCCTTAACAGATAATAAACAGCGACGATTGCAAATGGAAAAACGATGCCGACAAGACCTTTGGCAAGCAAGCCCAGACCGATAAAAAAGTAAAAAGCGATGAGCGGTAGTTGGTAAGTTGAAAAAGATTTTTTTGTTGATTGGTCAAAGATGAAAAAACTAATTAGCGAAGCCGTAATCGGAAAGGTCAAAATAATATCGAAACTTGCGCCGCGCGAAAAAACCAAAAGTCCGATAGATGAAGCAGAAATCAAGAAAAGCCAGTTTGCGAAATTACTTGCCACAGAGTTTACAGAGGAACTTTTTATATTTCCAACTTTTCTGTGTTTCTCCGTATTCTCTGTGACTAATCTTCTTCCCAGAAACCACAACGAAAAAACAGTCAAAAGCCCGCAAATGGCTGAGCCGAAACGTGCCGCAAATTCAGAAACGCCGAAAATTTTATAAGAAACTATTTGTAGCCAATACAGCAGCACAGGCTTTTCAAACCAGTTAAAACCGCCCAGAGTTGGCGTAACCCAATCATTTCGCTCCAACATTTCACGCGCGACCTGTGCGTAACGTGACTCATCAGGACCCAAAAGCGGAATCGAGCCGAGCGCGAAAAAATAAACGAAAACAACGACGAGCGCAAAAATAATCCAAACGATTTGGTCTTTGTTCTTCGGTCTTCTGACTTCAGCTTTTGTCATTTGTTTCATCTTGGCGGAAAATGTTAAGTATTGCCGAAATAAGTTTTACATTCAAATTATGGAAACAATTCGAAATCTAAAAACTGCCGTTGTCGGCGTCGGAAGTCTCGGACGACACCACGCACGCATTCACGCCGAAATTGCTAAAAGCGGCAAAACCAAATTTGTCGGCGTTTGTGATTCAAATCAAGCCACAGCGCAGGAGATTGCGTGCGAAAATAACTGTAATTATTTCACCGATTGGAAAGATTTAATTGATAAAGTTGATGTGGTTTCAATCGCCACGCCGACCGAAACGCACGCAGAAATTGCCTGCGCTTTTTTGGAAAAAGGCGTTCATATTCTGGTCGAAAAACCGATAGCACGAACTTTAGCGGAAGCCGACAACATGGTTAAAATTGCCGAGAGAAGCGGCGCAAAATTGATGGTCGGACAACTCGAACGCTTTAATCCGGCGATGGTCGCGCTTCGCCCGCACGTTACAAAACCGCTCTATTTCGAGATTCATCGCGTTTCACCTTTCCCAAATCGTTCGCTTGATGTTGATGTTGTGTTAGACGTGATGATTCACGATTTGGATGCGGTTCAATGGCTCGTCGGCGAAGATGTGAAAGTTTCCGCGATTCACGCCGTCGGTATTCCAGTAATTTCCCACAAAGTTGACGCGGCAAACGCGCGCATCGAATTTGAAAACGGCGCGGTTGCCAATATCACGGCGTCGCGCATCGGCACGGAAAAAATTCGCAAAACACGATTTTATCAAACGAATTCTTACGTCGTTTTAGATTACGCGACAAAATTTGCTTCGGTTACGTCGCTTGCGCCGAATGCAATTCATCCGCTCCTCGGAATTTCGGTTAATCGTCTGGAAATAGTTGACATTGAACCGCTTCGCGCCGAAATTGAAGCGTTTTTCGATGCGATTTTAGAAGACAAACAATCGCCGGTTACAGCACACGACGGACGACGTGCGCTCGCTTTGGCTTTGGGTGTTCTGGAAAAAATCGACGGACACGCCGCAAAAGTTTTTCCGAAATGAAATCAAAAGAAATTTCAGCATTTCTGCAAGAGCGAATCGAAGCGAAGGATTTTCCGTCTGCCGTTTATTTAGCTGCGGAAAAAGGTAAAATTGTATTCCGCGACGCGCTCGGTTTGGCGGTCGTTGAGCCTGAAAAAATTGAAGCGAAAATTGATACGATTTACGATTTGGCAAGTTTGACCAAACCGCTTGTTGCCGGATTGCTGTGTGCGAAACAAATCGAAATTGGTGAAATAAATTTGAGCGACGAAATAGCAAAATACTTACCCGAATTTGATACAAATGAAAAACGCAGAATCACAATCGAAAATTTATTGACGCACACTTCGGGTTTTCGAGCCTGGAAACCGCTTTACTCAATTGGAGACGAGAAACGTGAAACAGAAAATGTAAAACGAAAAATTCTCGAATTGATTGGCAGAGAAACATTGGAATATCTGTTGAATTCAAAAGCCGTGTATAGCGATTTGAATTTTATAACGCTCGGATTTCTGCTTGAAAAAGTTTTCGCCGCAAGTTTAGACGAAATTGCAAAAAGGGAAATTTTTGTGCCGCTGAATTTGCAAAACACTTTCTACAATCCACCGCAAAATCTGCAAAAACAAATCGCTGCCAGCGAAAACGGAAGCGTATTCGAGGAACAACTCTCCGTCGAACAAGGTTTCAACGAAAAAAAAATCCGAAATCCGACAATTTGGGGCGAAGTTCACGACGGAAATGCTTATTTTATGAATGGTGTTTCAGGACACGCCGGACTTTTCGCAAATGTTTTCGACACCTGCAAAATCGCGCAGCAATTTTTGGCTGAAGAAACGATTTTGCTGAAACCCGAAACTTGTAAGTTGTTCCGCACAAATTTTACAAAAGGCTTTAATGAAGCACGTTCTATCGCATTTCAACTTGCCGAAACAAAAGATTCGACCGCTTCAAATGCTTTATCAAAAGATAGTTTCGGGCATCTCGGTTTTACAGGAACGAGCCTTTGGATTGAGCCGGATACGGAGAGAATTTTTATTTTGCTGACAAATCGCACGCACGCACGCACGCTGCCATTTGCAAATATTAATTCCGCGCGCCGGAAATTCAATGAACTTGTCGCGAAAATGTTGAACGCAAGATAGACATTTCGGTAAAAAACAACCACAAAACGTCGGACATCTTAATTTGTTATAATCTAATCAAAATACAGCATTTATTAGATAAAACTTCATCATTGGAGAATCGGGAATGAAAAAGATTGCAGCGATTTTAATGTTTTTTAGCGTGTTTGGAATGGCTGTTTCGGCACAAACGGGGCGCACGTCTCGTCCAAGAATTATCGCCGCGCCGACGCCCACAACAACAACTCAGAGCGATTCTTCCACTCAAAATAAAGTAAAACTTCCACCGGTTTTGAAAGGCGGAACGAATTCTACCAATAAAACACAAACCACGACAAACACTACAGCAGACACAACGGACGAAGATGATGGCGAGGTTATTCGCGTCGAAACCAGTCTGGTTACGATTCCCGTTTCCGTGCTTGACCGCAACGGCAGATTTGTTTCGGGTTTGAAAAAACAGGATTTTAAGATTTTTGAGAATGGCGTCGAGCAAAAGGTTGATAGTTTTGCATCAGTTGAACAGCCTTTTACGGTAGTTTTAATGCTCGATGTCAGCCCTTCGACGCAATATCAAATCGATGAAATCCAGGATGCGGCGATCACGTTTGTCAATCAATTGCGCCCGGATGATAAGGTTATCGTTATATCGTTTGACCAAAGAGTTCGTGTTTTGAGTCGCGCGACAAATGACCGAAATGTTTTGCGCAGTGCGATTCTGCAAGCCAGATTCGGCGACGGTACGAGTCTCTATGAAGCGGTTGACAATGCTATTCGTCAGCAACTCAGCCAAATCGAAGGTCGCAAAGCGGTTGTGCTTTTCACCGACGGTGTTGACACAACCAGCAGGCGTGCAGATTACCAAAGTACCGTTCTGGAGACGCAGGAAACCGACATTTTGTTTTATCCGATTCGGTACGACACATATCAGGAAGGCGGTTTGGGCGGCGGAAATTATCCGACGAACAATCCATATCCGAGACGGCGGCGGCAAAGCAGCGGCAGTATTGTCGCAGATATTCTGGGCGGAATTTTAAGCGGCGGTAACGTAACAATCGGCGGTTATCCGCAAGGCGGCGGTTCGGCAGGCGGAAGTCGCAGCGAGTATGAAACTGGTCGCAGATATTTGGAGGAACTTGCCAGAAACAGCGGCGGCAGAATGTTTGAGGCAAATAGAACCAACAATCTTGACGCTGCCTTTAACGGTATTGCCGAAGAACTTCGCCGTCAGTATTCGCTCGGGTATTATCCGGAAACCGTTGGGCAAAAAGGCGACCGCAAACAGATTAAGGTTCGCGTAATGCGTCCGAATCTGGCTGTAAGAGCAAAAAATAGTTATATCGTTGGCGCTAGTGATAAAAAACTTGCCGGTAAATAGTGAGATAGGTGTTAGGCGTTAAGTTTTAGTAAAAGCAAACTAATTTCTAACACCTATCTTTTCGGTTTTAACCGTCAGAAATATAGCGGCTGCACACAATGAGATAAACGCGCTGACCAAAAATGCCGTTGTTGCACCGAATTCGTTCCACAGCGCGCCGATTAAAAGCGACGCCGGAAAAACAGTAATACCAAAAGCCAGGTTGTAAAGTCCGAAAGCCGTGCCGCGTTTTTCCGGCGGAACCAAATCAGCAACCAGAGCTTTTTCCGCGCCTTCCGACAAACCGAAATACACGCCGTAAATTATAAACAAAGCCCAGGCTCCTTCTGCCGAATCGACAAATGCAAAACCCACATAAACGAGCGCGTATAAAATCCAACCGGAAAATATCAGTTTTTTTCGTCCGAGCTTATCCGATAAATTTCCGCCGACAAGCGAGCTGATAAATTTGCTGATGTGCAGAACCATCCACAAAAGCGGCAAAGTTGCCGGCGCAATCCCCGATTGCTGAGCGCGCAGAAGCAGAAATGCGTCAGACGAATTCGACAGCGTAAACAAAGCTATGACAAAAAGAAAGCGTTTGAAATTGCCGTCAAACCCGGCGAGCGAAAGATTTAATTTGGGCTTTTCGGCGGTTACGACTTTTTCTTCCTTTACCAGAAAAATTATAACGAACAAGCCGAGAATTACCGGAACGGACGCGACGAGAAAAACTAATTTGTATTCATCAATCGTCGGGCTTTGTGAGTTTTGCGCGTAAAAATAAAGCAGCGCGGAAGCGATAATCGGACCGAAAACAGCGCCCAAATGGTCGGCAGCGCGGTTAAATCCGAACGCCAGACCGCGTTTTTCCGGCGGCACAGCCATCGACAAAAGTGCGTCGCGCGGAGTTCCTCGAATTCCTTTGCCCACTCTGTCGGTTAAGCGAACAAACAAAACCTGCTGCCAGCTTGTTGCCAGAATAAGCATCGGGCGCGTTACGCTCGCCATCGCATAACCGATAAAAACAAGCAGCTTGCGCTTTTGAAAACGGTCGCTGATATAGCCGGAAAAAAGTTTTAGAAGGCTCGCCGTCGATTCCGCCGCGCCTTCGATTGCGCCGATGGCAAAGGGCGACGCGCCCAATGCCAAAAATAAAAACGTCGGCAGCAGCGGGTAAATTATCTCGGAGGATGTATCGTTGAGAAGACTGACTAAACTAAGTGCGAGAACGTTACGCGGAAGTTTTGTGTAACGTTCGTAAAAGCGTGGTTTCGGTTCGGACATTCGTTAAATTTAGCGAACTTTTCGGACGGGAGCCGAGCGATTGTCCGAAGTTTTATCCGCGCCGCCGAACATCCAGAGCGAAACTCCGCCGACGATTGCAATCAGCAAAATAAGTGCAACAATAGTAGCGCGAATCGCCATTTTCACGACGCGCTTCAAAACAAAAAACGCAACTGCCGCGATTACAATCAAAAAAATTACAGAACTGACCGCCGTTGTTTCCATTTTTATTTTTCCTTTTGTTTCTCTTCTAAAACCTTTTCGATTATTTCCGTGTCTTCTTCGCTCAGAGGCGTATTTTCAGCGGGTAAACTAAATCCTTCGTCCGCCCAAACCCCGAAGTCTATCAATTTGCAGCGCTCCGAGCAAAACGGTCGAAACTTATTGCCGTTATATTCGGTTTTTCTACCGCATTTGGGACATTTTACAATCGGCATAAAGCCAAATTATACGATAGATTAGGACAGCCGTAAAAGATTAAACGATAAATCAGTTTTAATCTTTCTCGAATGAAAGTGTTTGATTGTTTTTTTCAAAAGTGTAATTATACAAATTTTACCGGACTTTTCAGCATCAAAAGCGAACAAACTATTTTATAAAAACGTATTTTAGAGAAGAGAAACAAAGCGGAGGCGAGAAAATGGCGGATTACAAAGAAAAGTTTGAAAAATGGCAGCGCGAAGCAAAAGAGCGTTTTGAAGATTTTGACAAACAAATCGGGTTGAAAGACAAACTTGATGAAGGTGCGAAAATTGTCAGAGAAACAGCCGAATCATTAAAAGAAGGCGCGCAGAAAATCAAAAGCGAAGCCGAAAAGAGCGAAGTCGGTAAACAGGCGACGAAAGTTGCTGAAGAAACTTTTAAATCGGCTGGAGAAAGTGCGAAAAAGGCTTGGAAAGCAAGCGAGCCGATTCTTCGCAACGCTGCCGAAGACGCGAGCGAGCGAGCCGCCGATGTTTTCAGTAAAACTGCCGTCGAAGCTGAAAGTACCGTCAAGAAAGTCGGAAAAAAAGCGGGTGAGTTTTTCGATGTCGCCAGCCAGCGAGCAGGCGAAGTTTTCACCGACGCGCGCGGTTCTTTTGAAACAACGGCAAACCGCGTTTCAAAAGCGTTTAACTTTGGCGCAAGCTGGACGCGGACGATTGATTCGGCAATAAAAACCGTGCGGAAAACTTCCGATTGGATTACGGAAAAACCTCTGCAAGCCGCAACGACCGGGGTTTCAATGGCGGTTGGCGCCGGTTTGGGCGTTGTTTTTACGGGAATTAGTTCACACTGGCTTTTCAATTCGGCTTTGCCCGCGTGGTCTGTGCAAAAGGCGAGCGAGCAGTTTTATACTTATCTGAAAACTCAGGACGAACTCGTCGAACGAGGCGAATTAACAAAAGCAGAAGCTGAACGAATTCAGTTCGAGCGCGAAATTGCAAAATACATAGGCGCGCCGCTTTTGGGCGCATTCAGTTTCGCTTCGGGCGCGGTTTTGATGACAAACGTTTTCAACCCGAAAACAATTACCGGCGCGCCGATTGATTGGATTTTGCGCGGAAACCCGCTGCTCGAAGGCGTCTGGTTTTTCGGCAACGGCGTTGTCTGTATGAAAACCGGCTACGAATTTTTTATGTTCGCGCTCGAAGACCAGGAAGACGTGCAGCGAATTGTTAAAGAGGTAAAAGGTTTATTACCTGTGTAGAAAAATTTATAATAAAAGAGGCTGTCAGATTAAATGTTTTTGTTTAATCTGACAGCCTCTTTTATTAAAGACACATTCTACTTTCAATCTTTCTATTTTGTAAAAAAGCAAAATTATGTTGAAAGATTTCCGATTTATAAAAGTAATTTGAACGATTGCCTTACCAGTCTCTATTTTACAAATTTCATAACCACACCGTTGATGCAATAGCGCAGTCCGGTCGGTTTCGGACCGTCATCAAATACGTGTCCGAGATGAGCGTCGCAGCGATTGCACAATACTTCCGTGCGCGTTTCCGACAGGCTGTTGTCAATTTTTTCGCGGACATTGACTTTGGCTATCGGCGCGTAAAAACTTGCCCAGCCCGTATTCGAATTAAATTTATTTTTCGAGCTGAAAAGCGGCAAATTACAGCACACGCAATTGTAAACGCCCGGCTTGTAATTTTTATCGAGCGGGCTTGAGTAGGCAGCTTCCGTTCCGCCCTTCCGCGCAACCTGATATTGTTCGGGCGTCAAGATGCGTTTCCATTCGGCGTCCGTCTTAACGACTTTTTTAAATGGAAGTTTATCGCCTTTCTCGTCGATTAAATTTTCTAAAACGCCTGTCGAACCAAGCGAAAAGCCCGAAAGAGCGGTTAAAGCTCCCAAAAACATTCCTGACTTTAAAAACGCTCGTCTGTCCATTTTTATTTCTCCCTTTGTAACTCTCTGTAACATAATTCGCCGTCCGCGGGATTTTGGTTTCAATAACGTGTACCTTTCTCTATTTGCAATTCACAATTTTTACGGGCGTAACGCAAAAATCAATTTTTACGTCAAAGTTTTCTGCATCGGAGATTTCCGCAACGGGTGCAAAATAGCCCAAACCGATTTTCAAGCAATCAGCGCGACAATTTTTCAAAAACTTATCATAAAAACCTTTGCCGTAACCGACGCGAAAACCGCGCGCGTCAAAACACAAAAGCGGAACTAAACAAACGTCAATCTTTTCGGTTTCAACCACCTCGCTTTCGGTCGGCTCATTAATTCCCCAGGCATTTTTAACAAGTTTCGTTTCCGCCGTAAATTTCACATTTTCAATTTCGTGAGTTTGAAAATTAACACGCGGAACAACCGTTTTAAGATGCGCAAATTCACGCCAAATTCGTTGAAAAATCTCCTTTGTATCAATTTCGTTAAACTTTTCAATCGGCAAAAAACAATGTAGAAAATTTACTTGGCTTAAATCAAACGCTTGAATAAAACAATTTGCAATTTGTTTGCTTCTATTTTTTCTTTCAATTGGAGAAAAATTTTTTTGTTTGGCAAGGTAGATATTACGAAGTTCGGATTTAATCATTTATCATTTCGCACAATCCAGCCGCCGCCGACAACTTCTTCGCCGTTGTAAAAAGTGGTCGCTTGTCCGGGCGTGATGGCGCGTTGCGGCTCGTCGAAGACAATGCGGGCGCGATTTTCCTGCAAGACGTAAATTGTTGCAGGCGCAGGTTCGTGGCGGTAACGGACTTTTACTGAAGCGCGAACAGGTTTGCCCGGCTCATCAAACGCAACCCAATTAACGCCTTTTGCCGTGAATTCAATTGATTCAAGCTCGTCCGCCTCACCGACGACGATTTGATTGCGCGCGCGTTCGATTTGCACGACATACAAAGGTTTTTCGTGTGCGATTCCGAGACCACGGCGCTGACCGATTGTGTAGCGATGAATGCCCGAATGCTCGTTTAATTTTTCGCCCTTCATGTTTACGATTTCGCCGCCCGTCGGTAATTCATCCGAGCGGTTTTCGTGCGCCAGATAGCGGTCAATAAATTCGGCGTATTTTCCATCCGGCACAAAACAGATTTCCTGTGATTCCTGTTTTTCGGCAACATACAGATTCGCGTCTCGCGCAATGTCGCGCACTTCGGACTTGAGCATTTCGCCCAAAGGAAAATAGGCACGCGACAATTGATCTTGTGTCAGTTCCCACAAAAAATAACTCTGGTCTTTCCAATGATTACGTCCGCGAAACAAGCGGTAGCGATTTGCCGCAGTGTCGTGTTCGACGCGGGCGTAATGACCTGTTGCGACTTTTTCGCAATCGAGACTTTGCGCGAGTTTGTCCAGAGATGCGAATTTTAGGCGCGAATTACAGGCGACACACGGAATCGGCGTTTCGCCGTCCAGATAGCTTTGCACAAACGGTTCGACGACCGATTTTTCAAAATCGCTTTCGAGATTCAGGACGTAAAACGGAAAGCCCAAACTTTCGGCGACTCGGCGCGCGTCGTAAACGTCGTCGAGCGAACAGCAGCGCGACGGTAGCGAATCGCCGTTTTCGTCAACATTGATGTTTCGCCGTTGATTCCAAAGCTGCATCGTAAAGCCGACGAGTTCGTGTCCCTGTTCTTTTAATAGAGCCGCCGCGCTTGAAGAATCCACGCCGCCGCTCATTGCCACCGCTATTTTCATTTTAATAATTACTGAATTTTAAGAAATATCTTTCGCAAAAGCGCACAGCACGCCAAATTAGATAATTCTATTTTCTCAAAATCAAATTATAATTATAGCAAACGCGCCCGTAAATGTAAGAGAAAACCCGTTTATGAAAAGATGTTCATATATTCGTGATTACTCCACCACCAAACAAAGTTTGGAAGTGGCTTCTACGGATTGATTACCGACAGACTCTAATCCAAGTCTGAGAATGTTTATAGCGGCGTTTTCGTCGCGGTCTAAAGTTAGACCACAACTTGAACAATGATGAACGCGAACGGACAAATCTTTTTTGACCAATTCACCGCACGAGGAGCAATTCTGCGATGTGTTTCTTGGATTGACTTGAATCATTGTCCGTCCAGCGTTTTCAGCTTTATACGAAGTCAGTTCAAACA
>MWYY01000018.1 GCA_002050355.1 Acidobacteria bacterium 28-9
CGCTGCAATTCATTGGAAATTTTAGCGCCGCGAACGTTAAGAGTTGAGCCGAGTAATCCTTTACGCGCTAGTTCCAAATGATCCGTTCCTTGAAAACCACGCACACGCGCCTTCGCCATTTCGCTCCCCAAAAACGTATCTTCGCCCGCGCCTTCCATTACTCTGCCCCAACGCGGGTCGCGCGCAATATCAACCATCGGCGCAAAAGTCCAATGAACACCGGCGCTGCGCGCTTCCTGTGCCGCGATGTGTGCGGATTTTTCCGCCGCCTGCAAATCCCAACTTGCCGTCTCGCCAAGTGGTATCGGAAATAGTGTGCGATAGCCGTGAATCACGTCAAAACCAAACAGAATCGGGATTTTAAGCCGCGATTGTTCGATTGCCACACGCTGCAATTCATTGGAAATTTTAGCGCCGCGAACGTTAAGAGTTGAGCCGAGTAATCCTTTACGCGCTAGTTCCAAATGTTCGGGACGAAAACGCCCGTCGCCTTCGCCGTCAAGCTGCTGAAGCTGTCCGAGCTTTTCCGCCAAAGTCATTTTTGCCAGCAAAGCATTGATTCGCTGCTCGACATTTCTTGTCTGCCGAGCCGCACGAGTGTTTCGCTGAGCTGACGAGAACGACGGGTTAAAGAAAATCAGACAGAATAACAGACAGAAGAGATTGCCTTTGATTGCTAACCTCATAGAAATTGACTCCACCGAATTAACGAATGAAAAGTTTGAAAAAATTAAGGCAAGTTGCAAGAAGCCGACTTGCCTTAAAATTATTTTACGCTTAAAACCTGAATCTCGCCTGTAGTTCGATGGTTCGCCCGGCGAGTGCGCCGTCGGGTTCGCCGAAATTCGGATTGTTGACGAATACGCCACTGCTGGTAAAGCGGAACGGCGCTAAGTTTAAGGTGTTGAAAACATTGAAAACATTCATTTTCAATTCAATATTTGGACTTTCTCCCAAAAAGCCTAGACCCGGCAAGCCGAAGCGTTTGGCAATGCTCATATCAACGTCGAAATAGTTCGGACCGCGGAAAGTATTGCGCCCGATGCCCGGCGTGTTTTGTGCAAACGTCGGACGAAGATCGTCGTTCGGATTGCCGTTCGGGTCGTTCAGGGTCGTTTGAAAGTATCGCGCGCCGCCGCCTGTAAAATATCCGTTCGGACGCAGGAAACTGCTGTTTGAAGTATCCTGCTGGACGCCGCCGAAATAAGCGACCGGGCGAACGACGCAAAGCTGTGTAAAAGCATTGTCGGCAATCGTTCGCAGACAATCTTGCGGCGCGTTGTTCGGCGCGATTTTCGGCGTCCAGGGAAAGCCCGTGTGTTTGGATAAAATTCCGCTGATTTCCAAACCGCCGAGCAGTTTGCCCGCCAGAGTTTTTTGGTTGCGGAAAAACGGCAGTTCATACACACCGGAAATTACCAGATTGTGCCTGACATCGTAATCGGACGGTCCGCGCTCCTGCCGCTGGTCAACCGGAAAAGTTTGATTGGCTTCGCCGCCCGGACCTTCGGTCGAAAGCGTGTCAAGACTTTTGCTGAAACGATAATTGGCGGCGATTTGAAAGCCCTGAGCGAAACGCCGCTCGGCGCGTAAATTTAAGCCGTTATAATCGGCTGAAACGTCGGCGACCGGATTATACACGGCAAAAAGCTGGCTGTTTGGCGTAAACAAGTAATTCTGGTTGGCGAGCCGAACGAGTTTTCTGCTCTGATTACCTTCGTAGCCGACGGAAGCGACGATGTTGAGCGGCAGTTCATACTGCATTTCGAGTGAATATTTATAAACTTCCGCGTTCGGAATATTACTTTGACTGCCGTAAAATTCGACCGCGCCGCCGATGGGCAAGCCGGTCGCCGGATTGATTCCGCCGCCGAGAACCGGATTGGTTGGAAAACTGGTAACCGAATTGCTCGAACCGATACCATACAAAATTTGTCCGTCTCTGAACGGATTTCCAAAATCATCGATTCCCGGAGTGCCGGATGTTCCGCAGCAGATGTTAAACCGCCCGAAATACGGCGGATTGCCGCGCGAGTTGCTGAAAACGACGTTCTGCACGCGGTTGTAATAAACGCCGAAGCCGCCGCGCAAAACCATTTTGTTTTCGCCTAATAAATTCGTGCCTAGAAAGCGTTTAAAGTTCGGGCTGTAAGCGAATCCGAAGCGCGGCGCGAAATTGTTGCGGTCAGGGTCGCTCAAGCGGTCGACGCTGACGACGCGCGCGCCCGTTAACGTCTGCGCGCCCGAGCCGAGCGCGAGATTGGTCAGACGATTTCCTTTTTCCGTTACTGGCGAAAAATACTCGTAGCGCAATCCGAGATTTAACGTTAAATTCGGGCGGACTTTCCAGTCATCCTGGATAAAACCGGCATAGTTGCTCGTGCGGAAAAGCCGCTCGGCATTTGCCGGTGCGCCGGTGCGCGGGTCGAGATTAACTTCCTCGAAAATCGGCGTGTCGTTGGCTAGATTAAACAATCCGACGAACGAATAGCCGGGACGCGCGCCGCCGCTTAAATCGTTGTTATCTAATTCTTTGCGATATTCGCCTCCGTATTTCAAAACGTGATTACCGAAAACCTGCGTCAGAGAGTCGCGGAATTCAAGCGTATTCTGCGAGAAAATTGCCGGCGTCGCTTCCGAGCGAACCGCGCCGAAACGAATACGGTCAAACGGCAAGCCTTCGACTTCGACGCGCGGAATACCGAAATTCGTTTCTTCCGACGCTTTTACCTGGTCAGAGTGAAAGCGCGTGAAATTCGTGCGAAACTCGTTGACTAAATTCGACGACAGATTGCTGATTAAAATTCCCGTAACGATATAATTTAGCGGCTTGTCGCGGATGTCGCTGCTCAAACGACTTCTTGAACTACCGTCTGCCGCCAAATCGCTGCGTCTGGTCATATAGGTGCTTAAGGCGAGCTGATTTCCGGAGTTGACGTTGTAATCGATGCGGGCGTTGTATTGATTGCCGCGCGTCTGCTGCGGATTGACGAACGAGCCGAACAGAATGTCCGGCACTCCGTCGAAACCGCCGCCGATGTTGGCGTTGCCGACGCCGTTGCCAAGCGGCAGATAAACGTTTCGTGTACCGGTAACCGAGCCTAAATCCAAACCGCCGGCAACGTCGCGGCAGCGATCAGCGGCGCCGCCGCCGAATACGTCGGCACAAGTTCGCGGAATTACTCCGATAAGACGCGGTTCAATACCTGGCGATTGAAAAATTCGTGCCGTCGTACCGTTCGGTCGCGCGTTGATAACCTGCTGGCGATACTGCGCGGTTTCGACAAACGCCTGGTAAGTATTTTCCGTGTTATTTCGCAGTCCTTCATACGAGAAAAAGAAAAACAATTTATCTTTGCCGCTGTAAAAAAGCGGCGTGTCTTCGCCGAAACGCGGCAGGATTACCGGACCGCCAAAGCTCGCGCCGTATTGTTTGTCGCGGTTTTCGACGCGCGCGGGCGACGAACGTCGAACCGAGTTTCCGAAATACCGGTTAAAAGCGTTAAATCCCGGGTCGTTATATTTGAAAAACGCGCTGCCGTGAAATTGATTCGTGCCGTTTTGCGAAACCACTTTGACCTGCGCACCGGAGTTGCGTCCGTCTTCGGCGGAAAAGCTCGAACTCGAAATGACGATTTCTTTGACCGATTCCTGATTCGGCGTCAGCACCGCCGCGCCGCCGTATTGCAAGCTGTTGACACTTACGCCGTCAACTTGAAAATTGTTGGCGCTGACGCGCTGCCCGCTGGCGCTCACGGGAACTTGATTTTCCGATTGAAAAACCGAAACGATCGAACCGCCCGGTCCGGTCTGATTCGGCAAATTCAAAGCCTGTCCGTTACCGCCGCGCGCGCTGTCGCCGAAGACGCCCGGCGTCAGGCGCAGCAGTTCATACGGATTGCGCCCCGACTGCGGCAGATTGCGAACTTCTTCCGTGCCGATGGCTCTTTGAACCGTGGCGTTTTCCGTCTCGAGCGTTGTCGCTTCGTCATTAACCGTAACGACTTCGCTGATTCCGCCCGCTTCGAGCGTAACGTCAACGCCCTGCACGTTCTCGCCGGCAACCGCCAGGTTTTCAATCGTCTGTTTCTTGAAATTTGCCTGTTCGACCGTCAGGCTGTAGCTTCCCGGCGCAAGACTGGAAAAACGGTAAAAGCCGTTATCGCCGGTTGTCTGTGTCTGTGTGCGTCCTGTTTCGTTGTTGGTTAGATTAACAGTCGCGCCCGTAACGATTGCACCGGTCGAATCGGTTACGACTCCTTGCACGGCAGCGCGAAACTGCGCGTTTGCTGTCAGGCTCGTGCCGAATAGACACGCACAGAAAAACAGCCCGGTAAAAAATTTTGCAATTCCTCTTCTTCTCTGCATTTTGGAAACCTCCGAAACTTGAATTAAATTATAAAATTGCGTTGAAAGACGGCTTTAGAAAGACAAATCGAAACGGTTTTGAAATACTTTTTTATTACGTATGGTTTACTGTTTACGAGCGAAATTTATGTTTTGAATGCGACTTAGTGAATCGTTTTACTAAATCGTTTTAGCTGATACAGAACTTATAACATTGTTGTAACATTTCGGTCAAGACTTTTTTAAAATTTATTTTCGTGCGGGCTGACTTTGGAAAAGAAAATCTTGATTTGCTTTAGGCAGTATGAGAAACTCTCGGCTATGCCGCGACTGCCGAAAGATTCTCTAAAGAAAAACTCCGAAAAACAAAACGGGCGCAGTGTTAGTTTGAAAGAACTGGCGGCGCATCTCGGTTTATCGGCGACTTCGCTTTCGCTTGTATTGAACGACGCGCCGGCGGCGAGCGCGATTCCGCAGGAGACAAAAGACAGAATTTTCGAGGCGGCGCAGCGCTTTAATTACCGCCCGAATTATTTTGCACGCTCTTTAAGGGCGCAGCGCAGTTTTACGTTGGGCGTGATTGTGCCGGAACTCTCGGACGGTTATTCGGCGATGGTTTTAAATGGCGTCGAAGCCGCGTTATCGAAAGAAGGATTTTTTTATTTGACGGCGAGCCATCTGCACCGCGAAGACTTGCTCGAACATCACCCGAAAATGCTACTCGAACGCCAGGTAGAAGGCATTATTGCGGTTGATACGCCGATTCGTTTTCAGACCGATTTGCCTGTCGTCTCTATTTCAGGACACGAAGCGGTTAAAGGCGTAACGAACGTTATCTTAAATCACCAGCACGCGGCGGAACTCGGCATCGGGCATCTTTTCACTCTCGGACATCGCCGAATCGCTTTTATTAAAGGACAGGATTTCAGTTCTGATACAAACGTGCGCTGGGAAACCATCGAGCAATCTACTGCAAAGCGCGGCATAAAGATTGATTCGGCTTTGACGGCGCAGCTCGAAGGTGATATTCCGTCGCCGGAAATCGGTTACATAGCCGCACAAAAGATTCTCACCGTTAAAAAACCTTTTACCGCGCTTTTCGCATTTAATGATATTTCAGCAATCGGCGCGATTCGCGCTCTGCAGGAAGCCGATTTGCGCGTTCCCGAAGACGTTTCCGTGCTCGGTTTTGACGACGTTTATGCCGCCGCTTTTCACAACCCTGCTTTGACTACGATTCGTCAGCCGCTTTTTGAAATGGGACAGATTGCCGCGCAGACACTTCTCAGGCGCATTTCGCAAGGCAGCACAAACGGCGAAATTCCGCCTGTGATTTCCGTCGAACCGAAACTCGTCGTGCGACAATCGACGGCGGCAGTTGCCGCTGTAAAATAAATGTCGAAAATGTCCGTTCTTCAACCGCACGCTTCTGGAAATCGTTTTACTTTACTGCTTTTTATTCACTTTACATTTGTGCTTATCGGAATCGTTACGACGCTGCTCGGAGTTATTATGCCTGCGCTTTCAGGCAGATTAAATTTAAATGATGCGCAAAGCGGCACTTTTTTTACAGTCCAGTTCGGCGGTTCGTTGCTCGGCACATTGGTTTCCGGTTTTTTGTGGAAACGTATCGGTTTTCAGGCTACTTTATCCATCGGTTTGACTGCAATGACAATCGGTGTTTTCGGACTCGGTTGGCTGAATTGGCAAGGCACTGCGCTGTGTATTTTTCTGAACGGCATTGGCATCGGCTTGACAATTCCAACAACCAATTTGCTGGTTGCCGCGCTTAATCACGAAAGGCAAGCCGCCGCATTGAATATACTAAATTTTGCCTGGGGTTTGGGCGCGCTTTTCAGTCCGACTCTTTTCGGTTTGCTCGGAACTCAGCAGGATATTCGTTTGCCGGTCGGCGTTCTTTCGGTTTTACTATTGGTTGCGGCTTTTTGTTTTTTGCTGTTCTTATTTGTTTCAATTACAATCACAAACCCGCAAATCCCGGCTCCGCAATCATCTCCGACAAAAATCTGGCGAATGCCTTTTGCTATAATCACAGCCGTTTTATTATTTTTTTATGTCGGAACGGAAAGTAGTCTCGGCGGTTGGATAACGGCTTATTCGCTGCGTCTCGAAGCGGCTGAAACGACGCTTTGGACGCCGACTATCTTCGCTTTCTGGACTTCTTTTCTTTTGGGCAGATTATTTGCTCCGCTCGGGCTAAAACGTATAAAAGCATCCGTTTATGTTTTATTTTGCCTGGTAATCGCTGCTTTCGGCATATTTCTTCTGCTGGCAACGACGCAGCTCATCTTTGTAACTGTCGGAGTAATCTTCGCCGGTTTCGGATTAGCGCCTGTTTTCCCGACCGTGCTGGCAGAATTCACGCGGCGTTTTGGTGAAGAAGGAGCGCGGCAGGCAAATTGGCTTTTTATCGGCAGCACACTCGGCGGCGCTTTTTTAACGTGGTCGGTCGGGTTTCTCTCAAACGCTTTCGGCTCGCTGCAAAGCGGTTTTTTCGCCGTATTTGTTTGTTGCCTTTTGATGATTGCGCTTCAGGCGTATTTATATTTCAGCGTTCAAAATAAAATTTAACCTTAATGCGTTAAAGACAACATTTCGACAAAAGCTGAAGATAGCTGGGCAAAAATTCTTGGAATTTCGGAAAAGATTGGTTAAAATTGTTTTGAGGTAACACGAAATGGACTTTTATTTTTTACTGCTCTCGCTGTTCTTTCCGCGGATTATTCTTCTGGCGTATTTTTTGATGGAAAAGCTGCCGCAAAATACGCTGCCTTTCTGGGGCGACGTGGCTTTAGGCGTATTTATTCCGCGCGCTCTGATACTAATTTTTATTTACGAAAATATGGGTTACAACAACATCTGGTTTGCGGCTCATCTGGCGGCGCTGGTTTTGACGTATTTTACGGGCGGAACCAGAGGCGTTCGCTGGCGAAGGAGGCGAGCGGCGCGAGATTAAAAATAATTGGTTATTTTGCATCCGGTCTCGAGAATTAAACTTTTATAAAATTTCTCTTTCGGTATAGAAGCCACTTTAAAAACCGCTTCTTTCACCACAATTAAAAATCTTCTAAAATGATAAGCGCGGTTTGACCGCCGCCCTGCGCGACGTTGACGAGCGATTGCGAAGACAGACGCACCAGCCCGCCTTCGGCTTTTCCGAGAAACAAAAACGGGTCGAAATCAATCAACAAACTTTCCATCCTGATTGAATCTGAAAAAGCCGGAACGGTTACTTTTCCAACCGGCACGCGCTCTTGAACAACGTAAGAATGCTGCAAAGCCTCGTTCAAAGCCGTTTCCCATTCCGCCCGAGACATTTCCCAGCCGAGCTTTATTCCTTTGCCGCCATAATCGTCGTTCGGTTTGAGAAGAAATCCTTCGCGCTCGCCACGTAAAAGCTCCAACAAATCAATCGCCCGTCCCTGATGCGTCGTCCGGCAATCGCGCACGCGCCGTGTCCAGGGAATGTGGCGGCGAATTACTTCAAGCTGTTCGGGCGTGAAAAATTTTTCGTATCGCTCGTCGCTCAAAATGGCAAAACCGGCTTTTTTGTGGGCGATTTTACTGCGAAAAGAATTTGCCATACAAATTCGCCCGTCCGCATAAGCGCGCGATAAAGGATGAGTTTCGTCAAAATTTTCCAAAAATTCGTGGATGAGGATTCGTTTGTAAAAAATATCAATCGCAAAATCCCCGACGCGCAAAATATCTCCGTCGTATTCAAGCTCGCGCGGGTCGGCAATCAAAGTTGGAAAACCCTCGGATTCAAAATATTCCTGCAAAACATAAAATTCAGTCATCGTCGAAACACCGTGCCAATCGACGATGGCGATGTTCGGCTTTTCCTTGTTTCCGCCGAATTCGCGGTAAGTCGCCGCGAGTGATTCGAGAAGCCGTTCGTGCGGCGCGGGTCGCCAATGCTCGTGCTGCGCGAGAAACTCTTTAACGGGCGGAACCAGCTCAAGAACTTTCTCCATCTGCATCTGGTCGCCGACACCGGCGGGAGTTTCGGCGTTGTATTCGAGAAATTTGAAATCATCGCCGTCAAAAAAAGCGTCGAACCGGCTCGAAACGCAAAGCCGCTCGTATCGCGGGTCAATCCGCGCCATTCGCTCTTCTCTTTCGCTCAAATCAAGTTCAGCGAAAATTTCGTCCGTCTCCAGCGCGGCAGCGGCTAAAAGTTCAAACGCGCCCGAAAGAACTTCGGCGGAGTGCGCGATTGTTTCGTATTGCGCGCGAGTAACAAAATGGGGGCGCAAAAACGGACAAATCGGACGCTCATCGTGAAGAAGTCCTAACTCGCGCTCTTTGTCGAATAACTTGGCGAAAAGCTCTCTGTCAAGCCGCTCGTCTCGGCAAATCTGCTCGTCCAACTTTCGGACGATGTCGGAAAATTCTTTTTTCATAAATTGTTAAAAAACCCGTTTCCGTAAATTTAAAATCCCTTTTGTCAGTTTTGCTCAGCAAACTTTTCGATGATTACATATTTATACAGTCAACATTGAATCGGCACAACAATCAAACGATAAAGTTTTGAGAGTATGACTTCAAAAACGCTTTTGACGCGACGACCTCGGACAAGCGTAATTTTAGCGTTGCGCCGCCGTTTTCCGAAAGAATTCCAAGTTCGGCTACGGGAAGTTGAATTCGGTTAATGAGTTTTTCGTTATTGCTTGTCTTTTTCATTTTTCTCCATAGTTAGTCTTGGTAATAAAAAGAAATCAAATTTAGGCTTGACTCTGTATTCAACTACAGAGTTCATAATCTTCTTATAGTTCGAGAACAGCTGCAAAATTAAAATGTTTTCGTTTTCACTGTTAGAAAATCGAAGAAATGATAAAACTTGCGAGAAAACAAATTAAATTCGAGAAAACAACCGAAACGCGTTCGTGTCTGAAAATCGGCGAGGTTTCGCAGGCTTCGGGTATCGGTATCGAGGCTTTGCGGTTTTACGAGCGAAGCGGATTGCTCGGAAGACCGGCGCGGACGGCAAGCGGTTATCGCGTTTATGACCAAAGCGTGCTTGACCGACTAGCATTTATCAAAAAAGCGCAGATGTTCGGATTTTCGCTCGACGAAATCAGGCACATTATCGCCGAGAGCAATGCCGGAGAAAGTCCGTGCGCTGAGGTGCGCGAGATTGTGCGTCGTCGCCTGTCCGAACTTGATAAACATTTGCAGAATTTGCGCCGTTATCGCAAGGAACTCGCGGCGACGCTCGAAGGGTGGGACGAAAAGGGCGCAGCGGACGGCGACGTTTGCGGTTTGATTGAAGGCTCGAAAATGATAGCCGAACCGATTATTACCGAATCTGCTTTAAAACGGAGAAAGACAAATAAAATTTAAGGTAAAAATATGGAAACACAAAATACGACGGAAACAATTACTGTAAAAACGCCGGATATAATCTGCGGCGGTTGCGCGGGCAGCATTAAAAACGCACTCGGAAAAATGGAAGGCGTCAAAAAAGTCGAGGTCGATGTTAATACCAAAATGGTTTCAATCGAATACGGCAAACAGATCTCGCGCGAGCAGATTACAGCTCAAGAAGCGAAGGCTAATATTCCACCATTTATTGGAGTTTATAAAGTTTATTGCAGAGCCGTTTATTTATTTTTGTCGATTTTTCAAAATTTTTACAAACGAACCGGAACGAAGTTCATCTGGCGAAAGAGTGGTTAAATTCTGAGCTTCCTGTTCGGTCAGAGCGCGGCAGTTGATTGCGCGGAGGAAATAATTGAGCAGCCCTTGTCCGGTTGCCGCATCGTCAAAAACATCACCGACAAGCGTTGCCTGCGCAGCCTTTGCGACAAAATTGCTTAGTCGTTCGGAAGCCGCGTCCAAGCCTTCGAGAAAGAATGTATAAACCGCCGCATAGCGCGTTGGAAATTGAGCCGGATGTAAATCCCAACCTTGATAGAAGGCGTTGGTGAGCGAATGTCGGACGTGGTGGTAATGCAGCTTCCAAGCCCGATGCACGACGGCGCGATTTTCCGCTTCCTGTGTCGCAGTTAGCTCCCCACGATGCGGCGCGACAGGCATAATATTTGTCGCGCCGTCCGACAACCAGATTCCCGTCCCGCCTAAGGAAACCTGCATTATATGACGTGCGAAATCGCAAGCTGGATGCAGCATATCTTGATACGCGGCGGTGATGCTGCAACTCGCCGTATAATCGTAGGTGCCGAAATGCGCCGCTATGCAGCGTCCGCGGGTGGCATCAAGCAGTTGCGGGAGATGGGTTTCGCCGCGTTCATTGATGATTGATTGCGTCGTTTCAACCATCATTTCCATTTTGAGTGAGCCTGTCGGCAGACCGAGTTTCGGCTCAAGCAAATCGAAGATGTCGGCGAGGGTCGCCACTTGCGCTGGATGCACGATTTTCGGCAGCGTAACCACAAAATTTTCTGGTAAGTGTCCGCCGGAAGTTTCGACAAGCGTTGTCAAAAACAAATCAAGGGTGCGAATGCTGCGAGCGTGTAACTCATCCGAAAATGTTTTGATGCGAATACCGAGAAACGGCGGCAGCGTTCCTGCTTCAAGACCTTTCGCCGCTTCCTGCGCGGCTGATACAGCGTGTCTGTCCTCTTCGTCATCGGGGCGCGAGCCATAGCCGTCTTCAAAATCAATGCGAAAATCTTCGACTGCTTCCCGTACAAGTTTTTCCCGAACCCGCTCATAAATTGTATCGGCTAATTTATCCGGCAGTTCGAGTACTTGCGCGAAAGTCTTCGCATCTGGCGCATACGTATCAAATGAGCGTATCGCAAGTGTGCCAAGACGCGACGCAGTGTCCGATTTGAAAAGGTGCGCACCGCCATACACGGTATGAACCGGCTGTCGTCGACCCGATTCGCCCGGATAGCGCGATGCGAACGCGCTGAGAGACGATTGTAGTCCTTTAGTGATTTGCTGCATTGATTTCTGAGAAAGTGTTGTTGTCATAGAAAATTTATAAATGATGATTTTCCTGTTTTTTCAATTCGCGTTTCGGCATTTTCACTAACGCGACAATCGAGCTTCTATCAACCCGTGTGGCTCGTCCGTCGGCAAGAATATCTGATTGCCGTTCTCCAAGCCTAAACGCGCCAAATCTACCGGCAAATAATGTATATTCGGAAGCGAGAACGATATTTCCGCGATGCCGGGAAATTTCTCCAGCACTGCTTCGCCCATCGCGTAAAGCGTGTGCTGCACCGAAAGGCTTTTGTGTTCGGCAAAAGTTTCGATAATCGTTTGCCGTATTCCGTTCCAAGTGCTACCAATAACCGAATCAGCATTGGCATATTGCCAGTTCGCTTTGATGGAAGTGGCAAGGATTCTGTCAGTCACTTCCGGCAGTGTTGTGTATTGGTCTTTGATATAGCCGACGAAACCCGATTCGGTTGTTTTCAGGACAATTAAACCTTCAACTCCCGATTCAATGGTTGCGCCTTCACGCGCAACACTGACCTTTGCAGTGCGCTTTTCGTTGCTGCCTTTGATGAAAGAATGCGGGTGTGATTGCTCGCCTAAAGCCATACGCGCCCAGCCGTGTTCGGCAATTTCGATAATAACTCGCGTTGCGAGCGGATTGTTTGTCAAAAAATGGTTCGCTAGACGCAGCGCAAATATTTCGATTTCATCAATTTCCTGTGTCTGCGAGGCTAATGCATAGACCGTGTTTTTCATCGTGTCGGTGGGCAGGACTTTGCTGTTATCGCCAACAGTGTGAACTTCTGTAAATTCGCCTTCAAATGCTATATGAACGGTAGTTTCTTGTATTTCGTGCCGTTCGCCGCGCCGCGCAACTTTCATCAGCCGCACGCGCGATTTGCCGTATTTGTTGTGGAGTATTTTGACTGACATAAATTTAACTTCCGCGATAAGTCGAATAACCGAACGGACTCAGCAACAGAGGAACGTGATAATGCTGCGCCGCATCGCGCACAGTAAACGCCACCGTTACCTGTGGATAGAATCCTTCGATTTGTTGCTTCGTGAAATAAGTTCCCGTGTCAAAAGTGAGACGATAATTGCCTGACAATAAATCTGTATCCGGCGCGAGCAAATCGCGCAATCTTCCGTCGTCATCAGTTACACCTTTACCGATGACTTCCCAGTCTGGTGAGGTTTGCCTTTCCAATATGACAAGAACGCCTCGCGCCGGAAAGCCCGACGAAACATCCAGAATATGGGTAGTGATTGCGCTCATTTAATTTCCCGCTTCTAACAATTTTTTCAACCTGATTTCCGTTATTTTTCTCTGTTCTTCAGCCGCGATACAAAGTTCAACATCGGCGGTGTTACAGACACGCTTGCAGCAAATTTCAAGCATTTCTTCCGCGCTTTTACCGGTAGCGCAAACAATAAATATATAACCGAACTTCTCTTCATACAAACGATTGGCTTCAGCTAATGCGTCCAAAACCGAATCGGCTGCGGTGCGCGTGCCGGACTGTTCGCCGTGCGACCAGTCGGCAGACTGCGCCTGTTGTTTCGGGGCAGCTTGACGCGCACCAATTTTGGGATGAGCGTCGAACGCTTCCAGCCAATTCTCAGGCTCAAGATTTTGCCAGATTTGGTTGGCTTGCTTGACCAGCGCTGTGGAATCAGCAAAAGGGCGCATCTCGGTCATTTTGCGCGCCCATGCTTGCGAACCGCAACAATCAAGAAATCTTGCTTCCGCAGTTTCGTGCGGAGCGTTATTTAGCTTTTCCAATCCTTCGCTCATTCCGAGAGTCTACCGTAAAGACGCAGACGGCTTACGCCGCCGTCTGGATAGATGTTGAATCGTACGTGCGTTACAGTGCCGCAGTTTTCAAGTTCGTCAACAAAAATATGCCGTGCGTGAGCTTGAAGCCTAGTCTTTGGTAGAAGCTCCTGCCAGACAATCTCATCAAGATTTGTATTGCTGCCCGCTTCAATCGAACAGCTTTCGGGGTAATTTCCTTTGAAGTGCGACGTATCCACTTCAACACGCTTGATAGTTCCCGCGTTGCCGAGTTTGATAACGCACCAATCAAAACCTTCTCCCCGTCGCCGCTTGGTTTCCCAACCATCACTCATATCTTGAGCACGTCCGGGCATAATCAAATTATGGCGATGTCCGAAAAACATATCGCTGGCTTCCAATACAGTCCCGCCGTGTTCCGCCGCCGCTAAATCAATCTCGCTGTTCCGGCGGCGCAAGGCTTCCCAATCCGGCAAAACTTCGCCAAAGATGCGAAGCCGCGCCACGCCCCCGTCGGGATAAATTTTCAGCCGCAAATGCGTCACGCGCTCTCGGAAATTTATTGTAAAACGATTTTGCGAATCGCCTTCCAATTCCGCTTGAGGCAGAATTTCAGTCCATTCGGTTTCCGCATTAAGCAGTTGCTCAATGTCCGGCTGTCCGTCAATCGCGCACGCTTCAAGCGAGCAATGCGAAGGAAAATTGCCGCGAAAAAAACCCGTGTCTACGACAACGCCGTGAATAATGCCCGCAAGTCCCAGCCGAATAACGCACCAATCAAATTTTTCGTCCAAGCGCGGCGAGCGGCGGCGGCGCGTTTCCCATCCGTCCATCCATTTACCAAGGTCGGTGTATTTGCCTTCGATAAAAATCGGCGCGTTCGGCTTGAGCAAATTTTCTTTCGGCGCGAAAAAATCATCATTGGCGTATAAAACTGCCCCGCCAAGTTTCTCGGAAGCTAAATCAATCAGTTCGGTAAAATCCATAATTATTTTTGACTGTCGTTATTTTGCCAGCAAAACGCCAATCGGGTCGGCGGGAAATTGTCCACTCTCATAGACTTTTGTGCCGCGCACGTAAGTCGCTTCCACAACGCCGCGCAAATTCATTCCTGCATACGGCGTGAGCTTATTTTTAAATTCAATAATTTCCGGCACGACTTTGAATTCTTTTTCAGGTTGAAAAATTACAATATCCGCATCCCAGCCAACCGCCAGACGACCTTTGCGTTTATCTAAACCCGCCAGCTTCGCGGGCGCATCCGACATCCATCGAATTAGCTCGCGCAAACCGAAACCGCGCTTTTGTAACTCAGTCCATATTGCGGGCAAGCTGAATTGCAATGCCGCAATGCCGCCCCATGCTTCCAGAAAATCGCCCGTTTCCAGTAATTTCAAATTCGGCGTGCAGGGCGAGTGGTCGGAAACAACCATATCAATCACGCCGTCCGCCAACGCCGCCCAGAGTTTTTCACGATTCTCGCGCTCGCGCACCGGCGGACAGCATTTGAAATGAGTCGCGCCGTCGGGAATTTCTTCCGCCGCGAAGGTTAGATAATGCGGGCAAGTTTCCACCGTCAGCGGCAAACCTTCCGCTTTCGCCGCTTTTAATAATGGCAGAACGTCGGACGAAGAATGATGAACGATGTGAACCCGCGCTCCGGTTTCGCGGCAAAGCCGAATCATCAATTTAACAGCTTCATTTTCCGACGCTCGCGGACGCGATTTGAGAAAGGTTTGATAATCTTGCGGATTGCAGTGTTTTAATTTTTCGATAGCGTTTTCAATCGGTTCGGGCAATTCGGCATGAACGAGCAAAACCGAGCCGAGCGCGGCTAACTCCGGCATCGCTTCAAGCAAATGTGATTCTATAACGTGCGGGAACTCGTCAACACCGGAATGTATCAAAAAGCATTTGAAGCCACAAACACCGGCATCTAAAAGCGGCTTTAATTCGTGTGTGTTGCCCGGAATTACGCCGCCCCAGAAAGCAACGTCAATCCAACATTTTCCTTGTGCCGCCGCGAGTTTTTCATTAAATCCATCCGTCGTGGTGGTCGGCGGAATGCTGTTGAGCGGCATATCAACCAAGGTCGTTATGCCGCCAGCCGCCGCCGCCCGCGTCGCCGTCGCAAAGCCTTCCCATTCGGTGCGTCCCGGTTCGTTGACGTGAACGTGCGCATCGACCAGTCCCGGCATCACCACCGCATCTCCAGCATCTACGAGTAGAGTTTGAGCCGGAACTTCATCCCATTCGCCCAAAGCTGCAATGACGCTATCACGAATATGCACTGAAGCCGAACTTACGGTTTCCGACACTACAACTCGACGACTGCGAATAACTAGGTCTAGCTTGTCCATATACTCGTTCGTACGTGAATGAAAGTAAGCAGATTCTACTTCAATAGTCGCTTCATCTTTCTGTTTAATTTTTTGCTCATAGCGGGATTGACCCCCTGTTCAAGGTTGAAAATCTTGTCTCTTAAACACTAAACAAGTACGCTTTAGAGTAGGCAAAGCCTTTGCTCCGACCTCACTGTTCTCAAAAAAAACGCCCCGCGAAAGTCCGGAATCTGAGCCATCATCAATGCGATTTTCTTCATTTATTAGAAAGGCAAACATATCGTGATTGCTGGCATATAGACCGGCAGGCGCAGCAGGATCACCAACATTTATTGATAAGAAATCTTTGACAGCCAAAACATCGTCTTCCGTTGCCGGGCGTGTGCCGGGTTGATCCGGAAATGCTGGGCGTGCCGGCTGCACACGCCAGCCTATTTTGGTGAGGGGCATGTGGCGTGTCGCTCCCAAATTAACTAGAACTCCAAAATCAAGATAAGCAAGCGTTGTAAGTGTTAGCGCGTTTCTAACCATTCCTTTGTGTAAATTTTTATCAACGTCTTCAGTCATTTTTATAACACGCTCAAGACTATTTTTGAATCTGTAAGGGTCAAGAGATGTTGAAAAAATAGCGTCTGAACCGTCTAAAGCCATAAGGATTTTCAGGACATATTCTTTTTCCTTAGTTGTGAGAGTTTTCGCGTCTGCAAAAACATCGTTAGCGGGCGATGGTACAGGCTTAGATTTTTTCGGGCGTTGTGGTTTTGCCTTACGCTGCCCAAAGGGCGGCGTGCTTGCCATAGAGCAAAGCAAAAGGACAAGTGCAATTTGCAATAAAAGAATTTTCTTCATAAAGACTGTTTCGAGTTTAAAAGAAGCAATTCAACGGCTGAGATGACGTGGCGCAAAACCAGCCACACGCAAGTTTAGGTTTAACGGATAACGTAATAACAAAGTCGCTGTTTTGCCCTCACGTCCATTGAATTGTTGGGCGGCGGCTTCATCAAGGACGCGCCGCTTTTATTTCTTCAAGTTTGAATGATACGACTGCTCGCGCCAAGACTTCTCCAACTTGTAACTGTTCCGATAAGATAAGCTAAACCGATGACCAGCGAAACTAACGAGAACACAATCTCACGCGGCGCAACTTCCGATGATGTAACAATCTGGAAAAATTGCTGAAAAACTGCGACTCCACGAAGCGTATAAACTGCTCCGATTAGTATCAAAGCAATCTTCAGAAGCGGTAATCGCCGAATTACTCCCGCGCCCGACAAGCCATAAAATCCCCAAGTTGCAAAAACGGCTGCCAGAACGAGCGTCAGCACCGCAGGAAAAGCCGAACCTGATTCTGCTGCCTTCGCCATCCCTTCGCCCGCGCTAAAGTATCTGTAAGCTGATGCACCGACGAAGATAATTATGACGTGGAGAAGCGCGACGGCAAAACTGAGAATGCCGCCTAATTTAAGCCACTGATTTCCCATACACATCATTTAATCACAGAAAGCCGCCCAATGGCGGAGATGACGTGGGCGGAAACCGCCAGCACACAAGCTAAAGTTTAACGGACAATGTGATAACAAAGTCTCTTTTTCGCCCTCACGTCCATTGAATTGTTATGTTGCGCCGTTATTTGTCAAATTTCATACGTTTCATTATATCAATAAAACGCGGCTCATTTCGCAGATTTTTCCATTTCGGTTCGACTTTCAAAAAAACCATCAGCACGTTTTTTTCGGCAAAGGCTTTTTCCAGATAATCGAGCGCCTTGTCGCTCTCGCCAAGCCCGTTATAAATGAGCGCAAAATAATACGGCGGAACATAACGCTCTTTCGACAGTTCAAACAATCCGTCAAGCACGGCTCGCGCTTCGGTCTGTTTTCCCCATCTCGCCAGAGCGTAACCGCGATAAGCCTCCGATTGATAGTTGCCGGAAAGTTCTTCGGCTTTTTTGAGGGCGGCGACAGCTTCGGCGTGCATTCCTTTTTCGGTATAAACGCCGGAAATGAACAAATATGGAAACTAGAAGTTCGGGTTTAAATCAATCGTCTTGTTTAATCGGTCAAGGGCTTCGTCCGATTTTCCGGCGAAAAAAAGAATTTGTCCTTCGACCGCATTAGTCGGCAAAGATACCGGGTTGAATTCTCTTGAAAGTTTTATTTCGGCGAGTGCCTGTTCGTGCCGTGCGGTATTTGAAAGCAGATGCGCGTAGACAAAGTGCGCTTCCGCGCTGTTCGGATTAAGTTCTAACGCCCGCCGATATTCTTTTTCCGCGGCTTGCCAATCCTAGTCATACCAAAAAATTATTAAACCCAAAATAGCGTGAGCTTCGGGAAGCGTTTCGTCTATCTCGACTGCTCGTTGTGCCGCCGCTTTCGCCTTAAAAGGCAGACACAGACGAAAGAAAAGCCATAATCAAGCAAATTGATTCTTTCCTTTCGGTTGTTTCCAAAGATGGTATAGTCTTTTGGCTAAAATTTCGACGGAAACTAAAAACTCTAAATGAAAAATCAGATGTCTTGTTTCCACTTGGTGAAGTTTATCTAACCATTGGAGCGCAAGAAGCATTAGAAGATTCTAATCAAACGGCAAATGAGTTTCTAGCAAAATATCAGTTAGGAAATTGGGGTTTGGTCTGCGATGATGACAGACGAGAAAATGAGCTATCAGTTAGAGAAGGTTTTAGAATACTGTCGGCATACAGGACAGCTAGAGATGAGAAACTTTGGGTGATAACAGAGGCAGATAGAAGTTCTACGACAATTCTTTTACCTGAAGAGTATTGAGGGTAGAATTTGGATAAAATAGTAGGGTTGAAGTGTAGCGACCGTTGGAGCAACATAAACCCTTTTGGAAATCAGGTTTTTTAGAATTAAAGCACATTGAAAACATATTAAAAATCGGTGAATGTGGAAGTGAATGTGGAATTAAATAGTAAAATCAGCTTTTACATCGGCTGTAAATGCACCTATTACGGTGTATTAACATTTAACCATATTTTATGCGGGCTGCAGCCGATTTCCTTAGCATCTGTTACAACCTATTTTCACTGCTTCGCACTTATTCCTGTCCCAAGTTTTATTTCTACTCAAAATCAATTTTCAATTTCACTTGCGCCAAAAAGTTTCGTTGAAACAATCTCCGTGGCTATCTCAATCTCTAAAATACGATGAAGCTTACTTAATTTGTTATTTATATTACAAATCTTTATGTTGGGGAAAAACGAAACCGAAGATTGACAGTTTTTTCTATCATTCATTTGAGATTGTGTCGCTAGCCGATGACGGAAAGCTATTCGCCATATGACTGAACAGAGACGGAAGCTAATAAAACTGTCCAGCCTCTAAACCCAATCATTGTAATGGTTTTGCTCAAAAAGATTTGAAAAACCGACGTTTGTTTTTGTTTATAACGCCGACAGCGGATTGTTTAATCTGCTGACCGACATCGCGCATAAAATTTTTTCGCCGCAAACTTATAGTTGTAACTTGTGCGCCGTAACGCACGACAAGTTCGGAATTAAAGACGAATGGCGGCAGTATTTAAAGACGCTCGCCGCGCCCGTCGAGCTTCTGCACGCGGATGAATTCAAAGCTAAATATCGAACCGGCGACACTGAAAAATTGCCCGCGGTTTTCAAAAAAGAAGACGGTCAGTTAAATCTGGCAATCAATTCAAACGCAATCAACGCCTGCCGCAATATTGACGACCTGAAACGAATTATAAACGCGCAAATAAGCGAAGGCGTGTGATTATCTTTTTGCGGCGAGCGATTCAATCGCCTTTTTCGCTTCCGGCAAAACAAGCGCGGCGATGCCGAAATTGCAGAGCGCGCCCGCGATGCAGTAGCCGCACCAAGCCTTTTCTTTGGTCGGCATTTGATAAAAATACCAACCGGCAACCGCCGCTTCGACGACCGCCTTGCCCGCCGCGAGAATCGGAACAAACGGCTGTTCTTCGTGGCGGTTTTCGCCGCCGAAAGCCGCCAGTGGAATGTTTGCGGCGAGACTCGCTAATGAAAGCGTTCCGTCCGGCACGCCGAGCGCGTAAGCTGTGTCCGACGAATTAACTTTGTCCGAATCAAAACCGTCAATCGGCGGGTCGGGCAGATGCTTGACGACTCCGGTTTGAAACAGCGACACGGCGGTCATAGCCGCCATTCCGATTAGCGAAAGCCCGATGACCGCGCGCCGCCTGCCGAGATTTTCGGATTTGCCGCGTTGTAATTCTCGGCGTAATTTTTGCGGTTCTAATCCACCCGTCAATGTTTCGGTCAACCCGTTTTTCATTCTTTCTCCTTAAAATTTAGTTTATCTGTTCATTAAAAATTACATGCTAAGCCGAAAATTTCTCCGTTTGCGCGGCGCAGTTTGCCTTAACTTAAGTTCTCGATTTCCGCTAGCGGCGACGCGCCAACGCCCGAATGCCGAGCGCGACCAGTGCGCCCGCGCCAATTGCCAGCCCGAATTTAACCGGAACGGGCACCCTCCCTTGTTCGATAAAAACACCGGCGAAACTGTCCGTTTTTTGAACAGATTGAAATGTTTTTAGAATGGCGGAGCAATTTTCGCGCCGCTTTTCGGATAATTGATAACGACGCGGAGACCCGCGTTGTTTTCATCTCGCGTAAACTGTAATTCGCCTGTTTGCTGTCCAATTTCCCTAATTATTACTTTTTAATGGAAGGTTGTTTGATTTTTGATAATGTTTCAATGATTACTTGGGGATCGGCGCGTTTTTTGTAGTCGGTTTCGAGAAACGCATAGACGATTTCGCCTTTTTGATTGACGATGTAAGTTGCCGACAGCGGCAGTTCGGCTTTTTCCATTTGGTTGTGTTCGGCGACGTTCAAACCGCGCGATTTATAAAGCTCGTCGGTTTCTTTCGGCATTTGATAAACAATGCCGAATTTTCGGGCGACCGTCAGATTCGGGTCGCTTAAAACCGTAAAAGCGAGTTCGTTTTTCTTGGCGACGCTCAAGCTGTTGTCGGGATTTTCGACCGAAACGGCGACGAGATTTCCGCCCGCCGCTTTAATCTGCGCGAGATTTTTTTGCAAATTCCGCAGGTAAAGATTGCAGAACGGACACCACGAGCCGCGATAAAAAACGACGACGAGATTTGCTCGTTTGAGCAAATCAACGCTTTCGATTGTTTTGCCGCTTAAGTCCTTCAAGCTGAACGAAGGCATCTTCGCTCCCACGTTTAAAGCATTCTTAGCCGCGTCTTTTGCCGACACAATTTTATTATCGTCAAGCGTTTTCGCGCCGTTCGTGACGGTTTCCTGCGAACGGACGTTAAAAGATAAGGCGCAAACGAGCAGTGCTAAAGCAAAAATTTTAGTGAACATATTTTTTATTTCGAGACATATAAATCGGGAAATTGCTTACGCAGATTTTCCACTTTCGGCTGGTCGTTGATGACAATATACGGCTCATTCGGATGACGAACCAGATAATCCTGATGATAATCTTCCGCTTGATAAAACGCTTCGAGCGGGGCGATTTGCGTCACAATCGGTTTGGAAAAAGTTTTCTTTTTTGCTAATTCGGCAACATAGCTTTCGGCAAGACGTTTTTGCTCCGCGTCGGCGTAAAAGATTGCCGAACGGTATTGTGTGCCGGTGTCGGGTCCCTGACGGTTGAGTTCGGTCGGGTCGTGCGCGACGGCAAAAAAGACTTTCAGCAGTTGTTCGTATGAAATTTGCGACGGGTCGTAAGTGATTTTCACGGCTTCGGCGTGTCCGGTTTCGCCGCCGCTCACGGTTTCGTAATCAGCCGTTTTTGCCGCGCCGCCCGAATAGCCGCTCGTCACAACGCGGACTCCTTTGATATGTTCAAACACGGCTTCCACGCCCCAGAAACAGCCGCCCGCAAAAACGGCGGTTTGCTCGCCTTTGGCAGTTTTGACAGGTGTATTTGAGACGATTGGCTGCGTGTTCGCTGGATTGTCTTTGGTTTCCGCCGCAACGGTTTCAATCGAATTGCCGACTCGACTGCACGAAATTGCCGTCAGCAATACGGTTGCAAATAAAAGACCGGTGAAAATTTTAGAACAGTAAATTGACATAAAACTATTTTTCCTTTTGAATAAGAGCCTTACCGCGTCTTGATTTCAAAATTTACCCGATTCGCCTTTCGACAACCGTTTCAAGTTATTTCCGCTTTTCAAATTTGAGCGCGACCGAGTTCATACAGTACCGTAAGCCGGTCGGTTTCGGACCGTCGTCGAAAACGTGACCGAGATGCGATTGACAACGACTGCACAAAACTTCAGTGCGCGACGAGCCGAAACTGTTATCCGTTTCTTCCGTGACGTTTAGGGCGGCAATCGGCTGGTAAAAACTAGGCCAGCCCGTGCCGGATTCAAATTTGGCGTCCGAGCTGAATAATTTCAAACCGCACGCCGCGCAAACGTAATCGCCGTGTTCGTGATTGTCGGTGAGTTTGCCGGTAAAGGCGCGTTCCGTGCCTTTTTCGCGCAAAACGTAAAATTCTTCTTTGGTCAATTGTTTGCGCCATTCGGCTTCGGTTTTCACGATTTTTTCTCCTTTATATTCTTCCGTTTTCAAATCGGCTGTTTTGATTTCGCTCTCATTGAGCAGCGTCTTGATAACTTTTTCCTGCATATCGTATGCGCCTTCGCCGATGTGCGTGTAGCGGATGCGCCCTTGTTTGTCCAGAATTACCACGGTAGGCCACGCTTCGATGCCGAATGCGCGCCACGTATCGCCGTCCGTGTCTGTGACGACAGGATATTTAATCGCGTTGCGCTTTACTGCGTCTTGAATTTTATCGAGTTTCTTTTCGTAATCCGATTCGGGCGTGTGAACGCCGACGATGGTTAAGCCCTTATCACGATAAGCCGCGTCAAACCGTTTGAGCGTCGGCAGAGTGTTGCGGCAGTTGTAACAGCCGAACGTCCAGAAATCCACCAGCACGACGCGCCCGCGCAGGTTTTCAAGCGTCGTCGTCTCGGAATTTATCCACTGCCCGTTTGAAAGCGCAGGCGCGGTTTTCGCCTTGCCCGCCGCAATCAGCACGTCTCTGGCATTCGCGTCAGCCTTGTCGTCGGCGACCAGCGGCACAAACGAGTCTGCTTCGCCGTTCGACACGGATTTACTAACACCGGAATCATTAGTTACGGCAAGCGGCGGCTCGCTCGTTTGTCTGGACGCGATTGAGCGCGTGCAGCCGAGAACGATTAAAGCCGATGTGATTAAAAGAGCGATTAAAACGAACGTAATTTTGTAATTCATAATACTTTTCCCGACAGTTATCTATAAATTTCATTCCTGCCTTCAATTAAAGAATGCTGAAAAGACGCGCGTTTATTCCCGCTTAACCAAAAATCCTCAATGTCCCGAATACCAATCGTAACCGCGTTCCGCCCAGTAATCCGCCGGTCGCTCGTCGGTAAACTCGATGCGTCCGATGCGCTTGATTTGTTTGATGCCGTATTTCGTCGCCGTTGCCAGACGAAGCGGCGCGCCGTGTTCCATTGTCAACGGCTGACCGTTCATCTTATACGCCAGAAGCGTTTGCGGATGCAGAATGCTCGGCATATCCCAGCCGACGTAATAGGCTTCGTCGGGCGTTGCGAGTGAAACATAAGGCAGTAAATTTTCCGGCTGATTGTTCACATCGGGCGCGGAACCGCTCCGCGTTTTCGGTTGATATTTTGCAATAAAATCGGAAAACCTCGCGCCCGTCCAATTACAAATCACGCTCCAGCCTTCGATACATTTCAGCTCGGTCGTCATCTCGACGCGCGGCAACGCTTTTATATCGTCCAAAGTTAAAATCAAATCTTCGTTTCGATTCATCAAACCGCCGACGCGAAGCCGCCAATCCGCCAAATTAAAATCGCCGCTCAAACCTTCCGCGCCGTTGACCCGCGCTCCGGCGAGTTCTGGCGGAAATTCCGGCGCGAGTCTTTGCGGGCGATAAAAGACTTGACTGACTCGCTCGTTAAATTCAAACGTGCGCCGCAAAAGATTTTGCTTGGTTTCATCTGGCAGCAGGCGCCAGCCGAAAATCCCGACGAGCGCGGTTGCCCCGCCAATCAAAAAACCGCGCCGCGAACGCTTGGACATTTCGCTTTTCGCTTCGTCGTCGCTCAAAGGCTCGCTCAAATCGCGCTTTTCATTCAAGATTACAGCCGTATTGTCGCGGTCGAGATTTTGCGCGTCGGAATGTTCGGCTTTCTCTTTTGCCGCTTCAATTTCACGAACTTTTTCGAGTAAAATTTCGGATTCGATTTCAGTAGATTTTTTTTCCTGTTCGCTCATACTGCTACTCCTTCTTTTTCGTTTAGCGATGATTCGGGAATTTTCGTCTCAATATCAACGGCTTCATAACCCGTTATCATCGAGCGAAAATTGCTCCAACCGGCAATAGCAACCTGCGCGACGTGAACGATAAAAAACCCGACGAACAAAATCATCAGCCAGAAATGTTCCCACCGCGCCCATTCGTAACCGCCCAAAAGATTAGTCAGCCACGATAATTGCAAAGGTTTATAAATCGCCAAACCCGTAACGACCGAAGCCGCGCCCATCAAAATTACGCCCGTGTAAGCGATGCGCTGCGCGTCGTTGTATTTTCCCTGCGCGGGAAGTTTTTTGACGATGTGCAAATCGTGAAGCGTAACTAAAACGGCGCGTTTCACCGAACCGGGAACAGGCAGAATCGCCCGCCATTCGCCCGAAAAAGCTAAGTAAAGCACATAGATTATTCCGTTGACGAGAAAAAACCACATAAAGAAAAAATGCAGTTGAAGCCCTTCGGCGAGACGAAACGGAATGCCCAGAGTTTCATAAAACCACGCGGGGAAAAAATGAAACAATTCGTTTCCGAAAATTTTCACGCCGTAAATCGCGTTCGCCCAGTAAATTAAAATTCCGCTCCAAATCATCAACGTCAAAAGCGGAAAACTTATCCAGTGCAGCCAGCGAATCGCCAGCGGATGTTTTTTTTCTAATTGTTTCGCCATATCAGTTTCCTTTCAATGTTCGCGTTCGATGTCGGGTTTAATAATTTGCTTGATTATATGCCCGATTCGGCGCGCTCGATGTGGCGGCGAATGGCGGGTGACAGCTTTTGCGCGATATGGACGTTTTCCGTCGCCGATAAATCGGAGACGACGAAAACCGCGTGGCGAGCCGTGCGGAAACGCGCCACCAACATTCCTCCGTTCGCCTCGCTGAAAATTTCTTCCTCGCCCGCGTCCGGCAAATTCGCTTCCGTAACCAGCACGGAAATTCGGCGATTTCGATAAATTAAGATGACGTGCGCGAATCGCTTTCCTTGAAAAACACACGAATGCGCTTCGTAAAATTGAACTTTGTCGGCTGCCTTGACGGTCTATTTTTCGGCGAAAATTTCGTTTAAAGACGTGGCGACGGTTTTGTCCAAATCTTTATTGAATCGCCCGTATTTTTCGGCAGCTTGCTTTAAGGTTATCGGTTCTTCCTCAAGCCGAAAATGAAGGGCGCAGTTTTTGTGATCGCCGATGGCTTCGCGCGTTAATTGCTGCCACGCGGCGCGGACAATTTCGGCAATCGGCGATTCGGCGGGACTCGGAATTTCGCCTGCTCGATTCGATTGATTATTTTCCGCAATCGTCGTTTCGTTCGACAAAGAACGACTCAGCCAAATCGCGCCGACGAGCGCAACGACTAAAAGAGAAGCGGCGAACGCTAAGACTTTCGGATTAAAAAATTCGGCAACTTTAATCTTTTCCCAAACGGTCGGACGCTCTAGAGCCGCCGCGCGCAAATTCGTCTGCAAGCGCGCGGCGAAGGCGGAATTGATTTGCGTTTCCGGCGAATTTTTAACTGCCGAACGAACACGCGCCCGCAGCTCGCGCCTGGCGGCGAATTCGCTGCGGCAAGCCGCGCAGTTTTCCAGATGCCGCAGAACTTCGTGATTCGTTTCGACGAGCAGTTCGTCGCTCAAATACGAATCCGTCATTTCTCTAAATTCCTGACAACGCATAACAATTCCTGACAACTTATAATTCTTCCTTTAACCATCGGCGGCAATCCCGAAACTGCGGGCGTATTCGGTCAACTGCTGCCGCAGCAACTTTCGCCCACGATGCAAACGCGACATCACCGTTCCAATCGGGACTTGCAGAATTTCGCCTGCTCGATTCGATTGATTATTTTCCGCAATCGTCGTTTCGTTCGACAAAGAACGACTCAGCCAAATCGCGCCGACGAGCGCAACGACTAAAAGAGAAGCGGCGAACGCTAAGACTTTCGGATTAAAAAATTCGGCAACTTTAATCTTTTCCCAAACGGTCGGACGCTCTAGAGCCGCCGCGCGCAAATTCGTCTGCAAGCGCGCGGCGAAGGCGGAATTGATTTGCGTTTCCGGCGAATTTTTAACTGCCGAACGAACACGCGCCCGCAGCTCGCGCCTGGCGGCGAATTCGCTGCGGCAAGCCGCGCAGTTTTCCAGATGCCGCAGAACTTCGTGATTCGTTTCGACGAGCAGTTCGTCGCTCAAATACGAATCCGTCATTTCTCTAAATTCCTGACAACGCATAACAATTCCTGACAACTTATAATTCTTCCTTTAACCATCGGCGGCAATCCCGAAACTGCGGGCGTATTCGGTCAACTGCTGCCGCAGCAACTTTCGCCCACGATGCAAACGCGACATCACCGTTCCAATCGGGACTTGCAAAAGCGCGGCAACCTCTTTATAAGAAAATTCTTCGACATCGGTTAAAACGACGACATCGCGGAACGCCGGCGGTATTTTTTCAAGAGCCTGCAAAATTTCTTCGTCCTGCAAATTTTCCGGTATCGGCGGCACGAAGGCGACGGTTTGGGCGATTTGTTCTTCCGCGTCTTCAACGAGCTTTAGCTGTCCTAATTTATGCCGCCGCTTGCTGTTCAAATGATATAGAATCGTTACCAGCCAAGCGCGGCAATTCGTGTCGGGCGTGTAGCGATGAAAAGATTTCAACGCCTCGGCGAAAGTTTCCTGCGTCAAATCTTCGGCAGTCTCGCGGTCTCGCGCCAGATAATTCGCCACGCGAAAAACATCCGGCATCAAAGGCAGTACCTCCGCCTCAAATGCCGCCCATTCCTTTTCCCGCTGCTCTCTACTGCCGCCGATGCCGAACATATTTAATTTTCGTCTCGAAACCCCGCGCCCGACATCAATGTAATGTTTCGCACTCCGCATTTTATTCCTTGACCCGCAATAAATCTTTTGCGAAAAACCGATTTGCAAATCAGTTTTCTTCGGATTTTCCGGCGACTTTTTCGATTAATTTTCCCAACGCGAAAACGCCAGCCACGGCGAGTCCGGCGGCGACGAGCGGTTTGGCAACGGTCAAAACCTGACGCGCCCGCGTGCCGTATTTGAGGTTGTGCTGTCCCCAACGCTGAAGCCGCTCGTAAGCCATAATCGCCTGTCCGCCGACGTTGGCATCCGCGCCCAAACCTTTCAATAATCCGGTCATCGCGTCGCGCAAAACCGGATGACCTTTGATAAAATGAACCCGCGAATCGTTTTTATATTCCGGTCGCGCCGCGTCGTCGAAAACCAGATACGGACCTTCCTTTAAATGCTCTTCAAACTGCGAATCTTCCGTGTTGCCGATCATAATGGTCGGCGTTCCCTTGAGCCAGATGAGATTGTTCAAATCGTTGCGCCGCAACATCGAATCAATCGCGCTTTTCACATGTCCGATTGTTCCGGCGAGCGACACGCCCGTGCCGACCAGAAAGTTTATCGGCAGATAATCGAAGCCTTCGTGTCCGCCCCACGCCGGAATTTTTACTTCGTCAATCGGTCGTCCGACGTATTCGATATTCGTGCGCGTGCCGAGTCCCTGTCGTTCCGCTTCGGCGGCGTATTTAAAACTGATTTTCGATTTTTCCTGACTCAAAAGACGCGCCATCGAAACGTCGATTGCCACCGGGTCGGTTGACGCGAGAATACACCCGCACCAATGCGGTTGATTGGCAATCGGTCCGTCGCCTTCGCCCGCAATCAGCGCGTCTACGACGTTCAAATCCGGTTTTCGATGCCGCATAATTTCGACAAACCTCTGAATCGAATCGTCGTCGCCGTGATGAATTTGTCGCCAATTTTGATTGCACGTTCCCATCCAATTCTTGAGCGCGCCGGAAACCGGCTCGTAATGATGCGTTTTCGCTTTCGGAACATTGATAATCACGTCCGCGTCAAGCAACGGCGCGGGACGCGGAACAATCTCGCCGCTTGCAAGTTTTACGTCGCAGTTCAGTGTCGAATCACTGCCCAAATCAATCGTCTCCGCGCCTTCGCGCTCAGCAACCGCCGCCACGCCCGTTATTTTCATACATTGAATCGAATCGAAAAACTCGCCGCTCGATTCGCCGACAATCACGCGCTCCGCGCCCGCTTCTTTCGCCAATCGAATCAATGCGCCGACGACGAGCGGGTCGGTTGTGCAGCCTTCTTCCGCTCCGTAAAACATGGTCAAATTCGGCTTGAGCAAAACCGTATCGCCCGGTTTTACAAAACGCGACATTCCGCCCAACAGGTCAACGGCTTCGCGGACAACCGTTAAAACTCTTTCCTGTGAACGGTGTTTTTCACTTGTATGAGCGATGGCGACGACTGATTTTTCTGAATTTTCCATCTTTGTTTTCTACTCGCTTTTTTCTTTCACGGCATCGGCGGCGTGATGCAGAAAATCGGAAACCGTCGCAGCGGCGAAAACTCCGGCGACGATTCTGGTCGCTCGCGGCTGAAAGACCAAACCGAAAGCTAAACCGGCGGCAACCCACGGACTCAGGCACCACGGGCAAGTCAGCAAATCGCCGACGGCACGCCGCATTCCCGCCCCGCGCACTTTTTCCTTTATTTCGCTCTGTCCAGCCGGTTCGACGTATTCGGTGAACGGCGCGCGCAGCGGACTCGTTACGCGGTCTTTAGCAATAATGCGGCTCAATTTGTGCGTCGCCACGCCCAGCAAAAGCAAATCGGCGAGATTGAATTTACCGCTCCGTTCGTTTTCGGATTTTTGCGCCGCCGCCAGCAGCGCGCCGAACGCCGCGTTATAAATGACGAGCAAAACCCCGTAAGAGGCGAGCGGCATTTCTTCGCCGCCTTGGTAGCCCGCAAAAATTTCTTTAACCGATTGCCGTTTTTCGATTGATTGTTCGCTTTCCTGTTTCGTCATAAAATTTACTCTCCCCTAGTTTGTTTTTCTCAGAAGATTGTTGGTCATCAGCGCGGTTTTCGCAATGTCGCCGAATCAAATCCGCAATCTTTTCGGGAGCTTCGAGCGGCAGCAGATGTTTGACTTCGGGGATGACAATCAGGCTGGCATTTTTGATGCGGCGAACGATTTCTGCTTTGAGAAGTTGCGGTGTCATCGCTTCGTCCCGCTCGCCCGCCGCGACGAGAACCGGAACGTTAATTTTTCCGACTTCAGATGAAATATCTTCGCGGCTGCCCTTCTCTAACCACCATTTCCACGCCGCTTCCGACGTTCGCAGATTGTCATCTATCGCGCGGGCGAAAATCTCGCCGGGTAATTTTCCGCCCGCCGCTTGGCAAACAGTCTCCGTTGCCACGCAGCGATTGCCGTGCGAGGCGAGCAATTTTTCCCGTTCATCTTCTTTTATCGGCTCGGGCGTGGGCGGCGACGGCGCGAGCAAAATTAGAGACTGCAAACCACGCGGTTTTCTTGCAGCGAGCGCGAGCGCGAATTTGCCGCCCATCGAATGACCAATCAAAACGTAATTTTCAATTGTCAGCGTCGAAATCAAATCCGCAACATCATCGGCGTAATCTTTAACCGAAAAATCTTCCGGCAAAACGTCCGACGCGCCGAAGCCGCGCAACTCCGGCGCGACGCAGTGATAATCGTTTGAAAGTTTTTCGATAACTTCCGTCCACGCTCCCGAAGAGCCGCCGAAATAATGCAGAAAAACAAGCGACGGGCGCGACTTATTATAATTTTCAACGCCCGCTTCCATAATATTTAAAACCGTTTCGTTTATTTTGTATTTCATTTGACCTAACTCAACACGCGCAGTTTCACAAAAAACTCTCGAAAAAAGATTTCAACATATGGGCGGTTCGGGTTACGCGGCTAATTCGGCTGCTTGACGGCGGATTTTTTCACGAATCATCGCCCAGAAATTCGCCCGCGCGTGCCGGTAATCAGGCGGCGACAAGTCCCGCAGCTCGTTCGGCGTTTTATCGAGCGCGCCCGACCGTTTCCTTAATCTGTTTTAGCCGCACATCGGTTATCTTTTTCGGGCGGAAACTTCTGTGAATTTCGTCCGTGAAATGATTCCAATACTGCGATTTTTTTTCTTCGTTAACCATCCTAATCATTGTCATAATCAACCTCTTTTTCCGAAAGCCCTGAAAAATCCCGTGTAACCTTCGTCTTCGCTCACGGTTAAATCTCCTGCTAGACTTCGACTTTCAGTTTTGCCGCCTCGTTTGTAACTTCAAACATCTCGCCGTGCGGCACGATTGTAATTTGCCCGTATTCTTCCAAAAGCATTTTATACGCATCAGCGACGGGACGCGGTTTGCGGTTCAAATCATACAAGCCGCATTCGTTGACCTTCCCTTTTTTCTCGGCAAGCGCGATGTCCCAATCAATCTGGTCAATCAGGCTATACCACGTAAAACCCAGCACCGGAACTCCGTCCGAACGCATCCGCAAGATATTTATCCATTGTTTCCAAAGCCACGTCGGAGCATTCTCCGCGTCCATAATATTTGTCTCGGTGTGCATCACCGGCTTTTTATAGCGCAGGTAATATTCTTTAGTGATTTGATACCAGCCGAAAACGTCTTCCGCCGTGCAAGTCGAGCCGTCGGGCTTTAAGATTTTCTCGTTCTGCCCGTAGTAATCGTTGCCCATCACCTGGTATCCGGGCGGCTCGCCGACCATAAACCAATCGTATTCCTCGCGCGTCAAACCGTTGTCCATCAAATAGTGAATAATATCCGCGTCCGGCGGATAAGCGTAAAGCAAATCGAGCGAAATCAATCGCTGCTTGTTCGTTAGTTTGGTTTTTTGAGAAACGGCGGCGCAGGTTTCGTGTAGGTATTCGGCTGATTCGGATTGAATAATAATGCAGTCGTTCCGGTGTTTGGCGATTTCCTGCGTTCCCAGAATGCTCGCGGCGACAATATGCTTCATCGCGGTAACAAACGCTTTGTCGGATTTCAACTGCTCGTTCCAAATGCCGTCTTTCGCGCTCAATTTCGCCGTAACGTAAATCTCGTTGACCGGCGTGTAATAACGCACCCACGGATAACGCCGCGCGACCGCCGCGCAGTAATTGGCGAAATGAACGGGCAGTTCCGGGTTTTGATAATCGCCAATCCAGTCGGGAACGCCGAAGTGCATCAAATCCAAAATCGGCGTGAGTTCCAATTTTTGAATCAGCTTCATCGCTTTATCTGCAAACTCCCAATCGTATCGCCCTTCCGTCCGGTTCATTTTGTAATACGGCAAACCGTAGCGCACGACTTTCAGACCCAAGTCTTTTATAAGATGTAAATCTTCTTCAAAACGCTCGTAATGCCCGCATTCTTCAAGCAGGTCGCGCCGGATTTTGCCGTTTCCAATGGTCGGGTAAGAACATTCGATTCCCGTCGCAAACATAAAATTTCCGGGCTTTCCGGTCGGCATTCCGCTGCCGTCCGTCCCGCGCCCGCCGCCGAACTCGTCGCCCGAATAACTGCCGTCGCCCTTTTCTTTCTTGATAATGTCTAAAAAATTTGCCATATAATTTCTCCTCTCGCTTTTAACAAAAATAAAAGAAAAACAATTTCGGCTTCGATTACCGATTTTTCAAAATCTCGCCGTTTTTCATCACGAACACGACGCGCTTGAGCGCGGCAAAATTGGCGAGCGGGTCGCCTTCGACCGCGATTAAATCAGCGAATTTGTTCGTTTCAATCGCGCCGATATTGTCGCTCTGACCGAGCAGTTCGGCGGCGTTGACGGTTGCCGCGCGAATAACGTCGAGCGGCGACATTCCGGCTTGCCGGAAAGCGTCGAGAATGAGCAAACTCGCCGTGCCGCGCGTTCTGCCCGTCCAAATCCATTCGACATCCGAGCCGGCGGCGAGACGCACTTTCATCGCAATTGCCCGTTTTAACCGCTCCGGCGCGGATTCGACTTGTTCCTTTCGATATTTTTTAATGCCGGGACGCGGCTCGAAACCCGGCGGCAGCATTCTGGCGAAAAGCTCGTTGACGGCGGCGATTGATAAATCCGTCGGCACGAGAAAAATGCCGCGCTCGCGCATCTGCCGCAAGGTTGCGTCGCGCACTTGAAAGGCGTGTTCGACCGAATCCACGCCGCCTTCGACCGCAATCTGCGCCGCTTCCGCCGTGTGCGCGTGCGCCGCGACTTTTAAGTTTGCCTCGTGCGCCGCCGCGACAATCGCCCGCACCTGCGGCACGGTCAGCATCCGCTCTTCGGCGGCGACGATGACTTTGATAAGGTCTGCTCCTGCTTGCACGTTTTCGCCGACGGCGCGGCGAGCGACGTCTTCGCTTCCAATCTCGAAATATTCATTGCGAATCATTTCTTCGGCATATTCGGACGCGGGACGCAGCAGCAGACCGCCGGGCGGCGTGAGCAGCTTGCAGGCGACAAACATCCGCGGTCCGACAGCTTGCCCGGCGTTTATCCGGTCGCGCAGTTTTAGAGCGTCGCAGTCTTTCGCCATTCCGACGTCGCGCACGGTCGTCCAACCGGCTTCGACCATCTCACGGGCGTTGCGCTCGCCGAGAGCCATCCGTTCTTCGGGACTGCGCTGCGTGATTCGCACCGCGTTATTGTCGTAAAATTCCTGCACCAGAAGACGCTCGTCGAGCAGATGCGTATGCGCGTCAATCAATCCGGGCAAAAGCGTCGCGTTCGGCGGCAGATTGACGATTTTCGCGCCGCGCGGAGCGTTTCGCGCCAATTCCGCTCGCGGCGCGATTTGCCTGACGCGCCCGTCCACGACTAAAACGGCGTAATTATTTAAATATTTGCCGGATTTAACGTCTAAAATCCGCGCTGCGTTGATAATCGTAGTCGGGTTTGCTTGTTGCGCGTTTGCCGTCGCCGGCGAAAAGACGAAAATCAACAGTAAAGCCAGGGTTCGCGCCGTTTTTTTTCTGCTTAAATCGTTAAATTTTTGCATAAACATTTTACGTTCCGTCTCGCGTTTAATTAATCTCGCCGCGGCGTTCCCGTTCGAGAAACTTGTCCGCCGTCCGCAGTGCCAGCGCCATAATCGTCAACGCCGGATTGACCGAGAGCGCCGACGGGAAAACCGAGTTGTCGCAGACGTATAAATTCGGAATATCAAAACTTTGACCGTTTTTGTTGACTACCGAATCGCCTCCGTCATCGCCCATCACGCACGTCCCGATAATGTGCGCGTTGCGTTGAAACGTCCACATTTTCTTCGCGCCCGCTTCCGTCCAGATTTCTTTCATCAATTTTTCGGCGTGTCGCGTCATCTGATTTTCGTTGTCGCCGTGCGAAAAATAAACGCGCGGTTTCGGCAATCCGCGAGCGTCTTTTTCATCCGACAATTCGAGAAAATTATTCGCGTGCGGCAGGCAGTCGCCCAAAATGTTGATGCCCGCCGTGTGATTGTAATCGTGCATCCGTTCGTTTAATTCCGCGCCGAAAACCTTTTCGCCGCGAGCGAGCTGCGACGCATAAGTAACGGGCATCACGCCGATTGATTGCAGCAGATAACCGCTTGCAAAATCGGCGTCTTTCGGGCGATGTGTGTCTTCGCTAATCAAACCGCCGGGAATGCCTTTGTGCGGAAAAATTTCTTCGTCAAAAACGCCCCAGATTTGAACGCCCGTGTGCGCCATAAAATTTCTGCCGACTTGACCGCTTCGATTTGCCAGATTATTTATTAAAAGCAGTCGCGGAGTTTCGATTCCACCCGCGCACAGAAAGACGTTTTTGCACAATTGTTTTTTTGTTTCGCCGTTTTGCGAATAAACGACGGCTTTGATTTCGCCGGTTGAATCGAATTCAAAATCAGTGACGAAACATTCCGAACGAATTTCCGCGCCGTGATGAATTGCAAGCGGCAAAAAAGTTACGTCCATCGAGCCTTTCGCGCCTGTCGAGCAACCCGCCTGACAAAATCCGCGATTCGTGCAACGGAGTCGCCAGCCGATTTTTTCCTCGAAATAATCCTGCGACAAAGCCGCATTCGGGGCGGGCGCGGTTTTAATATTTAATTTTTCGCAAGCCGTCTGCATTAATCGCGCCGCCGCGTTTAACGGAAGCGGCGGAAGCGGATAACCGCGCTTTCGAGGCGTTCCCCACGGATACGGCGACGCGCCTGAAATTCCTAGAAACCATTCAAGCTCGTCAAAATACTGCTCTAAATCTTCATAACTCAAACACCAATCGCGCCCGACTCCGAAATCCGAAAAAATCCGAAAATCATCGTCTCGCGGGCGCGGCGTGTAAGCCGTAAAATGCAAAGTCGAACCGCCCACGCCGCAGCCCGAATTATTATTGCCAAATGCTAACGGATTTTCGCCCGCGCTCAATCTTTCATCCGTCCAAAACAATTTGCTTTGTTCACGTTCGTCGGTGGCGAAATTTTTGTAATCGAAACTTTTCCCCGCTTCCAAAGCGACGACTTTCAAACCGGCTTGCGCTAATCTTGCGAGAATCGGCGCGCCGCCCGCACCTGTTCCAATCACAACAGCATCAACATCATTTGGGATTTTGGATTTTGGATTTTGGATTTTACTTTCTCGTAATTCGTAATTTGTAATTCGTAATTCATTTTCTTGACTTTGAACCTTGAACTTTGAACCTTGAACTCCTAAATCCCAGCCGTGTTTGTCGGCGAAACCGATGTAGCCGATTTCTGCTTGCGCGAGCGGATGCGAATAAAAAATCTCGGCGTATTCGGCGCAGAGTTCTTCGAGAAAACGCGCGGACTCAAAATTTATTTGCGCTGTTCGTTCGGCAGAGGCGAATGAACAGCGTTTGAGAATGTCGCGGCGTTTTTCCGTCTCAAGCGTGGTGAAATCCGCCTGAAAAATCTCTTTTGCCAAATCGTCTAAAAATTTCAAACCCGTTTTATAAGCGTCCTCATCGGGCGGCATTTCCGCATAACGCCAGCCGTTTCCTGCGTTTTCCGACAGGCGTTTGTCAATTTCCTGCGCGACGAACCAGCCAGGCACAACACTCGAAGGCACGAGCGCGTCGCAGACGGCTTTCAAAATCTCGAATTCGCGCTCGCCGAAAAATCGCGGCGCGGTTTCCTCGGCGTTTAATCTTTCCCGCAAAACGCGGCGCGTTTCGTCGGTCACGAAATCGCTTTCGAGCAGTTCGAGGAATTCTTTTTTCGGTGAATCTTTCATCAATCTTCTTTTGGATAATTCGGCAATTCTTTATCAACAACACCTGCCAAAGCTGACTTTTTTGTTCGCTCGAAAATCTCCGCCGCGAGCAGCATCGCCACGGGCGGCGCGACGAAATAAATCCATAAATGCTCCCATTTGTTCGCCGCGAAAGCCGCCGCAAACGAACGCGCCGGATTAAGACTCATACCGGAAAACGGCATCTCAAAAATCAGGTAAAGCGCAATCAAAACGCCGGTGACAATCGCTGCATATTTCTCCAATCGTTTGGAACTGATGAAAATTAAAACGACAAACATCAACACAAACGAGATGATAAATTCCGCCACGAACGCCGACATCGAGCCGTGCGGCGGCATCGGTTTGGTAACTGCGAAATCAATCAACGGGTGCGCGAACCAGCCGCCCAACGCAAACTTCAAAACCAAAGCCGCCGCAACCGCTCCGGCAAACTGCGCCAGCGTGTAAAAAACCGAGTTCGTGAAATTGATTTTCCCCAACCTGAAAAACGCCCAAGTCGTCGCCGGATTAATGTGCGCTCCAGATTTTTCGCCAAACAAATAAATAACGACGGCAATATACGCGCCCATAATTATACCGAGCGGAACGCGCCGCCAAATCGCGTCTGCTTCGCCGCCGAACGCACCTTTCATCGCGGGAAAATCGGGATGTTCGAGAAAAACCGCCAAACAGCCCGCGCCGAGAACGAATCCCACAAGCCCAAAGGCTTCCATCAGATACTCGCGCCAGTGCCGTTTGAAAGTTTCAAGCATCGCTCGACAATTTTCCGCCCGTCACGTCAACGATACTGCCGGTCATAAAACTGCCGTCGCTAGACCCGAGCAGAACATACGCCGGAGCTAATTCTTCCGGTTGTCCGGGACGTTTTAAGGCGACTTCGTGACCGAAATTTTCGACTTCTTCAATCGGCATCGTGCCGGGAATATTCGGCGTCCACACGGGACCGGGAACAACGCAGTTGACGCGGATTCCCTTTTCGCCCAAATTCAGCGCGAGCGATTTGGTGAACGAATGAATTGCGCCTTTTGACGAGGAATAATCAATCAAAAGCGGAATTCCGGTTTTGCCGACGATACTGCCCGTGTTGATAATCGCGTCGCCTTTTTCGAGATGCGGGAGCGCGGCTTGCGCCATAAAGAAATAGCCGAAAATGTTCGTTTCAAAAGTTCGTCGAAGCTGTTCTTCCGTGATGTCTTCAAATTTCTTCTGCGCCATTTGAAACGCGGCGTTGTTGACCAGAATGTTCAAACCGCCGAATTCCGAAACGCATTTTTCAACCGCGTCGAAACACATTTGCCGGTAACGCACGTCGGATTTTATGACCAGACATTCGCCGCCTTTTGCTTCGCACAAACGCTTTGTTTCCGCCGCGTCGTCGTCGTTTTCGTTATAAACAATCGCTATCTTCGCGCCTTCCATCGCAAACGCAACCGCCACCGCTCGCCCGATTCCCGAATCCGCGCCCGTAATAATCGCAACTTTGTCTTTTAATTTTCCCGCTGGTTTGTAATTCGATAAATCGCTGTCGGGCTGCCGCTTCATCTCCGACTGTTTCGCCGGATACGGTAATTTTTCTCCTTCGATTTCATCCGCCATCGGACGTTTTTCTTCGCTCATTGTTTTGCTCCTTATGATGTATTTATTTTTGTTCGACTTTCTTATTTTGTCATTGATTTCGAGCAATGTCTTGGGCGATTGCCGAATGCAGCGGGTCAAATTGCGGATTGAGTTTGATCGCGCGCTGCAAATAATCACGCGCCGCCGTTTCATCGCCCGAAGCGCGGGCAATCATCGCGGCGTGATAGAAAATTTTTGCGTCCTGTGTGCCGAGCCGCAGAGCGTCTTTTATCGCCGCTTGCGCTTCCGTTAATTTGCCTGCCTTCAATGCCGTCCACGCGAGCGCGTCCGCGCCGTAAATATCCTTTCGCGTTTCGTATTCCTTTGCAGCGAGCCGGTAAGCCTCATCAATTTTGATGTCGTGGTCGGCGTAGAAAAGCGCAAGTTGACGGTTGTAAAGTGCGCCGTTCAATTCGCTCAAGCGTCCGATTTGTTCGACTAATTCGTATTGTTTTTGCGCGTCCGTTTCGCGCCCCGCGAGCTTGTATAAATCGCCGAGCGCGGCGATAAACTGCGGGTCGGGCAAAAGGCGGACGACTTTTTCGTAGTGTTCGATTGCGCCCGGCAAATCATTGTTGGCGTGGCGTGTTTTTCCCGTTGACGCGACGGCGCGGTAATAATCGGGAAAAGTTACGAGCGCATCCCGGAAATGCTTTTCCGCCGTTTCGTAATCGCCGACTGAAAAAGCAGTTTCGCCCAACTGCCAGCGCAGCCAGGCGACGGTTTCACGCGGCGGCGCGGGCTGGTTGAGCGCGAGCGTCAAAGCCGTCGCATAATGTTTTTGCACCGCCGAATTATCGCCTTTAAGCTGTGCCAGCCGCGCCAATCTGATTTCGCCGTTATACGTTAAGCCGCCGTCGCGCGCGACGGCTTTTTTATAGGCAATTTCGGCTCGTTCGTATTCGCCCAATTCAACGAGGGCATCGCCGAGCATCGTTTGCGGATAACTTTTTCCGGGTTCGAGTTCGGCTAGTCTAATAGCGTGGTCGCGGGCGTTAGTAAATTCGTGCGCGGCAAATTCGGCTCCGACAAGCGCGGCGAGTCCGCCCGCGTTTCTGACTTCCGGCACGGAATCAAGCGAAGCACGGGCGGCGCGAAAGGCTAATTCGAGATACTGCGCGTTGCCGGTTTCGCGCAGTTTTTGCAAATAAAGCCCGGCGAGCTTGCCGTTCGCGCTCGAATCTTCCGGGTCGTTTTTGATTTTATTTTCGAGAAAGCGGACGGTTTTTTCAATCGAGTTTTCGTCCGCTGAAATCTTTGCGGCAGGCGGAACGGAAACGCTCGACGGTTCATTCGTCGCCGACTGCACTCCGCCGCAGGCATTCGCCAGCAGCCCGGCGCACACTAAAAGAACAAAATAAACAAATTTCATTTTCGATTTCTGCATAATCGCAAAAGATAAGGAACGAGCGCGAAAATGAAATATTTCCAGTCTCATCATTTTTTGCGCCCCGCTCCTTACCGGCTATTGTCCACGCCGGAAGACTCTAATTTTCCGACACTGACAAAGTTTGAAACTAGAGACGTAATCTGGTATCCCGGCTATTGATGCCGTTCGGATTTGGCATAATCTGCGGGGCAACGAACGGAAATGTATTGCCGAACAAAAATTCGTTGCGGTCAACAAAATCGCCGAGCGGCTGCCCGTTATTGATCAGCGTAAACGTTGCGTCAGCCACGTCGTCCTGAAGTCTGCGTCCGCCCATATTTGCCGCGCCGCCGCCCGGGTTGTTGCCGCCGCCGGGACCGTTGTTCGGAACTCTTAAGTTGAGACGGAGGATGTCGCCCCTCTCTTGAATCATATTCAGGATTCTTCCGGTAAATTCGTCGTTAGTACCAAAATTCCGAAGTGCAATAATAAGGTCGGTTCTAAACCTGCCGCTTTCATCATCAACCGTTCTGGCACCGTTGTATTCGTCTTTGCGCGGAGGCGGGATGAGTCCGTTGACGACGAGCGGGTTGCCCTCACGGTCAACCGTTACCCAGTCGCCGGAGCCGCTGACCTGCCCGTCCTCTCTAACCGTTTGTAAGCGCTGACGCTGCGTTACTCCATTTAGACCGATTTCATTGCCAAACCGATTTCTAAAAGTTCTTGGCAGACCGCGTAACAACACTGCCGGTACGCTGACGGCGATCGTTAAAGTATTGAAGCCCGCGTAAGTATCGCGTCCCGCCCCTTGATTTACGCCTTGATTTCGAGCCTGAAGCGGAGCCGGACCTTGGCTGTCGGCATTAGGATCCGAGCCGTCCGGTGCATTAAACCCGGCACGATTTCTAAATACCTCGCGGTTAGGATTTCCCGGATTGCGCACCGATGATAGGACAAAGCGATTTGCGGCGGTGTTATCAAGGAAAAACGGGTCTTCCGTAATGCCGGCAAAGAAGCTGACTCTGCTGGCTGCATCGTTAGTTACAGGCAATTCGGGCGGCTCAATATCATTTGTGTCATCGCCCTGAGACGGAACATTGGTCATTGCAATGAAATTTTCTCCGTTGACCAACGCGGAGATATCGAAACGGGAAGTATCAACATTTAGAATATCGACACTCGGAAGCACAACATTCGGAATCGAGGTGTTCACCGGCGCGTCGAAACTTTGCCCGTCGGGAAGCGTAACGAGCGCTGTCTGCGGTGCTGTTTCACGACCGAGTCCTCGCGTGAATCTGACATCAATGAACCGATCCGGTCGCGCGTCGCCGGTGTTTTCGATTTCAAATCTATATCGCAGATTGTGGTCGAAGATAGCCTGTCCGATAATTTCGGACGAAATCAGAAACGGGTTGATGGTCATAACCATCACAACTCTTGAATTATCGTTCGGGTCAACAAAGAAATACATATCGTTGATGTCCGAAGCGTGGTCGTTGGCTAGCTGCGGTCCGTCAATGTGGTCGGATGCTTTTGTCGGCGCGGGCATAGTTAATTGAAACGCAAACGCCGTCAGCGCGATGATGACGGCGAGTAAAGGTATTTTGAATTTTACATATAACATAAATTTTCTCCCTGGTTTTTAATTTATCTAAACAGTAAGTAAAAATTATCAGCCATCACGCCGTTTCGTTTTTGACAGCCATAAACAATAATGTTTCCGTGCATACAAACCTATAAAATGTAGGCGTAATAAAATTATTTTCAGTGTCTGCATAAACTCCGAAAAATTCCGTGGAAATCAAAAACTAATGCCGGAATGGACGGCGAATTGGACTGAAGCAAATCTGGTGCGGTTAGGACGACGTTCCCAGCGCACCGGAAAATCCGCTTCAATAAAATAGTTGGTTTTCTTCGTGAGTTTGAAGCTGCGCGCGACCAGCGGAGTAAATCCGTAGCTTCCCGTTCCAAATTCATACGCTCCGCGCAATCCAACCGTATTCTTTTTCTTAAAAGTGTAAGTCACGCCCGGATGGACGAGAAATCTGAAATCCTGATTTGACGGCGTGTTTATTATGGGGACAAACTCAAAATCGAAAGCCGCCGGACTGTTCGTTCTGACGACGAGAGCGAAAGGAAAGCCGATGATGAAATTATCCGCAATCGTCGTGGTCGTGCCGTTGCCGCGCGTCACAATCGGAATCACGATGCCGACGTGACCGCCGAATCGCGGCGGTTTTTCAGGTTGTGCCGCCTTCGTAACTTTCGTTATTTTACTATCTTCGGTTTCCTCGATTTTTTGTGATTCGTCGGTATCTTCGACAATAGTTTGCGCCGACAAAGTTGTCGTCATTAACAGGACTGCAAAAAATAAAAATAGGTGTCGAATGTATAAACAGCTCGCAAAATATCTCATAGTATTTTTCCCAAACAGTTCCAGCAAATCTGACGGCTCGCTTTAATTAAACCGTTTTCCCGTAGCTGATATTTCAAAAAGATAAGGAACAAGTGATAAAGATGACGGAGTTTAAAAGCAATCACCTTTTCGCTTTATTCCTTATCCGATTATGCCCGGTAACGGAGGTGAACCTGCAACGGGCAATTTTCAGAGACTACTGCCGCGTTCTGTCGTCCGGTCCGCTCCCCGGCGGGAACGGCTGCGTCGGTTTGGCGACGAACGGAAATTGATTGTTAAATGCCACGTCGTTGCGGTCAACTTTATCGCCGAGCGGCTTACCGTTATTGATAATCGTGAAAACACCGTCAACCACGTCGTCCTGCAAACGCCGTCCGCCCATTTTGCCGAAACCGCCGTCTTTGTTGTTGCCGCCGCCCGCGCCTCTGTTCGGCACGGTCAAATCGAGCCGCAAAATATCGCCTGTTTCAACCGCGGCTTTCGCCAGCATCGCAATATGCGCGTCATTTGTTCCCAAACCTTTCAGCGATTTCACGAGGTCGTCTTTGAATCTGCCTTTCGCGTCGTCTTCGGTCGAAGCGGCGTTGTATTCGTCTTTGCGCGGCGGCGGAATCAGACCGTTATTGACGAGCGGTCCGCCGTCGCGGTCAACCGTTACCCAATCGCCATCGCCTTCGACTTTATTATTTTTACCGATTTTTTGACGTTCCCGACGCTGCGTCACGGCGTTGATGCCGATGACGTTTCCTCTGCCTTTGAGCATCGAAGCCGGAACGCTGATGGCGGTAATCAAAGTGTTAAAGCCCGCGTAAGTATCGCGCCCGCCGCGCTCGCTTAATAATGATTTATTCGGTCGTCCCGGATTCATAATCGAAGATGCGACGAAGCGATTTGCGCCCGTGTCGTCCAGAAAAAACGGGTCGTCGGCAACCCCGGCGTAAAACGCGGCGTTGTTTTCGCTGTTGTTCGTGATGACGAATTCCGGCGCTTTATATTCCTGGTCGGAAACGGTCGTCGGCGCGGTAAAACTTTTGCCGTTCGTCAGTTTTATCGTCGCCGTCTGCGCCGTTACTCGCCCCAAGCCGGGCGAATAATTGACATCAATAAACTGGTCGGGTTTGGCATCGCCCGTGTTTTCAATCTCGAAACGATAACGAATGTTGTGGTCGAAAATCGCCATCCCGAAATGCTCGCCCGATACGACGAAGCCTTGCGTTGACATAATTAAAACGACTTTTGAGTTATCATTCGGGTCTAAAAAGGCAAACGTATCGGCTAAATCCGAGCCTCTGTCCTGCGTGATAATCGGCGAATCAATGTGGTCGGACGCATTCGTTGTTTGCGTCGGCGGTATCGTTTGAAATGCCAGAACGAACGACAGCGCGAGCGCGCCGAACGCGAGTTTTTTGTTTCTTTTATGAATCATATTTTTTCCTCCTTGCCTGAAACCGCCGAAGCGGTTTCGGTCACAAAATGTAAAATCCTTAGTCGCGTTTAATTGAGCGACGGGTCATCCATTTTTGAAATTTTTTATTTCCCGATAAATATCAGCATAAACATTTGAGAATTTTCTTATCTGTGCGCGATTACACATAGAGATTTTTATTTTCCGATTCGCGCCGATTTAATTTTTTAATCAGCAAATCGCTCTTCGTTACCGGAAAGTTTGTTTTACTCGATTGAAATATGCTCGAACAAACAGTTTCTATTCCCGAGGGTTGCGGAAAAAAAGAAATGTTTATATGTTAGCGGGCTAACGTATGGAATATTATTTTTATATTTAAGAGTGTCGGCGGGTTATTATCGGCAGACGGCTTCGAGCATCGCGCGTCCCGAATCACGAGCGAATTTTCGTTGAAATAATCCGACGAAAGGAAAACCGATGCGGGCTAAAATGTGATGCGGGCGGGCGAAGGCGAGCAGTTCATACCAAACCGAATCGTCGGCGCGATTCCATTCGACGCGGAATCTTTCTTCGCCTTCCTCGGAATGTCCGGGCAAAGTTCCGAACGCGAAACCGTATCGCTCGATTTCGCCGCCGCTTTCTTCGATAAGATAAATGATGCGGCACGGATTCAGCGACCAGCACAAGCGATGATTGACAACGACGCAGACGACCGCGCCGACGGCAATCGGCGCGTAGGCAGGAAAAAGCCGCGTCCATTCGAGGCGATACATCGTCCAATTTTGAATCGCGTTTTTAGCCAGGGCGAAAGCATCCGCTCCGTTTCCGATTTGAACGCGGTAGTGATTGATTGGATAACCGGACGGAATTTTATCTTTCGACGCACCGACTTCCTCGTATGAAAACGGCAAATCGCGCTGTGCCGCGAGAAAATTTTCGATTTCTTTTTCAAACGGTTCAAATATGGTAAACATAACCATCCAATGGCGGAATAAACGCGAGCCGGGGTATAACGAAACTGCCCGCGCCTCACATTCAATGATTTAATATATGGCGCGGCATCTTTAGTTCAACAGCTTAACCAATGGTTAAGTTCTGAAAAGTTTTTTCCAACTGCTCCCAAAACGCCGGATTTTTGCTTCTTGGCTTTAAGCCTTGGTATGGAAAGCGAATTGCCGACGTGGGTAAGACATCTGCGCCAGCCCAACCTGTCAAAATGGTTCGCCGCGAGTAATCGGAACGGTTATGACTTGTGTCGTGAATGACTTTTGAATTGAAAAAGATTCCCGAACCAGCCGGACAACAGGCTTTTCTCCATATTTCCGCTTCGCTTTTCATTTCTTCAACTTAGCACAATATTAGTTACATAACGATTTAATTGACGTGGGGCGAAACCAATTACACGCAACTCTGAATTAAAGAAAGACCGCCATAAGAAAGTCGCTGTTTCGCCCTCACGTTCAATGATTTGTTATGTTGCGGGCATTATAACTTTCTCCCGCTTATGCACTTTTCCGCCTTTAATGACATACGCGATTTTAGTTGTGTTTCGGATGTCTGCGCTTGGGTCAGCACTCAAGATTACCAAATCGGCAACTTTGCCTTTGGCAATCGTCCCGTATGAATTTTGTATGCCGAGAACCGTTGCTCCGTTGCGTGTCGCTGCTGTAATCGCTTCAAGAGGAGTTAAGCCGCAGTTTGTAACAAGTAGCTCTAGTTCGGTGTGAATATTGGGAAAATCCTGCGATTCCGGGTGTTCCGAAAAATCAGTTCCAGCAACCAGCCGGATGCCGAGTCGGTGCGCCCGTCGGGTGATGCCGTATGTCCAACTCTCGACATAATTGGCGTATCCCGGAAGACGTTTTTCTTCCGCGAGCGCCGCTTCATCTTTGACAATTTTTGGAACTTGCCGCAGAGCGGTGTGGATTATCGTGTCGTCCAGCATTGTCCCATTCTTACGCATTTGCCGCAGTAAAGCCGTAATCGCCGGTGAATCAACCGAAGCGTTCTTCCAATCGACATAGCGATAAGAAAACTTATCGGAAACTTCGGGCAGTTTATTTTCCAATTCAAAAACCATCATCACGCTGTGAGAAATGACATCGACGCCCGCCGCAACCGCGTCGCTCGGCTTGCTGGGAAAGATGGTCGCGTGGCTCCACATTTTAAGACCCTGACGATGCGCTTCTTTCGTTATTTTCTTAACGACCTCGGGCGGCAAGTCGGCGTATAACTTGATGCCTGTCGCGCCCGTAGCTTTAGCTTCGGTTACAACCTTTACAATATCGGTATCGGGTTTAACGGCTCGCGCCCACGGCGCTTCTCCCGCCGGCAAACCGTGCATCATCGCGGCGACACGGGCGTCAACGAACCACGTCGAGCCAGCCATCAAAGCCGAGAAATAAATGCGCGGCGACTGCAAATTGTTATCATCGGCGGCTTTCGCTAATTCGGCAAGCGCGATGCCGTCGCCCGCCATATCGCGCACGCCGGTAATGCCGCCGAGCAGGGCGAAGCGTGCAATCAACGCTTCCTTTTCTTTGCTGTAAGGAATCAGATGGTAATGTGAATCAATCAAACCGGGCATAACGTATTGCCCGTTTAAATCCATCACGGTCGCTCCGGCAGTCGGCTTCTTTTTCCCCGCTCGATACATATCAAAGATGCGCCCGTTAGACAAAACCAGCGTCATATTAGGCTTAGGTCGCCCGCCATTGCCGTCAATCACTGTTACATTTGCCAACACTAGGTTTTCACTTACCTCGCTGGTTGACTGAGCTTTGAGTAACGGCGGGAAAAGCAGCGCCAAAACGATAACAATGACCGATAATCGAAACAGATAATTTTTCATAGCTATTCTTCTTGATAAAATTTGTGAAGTCGCTTAACGACAACAAACCGCTCGAATTTTGTCGCCGCGTGAATTGATATATTTACGGCGATTTAACCCCTGCCAAGCTGCACTGAATTCGGCGGATAATAATTGTTTTATCAAGATTATCTGATTGTGTCTTGCACGATATTGCTATGTGATAAATAAAATCCTGGAGTCATTCCCGTAATTCGTCTGAAGTTACGGGACAAATGGCTTTGGTCGAAAAACCCCGTTTCATGAGCCGAATCTAAAATCGAATATCCTTTTCGCAGCAGCCTTCCGGCTTGAATGACGCGGACTTGAGTTTGGTATTCGTGCGGCGGAACGCCGACTTGACCGCGGAAAACACGGAGCAGATGAAAGGGACTTAAATTTGTTAAGGACGCGAGTTTAGAGAGCGATACGTTTTCGGCGTAGTTGGAGCGGAGATAATCTCGAACCAATTCAATATAGCGCGGTTCTTTTCCTAAAGGTCTGAGACTAAAATGAAACTTTTCCTGCTGCTTGATTAGAAAACTTATAGCCGAGAGATATTCCGCCTCTTGTTCAAGCGGCGAAACTTTCTGTTCGAGTTTCAGATGCAAATTGAGCAGCAGTTGGAAAGTCGAAGAATCTTCGATTACAGGGTTGGAAAAGTAGAGAGGTTCAAAATTGCGAACGGAAACTTCTAAAGCAATCCGTCGGAGTTCTTTCGGGGAAATATGAAATGCCCTGAATTCTACTCCGGCGGAGCGCGTCAAATGAGCTTCGTATGCGTTAATCAGCATTAAGTTTCCTGCCGATGCCTCATAGCTTTTGCCTCGACAGATGTGCGTTTCCGTGCCTCGAAGAATTACCGCAATACAATAATCTTCGTGAATATGACGCGGGTAATGGTGCGTAAGATTTGTGACGCGCATCAATTCGATGCCTTCCAAATGCGGCACACGCCAAAATTTTAACTCCAATAAATTATCGCCTGGTTTCATATTGATAATTATCGCAGTCTTCTACGACAACAAACAAACGGTTGATTTTAAATCTCACAATATGTTTGTTTTCAAAAATAATTATTCTGCAATCACTGTCGCGTTCGACAACACGAGCGTTTTGCTTGCAACGGCACTCGTCTGAGCTTTGAATGTTGTAGCGGCGAGCAGTATCAAAACTAAGGCTGTGGTAATAATCGGGAAGGGCAAATTTTCATAATTATTAAACTATTTTTTAGAGCAGACATTCAACAAGCAACATAACGATTGAATTGACGTGGGGCGAAACCGACATCATGCAAAGTAAAATTGGCGGACGACGTTTTAAGGAATCCGCTGTTTCGCTTTGTGTTCATTGACCTACACGGCGGCGCGTTGTCATGGCGAGCCGTTTTTGGATTTTTTCACTTGGCTTAATTTCAATTTAATTCTCGAACGAAACCAGCGGAATTCTATTTTTGTTTTAAAACCCTCCGCGCCGCGTAATAGCCGCACATTCCGTGAACGCCGCCGCCGGGCGGAGTCGAAGCCGAGCAGAGATATAAATTTTCCAAAGGCGTTGAATACATCTGCCGCGTCGGGCGCAGAAAAAGCTGCGCGATGTCCTGTGAACCGCCGCTGATGTTGCCGCCGACGAGATTGGCGTTGTGCCGTTCGAGTTCGGCGGGCGCGGTAATTTTTTTTGTAATAATGCAATCTCGAAAGCCGGGCGCGAAGCGTTCGATTTGATTTTCGATGCGCTCCGTCATATCGAAAGTCGAACCGTTCGGAACGTGGCAATAACCCCAAGCCGTGTGCTTGCCTTCGGGAGCGCGAGACGAATCGAACAAGCTCGGCTGCGCGACGAGAACGTATGGCTTTTCCGGATTTTTCCCTTTCGACGGCGCGCGTTCGGATTCGGCAATTTCCTCAAAAGTTCCGCCGAGATGAACGGTTCCGGCGCGGGCGCATTCTTTGGCTTTCCAGGGAATCGGCGCGTTTAATGCCCAATCAATTTTGAAAGCGGCGTTGCCGACGCGAAAATTTTCGAGCTTGCGCCGGTAATCTTTTGGCAATTTATGTCCGGCGATTTTCAATAATCCCCGCGTGGACAAATCGCACAACACGGCTCGTTCGGGCGAGAGCAAATCGTCAATCGTTTCGACGGGCGAATCGGCGATGACTTCGCCGCCGAGGACGCGCAGATATGAAACGAGCGCGTCGGCGATTTTCTGCGAGCCGCCGCGCGGAAAACCCCAGCCGACGGCGTGTCCCGTCAATCCGAGCATCAGCCCGAACGCAGCAGTCGCCCGCTCATCGAGCGACAAAAGCGAATGAGCCGCCATTCCCGCAAACAGAGCGCGGGCGCGCGTCCCCTTGAAAAAACTTTTTGCCAAGCCTTCCGCCGAGCGCAGTCCGCGCAAACCGAAACGCGCGGCGGTTAGCGGATGACGCGGAATGCCGATGGGCGCGAGCAAATCCGCAACGAGATTTTCCCAATCGTCAACCAGCGGCTTCATCAATTTGCGATATGCTTTTACGTCGCTTTTATCGAGCGTCTCGCCGGTTTCATCAATCGAGCGTTCGAGCAACACCGCCGTTCCATCATCCAACGGATGCGCGAGCGGCGCGGGCGGCTGAATCCATTCCAAACCGTGCGCGGCAAGCGGCAGCTCCCGAAAAAACGGCGACGCGACACCGAGCGGATGAACAGCCGAACAGATGTCGTGAACGAAACCCGGCAGCGTCAACTCGCCCGAACGAGTTCCGCCGCCGATTGTTTTCTGCGCTTCCAGCACGCGCACCGAAATGCCGTTCCGCGCCAATTCGATGGCGGCGGCAAGCCCGTTCGGACCCGAACCGATTACGATTGCTTGTTTGAAGTGAGAACGCCCCATATTCCGTGTCAGAATCGCTTGCGGCAGCAGATGGTTAAACGCCGAACGGCTAAACTTCCGGTTTTTAAATGAAAACGTCGCTTACATTCTGCTAATTTTGATATACCGCCTGATGTCCGGCAGAATTCATAATTTTATAAACGTCGAAATATATACAATGACCGAACCGGCTCTAGACCTAATTTATCTTCGCCTCGCGCGCTGTCTTCGGTTCGGGTTTTATGTTTCCGCCGCGCACCGTCGCTCCGACTACGATGCCCGCGCCGAGCAGTATCAAGTTCTTGATAATGTATTGACCTTCCAGCGTCGGTTCATATGGAATGTGCGTCCACGTTTCGGCAGGAAAGAAAACGAGCGGCAGAAAAGTTCCCGTCATTTGCAGCAGCAGAAGCAGCAGCGTTAAGCGCAAAAACTTGCCAAAAACCAAACCTAAACCGATAGCGCACTCCCACGCCGCCAGTACCGGCAGGCTGACCGAGGGCGATACATAACCGAGCGACAGCACGGAAATCGTTCGAACGGCTAAATCATCCGACACGCTCAGACCGGGAAAAAACTTCAGCGCGCCAAACCACAAAAATACGATGCCGAGCGCGACGCGCATCAATGTAATGCCGTATCGCGCCATCCACGCGATAATCCGCTTATCAGCCAAATTGTATTGTTCCTTGATGTTCATCTGCTCATAACTCGCAATGTCGCCGGAAATCGCCCGACTTCGTATAATGCGAAGAAGTTTCCGTCCAATTAAATAGCGACGTTTCTTTCGTTCGGCGTGCTGTCGAAAAGAAAGCAAGTTGAATCGAAATCCGCAAATCGTCCCACTGCGCTTCCGTCAGACGAAAATCCGCAAAATAATGAATGCGGCGCGGAACGCTTTTTGTATTTTGCATCAATCGGATTGTCAAAAAAAATGGCGCACGGCTGACACGCACAGATTAGGTTGCGGCTTGCTGGTTCAATCAAATGCCGTTCCGCGCCAGTTCGACAGCGGCAGCAAGTCCGTTCGGACCCGAACCGACGACGGTTGCCTGATTAAAAGAGGAACGATTCATATTCGTTTTTGCAAATCAAACCTAAATCTGTAAGGCATAATGCTGCTGTTCGGCGGCGAGTTTCACGTAAAAACCGTGCTGTTCGACAACACGCGGAGACGCAAACCGTCGAAGGGCGACAAAAGAAGATTGGCAATTGTCGCCCCCGGTTCAATCGCGGCTACTAAAATTCGGCGAGCGCGATTCTTCCGATTACCAACGCGGTTAATAAAATTGTTTTTTCGCTTTATCGCGTCGGAAAAATTTAATCTACCGCGGTTCGGTTTGAAACGACTTCTTCGCGCCGCGCCGCCCGCAGAGCTTCGCCCGCCGACCAGACGGCGATGCCGAGCAGCGCCAAATCTTTCGCAATAAATTGTCCGGGCATCGGCGACGGAAACGGAAAACCGTAACCCGGCTGCCACACGCCGGGCGTTGTAAGGAGAAAGTGCAGCGTGATGAGAAAAATTCCAATCGCAATGAAACTGCCGACGGCTGAAATTTTCGGCGCGAACGGGCGCATAGCAATCAGCAGTCCGGCGATAATTTCGACCGTGCCAATCAGCATCGAAGCCCCGCGCACGCTCATCACGCTATACATCCAAGACATCAGCGGCGAGTTGGCGATTAAACCTTGAACGCCTTCGGCTTCGTAGGCGGTAAATTTCAACGCGCCGACCCACAGCAAAATTACGACCAGACCATAGCGAATGATGTTCGCTCCGAGATTCTCCAGCGTCAATCCCCAATCGGATTGTTTCGCCGTATTCATTCGTTCTACATTCGTTACCATTTTGTTTTCTCCTTTGACTGCCGCAAAAAAAACGAGCGGCAAGTCTGTTTATTTTATTCGTCGCCTCTTTGGACAAAGCATTCGATAAAAGTTTTTTCGCATTTATGTTTTCATCTTCACGCCCATTTTTCCCGCCATCGCTTTAATCATTTCCAAATGCATTTTTAAAGTCGGCAGAGTTTTCGCCGCAAACGCTTTTACGTCCGCGTCGGCGGCGGTTTTCGAGACGTTCTCAAAAGCCGCGACATCTTTTTCGTGGTCGGCAACCATCGCCGCGACGTATTCTTTATCGAAATCCGCGCCGGAGAGTTTCGACAACTTTTCCATCAATTGTTTATGCGCGGGCATTACATCCGGCGGCAACATAACTTTTTTCTGCGCCGCAATTTGTTTTAATTCGTCGTTCGCCTTCGAGTGGTCTTCGACCATTTTTTGCCCGAACGCTTTGACTTCGGCGTTCTGCGCTTTGCTCGCCGCCATTTTTCCGAGTTCGACTTCCGCCATTCCGCCCGGCGCGGCATCGTTCATAAAAGCGAGGTCGCCGCCCGTTACCACCGAGTCGCCTTTGTCGCTCGCCGGTTTCGCCGGCTCAGATTTGATTATCGGCGCGCTGTTGGCGGTTTCCTTGCCCGGCTCGTTTGAACAAGCCGCTCCGAATGCCGCTAAAATGCCGATTGCCGCATATAAAACACCGACTTTCATTCGTTCATTTATCATTATTTTCTCCTGCTGTTCATCACGGATAGTTTTTTAACTTTGAACGGATTTTAATTACAACTCCGCAACGATTTTGATTTGACTATAAACTCAAGCGGTTTAAGTTATTCGCCGGAGTTTTTGTTCCCTGTTAAACCGCGAGCATAGCCGTTTGATAGGCGGTTTATCTGTGCGCTTTTACACATTTAAAAAATCTCTTAATCTATACAATAGCCGAATACTTATTTTTATTCCCTAATTTTATCGAAAAAATAATTCTTCTACGTTAGCAAACTAACGTAATGCGATTTATAATTAGTGTTATTTTTTATATTTGGCGTTTCTACCGTCAAAAAATCCAGAAAATTTATGTCTGCTGTTTTAAATCCGCGCGACGCGCTTTCCAACCGATTGCTTGAAAAACTGCCTGAGAAAGATTACCGGCTGCTACTGCCGTCGCTGGAATTCGTTGATTTAACCGTCGGAGAATTTCTTTACAATTCGGGCGACGAAATAAAGTATCTTTATTTTCCGACGAGCGCGATTGTTTCTCTTCTTTACACGACCGAAAACGGTTCGACCGCCGAGATGGGTATGGCGGGCAGATGCGGAGCGGTCGGAATCGCTTCGTTTATGGGCGGCAATACCACGCCCAACCAAGCCGTCGTGCAGATTGCGGGCGGCGCGTTCCGCATCAAAGCGCAAATTTTGCGCGACGAATTTAATCGCGGCGGCGCGGTGCAAATGCTGCTGCTTCGCTACACGCAGTCGCTGCTTACGCACGTTTCGCAAACCGCCGTCTGCAATCGTCTGCATTCGTTTGAGCAGCGACTTTGCCGCTGGCTTCTGTTCAGCCACGACTGTCTGCAAACCAATGAGATGATTCTGACGCAGGAAATTATTTCTCACCTGCTCGGCGTGCGGCGCGAAGGCGTGACGGTCGCCGCCGGACGGCTTCAGGATGCGGGAATCATCAGCTACGCGCGCGGGCATATTCACGTCCTCGACCGACAGAAACTCGAATCCTGCTCCTGCGAATGTTACGCGGTCGTCAGAGACGAATACGAGCGCCTGCTGACGTTGTAATCAATGCGGATTGTTTAAGAGCGCGTTGCCGCCGCTTTGAGACGGCACTATTTTTCGCGCGTCGAGCAAACGGCTGATAAAGTCTCTCAACTGATTGAAATTGTCCGGGTGCGCCAGATAAATGTTCGGCTCGACAGAAACTTCATAACCTTCTTTTAATTCGCCGACGCAAAAAATAATAATCGGTAAATCGTCTTTTAATCCGGCGAGCGAGCGAATGCGCTTCGCGGCGACGACAATATCGCCGACTTCTCCGTCAAGACTGACGAGCATTAAATCGGGCGAACTCAAACGCGCTTTCTCAGCAGCTTCACGCTCTTCGCTCGCCGCCTCGACGCGGTAACCGTCGCGCGTGAGCAACTCCTCGATGCCGTCAAGCGTCGCTTCGACATCGTTCACCACCAAAATCTTTCGATTGACGTTTTTAATCATCGGATTTACAACTCCCGTGTTTTTCAGATTTCAACGCGAATTATAAATTTATGGCAGAGGAAAATTACGCGGTCTGTGCGCGAATCAACATAGAGCAATCTCAAGTGCGGACTTCTGCAAGAAAAATTAAGTCCGGCGCGATTTGCGATTGACCGCGAAATCAAAAACGTCCGGGCGCGAGTAATGACCGGAAACGTCGAGCGTCATTTTCTCTTTATCAATCTCAGTTAAATCGAGTTCGGCAGTGATGATTGTGTCTGCGTCAAAAACCGGCTCGACGACAAAACTTCCGCCAGGCGCGATAATGCAGCTTCCGCCGCGTAAGACATTTTCCGGCAATTTCGACAAATCCGTTTCAGATAAAAGCTCCGCCGGCAAATCCGCCGCTTTCATCATCAAGCCCGCCGCGAGAACGAAACATCTGCCCTCAAAAGCGTAATGACGGCTCGCAATTTGGTGCGTTTCGTGAACGGTCGGGAAAACCGCGACGTGAATATCTTCGCCGTCGTTGTGTAAGGCTTGCCGCGCCATCGGCATCCAATGTTCCCAGCAAATAAGCCCGCCGACGCGACCGAAATCGGTTTTGACGGCTTCGAGTCCCGCCGCGTCGCCTTGTCCCCAAACTAATCTTTCGGTGTAAGTCGGAACGAGTTTGCGATGATGATTGACGAGTTTTCCGTCCGCGCCGAAAGTCAGCAAAGAATTGTAAAGCGTCCCGTTGCCCGCGCCCTGCTCGACGCGCTCGTTGATTCCGATTATCAAAACAATTTTGTGTTTGGCAGCGATTTCGCTAAGCGTTTCTGTTTCCTTGCCCGGCACGACGACGCTATTTCGGCGCAGACGGGCGAAAACTCGTTTCGTCGGCTCATGATTCCAGAGCGCGGCATTCGGGCAGAAATCGAGCCACGCCGGATAACCCGCCAGCCACGTTTCGCCGAACGCGACGAGCTTTGCGCCGAGTCTCGCGGCTTCTTCGATTTTCGAGACGGCTTTCTCGACGCTCGCCGCCAAATTGTTAAAAACCGGACTCGCCTGCACGATTCCGACGATGATTTTGTCCGCCATAAAATTACCCGTTCGCGCTCAATCGGCTCTCGATTTCCTTGCCTTCTTTTCGCGCCTGCGCCCAGATTTTCGGAAAATAAAAAACGTCGCCGCTCTCTTCGGCTCGTTCGATTCTCTCAAGCGCGGTCAAAATAATTTCTCTTTGCAATCGCGTGTGAAACGGCACGCCGAAATGATGTCCCATCATAAACGGCAAAAACACCGCTCGCGGCGGTTTGATGTGTTCGGTTACGTCCAAAGCGACGGAGATTGAGACGGTCGGGATCCCTCTTTTTTCAATGGCGCGCTGAACCAGCGCGATGCTCTGATGGCAAATCGGTCACGCCGGGGCGAGCAGCGCGGCATCCGGTTTTTCCGCTTCAACCGCATCGGCAATTTCTTCGGCAAGCGTTTGCTCCAATCTTTCGGCATTCATATTGTAGCCGATAAACGAAAAGAAATTCGCTGTCAGCCCGCCGATAATTTTCGCTTTTGCAAATTCCTGTAATCGTTCAATCGGAAAGATAACATTCAAATCGCGCTTTGCGCCGGCGGTCGGATATTTGAGTTGATGAATTTCCAAATCCGAAGGTTTTGAATCGGAAGGAACACGCCTGAAAGTATAGTCGCCGACGGGATGAACCGTATCGAAAGGCAAAGAATTTTTCGGCTGAACTCCGGCGGTGCTGACAAATGTTAAGCGCGATTCCGGTAAAGGTTTTTTCAACTTCGCCAACGGAATGAAATCGCTTTTCGTAATCATCGCGCCCGGATAGCGTTCGTTAACCGTCGCCCATAAACCGGGACGCAGTTGATTTGTTTCCTTAAAGTTCTCCATCGTGAATCCATTCTCCCGAACGCCGGACAAAATAAAAATGCAGGTGAAAGAAAAGATGCGCGAGCGTCGCCGCGTCTTTTTCAGCCAGAGTTTCGAGGATAAATTCGCGCTTCGTTTCAGGAACATCGAGCAATAATTTCAACGCTTCAATCCACGCCTTGTCAATTTCTTTCGCGCCCGCCGCTTCGTCGCCGTCGCCGAAATGGAGACGCACGTAACGAATCAGTTTTTCCGTATCACCATCGGCAACGGCTTTTTTCAAATAATCTAATGACACAAATGATAAATTCCTTTTTAGGTCGAACTTATTCCCGTTAAGTAAAGGCTGAGGGCTTCCGTGTTAACCGTCAGAGGTTTATTCCGTTCATACTGCACGAGACCGCGACGGCGCAGTTTGCCCATCGTCACAGTTACGTGCGGACGGCTCATCGCCGCCATCTGCGCGAGTTCGTCGTGGCTGACCGGCAGAACGGTTTGACCTTCAAGCGCGTCGCTCAGCTTTCCGCGAGTGGCTGCAATGTGCAACAGAACGCGCCCCAGGCGTTCTTCCGCGCCGCGATAAGCGAGAAATTCCACGCGCCGCTGGCAATCGCTCAAACGACAGCAAAACGTAAAAGTGAAAGCTTGAATCAATTCGCGGCTCGTTTGCAGAAAAGCCATAAAATCGTCGAGCTTGATTTCGAGAACTTCGCTTTCGGCGACGGCGCGGGCGTAAGTTCCCCGCAGGAAATGTTTTTTCGGAGCGCAGAAACATAATTCGCCGAACGGCTCGCCGGGTTTGATAACGCCGAACGCGATTTCGCGCCCGTCGCGGTCGCTGGAGACGATGGCGACTTGCCCGCTTTGCAAAAAGAAAATGCCGTCCGAGCGGTCGTCCGGTTTCCAAATATTGCCGCCTTTTCGATGACGGCGAGCGCGTCCGAGCGAATTGTCGCGCGGAACATTATCAACGGTCAGTCCGGTCAAAATCTCGCAATCGTGATGATCCCGCAGCGGCGGTATATTATTTTGCGGCATATTCGGTGTTTATATAAAAATGTTTCTCAGGCAGTCAGGATGCGAATTCTACTAAAGCAAATGTTGTTTCGCTTGTTCAAAGCAGAAACTCACCACCGAGACAAATTTGTATTTCCTTTATACTATCATTCGTCGGCTTGTTTTTTGTGTTAGCGCGCTAACGCGATTAGTCGTGACACCTAAAATAGCGCAGATGTTTCCGGTGAGTGAAATACTCGGGGAAATTTTTAGAGTTTTTGCCGTCAGTTTTTACCGAAAGTTTTCTGTGATTTATATGAAGATTCTAGTAGCGGGAATGGGCAATGTTTTGCGCGGCGACGACGGCTTTGGAATTAGAGTCATCGAAGAACTGTCTGTAAATCATCAATTTCCCGAAGGAATTGATTTGTATGAAGCGGGTATCGGCGGCATCGGATTCGTGCAGGAGTTAATGAAGGGTTATGACGCGCTGATTATTATTGATGCGATAGACAAAGGCGCGGCAGCCGGAACGCTTTTTGTTGTCGAACCGCTTGAAAGCGAATCCGCAATAGAAAATCTGGAACTTCATCAATCAATGGTTGATATGCACTACGCCGACCCGTCGAAGGTTTTGCTGATGGCGAAAGCATTGAACGTCTGTCCGCCGAAAGTATTTCTTGTCGGCTGTCAGCCGGAATATGTTGACGATGCAATCGAAGGCTTGCGTCCGCCCGTAGAACGCGCAGTGCCGCAAGCCGTCAAAGAAGTTTTGTCTTTGATAGATGAATTGTATGAAACTTAATTCGCCTCTAATTTAGAAATTTTTTCTTCCAGAGTAACGACAATCTTGTCTTGTTTGAGATTTTTCCATAACGCAAGCGATTGCTTGTAAAAATTCAAAGCCTCATTTTTGTTGCCGACCGTTGCCTGAGCATTTCCGCATTCGCTCAGAACATACGCCTGAATGGATTTGCGTTCGAGACGACGGCTGTTTTCAAGGGCTTGTTCAAAATATTTGAGAGCTTCGGCGTTGTTTTGCAGCTTAATGTAATCGTTTCCGATTCGCACCAGGTTTTGCGTGTATTCGGGCATATCATTCGCTTTTTCCCAGAGCGGTTGGGCTTTGAGGTCTTCTTGTAAACCTTTTTCCAGATCGTTTTGTTTTTTAGCAATAACGCCGAATATGATATGCGTAAAAGCCGCTGAACGAGAATCGCCGGTTTTCTCCCAAATTTCTAACCCTTTGCCGAAATGTTCTTTGGCTTTTTCGAGTTCGCCCATTCTTTGAAATGCAAAACCCATCGCCCGCAAAGTGTTTCCTTCGTCGGAAGTTTCGCCGAGTTCGCGCCAAATCTGTAGAGCATTTTCATAAACGGGAACGGATTCACGGCGGGTTTCGGGTTTAGCACGCAAAATATCGGCTTGCTGATGAAGTTTCACGGCGGAAATAATTTTTTGGTCACGTTCTGTAATCGGGCGAAAAGCGGCTATCTCTAATTTGTATTCGCCAGGTTCGGCGCGTTCCGAGAGAGTATAAATATCAATGCGATATTCGCCAGCCGCGTCCGTGCCGATTCTGACAGCTTCGGTTCCGCGCCCGCTTGTCGGCGTGTCAAATTCGCCAATAAGTTCGCCCGTCGGCGTGAATACTTTGGTGATTACATCAACATCGCGCTGCTCGACCGACAAATTAACAAACTGACCTTTTTCAAGTTCGGCGGTATAAGTGTGAACTTCATCGTTCATTATTTTATTCGTTACCGGATTTCCCATTGTGAGATGGTTTTTATCAGGCGACGAATTCCGTGAGCAATTTGCTCCGACAAAAACCAGAAGCGAAACGAAAGCCGATAGCCAAAGTTTATTTACGAGAAAGCGATTTCGATTATTATTCATTTTTAATATCTCCGAAAGAATGAGAAAATGTTACTCCTTCAACAATTTCAATGCAAAAACAGATTTTAAGAAAAACGATTTTTTCAATTGCCGCGCTTTTTTTCGCGGCGATATTATTTTCCGCCGCCAGCGGCAATGAACCGAAATACGGCGGCAGTGTGGTTGTGGCAGTGACGGCTGACCCAGGCGGACTAAATCCGGCGGTTACCACGCAAGGCGGCGTTCATCTCGTCTGCGGCTCGATTTTCAGCGGGCTGGTCGCGCAGGATTTTGAGTTAAATCCCGTGCCTGACCTTGCCGAGCAATGGGAAGTCTCAAAAGACGGACGAATTTACACTTTTTATCTTGCGCCAAACGCCGAATTTCACGACGGCGTGCCGGTCACGTCCGCAGATGTGAAATTTACCTTTGAAGAATTGCTCTTGAAATATCACTCGCGGACACGGGCTTCAATCGGCGACAAACTGCGGCAGATTCTCACGCCCGACGCGCACACGGTAGTTTTTGAATTCAGCCGTCCTTACGCCGCATTTCTGCAATTAATTGACGTGACCAACGCGCCCGTAATGCCCAAACATCTTTACGAAAATACAGATCCGCTGACCAATCCTTATAACGTCAAACCCGTCGGCAGCGGCTCGTTCAGATTTCAGGAATGGGCAAAAGGCGACCATATCACGCTCGCCCGCAACGAGAAGTATTTCAAAACGGGCAAGCCGTATTTAGACCGCGTGGTTTATAAAGTGATGCCGAGCAGCGCGACCGCCGCGATTGCCTTTGAAAACGGCGAGGCGGATTATTTTCTGAACCCGACACCGCTCGACATCGAGCGTTTGAGCAAAATGCCGAACGTCGTCGTTACCGACAAAGGACGCGAAGGCTTTGCCGGTGTCGAAACGGTTGTGCTAAATCTGAATAATGCGCCGCTTTCGGATGTGCGCGTCAGACGGGCGATGGCTTACGCGATTGATAAAAATTATATCGTCGAAAAAGTCGCCTTCGGCAAAGGAACGGCGGCGACGGGTCCGATTTCGAGTCTGCTCAAATGGGCGCATAATCCGAATGTTTTTAGATATGAAAGAAATTTGCCGCTCGCCAATCAAATGCTTGACGAAGCCGGATACAAACCGGGCGGCGATGGCGCGAGGTTTCATCTGAAATATGTTTACGCGCCGAGTTACGCGAAAGTCATCGAAGGGTTGCGCGACCAACTGCGCGAAGTCGGCATCGCCGTTGATTTGGAGCAGATGGAATTCAGCGCGGCGGTTGACCGGGTTTATATCAAAAAAGATTTTGACCTCGGATTCGCTTCTTTCGAGAACGGACCCGACCCGGACATCGGCGTTAAACGAACGGTGGTTTCAAGCAACATCGGCGCGATTCCGTTTTCAAACGGCGCGGGTTATCGCAACCCGCGAATTGACGAGCTTTTTGAACTCGCCGCCTCTGAAACGGACAGGCAAAAACGCGCCGCGTATTATTTTGAAGCGCAGGAAATTCTCGCCCGTGATGTCCCGTATTTGTGGCTCTACGAACCGCAATCGGGCGCGGCTTACAAAAGCGGGCTGCAAGCAATGTATGCGTGGAGCGCGAAATCAAACGTCTATTTCGCGCAGGATGCCTGGTGGATTGACGGTAAAAATTCAAACGGAAATTCGTCCGGCGCATTCGGTCAGCGCAGGCTTTATTTTTTTCTGATTATCGGAGCGATTATTTTGATTGCGGTTATCGCTATTTTAGCTAAGCGCAAAAAGCGTCGGAGTTAAAACTCAGTTTTTAATAATGAAAAGCTGCCGGGCTGATAATCTGGATTTTCCAGTCATAGCTGCCTGAGAAGGCTCACCAGTTATTGCCAAACTTTTAAATGCCAAATTACGCGAATTATCAATACAAACTTTTTCGGTCGTGTAACAGAAAAGATGTTTGAAAGAAAGGACAAGCTAAAATTCAAGTGTGCAATTTGAATCAATAACTTGTCCCGCTTGTTCAAGCCTGAACATCAAGAAGAATGGCACAAACAAGCAGACA
>MWYY01000054.1 GCA_002050355.1 Acidobacteria bacterium 28-9
CGGTAATACCGATAACAGCACGGACGTTTTGCCCGCCAATGTAAAAACAATTATCGCCAATACGGAATTTTCCCCAATGAAGGCGGCGGCGGCGGATGGCAGGCGCTCGATCAAAGATTTATGGGCGATGAGCAGCGAGGTGCTGCGGCACAAGATGGACGTTTTCTTTTTTCCGGCGGTTTATTCGTATTTTCCGATTTTCAATCGAACGAAAATTGTCGTCACCATTCACGACGTAATCGCCGATCATCATCCGGAACTCGTTTTCCCGGACGCGAAATCGAAATTTTTCTGGAAAGCGAAACAGAACGCCGCCATTCGTCAAGCGAATCTGATTGCCACCGTTTCGGAGTATTCCAAACGGCAAATCGTTGAATACTTCCGGCTGCCGGCTTCGCGCCTGCGGATTATTTCCGAGGCGGCGCGTCCGGTCTTCAAGGTTCTGTCGTCCGGCGCAGAGATGAACGAAACGCTCGCTCGTCACGGGCTAAAGCCAGGCGAGAAATTTCTGCTTTACGTCGGCGGCATCAGCCCGCATAAAAATCTGTCGGGTTTGATCGAGGCTTTCGACCTCCTCAACGCTAATTCGGAGATGGCGGAAATTAAATTGGTTCTCGTCGGCGATTATAAGGACGATCCGTTTTTTTCGGCTTATCCCACATTAAAAAAGCAAATCGGCGAACTCGGATTGGAAAACCGGGTCGTTTTTACCGGTTTTATTACGGACGAAGATTTGGCATGTTTTTATAATGCGGCGACGCTTTTAGTTTTTCCGTCGCTCGAAGAAGGATTCGGGCTTCCGGCGATGGAAGCGATGGCGTGCGGCACGCCGGTCGCCGCCAGCAACTGCGGCTCCTTGCCGGAAGTTCTCGGCGCGGCGGGACGTTTTTTCGACCCGCGCGATTCGCAAAGCATCGCGCTGGTAATCGAACAAATTTTGGCTGACGACGCGCTGAGAAAACAAATGAGCGAAGACGGCTTGCGCCGCGCCGAAGACTTTCTCTGGAAAAAAGCGGCGCGAGAAACTCTTGCCATTTTCGACGAACTCGCCGGAAAATAAGAACCCGCCGGAAAATAATACGAACCGATGAAAAAACCGCTCAAATTTTGTATGGTCACGACCTTTTACCCGCCGTATAACTTCGGCGGCGACGGGATATATATTTATCGTCTGACCAACGAGTTGGCGCGGCGCGGACATTTCGTGGACGTTTTTCACTGTGAAGATTCTTTTTTAATGCTGAACAAAAAAGCTCCTAGCGGCGATTTTCCGAATCACGAGCGCGTTAAAGTTCGCGGGCTAAAAAGCGATAAAGGATTTCTCTCGCCGCTTTTAACGCAGCAAACCGGCGTCCCGTTTTTCAAACGCGAACTGAAAACCGCTCTGGAGGCGAACGATTATGACGTGATTCATTACCACAATATGTCGCTCGTCGGAATCACGGCTTTGAGCTACGGCTCGGCGATCAAACTTTACACGACGCACGAACATTGGCTCGTTTGTCCGATGCACGTTTTGTGGAAGTTTAACCGCGAGGTTTGCACGAAAAAAAGCTGCACGAGCTGTCAATTAGCCGGAAAAAAACCGCCGCAATTATGGCGGCACATCGGATTGCTGGAGCGTATGCTCAAGCACGTTGACTGCTTTCTCGCGCCGAGCCGGTTTACTCTGCGCAAACATCTGGAGGACGGTCTGGACATTCCGATTCGCCATCTGCCGTATTTTTTGCCCGCACCGAAGGAGACGGAAAATCTACATCCTGTGCCGAAGCAAACTCCGGTGCGACCGTTTTTTCTGTTTGTCGGACGGCTTGAGAAGATTAAAGGTGTACAAAACATTATTCCGATTTTTCAAAACCAGGAAAAATACGATTTGTTGATTGCGGGCGACGGCGAATACCAGGAAACGCTCGAAGCTCAGGCGGCGGGCAGCCCTCACATCAAATTCCTTGGCAGATTAGACCAAAATCGTCTCGCCGGTCTTTACCAATCAGCGGTCGCCGTCGTCGTTCCGTCAATTTGTTACGAAACGTTCGGCATCATTATCATCGAAGCGTTTTCGCACCGGACGCCGGTTATCGTCAACGATCTCGGCGCATTGCCCGAAGTCGTCGAAGACAGCGGCGGCGGTTTTATCTACCGGAACGCGGACGAGCTTACGGCGGCGATAGACAAACTTGCGGATGATTCCGCGCTGCGAAACGAATTAGGCGAAAAGGGCTATGCCGCTTTTATGAAATACTGGAACGAAGAAGCGCATTTGACGCAATATCTCGACTTAATCTCGACGCTGCGGGAAAAACGCCGCGAGAAAATCGAAAACTAAGAGTTGGAATTTCACGTGGTTTAGTTGTTTTTCAAAATTGCAATTTGATCAACAGATTGTAGGCTAATCAAATGATGAAGAAAGGAATCTAACCGTTTAGCCAAGGCGATAATAAGCTTTTTGGTTGGTGATTTATTCGTCGAAAAAGAGTAAACTTCGTTTTCACAAAACCGCGAAGACGGATTTTACCGGCGAAAGACTTTTTTGCGTGTTATCATTACGGTCTAAGCGTGAAATAAAAAGAATGACGGGTGTTCGAGCAGATTTGCAAATTTCACAAACGGATACAATGCCGGTTCTGACTTACCACTCGATTGACGCGAGCGGTTCGATTGTTTCCGTCGCGCCGGAGGTTTTTCGGCGGCAGATGAGTTTTTTAAGCGAATCGGGTTATAATACGGTTTCGATGAGTGATCTGGTTGATTCATTTATCGAGCAAAAACCGATTTCCCCGAAAACCATCGCGCTCACTTTCGATGACGGCTTTCAAAATTTTTACACAACCGCTTTTCCGATTTTGGAACAGTGCGGTTTCAAGGCGACGGTTTTTCTGGTGACGGATTTCTGCGGTAAAAAGAACGATTGGGCTGATAATCCGCCGCAGCTTCCGCCGAGCAACCTGCTCTCCTGGCGGGAAATCAAAGAATTGAACTGTTGCGGAATCGAATTCGGAGCGCACACGCGGACGCATCCCGATTTGACCCGCATTTCAGTCGCCGCAGCGACGCGCGAAATCGTCGAGTCGAAAGCGGTGATTGAGCATTCACTCGGCACCGCCGCGACGAATTTTGCATATCCTTACGGAAGGTTTAATCGTTCGGTCAGACAAATCGCCGAAAAGACTTATCAGTCGGCGTGTTCGACGAACTTGGGAAAAGCGGCGCGAGATGAGTTTTTTAAGCGAATCGGGTTATAATACGGTTTCGATGAGTGATCTGGTTGATTCATTTATCGAGCAAAAACCGATTTCCCCGAAAACCATCGCGCTCACTTTCGATGACGGCTTTCAAAATTTTTACACAACCGCTTTTCCGATTTTGGAACAGTGCGGTTTCAAGGCGACGGTTTTTCTGGTGACGGATTTCTGCGGTAAAAAGAACGATTGGGCTGATAATCCGCCGCAGCTTCCGCCGAGCAACCTGCTCTCCTGGCGGGAAATCAAAGAATTGAACTGTTGCGGAATCGAATTCGGAGCGCACACGCGGACGCATCCCGATTTGACCCGCATTTCAGTCGCCGCAGCGACGCGCGAAATCGTCGAGTCGAAAGCGGTGATTGAGCATTCACTCGGCACCGCCGCGACGAATTTTGCATATCCTTACGGAAGGTTTAATCGTTCGGTCAGACAAATCGCCGAAAAGACTTATCAGTCGGCGTGTTCGACGAACTTGGGAAAAGCGGCGCGGACAAGCGATTTTTTCGCACTCGAACGGGTTGACGCTTATTACCTGTCGAATCAGAAAATTTTCGATTCGATTGAGACGAATAAATTCGACCGGTATCTGCGCTTTCGGCAAACGCTGCGCGACGTAAAATCGTTGATTTCACGAAACTAGAAAAATCATTTTACAAAAATCAGAAAGAGGTTATTTTTATGGACATCGTTTCCCGAATCCAACGCCACACCAAATTATCGCTGCAAGCTGCCAGACATCAAGAACGGCAAACGCCGCCGTTTATGATTGTTTTCATCAACTCGATTTGCAATCTGACGTGCGATCATTGTTTTTACTGGAAAGACCTTAACAAACGCAACGATTTAACTTACGAAGAATTCGAGAAACTTTCACTGGAATTAGGGGAATTCGAGAACCTCAATCTGTCGGGCGGCGAGCCGTTCATCCGGCAGGACTTCGGGGAAATATGCCATCTTTTCATCAACCACAACAAGGTGAAAAGTATATATGTTCCGACCAACGGTTATTTTACCGACCGCACGGAAAAATCTCTGCTTAAAGTTCTCGAAAGCAAAACGCTGGAGCTCTTCGTCTGTGAAATCTCGCTCGACGGAATGCCGGAATATCACAATCGTTTTCGCGGCAATCCGCGCTCGTTTGAAAAGGCGATGGAAACTTATCAAATGCTGGCTCGACTGCAAAAAGAAGATTCGCGTCTGCGGATTCACGCCAATACCGTCGCCATGAGCGAAAATATGGACGAGATTTGGCAATTGACCGAATATCTGCACGACAATTGTCCGATGATGGAACATCACAACCTCGCCATTATTCGCGGCGACCGCAAAGACCCTTCGCTGCAAGGACCGCAGCTCGAAAAATATAAGGAGCTTTACCGTCACGTCGCCGAAGTCTGGAGCGACCGCGAAAAGAAACGCTTCGGCGCGAGCGTCGAACCGATGCTGCAGTGGGCAAAGGTCAAAACTATTGAATCGGAATCGCAGTTTATTCCGTGTAAAGCCGGAGTTTTAACCGGCGTAGTGTATGCCAACGGCGATGTCAGCGTTTGCGAACAGCATTTCCCGCTCGGCAACTTGCGCGACAAAAGTTTTTTTGAGATTTGGGATTCGCCGGAAGCCAAAAAATTGCGGGCGCAGATTAAAGCCAAAGCCTGTTACTGCACGAACGAAGTATTTATGTGGTCGAGCATCGTTTTTCAGCCGGTTCAATTGACCAGAGCCGTCATCGGCTCAAAAACCATGAACTTGGGCGCGAAAACGCCCGTCGCCGATAAGGTTTAACCGGCGGCGGACTTCATTTATGCAGGCGCAATCACAAGTTTCACAAAAGCAAACGCAACCGCGAAATCTTTTGCCGTCGCTGCGCGAAGTGCAGTTTGTCTGTCCTTTGTGCCGCGGCGAGCTGGCGGTTTCCGAAGACATTTACGGCTGTGAAACCTGTGATAAAAAATATCCGCTTCACGATGGCATTCCCGATTTTCGCGTTTTTCCCGACCCATATCTTAATTTTCAGGAAGATTACGAGCGGACGGAAATCGTTCTCGCCGGTTTGGAAAAATATGAATTGGAAAAACTGCTCGAATATTACTGGAGTTTCAGCGACATTACGCCGGAAGATTTGCGCCCAAAATTTATCCGCAGCGTGATGCTCGGCGAAGAGCGCGCCAAACGGACGTTGGAAACATTTGACGACGACACGTTCAAAAATAAAATCGCGGCGAAAAAGGTTTTGGAAATCGGCAGCGGCACCGGCAATTTTCTGGCAGTCGCCGCCGGACGATACGAACGGGTGATCGGCATTGACATCGCTATGCGCTGGCTGCACGTCAGCCGTCGGCGTTTTATGGATAAAGGTTTGCCCGCGCCGCCGCTCGTCTGTTGCTGCGCCGAGTATCTGCCGTTTGCCGATTGCTCGTTTGATTTGGCGGTGATGACCTCGACGCTGGAGTTTGTCAAAGATCAGGCGAAGGTTTTGTCCGAATGCGCGCGGTCGTTAACCGACGTCGGCGCGTTATACGTCAATTCCGTCAATCGGTATTCACTGGCGACCGATCCTTATGCCTATCTCTGGGGAGTCGGTTTTCTGCCGCGCGCCTGGCAATCGGAATACGTGCGGCGGCGGCGCGACGCAACTTATAAAACCCGAACGCTTTCCTACCCGGAATTTAACCGCCTCGCCCGCCGCGAATTTGCCAGATGCGAATTCGCGCTGCCGGATGTCAGTTCGGCGACTCTGGAACAGTTTTCGACTTTTACGCGCCAGCAAGTTTACTTTTACCGTTTTTTGAAGAAACTGCCCGCGTTTTCGCTTTTATTAAAACAAATCGGTCCCGGTTGGGATGTCGTCTTGCGAAAAAAGCCGGTTGAGGAGTAAATGTGTTGATAAAAAAACAGCCTTTCATATCGGTCATCGTTCCGGTCTATAACGGCGGCAAATTTCTCGAAAAATGTCTTGACGCGCTTTTCGCTTCCGACTATTCGGCGTTTGAAGTAGTTGTTGTTGACGACGGTTCGACCGACGACAGCGCGAAAATCAGCCGTGAAAAAGGCGCGACCGTGATTTCGACTCCGCGCCGCCGGTCGGGACCGGCGGCGGCGCGTAATTTGGCGGCGGAAAAAGTGCGGGGCGAGATTTTATTGTTTGTTGACGCCGATGTCGTCGTTAAACCGGACACGATTGCAAAAGTCGCCGCCCGGTTTGCGAATCAGCCGGAAATTTCCGCGCTTTTCGGTTCTTACGACGACGAGCCGGGCGAGAAGAATTTTCTCTCGCAATACAGAAATCTGCTGCATCATTTCATCCATCAAAATTCCAATTCGGAAGCCTGGACTTTTTGGGCGGGACTCGGCGCGATTCGCCGCGAAGCGTTTAGGGCGGTCGGCGGTTTCGACTGCGTGCGTTTCGCCGTTCCCTCAATCGAAGACATCGAACTCGGAGCGCGGCTGCGCGCAGCCGGTCACCAAATTTTGCTCGCCAAAGAAATTCAAGCGAAGCATTTGAAAAAATGGGAAGCCGTTTCGGTTTTGCGGACGGACATCTTCTGCCGCGCTTTGCCGTGGTCGAAATTTATTTTAACCAATCAAGGTTTGGTTAACGATATGAATTTGAAGACCGCCGACCGCCTCAGCGCGGTTCTCGTCGGTCTGTCAATCGCCATTCTTCCTTTTCTTTATTGGAAGCCGGTTCTGATATTGTTACTAGTTTTTTTGTTGCTGACGATCGTTTTTCTTAACCGCAAAATATTTCGATTCTTTCTGGAAAAGAAGGGATTATCGTTCGCTTTAGCCGCTTTCCCGTGGCAGTTTCTTTACTTTTTTTACAGCGGCACGACGTTTGTTTTGTGTTGGTTTTGGTTCGCGCTGCTTCGCGCTTTGAACATTAAAAAAGGAGAGGAATTTAGTGGAACAGGTTTTGTCATCTAGCGAAGGGCGAGAAAATCAGCCCAGTCCGGCAAACATTCTAAATCTCTCCAAAGAGACGGGTTTTATTTTAGCTTGCACTTTTATCGCTTTCCTTATTCGCTTTTTTGTGAGCAGGTATGAAAACGTTATTTATTGGGACGGCGTTTATTACGCCAAACTCGGCAGAAGAATAATCTCCGGCGATTTGAGCGGCGGAATAAGCGCTTATTGGTCGCCCCTTTATTCGCTGCTGATCGGCATCACTTCCATTTTGCTGTTTATCCCCGCCATTTTGATTTCTTCGATTTTCTCTGTGATCGGTTATAAAGTTTCTGAGAATCATCCTTTCGAGGAAAAACAAGCGGGATTATGGATAAAGACATAAAAATTCGCCGTCTCTGATTATGGCTCAAAGTCCAATAGTGGCGTTTATGCTGAAGCGGATCACATTTATTTGCTGAACGAGGAACTCTCAAAAGTTGTCGAATACGCTAAACGCAAGAAAGCGAATTACTTGGTTCTGAGCCAACAGTGACTTAAAGATATGCCCAGATTATTTTCCGGCGTTGAACTGGATTTGCCGCCGGAATTAAAACTTATCTATAAAGACGAGCAAATTCCCCAGAGCAAAATTTTCGTTTACCAGAGGTTAAATTGATTGCTGTTTCAGCGGGCGCGTTAAAACCGCCGAATTACGCGAAAATACCTTTCCAACTATTTTTCCCAATAACGAAAGCAACAAAATTTTGCGGCGGCGCAATCAAAAACAGCGCATCGCAACCGTGCCTTTGTCAGGAGAAAAATAATAAATCAAAATAAGAATATGAAGAGATTTCTATTTACGCCGCTCGCGGTTTTGATGTTTACTTACAACCTGCTTTTTCTATTGCAACTATAAATTTTTCCAACTCTGGAATAACTGTTTTAAAGTATTCAATTATTTCCCTATCTTCTTCATCTTTGCTAAATTTTTGACATATTCTTTTGCAGCTTCAACGGCTCTTTTCAAATTAACAAGAATGTCATCCTCATAATGAGAAAAGTATATTTGATATAAAATAATTCTTTCTTTAGTTCTCTCTGACAAATTTTCAATAATCGCTTTAACTAAAAGTCATTGCCGCCAGCTTTCTTTAAGCTTCTCCTTCGGATTTTTCGGCGCGTTCGGATTGGTGGAGTATTGCAAAAAACGAATCGTTGCACCTAGTTCTTCACGTTTTTTCGTCAAATCCATATCGGTAATTTTTCTAATCACATAGTCCGCCAAAGAAGTGGCTTTTTTCTCGTCCTTTTTATTTATTTTTTGAAGCAGAGACAGGACACTCCAAGAAATGCCTTTCGCCAAGCTGTCCTTAATCAGCTTAATGGCTTTATCGGGATTTTGTTCGGCGGCGAGAACGGCGAAACGCTGTTCGAGCGCGATTTCTTGGCGGACGCGGTTTTGTTCAGGATTATAATTGAATATTCCGCTTTCTTGTTTGGCGTTCGGTAGAGCGGCTTTCGCTAACGCTTCTGAAACTTTGGCAGGTCGGGTTTGCATTAATAATTCCAAAGCCAAATCCGCGTCGTGGTTAGCAATAATGGGCAAAACTTGTTGACGAACTCCACCGAATTCATAGAAAGACAAATAAGGATCGTCGCTTTCCTTTTCGCTTTCCAAATTGGCGACCAGAATATCGTCTGATCTTCGCTCGTTGCCGGAGTAAAGTACTCTGCTGCCCCACGCATGCGGTTACGACACCGTTGCGCTGTGATGACATTTCGATGGTATGACCGCAAGATCTAGAGTGAAGTGTGGCATTTTGAAGATGAACGCCCGTCACTCTTCGCCGTGAAACAAGATACGAGTGATGCGCGACGGTGATTCTCACCTTCCCGCTTTGTGCCGACCCGGCCTTCAGAAGATCGGGACTCCGTATCCTTCGCGGCCCGGAGGGCACCCCGTGTCACCTTCCGGCCTGTAGGTTTGGAAATAACGACTTGCGGTTTCGGCGTCAGTTAGCCGGTAACTCACCTTCCGGCCGAAGTGGTATATGAACAGGTGTTCAGCATACGGGTAGCGAGTTTCAATGTATTCATACATCAACATCGAAATGCCCTCCTGCTGAACTCGCAGGTTAGGCGTGACGACAACAGCTTTAAGGGTCGGGTCGTGGTAAGAAACCCTTAATGCTCCCTCTAAATCCCAACTGGATTCAAAAACAATCGCGGGGCCGACGTAGGGACAAACCCCGTCGAGGACGAAGGTGCTTCCTGAAGGGAGAGCCGGAAAGTGTTCCCGGATGTCGGCAAGGATTTCCCGTTCCTGGCGGTAGGCTGCGACCCAGAACGAGGCGATAGTGTTGTTGATGAGAAAGCCGCTCACACATAAGAATGTCGTCAACGCGCAGAAAGCTACTTTACGGAGCGCGTCTGACGGCAGGAGAGAACTCGCCCACCCCACCCCACCGGTAAACGCCGCGGCGACCCCCGCCGCCGCCGCGATGGCGGTGCGGTTGTTGATCCCGGTGGTGGTGAACCCGAGCGCTTTTGTGACCAGAAAAATTGCGTAACCCAATCCGAAAACAATCAGTCCCGTCGTAATTAGTTTCGGCCACTTAGGGCGTCCCGGCTGATCGGTTAACGGTCGGGCGGCGATGCCATACAGGTAACCGAAGATAACCAACCCGAGCGCCACGCCGACCGCCAGGATTGTGGGATCGAAGTAGTCACGTAAGATGACCCAAACCGCCCGGGGCAAGCCGAGTCCGTAGTCGCCGAAGCTGACGGTGACACCCCCTTTCACGATCTTAACCACTTGTGCAACGGGATTGGCCCCTATGGGGCGTGTCAACGCCTTGTTGAGTGTCACTACAATCAACAGCAAAAGAACGATCACCAACCAGACCAAGTTGGCCCGGATCATCTGTTTGAAGGGTGTCGCTCCGTAAAGCTCCCGCTTGCGGTATCGAATCAAGAAAAGGTTAAATAGAAATAGAGGCAGCGTGATCTCGTACACGAGAATGCTGCCGAATATGCTCAGGACACTGAGCAGTTTCCAGGCCAACAGGCGCGTTCGTCGAGCCTGCAAAGCCTTCAGGCCGGAGTAGAGACTGAGAAAATAAAAAGCCATGCTCAGGGTGCCTTGAAAAGCGGTGAACCAGAACCGACCGGTGGAGTAGTGCGGCAGCAAGGCCCAGACTAACGGTATGGTCACGGCGAGCAAACGCGACTGGCCGAACTCGCGGAGCGACAAGTAAAACAGAACCGCTGCCGCGTTAAGCACTAGCGCGTTGGTAAGGTGGTAGCCGAGCGGTTGCAGGCCGAATAGCCAATACAGCACTGTCCAGTAAACCTTCTGGAGCGGGCGGTAGGCCCACCAGTTTGTATATTCATTCCAATATAAACCGCTCAATGACTGATCGCCGGAGGTGGCGAACGGCCACAAGAAGGACCAGTCATCACTATAAAAGCCTAAACCGCACACGTAGAGGATTAGAGATAGAAGTACAACCAGACTCAGAAACAAACAGTCGTAGAGTGCGGCGCGGCGCGGGATGGGCCGTCCGGCTTGGTTGTGCCCTGCCTTACCATGTTCTGTTGACATTTAGTTTAACCTGAGAGGCTCTGGTGCAAATAGCTGATATAAAGCAAGTGAAAGCAATTTAACATTTCTACATCAAGCTGATAACACAGCGTCCCAGACTTGTATCAATCGCGCTCCTTTGTGGCTGATCGGTACAATATCAAATCTTCTGTGCTAACTCAATTCCGCACCAGCACTGCGAAAAAGCTCGCGAGCGCGTTTTTCGTCGAACCGCCAGTATAAATCGCCGGCAAGCGCATAGACGATAGCACGGTTCGCGGGAAGTTTAAGCGTGTTCGCTTCGCTGACGGCTTGGTCAATCATTTCCAAAGCGTGTTTTTCGAGTTCCTTTTGCGCTTTTTCTTTTTCCGAAGCTGATTCGGTCGGCGAAGTCTGAGCAAACGAAATGGTAAAAAATGCCAAACTTAAAACACCTAAACAAACAAAACGTCGGAAATACATAGTAAAAACTCCTTTTTATCAAAATATATTTTTGTTCGGTTATCTTAACTCAAAAATGTATTTCATAAAAGGGTTATTGAATTTTCCGTGCGGCTATTGCCGTATTAAGTAACGTGGGTTCGGGATAAGGATTTTTTTACTGTTCCAGAACGCTAGTAAAAGCTATGCGCTTTCAGCGCAAGACTTTAGTTTGCTTCCGCTAAAATCTGTGTGAAAATTGCGAAAGATGAAAGATAACCGGCACGGTCATCATACGATTACGCGGTTGACCGCACATATTGTTTGGAGTACGAAATATCGCTACCACGTTTTGGAAGGCGATATAAAGGTGCGATGTCGAGACTTGCTCGTGCAAATTTGCGATGCCGAAGATGTCAGAATTTTGTCGGGTGTGGTGAGCAAAGATCATATTCATATGCACATTGAATACCCGCCGAAGTTGGCTTTGTCGGATTTGGTCAAACGCCTCAAAGGTCGCACGTCGCGCCTGCTCCAGGCGGAGTTTCCAAATTTGAAGCAACGATATTGGGGCAACCACTGTTGGGCAATCGGATATGGCGCGTGGAGTACGGGCAACATCACGGATGAAATGGTGCAAGAGTATTTGGAACATCATCGTAATCCATCGAACAAGGATAATAATCCGTTTATCCTTGAATAGTGTTATTAGACTTTCAGTCTACTGAAAATCTCTGCACTTCCAGTGCAGAGTGGTTTAGTGCTTACGCCAATCCAAAGGGTAACGCTGATACCGAACGGCTGATTCGCACCATCAAGGAAGAACTCTGCTGGCTTCAAGAATGGTCATCGGTTGAGGAACTGGCAAAAGAGATGGAAAAGTTTGTCGAATATTTCAACGACAATTATTTGCATTCGGCTTTGGGTTACAAAACGCCCAACGCATTTGAAAGCGCGTGGTTCAAAAATAATCAAGTTACTCGCTCTCAATCAGCTTGATTAACGGGGTGCATTACAGTAGTCAGTAATCCGTAAACAAAATAAGGTGTGTAGCGTTTTATAAATATTAATAGCCAATTAACTGACAACCGACTACTAAATACTGCCCACTCATTTCCGTCTTCTAAAAATTTAACATTCTTTTAATTGCCTTTCCCCATCAAAATTTCTACACTTTTTATATGACTCAATCCGCACAAAAATCAGTCGAGGCAAAAGAGAAAGCCGACGCGCCGCTTTCCGTCAGAGACTCGCGCTACTTAATCAATCGCCAGTTAAGCTGGCTCGAATTTAACCGCCGCGTTTTGGAAGCAGCGTTTGACGAGACGACACCGCTGCTCGAACGACTCAAATTTCTTACGATTTTTTCGACTAATCTGGACGAATTTTTTATGATTCGCGTCGCCGGTCTGAAAGAACAAATCGCTGACGGAGTTGTCAAAGCATCGCCCGACGGTATGATGCTGCCGGAACAGCTGCAGGAAATTCGCCGTCGCGTGCTGTCGATGATTGAAAAGCAGATGAGCTGCCTGCACGATGATGTCTTGCCAAAACTCGCCGAAAACGGCATAAAAATTTACTCGCACAAGGATTTGAGCAAAGCGGCTCGCAAAAAACTCGACGAGTATTTTTTGAAAAATATTTTTCCTATTCTGACGCCGCAGGCAATTGACATCAGCCATCGGTTTCCATACGTTTCAAATTTGAGTTTGAACGTCGGTCTTTCGGTCGAGCCGGACAAAAACGTGAAGCACGGCAATGTCGACCATCTTTATAATCGCCGCCGCTTTGTGCGTATCAAACTGCCGCCGAATCTGCCGCGCCTTATTCCGTTTAACGAAAGAGAAACGCATTTTGCGCTGCTCGGCGAACTTGTCGGCACAAATGTCGGCTCGCTTTTTCCGAATATGGTAACGCACAAAAGCCATCTGTTTCGCCTGACGCGCGACGCCGATATCGAACTGCGCGAAGACGAATCGGACGATCTGCTGCGTTCGATGGAGCGCGAAATTCACCAGCGGCAGCGATTTACCTTTCCCGTACGGCTCGAAGTTTCTCCGACGATGCCCGAGGAAATGGTGCGTTTTCTAACCGAATCAATCAGCTATCTGACCGATTCAATCAGTTTGACGGATGCGGATGTTTACCGAATAAACGGTTTTTTAAATGTTCCCGATTTAATGGCGCTCTACTCAATAGACCGCCCGGATTTGAAAGACCAGCCGATAAAATACTCGATTCCGAGACAGCTTCAGCGGCAGGAAAACGTATTCGATACTTTGAAAAAACAAGACGTTTTGCTGCATCATCCGTATACGGCTTTCAGCACCGTTACTGATTTTATTGAGGCGGCGGCGGAAGATGAAAAGGTAAGCGCAATAAAAATCTGTCTGTATCGTACGGGTAAAAACTCGCCGATTGTTAAATCCCTTATAAAAGCGAATCAAAATGGCAAACAGGTCGCCGCACTCGTCGAACTGAAAGCCAGATTTGACGAAGAAAACAATATCGAATGGGCGCGCCGTCTCGAAGACGAAGGCATTCACGTTATTTACGGAATGCGCGGGTTGAAAACTCACTCTAAAGTAACACTCGTCGTCCGGCGCGAAAACGACGAACAGCGCCGTTACGTGCATATCGGAACGGGCAATTACAACCCCGGAACTGCAAAAATCTACACAGATTTAGGTATTTTGACGAGCGATAAAGAAATCGGCGCGGATGCAAGCGACCTGTTTAACTTTCTCACGGGCTATTCGTATCAAACCGATTTCTCCACACTGCTGGTTGCGCCGATAAATTTGCGCGAGCGAATGCTCGAACTTATCGAGCGCGAAACCAAACATAAAAAACACGGAGCCGAGGCGCGCATTATCGTCAAGATAAATTCTCTGACCGACGATAAAATCGTGCGCGCTCTTTACCGCGCGTCGCAAGCGGGTGTAAAAATAGATTTGCTCGTGCGCGGCATTTGCGTTTTGCGCCCCGGCATCAAAAGTCTTTCGGAGAACATCCGCGTCGTCTCAATCGTCGGACGGTTTCTCGAACACAGTCGAATTTTTTATTTTGCCAATGCCGGCGACGAGGAAATTTTCATCGGAAGCGCCGACTGGATGCACCGCAACCTCGACCGCCGCGTCGAAGCCGCCGTGCCGATAAAAGACAGAAATCTTCTCAAATATATTCGTGAAAAAATTCTAGCTGCGTATTTGAAAGACAACGTTAATGCGCGTATCTTAAACGCCGACGGTAATTACGAGAAAATAAAAACCGATTCAAAGGATGAGAAATTCGATTCGCAAATGTATTTCGTCGGACAGGAAATTTGATTTTTACCGAATAAAAAATGTAAAAATTAGAGTTCGCTGCTTTCTGTATTTAACAATTTCAAACTATTTAGGACTTTTCGGCTGAAGGAAGCGTCAAATACAAGAAATAAAATTTCCCAGAATTTGTAAAAAGGAGTTTCCCACGAAAATGCAAATCAACCGGCGCAGAATCGTTTCCGTAAAATCAACCGTTATAGCTTGTGCTACTGTTTTGGCAATTTTCGGTTTTTTAAGTTTCTCGGCAAAACACGAACGAGCGCGCGCTTCGGCTTCCGGTCCGGCGACTTCCTACACGAACGCACCCGGCGAGAGCAACTGCACCCAATGCCACGCGAGTTTTCCCGTCAACAGCGGCACGGGAAACGTTTCCATCTCTGCTTTACCAATCAATTATTCGCCGAATCAGCAGATTCCGGTAACCGTTACGGTCAGCCAATCCGATGCGGTGATTTACGGTTTTCAACTGACGGCGATTGATGCGCAAGGAAAAAATGTCGGCACTTATACGCTTCCGACGCAATCGCCGAAGCAGTTGCAGATGTTGAACGGTTTCGTCAGTGGCAATCAGCGCACGTATGTCGAGCATACGATTGACGGCGTTTTGCCGACGCAGTTTGGCTCGAAATCCTGGACTTTTACGTGGAACGCTCCGGCTCAAAGAGTCGGAACAGTGAGTTTTTACGCTGCCGGAAACGCCGCAAATAGCGACGGTTCACCTGCGGGCGATTATATTTACACAACTTCTAAAAGCATTCGGTCGGGAACGATCGTTTCAAATTTCGACGGCGACGGAAAATCGGATGTGGCAGTCTTTCGACCGGCAACCGGCGAATGGTTTAGCTTGAAAAGCAGCGACGGAAGTCTCCAATCGTTCCAATTCGGCGCAAGCGGCGACAAACCGGTTCCGGGAGATTTTGACGGCGACGGCAAAAGCGATTACGCGGTTTGGCGACCTTCGAGCGGTATCTGGTATGTCCAGCAAAGCGCGCAGGGATTTCGCGCCGTTCAGTTCGGCGCAAGCGGCGATGTTCCGGTTGTCGGCGATTATGATGGCGACGGGAAAACCGATTTTGCCGTTTATCGCCCGTCAGACGGCGTTTGGTATCAACTGCAAAGCTCGAAAGGTTTGGTTGCCACCCAGTTCGGAACAACCGGCGACTTACCGGCGCAGGGCGATTACGATGGGGACGGAAAAACGGACATAGCGGTTTTTCGCCCGTCAACCAGAACTTGGTATATCCAACAAAGCCGGGACGGATTTTCAGCCGTCCAATTCGGCAATTCAACCGACAAACCCGTTCAAGCGGATTACGACGGCGACGGTAAAACCGATGTTGCGGTTTTTCGTCCGAGCGACGGAGTTTGGTATTTTCTGAAAAGCCGCGACGGTTTCGCCGCAACGCAGTTCGGAGCGGCAGACGACAAACCCGTTCCTGCCGATTACGACGGTGACGGCAAAAGCGACATCGCCGTTTATCGAGCGTCAGACGGCGTTTGGTATATTCTCAAAAGTTCCGACAACTCTTTTTACGGTGTCGGTTTCGGCAATGCTCAAGACATTCCCGTGCCGAGCAGTTTTATTGCAGAAGCGTCGCAATAGTTTTCTTTATAAGCGTTGCCGTTTCTTCCGGCTTTTCCAGTGGAAAAAGATGCGAACCTTCGATGAATTGAAAGCTGAAAGGAAAGTTTCTTCGCATAAAATTCAGCCTCGCAAGCCGCCCTTCTTCCGAACGAGTTCCGCCGATATAAGCCGCCGGAACTTTTAATCTGCCGCGCAGTTTCGGCAAATAATCCGGCAGTGTTTGATAAATTTTCGCCTCGACACTCGGTTTGAAAAAAAGACCGACACCCGTTTCGCTCTCAACCGTTCCGTGTTTTACATAATCGCGCAAAACGTCTTCATTAAACATTTGGAATTTTTCTTTCTGCTTGAAATGTTCAAACGCTTCGTCTTTTGTCGTCCAAACAGAACGCCGAAACTTTGTCTGACGCGCCAGCGGAATTTTTTCTATTAAATTCGTCCGCTTCAAAATTTTTATTCCAAAACTGCTCAAACGGCTGATAATCGGCGCGTCTAAAAGAACTATCGCTTTGTAAAGTTCTGGATTTTCAATCGTAACGAGAAAATGCAAAATTCCGCCCAAGCTGTGTCCGACGCCGATAATTGGCTGTGTGTAACGCTCTTCAATTTCCTCGCGCAATTCATCTCGAAGACGTTCCCAACCGTTGGCTACCGGAAACTTCGGATTATGCGCGTGCCGTTCGAGATAACCGATTTTAAAATCTTTTTCGAGAAACGAGAAAAGTTTGCTGTAAGTTTTGGCGGGAAACCGTTGGCGTGAGCGAAATGTATTTTTTCTTTCATAATTGAACGAGAAAAGTTAACCGAGAATAAAAGAAAGAATTAAAAAATTATATTTATGTTCTTCATTCCTATTAATTTTTCCTGCATATCAATTCCCAATAACCTACGTCAATCCATTTATTAAACTTAAAACCTATTTCCTGAAAATGCGCGACTTTTTCAAAACCGAATCGTTCGTGAAGTTTAATGCTTGCTTCGTTCGGCAAAGCGATTCCCGCAATTATCGCGTGAACGTCTGTCTTGAAAAGTTCTGCGAACAACATTTCGTAAAGCAATGTTCCGATACCTTTTCCATTCGTCCCGTTTTTGACGTAAACCGAAACTTCAACTGAACTTTTGTAAGCGCAGCGCGATTTATATTGGGCGGCGTGAGCGTAACCCAAAATTTCCGCGCTTTCTTCGCAAACAAAAAACGGGTAATTTTTAATTGTTTCGGCAATTCGCCGATTCATTTCGGCAATTTTGAGTGGTTCGGTTTCAAAAGTTGAATGCGAATTTTCAACATAGTAATTGTAAATTTCCGCGATTTGTTTGCTGTCTTCAAGTTGTGCTTTTCTCACATCCATTTTTTCAACTCATTTTTCGCTATCGTTTCCAGATGAACTTCGTCGGGACCATCCGCAAGGCGCAAAGTTCGCGCGTAAATCCAAAACTGCGCGAGCGGGAAATCCTGCGAAACTCCCGCGCCGCCGTGCGCTTGAATCGAGCGGTCAATTATCTTTTGCGCCATTTGCGGAACGACGGCTTTTATCATCGCAATTTCGCTGCGCGCTTGTTTATTTCCCGTTGTATCCATTAAATAAGCCGTCTTCAAGACAAGCAGCCGCGCCTGCTCGATTTCCATTCTCGATTCGGCAATCCAATTTCTGACCGTCTGCATTTCGCTCAAATTTTTGCCGAAAGCGCGTCGCCGATTCGTTCTTTCAATCATCAATTCCAAAGCGCGCTCGGCAACCCCAATCAAACGCATACAATGATGCACTCGCCCGCCGCCCAAGCGACCTTGCGCGATTTCAAAACCGCGACCTTCGCCCAAAAGCAGATTTTCTTTCGGCACGCGCACATCGGTAAAAGAAATTTCCGCGTGTCCGTTCGGCGCGTCGTCAAAACCAAAAACATTGAGCAGTCTTTCGACTTTTACGCCATCGGCATTCATCGGAACTAAAATCATCGATTGCTGAAGATGTTTCGGCGCGTCCTCGTCGGTTTTGCCCATAAAAATCGCCAGTCTGCAGCGCACATCGCCCGCGCCGGTTGACCACCATTTTCTGCCCTTTAAAACATATTTGTCGCCGTCTTTAACAATTGAAGCGCAAATATTTGTCGCGTCCGACGATGCAACGTCCGGTTCAGTCATCGCAAAACACGAGCGAATTTCGCCGTCAAGAAGCGGTTTTAACCATTCTTCTTTCTGCTCGTCAGTGCCGTATTTCCACAAAACTTCCATATTCCCTGTGTCCGGCGCGGAGCAATTAAAAACTTCCGCCGACCAAACAACTCTGCCCATCATTTCGGCAAGCGGAGCGTATTCTAAATTCGTCAAACCGGAAATTTCCGGCAAAAACAAATTCCACAAATTTTCGGCTTTCGCGCGTTCTTTCAAATCTTCAACCAGTTGCAAAGGCTTCCATCTGTCGCCAGAATTTATTTCATCTGTAAACGCCGTTTCATTCGGGTAAATATGCGTGTCCATAAACGCTTGCAGTTTGCTTTGCAGTTCGCGCGTTTTCGTTGAATAATCGAAGTTCATAATTTTTCAGCCAAATATTAGCATAAATACGCGGGAGATTTAGGATTTTATGAAATGGGAATACCAAACGGTTAAGCTCAACGTGTTAGCTTGGAATTGGGGCGGCATTAACTTTGACGCCGACAAAGCACAAGATTTTACCAACCAATTAGGTGCTGAAGGCTGGGAACTTGTTTCGGCATTCGCCGTCAACGCTGGTGCTGGATATTCAAAGGAGGTTGTTTTTGTTTTTAAGCGACCGTTGAGTGAATAATTCATGAAAGACACTACCGAAATTCGCCGCGGCGAAGAATTAGACGAAGCGAATCTGCGCGAATTTTTGCGCGGCAAGTTTTCAGAATTAAAACACGAGATTGAAATTGAACAATTTCCCGCCGGAAGTTCTAATTTAACTTATTTGATAAAAATTGGCGCGTCGGAATATGTTTTGCGCCGTCCGCCGTTCGGCAATCAGGTGAAATCGGCGCACGATATGTCGCGCGAGTTTAGTGTTTTGTCGAGACTTTCAAAAATCTATAAACCCGCCCCGAAACCGCTTTTATATTGCGCGGATGAAAAGGTAATCGGCTCTGAGTTTTATTTGATGGAACGCCGCAAAGGTCTGATTATTCGCGGAAAGTCGCCTGAAGTTTTGGAAAATTCAAAAGACCTGCAACAAAGTGTCTGCGAAAAATTTATTGAAAATCTGGCAAACCTTCACGCCCTCGATTATGAAAAAATTGGTTTGGGTGATTTGGGAAAACCGGAAGGCTATGCGAAAAGACAAGTTGAAGGTTGGACAAAGCGTTACTTCAACGCAAAAACCGATGAAAATTTTGAACTTAAAACAGTAGTCGAATGGCTGAATGAAAACGTTCCCGAAACACACGGCGCGGCATTGATTCACAACGATTACAAATTTGACAACGTGATGCTCAATCCCGAAAATCTAACCGAAATTGTTGCAGTTCTCGATTGGGAAATGACGACAATCGGCGAGCCGCTGATGGATTTAGGGACGACGTTAGCTTACTGGATGTCAAAGGACGCGGGCGAAAATTTATTGAGTATGCCGTTTAATCCGCGTGTTTTGATGGAAAATATCTCGCGCCCGGAATTGACGCAAATGTATGCGGAAAAATCAGGGCGTGATGTTTCAAACGTTCTTTTTTATTACGTTTTCGGCACGTTCAAAGTCGCCGCAATTGCGCAGCAGATTTATTTTCGCTTTGCAAGAGGTTTTACGCAGGACAAACGCTTTGCACGGTTTAATATTTTTGTGAACGTGCTTGGCAAAATTGCTTTGGACGCGGTTGAAAAAGGAAGTATTTAGCCATGAGTAAACACAAAGTTTTACGAGAAAAGATCAATATCTTCTATTCGTGTTCTTTCGTGTCTGTTCGTGGCTTATCCGATTTTGTTGTAAAATTATCGTTTTTATGAACAACAGAAAACTTGGGTTGGCAATCATCGGTTTAGGAGGCGCGGTCGGCACGACGATTGTCGCCGGCGTCGAGCTTTTGAAAAAAGGCAAAATCGAAAAAACCGGTTTGCCGCTTGCCAATTTGCCGGAAGATTTAACAAAAGATTTAGTCGATTACGAAAATCTCGTCTTTGGCGGCTGGGATTTGCACGCGGCGAATCTGGCACACGCGGCGGAAGAACACGACGTTTTGACGCACAAACAATTCGTCGTCGTCGAAGACGAATTGCGGAAAATAAAACCTTGGCGTGCCGCTTCAAACAAAGAATTTCTCGCGCTCGTCAAAGGCGAAAACACTTTTTCCGACAATTCGCACCGAGCTGTGATTGAAAAAATTCGGCAGGATTTACGCCAATTTCGCACACGCGAAAAATGCGATGAAGTTGTAGTGATAAATCTCGGCTCGACCGAAAAACTCGCCGACGAAGGCAATGAAATTTTTAATTCGATTGCCGATTTTGAAAAGGCTCTAGACGCAAATTCGAAGGAAATCTCGCCCGCGATGCTTTACGCTTACGCCGCGATTTTGGAAAAAATTCCCTACGGAAATTTCACCCCATCGGTTGCCGCCGATATTCCCGCGCTGGTTGAATTTGCCGAGAAAAACAAAGTTCCAGTCGCCGGAAAAGACGGCAAAACCGGACAAACGATGATAAAAACCGCGATTGCCCCGGCTTTAAAAACGCGCGCCTTAAAGGTTCAAGGCTGGTATTCGACCAATATCTTAGGCAATCGTGATGGTTTGGCTTTGAGCCACGAGGATTCGCTTGCTTCAAAAATCAAAACAAAAGGCTCGGTTCTTGACGATATTTTGGGTTATAAGGTTGAAGACCACCTCGTTGACATTCGCTATTATCGTCCGCGCGGCGACAACAAAGAAGCGTGGGATAACGTTGATGTGACGGGATTTCTCGGTCAGCCGATGCAGTTGAAAATCAATTTCTTATGCCGTGATTCGATTCTTGCCGCGCCGCTGGCGATCGAAATTGCGCGCCTGCTGGATTTGGCAAAAAGGCGCGGAAGTTTCGGCGCGCAGGAACAGCTTTCGGTTTTCTTCAAACTTCCGATGACGAAAACTAAAGACGCGATACCGGAACACGCTCTGCACAGGCAGGAACAGATGCTTTTTCAATGGCTGAAAAATAAAATTTTAGTTTGATAATTTCAGAGACAATGCAAAACGAGCAGGAAAATAACCCAAAGGCTGTGACAAACGAAAGAATTCCGATTTGGGTTTGGCTGTTTCCGCTGTGCGGGTTAATTGATTTGGCGGCATACTGTAGCTTTTTGACAATTAGCCTGCCGATTGCCGCTTGGACGGCGACCTTAATAGACAACGCTGTTTTACCGATGATGGTCGCCGTCCAAGGAATTTCCTGCGCCTTTTTAGTTGTGGCGGTAATTTTGGCTGTAAAAACCCCTTTGATAAAAAAACGGTATAGTTTTAAGCGTTTACTATTTATTAACGCGCTGGGATTTGTTTTGCTCGGCTTGATTCCGCCGCTGATTTTTCTTCCCGGTAGAAACAATTCGGATTTCGGTTTCGGAGTAGCTTTGATTCCGCTTTTTTTCTATCCGATTTTTAACATTGTGCGTCTTGTGATTTTGTTTCTCGTATCAACCCTTGCAGTTAAATCTGCCGGTTCGAAATAACTTTTCGCCTCTTCGTCCCGGGTTATGCTAAATTTATTCTATGCTTAATTCAATTTCTTATTCATTACCGGAAAATTTGCAAAAGACTGTTCAATCGAAATTTGACGAATGGCAAAAGGCGGATAAAATCGGACTTTTGTGGAACAAAGACCAATCGCTTTGGACGAACGACGACGAGGCAAAATGGCTCGGCTGGCTCGATGTAGTCGAAACCGAATCGAACGATTTGCAGAAGTACCGTGATTTTGCCGAAGAGATTAAAGGCGCTGGTTTCGCGCACGTTTTGCTGATGGGAATGGGCGGCTCATCCTTGTGTCCCGAAGTTTTGGCAATCACTTTCGGCAAAGAGAATTTTCACATTTTAGACTCCACCGTACCAATGCAAATCAAAGCGGTTGAAAGCAAAATTGATTTGGCAAAAACGCTTTTTATCGTCGCCAGCAAATCGGGTTCAACCTTAGAGCCAAATACTTTTAAACAATATTTTTTCGAGAAGGTTTCTGAACTTGTCGGACGTGAAAATGCCGGAAAACAATTCGTCGCCATTACCGACCCAACCTCAAAAATGCAAACGGTTGCCGAGCATGACAATTTCCGTAAAATCTTTTTCGGCGACCCTTCAATCGGCGGCAGATTTTCCGCGTTGTCGGCTTTCGGTTTGACGGCGGCGATGGCAATGGGTTTGGACGTAGAAGATTTTTTGCAAAGAACTATGGAAATGGTTCACGCCTGCAAATCGCACGTTCCCGCAGAAAATCCGGGCGCGATTCTCGGAACGATTTTGGGTGTTTGCCAAACAAATGGGCGCGACAAATTGACGATTTTTACCTCACCGGAAATTTACGATACGGGAGCGTGGCTCGAACAGCTTATAGCCGAATCAACAGGAAAATCCGACATTTCAATAATTCCGGTTGACCGCGAAACGCCGCAGCCGATTGAAAACTACGGCGACGACCGCGTTTTCGCTTATCTAAAACTCGACGGCACACGAGACGATTCTTCTTTAGACGAAAAAGTCTCTGCGCTCGAAGCCGCCGGACACGCCGTCGTGCGTATTGTTTTGCCGGACAAGATGAATCTCGGACAGGAATTTTTTCGCTGGGAATTTGCAACTGCCGTCGCCGGTTCGATTATGCAAATCAATACGTTTAACCAGCCCGATGTTGAAGCCGCAAAAATCGAAGCACGAAAAATCACTGATGAATACGAAAAGACCGGAAAGCTCCCGGATGAAAAACCCTTTTATGAAGAAAATGGCGTCAAGCTTTTTACCGACGAAAAAAATCTGGAACAATTAAACGAATTTGTCGGTGGTGAAAAGTCTCTGAAGAAATATCTCGCCGCACATCTGGCGCATTTGCAGGAAACAGATTATTTTGCGCTTCTGGCTTATGTGGAAATGAATGAGGAAATTGAATCCATCTTACAAGAAATTCGCACTCAAGTTTTAGAAACAAAACTCGTTGCGACTTGTCTCGGTTTCGGTCCGCGTTTTCTGCACTCGACTGGGCAAGCCTACAAAGGGGGCGCAAACCAGGGAGTTTTCCTGCAAATCACGTCCGATGATGCTGAAGACTTACAAGTGCCGGAACAAAAATTTACTTTCGGCGTCGTCAAAGCTGCGCAGGCGCGAGGCGATTTTCAGGTTTTGCTTGACCGCGAACGTCGTGCTTTGCGCGTGCATCTTGGTGAAAATGTGACGGAAGAATTAAGAAAACTGGCAGAAATTATTCGTTAACCTTTCACGGGAAATAAGTTTCAGATGATTTGGGTTTCGACGATTATTTTGTAATCACAAAATAATCGTCGAGCCGTTTAAAAAGCCCGTGTTTCATTCTCTATAAATTTTTGAAAAGACAATATAAATTCATTCAACTTTTCTCTAACATTGCGCGTCTAAAGCCTGACGGACAAAATCAAGTCCGAAACTCCCCATAATATCAACTTTTTACATTTACTCCCTTCAAACTACTTCAATCCGCAAAAATTAAGGAGAGAAAAATGAAAAACTACAGTTTAAAATTTTTTGTCGTCGTTATGGCAATCGTCGGTTCAATCGGCGCTACGAGCAGTAATGTCAACGCACAATTTGCGCGCAATAATTTGTCCAGAGCGCAAGTTGACCGCCTAATCAGAAATGTCGAAGAACGTGTCGACCGTTTTGTCGTGCAATTTGACTACGCGCTCGACAACAGCCGTTTGAACAATACCAGGCGCGAAGATAATTTGAACCAGCGCGCCCGCGATTTGGAAACGGCAACCGATGAACTTCGCCGCGAGTTTGACCGCAACGATTCACGTCGGGAAAACAGTGCAGAAGTTCGCCGAGTGTTAAATATCGCTTCGGATATAAACGTGGCGATGCGTAATCGCAGACTTAACCAGGCAACCGAGCGCAATTGGGCGGTGGTCAGAACCGAACTCAATGCTCTGGCGCGTGCCTACAATCTGCCGCAATTGGGCGGTGCGTATAACCAGAACACGTACAACGGACAAGGCAATTCGAATTTGTCGAGAGCGCGAATCGACCGACTTATTAGAAACGTCGAACAGCGCGTTGACCGCTTTGTCGTGCAGTTTGATTATGCGCTCGACAACAGTCGTTTGAATAATACGCGACGCGAAAATCGCTTAAATCAACTGGCGAGAGATTTAGAGCAGGCGACCGACGAATTGCGGCGCGAGTTTGACCGCAACGACTCCAGACGTGAAAACAGCGCCGAAGTTCGCAAATGCTTAAACATCGCTTCGGACATCGACGTTGCAATGCGAAATCGCCGATTAAATCGCGCGACCGAAACTAATTGGGTAGCCGTCCGCACTGAACTCAATGCTTTGGCGCAGGCTTACAATTTATCATCCGTCGGCGGCAGATATCGTTAATTCGACAAAACTCAAACTACGGCAAAAAGCGTTAGGAAAATAATTTTCCTAACGCTTTTTCTATTGTACAAACCGGGAAATTTATTTCGTTTCGATTGTTGTTATCTTGCGTTGAATTTTCTGGCGTCGAGAGTAATGTCGCCGTTGACGTATGCGGTAACTTCCGTTCCCTTGGGAATGGCGATGTCTTTTCCTTTCATCAAAAGAAAAAACGGTGCAGCCGGGAAGAAAAGAATGCTTGAAGCAACGATTGCGCCGGTCATCGCGCCGGTTTTGCCGCCGCCTTTTGTTTCTTTAGTCGCGCGCAATGCAACTTTTTCGCCGGACACAAGACGCACGCTGTCCAGAACTATATCCAATTTTCCCCCTTTTCCCATTCTTCCTTTCGGTTTAGCATTTGTAACCGTCGCCAGAGCAACTGCGCCGCGCTGAATAACCACAATATCACCGACTTTGATGTCTTCGATAACTTCGAAATCGACTGTTTCGCCGGTTTTTGCATCGGCGGAAGACATATTTCGACTCAAACGCAATTTGAGTGGCGTCTGGTCTGTCAGCATAAACGGAACCGCCGCGCCGGATTGATTTGAATTGTTGCCGGTCGAAGCGTTGTTAACTTGCCCACCGGTGTTCGATGAACTTTCCATCATCGCCATCATTACCGCGTTGGGCGCGCCGCTTTTTTTCAGGGTTTGCAAAGCCGAAGCTGAAGTGTCAAATGAATTTCTGGAAGATTTTATTTTTGCAATTATAATTTCCTGTGAAAATCCTGATTTGACCATGTCTATAACTGCTTGATTGGTAAGGACTTCCTGTGTTTGCGCCGAAGCTGCAACCGGCGATAAAACAAGACAGAAAACGCTTTGCAGTAGTAATACGCTTAGAGATGCGGATAACAATTTTTTCATTTAGATTCTCCTTGAGAAGTTTTTGAACAGATTAGAGTTAAGATATATTAAGATAATTCAATAATTTTGTCTTCTAAAAATTTCAATTATCGAATATTTTTTCAGCTTTACTTGTATATCAAATAAAAAAAGTGTTTAGAGGTTAAGTCCAAACACTTTTTACTCGATTTACCGCGCGAATCTATTTCGCGTCGTTTTCGTCTTTGCCGTCGTCATAAATCAGATTGCCGCTTTCGTCAATCGCGTCTTTATCGACATGTTCCTGCGGTGTTTTCTTCCCCACCTGTGGAGCGTGTTCCGGGTGTTCGCCAACATCTTCGGCAATTGTTCCTTCTTTTTCGTTTTGCTCGATTGCCTTTTTCGCTTGGGCAACATCTCTTTCGTCAGGCATAATTTTTTCGTCTCCCTTATTCTTTTTTCCTATTGTCAAACTTTTTCGTATTCTTCCTCTTCAATCAGATATGGCGTCGCCGCGGGTTTGTCCAAATCTTCCTGCAAAACTTTGGCAATCACCGGCAAACTCAAACTGCGCGTTTTTGCGATATTCGGAACGGCTTTGCCTTTCGCATAAACATCGTGTCGTCCGTTATCTTTATACCATTCGGCTAAAGACGCGGTTTTGTTCATTTCCTCGACAATCTGCCGCCAGCCGACGCCGGTGTTGTAGGCGCAAAACGAAATCTCGCCTTCCTGTGTGCCGTATGGAATAACGCACATTTCCGTGCGGCGGAAATCATAATTGAATAAATCCTGAAACCACATTCCTTCGACACAAAGAACACGCCACATATCTTCCGACGGGTCTTTCGGCTGCACTTTCATTCGATCATTGCGGTCTGAATTTGAATCAGCCGACGAAGGTTTAAAAAGATTCAAAATTTGCGAAACGGGAAAACCATCGGGCGCGTTCGATGCGTCGTAATTCCGCATAATCGCCATACCGAGCTGCGCCATCGTCAGCTTTTTGCCGCGAGCCGTGTCGGTAATCGTCGCTACGTCTCTCGTAAATTGCTCGTAGTTGAAAAAGTCGAACAGCGAAGTCATCGCGCCCGTATTTTTATTAACGACAATCAAGGTAAAAATTCCGCAGTTCGGATGACAATTACACGACGACCAACCCCACGGCGCGTCCGCGCCTTGCAACATATCCATTACCGAAGTGAAAGCCGAATACGAAGAAAGCGGAAACCAATCGCGCAATGGCTCAAGCGTTCCGTCGAGTTGGTCTTTTAAATCGTGTGTCATTCCGGCGAGCGTGTAGCGTTGCTGAATGCGGTCTTTGTCGGAAACGTCTTCGTCGCGTCCGGTGAAACTTACAGGCTGAAACGCAATCGTCTGAACTTTATCAATATTCTGTGCGGCAAATTTTACGATGTCGCCGATTGCGTCATTGTTGACTGTATTGACAATCGTCGTCACCAAAGTAACTTTAATCCCGACCGACGCAAGATTTTCAATCGCTTTTAATTTCACGTCGAACAAATTTCCAACGCCGCGATGTTTATTTTTCTCTTCGCTCGTTCCGTCGAATTGCAGATAAACGCCGTGTTGCCCGGCTTCTTTGGCAGCTTTGCAAAACTCGATATCTTCGGCGTAACGGATGCCATTCGTCGCGGCTAGGATTCGATAAAATCCAATCTTCTTCGCATACGCGACCGATTCCAAAAAGTGTGGCGCGATGGTCGGTTCGCCGCCGGAAAATAAAATGATGATTTGGCGGCGCGGCTTGAACGAAATCGCGTTGTCTAGAATTTGTTTCGTGTCTTCAAACGTCGGTTCGTGGACGTAGCCGACTTGATTCGCGTCCATAAAACACGGGTTGCACATCATATTACAGCGGTTCGTTAAATCAACGGTCAACACCGCGCCGCGCCCGAATTTTATATCCGAAGTTCCGTGATGATGAACGTGCTTGTCTTCCGCCGCTTTGAAATCACGCCCGTAAAACAGCGATTCTATTCGTTCCAAAAACTTCGCGTCCGTCGCCATCACGTCAACGAATTCGCCGTGCGTCGGACAGGTTTTCTTCATCAAGACTTGCCCGTTTTCCTCGACAATCTGCGCCTTGATTTCGCCCGGATGCGAATTCATCAAAATCTCAAGCGGAATCGTTTTATCAATCACGCCGTTGCGAACATTCTTCACGCACGTCGGGCAAAGCGAATCGGTTTCGCGCGGAAATCCGAGCGGCGGCGCGGTGCGCTCATAAGATTTTAATAAAGGTTCTGCCGCCCAATTCGGTTTGATAGATTCGCCTTCGGGCAAAGATTTGTTAACGGCTTGAAACGCCTTCCAACCAATATCGGCAAGTTTCGACGCGGCTTTCGAGCCGGTCTTTCCCTTCCCTTTTCCTTCGCCGCGTCTGAAATTATCACTGAACATAATGTTTTAATATAATAAGCTGAATAAAATTTTTGGTGTTTGATGCGGAAATGCAAGCTAAAGGCTAACAAATTTCGGATTTATTGTCCAAATTTAATTGTTTGTGAACTTGTAGTTTTGAATTAAAATTTACTTCAAGAGTTTGCTAAATTTTTGAAAACACTTTTCGCGGGTTATTACTGCCTTATCAAGAATAACTGTTTCGTCTCCAATATCTACGACTTTGTTGTTGGAGTAACAAACCTTTTCTTCGTAAGTATTGCCATTGAATTTGAATATGCTTAGGTGCTGATAACCACCGCTAATACTTGTTTTTGTTTCAATATCTAAATATCCATTTGTCTTCGAAGCTTTGAGTTCAGTTTCCTGATTTCCAATATCGAATAAAATTGTTTTCCATAAACCGTTTTTCTTTTGGAAAACAAACAATTCTTTTTCAGCGTGGTAATTACCTAATTCTCCAATTACGAAAATTTCCCTTTCGCTGTCATTATTTAAGTCAACTAAATCAGCATCATTGTCAACGCCGGCAAAATATGCACAATTAAAATTTTTCAGAAAATTAATCCATTCTTCTTCAAAACGCTTTAAATTATCAGCTGATTTAGGAAAGCTGGTAAATGCCGCATCTGTATTTCTTATTTTTATTTCTTCTCTTTTGACTTTTAGAAATTCAGCTTTATCCAAATCTTCCCAAAATGATTCGAGTTCCTTTTCTTTACAGCCGTATTTTATTTCCTCACTTTTAGTTTCAATTTTTGGCGCATTTTCAGCAATTTCAATTTTCTCCGCAATAAAAGATTGTTCGACAGTTTGAAAGTAAAACTTAAAAACAACAAACGAACCAATCCCGAAAGCCAACAGCGCAACCGCCAAATAAAAAGTATAACGACGCATAATTTTATTTCGTAAGTAAAAGAATTTCAACACTTTCATATTAGCTTTTAGTCCAAAGAAAATCAACGATTTTCCTCTTAAACGCCAAAGAAATTTTGTCTTTATTAATCTTCGGGAACAAAAATTAAATTTCGGTGTCTAAGTGTATGCGGAGGGAAATTTATATGTTTTCTTTCGCTTTTGAACCGCCGTTGGCACCGGAAATAGTGGAGGAAATAATATGTTGGACAAATTGGTCGTATCGAAAAATAATGATGTAGAAAATCGCAGGCTCGGCAGTTTTTTGCTGACCACTACGACGGGCGCGCTTTCGATTTTAACTTTTGCGCTCGTTTACAGTCTTTTCACATACAATTCGGCGCTCGGCAATGACAACTTACATCTTTCGGCTCTGGTCGCGCCCGTAACAATTGCGGAACAAGCTCCGCCGCCTGAACAACCTGCACAACAGAAACCGCAAGCCGTCGCTGCGACGGTTAATAACCTGCCGACGCGCCGCGAAAATATGCTCCGCGTGGATGAAACTCCTTTGAAACCGCCGACGAATGTTTCGGTCGCGCAAAATCAACAAATGGCACGCCCGAATTCGCGTTTTACGCTCGACAACAGCGATTCCAATCCGTCGGCTGCAGGTTCAGGAGCAATCGAACGCGGCAATGGCGGCACAGGTTCAGGGCAAATGAGCGGAATTTCCGGTTTGCTAAAACCGACGGTTGTAGAAACTGCAAAAAATGATGCGGTCGAACCGCCACCCGTTTTGAAAACAGCGCCTAAACCACCGATTGTAGCGCCTGAAAAGAAAATCGTTTCCGGCGGCGTGGTCAACGGTAAAGCAATAAATCTTGTTGTACCTGCGTATTCGGCAGCGGCAAAAGCGGTTCACGCGGCGGGTAGAGTCGAAGTGCAGGTAATGATTAACGAAGACGGGCGCGTGGTTTCCGCCAGTGTGGTCAGCGGACATCCGCTTTTAACTCCGGCAGCATTGAGTGCAGCACGTTCGTCGAAATTTACGCCGACGCTTTTATCCAATCAACGAGTAAAAGTAACCGGCATAATCGTGTATAACTTTAAAGCACAGTAACTTTATTCAAGTGCGAATTACGAATTAGAAGGGTTTTATCAATTCGTAATTCGCACTTTGAAATTCGCAATCGGGCTCAAGCGAATGCTTCCAAATATTTTACACCCGCGCCGGTGTTGAAAATCACAACTTTTTCACCTTCTTCAACCAAATCCTGCTCAATCATCTTTCGCAATGCCGGAAGACACGCCGCGCCTTCAGGCGCACAGAATAATCCTTCCGCCGCCCCGATTTCCCCAACGGCGGCAATCAATTCTTCGTCCGTTACGGCGACGGCAGTTCCGCCGGATTTGTGCAGCGCATCTAAAATTAAAAAATCGCCGATTGCTTTCGGAACTCTCAAACCGGATGCAACGGTTGCAGCATTTGGAAATTCGGCGGCAAATGTATCGCCTTCGTGAAAGGCTTTGACGATCGGAGCGCAGCCGATTGACTGCACCGAAACCATTCTTGGACGTTTTGAATCAATCCAGCCCATTTGCTCCATCTCGTCAAACGCTTTCCACATTCCGATTAAACCGGTTCCGCCGCCGGTCGGATACAAAATTACGTCGGGCAAATTCCAATCGAATTGCTCAGCCAATTCATAACCCATCGTCTTTTTGCCCTCGACGCGATACGGTTCTTTCAAAGTCGAAACATCAAACCAGCCTTCGGCGTCTTTTCTATCGGCGACAATTTTTCCGCAATCTGTTATCAAACCGTCAACCAAAGTTACATTCGCGCCTGTTTGCTCGCATTCGACGATGTTTGCTCGCGGCGTATCGCGCGGCATAAAAAGAAAAGTTTCCATTCCGGCGCGCGAAGCATAAGCCGCAAGCGCGCCCGCCGCATTTCCCGCCGACGGCGCGGCGACTCGTTTGACGCCCAACTCTTTTGCCATCGAAACCGCCGCCGACATTCCGCGCGCTTTGAAACTCTGCGTCGGATTCGTTGATTCATCTTTGATAAAAAGTTCAATTTCAAACGGCAAAGTTTTCGCCAGCCGTGTGGCTGTCAACAACGGCGTCCAGCCTTCGCCGAACGAAATGATGTTTTCAGCATTTTCAACCGGCAAAATTTCAGTGTAACGCCACAAATTCGATTTGCGTGCATTCATAGAGTCTTTTGTTAAAGTCTCTGCGGCTCGCTGCAAATCATAGCGAACCAGAAGTGGTTTGCCGCATTCGATACAGAGGTTTTGCAAAGTATTTGCTTGATAATTTTTATGACAATTAGCGCATTCGAGATGTGTTACGTTCATAGATAAGAAGATATCAAAATAGAAAGATTTAGCCACGAATAGACACAAAAAAACACGAAAGATTTGTTTTTTTTATTTCGTGTCCGTTGTATTTATTCGAAGTTACTTTATTTTTTTAAAAGCGGTTTTAAGATTTTATAAATATTTTCCGTCATAATTTTTTCGCCGTCGGCGTTCGGATGAATATTGTCGGCTTGATTGAGTTTCGGATTCAGCGCGACGCCTTCTAAGATAAACGGTAGAAACGCGACTTTATATTGATTGGCTAAATCAGGGAAAACGGTTACGTAATCGCGCTGATATTGCGCGCCCATTGTCGGCGGTGCGAGCATTCCGCACAAAAGAACTTCGATTTTTTTTGCCTGCGCCTTTTCGATAATTTTGCTCAAATTCTGCTTCATACGCGCGACGGGAAGCCCGCGCAAAAGGTCGTTTGCGCCGAGTTCGAGAATCAAAATTTGCACATTTTCCTGCTCTAAAACCCAGTCAACTCGCTCCAATCCGCCAATCGAAGTTTCACCGGAAACGCCCGCATTAATTACTTCATAATCAAAACCGTCGGCTTTTAATTTCTGCTGCAAAAGATACGGGTACGATTCTTTTTCAGCGAGTCCGAAGCCAGCCGTCAAACTGTCGCCAAACGCGACGACTTTCGGTTTATCTGAAATCGGCTGAGTGGTTGAAAGCGGTTTTTCGATTTTTTTATTTGCCTGCTGTTGGGCTGACGACGCTTCTCCTCCGCAGGAAGTAAAAGCAATCATCAAAGAAATGAAACTTATAATAGCTGTTGCTCGAATAAAATAATTCATAATTGGTTTATAGTTTTTTATTTAGAACAGATAATTATGATGCAATTTTCGGCGAACTTGTTCGCGTCATTTTCGCAAGCTATCATTGAAACATATCAGATGCCGGATGTTAGATTTTAGAAAATGCTTTACTGACATCTAACATCCGGCTTCTAATATCTTTTTATATGATTCAACTCCAAAAAGTAACCAAAACCGTTCGCTCAGGCGCGGAAGATTTAACGATTTTAGACGATGTTTCCTTAACAATTCCAGATGGTGAATTTGTCGCCGTTACGGGCGCTTCCGGCAGCGGAAAATCAACGCTTTTAGGCTTGATTGCCGGACTCGACGCGCCGAGTTCGGGGGAAATTTTTATCGACGACGAAAATGTAACCCGGATGAGCGAAGACGCGCTGGCAAGTTTGAGGAGCGAAAAAATTGGTTTTATTTTCCAGTCTTTTCATTTGATTCCAAGTCTGACGGCGTTTGAAAACATTTTGATACCGATGGAGATTCAGGGCTTAAAAAACGCGCGGATAAGAGCCGAAAAACTGCTTGAAGCGGTCGAACTGACCGCGCGCGGACATCATTATCCGACCGAACTTTCCGGCGGCGAACAGCAGCGCGTCGCCATCGCCCGCGCCTTTGCCAATCAACCGAAAATTCTGCTGGCGGACGAACCGACCGGCAATCTCGACTCGCGCAACGGCTCGCATATTTTCGATTTAATGACCGAACTACACAAACAAAATAACGTATCTTTAATTTTGGTTACACACGACCAGAATTTGGCAAGCAAAGCACAGCGACAAGTAATTCTAAAAGATGGACGAGTTTTAAGCGATGAAATTCACCACAGAGGCACAAAGAACACACAGTCTTTCTAGAACTCTGTAGTGAATTTTACTTTATGAAGTTTATTTTCAATTTAACTTGGCGCGAAATTCGTTCCTCTTGGCGGCGTCTTTTGTTTTTCTTTTTGTGCATAGCTATTGGCGTCGGCTCGGTTGTTGCGCTTCGTTCGCTTATTCAAAATTTGAGCCAATCGGTCGGCAGCGATGCGCGCGCGCTGATGACGGCGGATTTTGAAATCAGCTCGACGAACGATTTTTCGCCGACTGACGTTGCGAAAATCGAATCGGTTGTCGGCGAATCAAATATTGTCGAAGCACGCAACGAATCAATGACTACTTCGGCGATGGCAAAACCGGTTGAGTTGTCGAATGAAAACTTCAGCACCATTGAGCTAAAAGGCATCGAACCGCCGTTTCCGCTCGTCGGAAATTTTACTTTGTCGGACGGAAAACCTTTTGATTTTAAGCTGTTGGAAAATAGAGGTGCAGTCGTCGCACCGATTATATTGGAAAATCTGGGCGTTAAAATCGGCGACAAAATTCGCATTGCCGACAGCGATTTTCAGATTCGCGCAACCTTTGACGAAGAACCCGGTGGCACAAGCGGCTTTCGTCTCGGCGCGCGCGTCTTCGTTGAAAAAAAAGCGTTTGACGAAGCCGGAATCACGCGCAACAACGGCAGAATCAGACGAAGAATTCTCTACCGAACTTCCGATAATCCGACCGAAACGGTCAAAAAATTACGCGAGGCATTGAAGGGAACAACTCTAACTGTTCAATCTTACCGTGAAACTCAAGAGAATTTGAGCGAGCAGTTTGAAAAAACCGAAAATTATTTATCTTTGACGGGTTTGTTGATTTTAGTTTTAGGCGGTGTCGGCGTGTGGAATGTGGCGCGGGTTTTTGTCGAGCAGAAACGCAAATCCGTCGCCGTTTTGAAATGTCTGGGTGCGAGCGGAACAAAGATTATCACGGTTTATTTGCTGCAAATTTTAACGCTCGGGTTTCTGGGAAGTCTTTTCGGAATCGTTTTAGCACAATGTTTTTTGTGGTTTGCCGAAAATCGTTTCAGCGCGGTGCTGCCGGAAAAAATGAGCTATTTTGTTCATCTCTCCACCGCGCTGCAAGGCGTTTTGCTGGGCATTTCGATTTCCCTGCTCTTTTCCGCTCTGCCGCTTTTGCAAGTCCGCACAATCAAACCGAATTTGCTGCTGCGAGATGAGACGGACGAGAAATTGCGCCGTTTAGACCCGACGAAATTGATTTTCGGCGCGATTTCTCTTGCCGGGCTTCTCGCTTTATCCGTCTGGCAAGCCGGTTCGCTAAAAGTCGGCGCGTTTTTTCTGGTCGGTTTAGGCGCAACTTCGCTCTGTTTATATTTTGCAGCGATTGCTTTGACCGCGCTTCTCAAACGAATAAAAAACTTCGGCTCGTTTTCGCTCGCCCAAGCCGTAAATTCGCTTTATCGTCCGGGAAATCAAACGCGCGTGATTCTGCTCGCCGTTGGTCTGGGCGCATTTGTCGTTCTCGCCGTGCAGTCTCTGCAATCGAATTTGGTGCGCGAATTTGATTTTACGCGCAATCAAAAATTGCCGAGTCTTTTTTTTATAGACATTCAAAAAAGCCAGGTTGACGAATTGAAAAATATTGTTCAGAAGCGAACCGGCGAGCAGGTGCAAACCGTTCCGACAATCCGCGCTCGCATTGCGCTCGTCAACGGCAAACCGTTTAATTTCGAGCAGCGCGAAGTTCGCCAGCAGCAAGGCATCATCGGGCGCGAATTTGCCGTAACATATCGCCCGAATCTGGACGAAAACGAAACGGTTATTGCCGGCGATTGGTGGAACAGCAGCGAAGAAAATTCGGATGAAACGGAAGTTTCAATCGAAGAAGGAATGAGTAAAACTTTGGGCGTTTCGGTCGATGATTCGGTAACTTTCGACATTTCGGGCAGAAAAATAACGGCGCGTGTCGCCAGCATTCGCAAACTCGATTTGCGCAACACGCGCACGGCTTTCGTCTTCGTTTTTCGTCTGGGCGTTATGGAAAAAGCGCCGCAGACTTTCGTCGCCACAGTCTTGAAAAAAATTCCCGAAACCGAACGCGCGCGGCTTCAGCGCAACATTATCGACGAATTTCCAAACGTGCAGATTTTCGACGTTGCAGACATTGTCGCGGCAGTGCAAAAACTCGTCAGTAATTTTGTACTGGCAATTTCTTTTGTCGGAAGTTTCGTGATTTTGAGCGGAATGCTGATTTTAATCGGCTCAATCGCTTTGACAAAATCACAGCGAATTTACGAAAACGCCGTCTTAAAAACTCTCGGCGCGAAACGCAAAACTTTGGCAGCAATTCTCCTAACCGAATACGGACTGCTCGGAGTTTTAGCCGGAATCATCGGCGCAGGTTTTGCAACAATTTTGTCTTTTGCCGTTTCAAAATATATTTTCAAAATTGATTGGGAATTTGATTTTACCTTGACGATTTTGGGCGTTTTGATTACCGCAATTCTTGTAATGCTCGTCGGCGTAATCGCCAGTTTTGACGTGCTTTTCAGAAAACCCCTCGCCACTTTGCGCTCGCAGTAAATTGGTTTTCAATTTACAAGGCTATATTTTTAATTTCTTCTTTTTCCTTCTTTCTTAATATACGTTGCTTTTCAGCCTCCATAACATTATTCCAAAGAACTGGATGACGCCAAGACATGAATAGAACGCTAAACAGGTAACGAAGCTGTAGAAAAGAGTTTGGATGCAAACGAAAAAAATATACCATCGAACAAAAAAAGACGGTAATGGCTCATGAGTTTCTTGTAGGTTATTACCTTCTCAAATAAAATTAGCTTTTCTGAAAGTTGCAAAAACCCTCTGCGTCCCAGTGCTTCTGTGGTTAATTTTCTTCTATATCTGTAAATGCACGAAACCATTGTGGCTCGACATTGCTCAGAATTTCGCAGTCGCAATACGCACCGTTTTCGTTGAGCCAGCTCATAAATGTCGGCATACTCAGACGGTTTTCCATCAAAAACTGCATCGTAAATTTTAAGTCGTGCGCACATTCGTTTTTTGCTAAACGCACGTCTAAATAATCAAACAAATCTTCGATGCGCTCGCGCGAAGCAGGTAGGTTTTCGATGAAGCGTCCGCGCTCGTCGCCGCTCAATTGCGCCCAGGTTTCAAGCTGTCGTTTTTTTATTAAAGGCATTTATTTATAGCTCCAAAGATGGAATTATAACATTATTCGACGAGCAAAATTCTCGTCTCCGTTTCGCGCATCGCTTCTTCCAATTCCTTTTGTTTCAAGCCTGCTCTCCCGTCGTATTTGATAAATTGGGGAATCAATAAAGAAACTACAGCTGTTCCGACGACGCATAAAATTCCGCCCGATACAATCGAAGTTTGTAAACCGTAAAGACTCGCCACTATTCCGGCTTCGGTGTCGCCGAGTTTCGGTCCCGATGTGTAACTTATCATTTCCATTGCGGCGAGTCTGCCGCGCAGATAATTAGGGATTGTTTGATTCCAAATCACGAACCGAAACAACGCACTGACCATATCGAACGCGCCGGCAAGCGCGAGAAAAAACAGAGCCGAATACAGATTTGTCGCAAAGCCGAAAAAGATTATCGAAACGCCCCACAGCGCGGCGGCGATAGCGACAAACAAACCGTGTCGGTGAATTCTCTTTGTCCAACCGGATGTCAAAGTTGCAACAAGCGCGCCGACCGACGGCGCAGCGTAGAAAAATCCGACCGTTCCTGCACCGAACTGGGCGGCAATCGCCGGGAAAAGCGCGCTCGGCATACCAAAAAACATCGCGTTCATATCAATCAGATACGTTCCCAAAATTTCCTTGCGCCGCCAGGCGTAATGCATGCCTTCGACAACGGATTTCAAACTCGGACGGTTTTCGGTTTGCGCTGCTGGCGGCGCAGCTTGAATCATAAAAACTGCTATCAACGATGCGATAAAACTTACTAAATCAATCGAATAAGCGACGCTTGCGCCGAATGCGGCTAAAATTATTCCGGCGAGCGACGGTCCTAAAATCGTCGTCATATTCCAACGAATCGAGTTCAGAGCGCCGACCGACGCCATCAAATCCGGCGGCACGATTCGCTGCATCATCGATTCAAAAGACGGACGCTGCAAAGCCGAAAGTCCAGCGTGGAGCGCGGCGCAAACAAATAAAATCCATACGCGCGGCGTTTGAAAAAGTGCGTTTGTAACCAAAATCACGGTTACTATTACCTGCCCGATTTCGGTCAGCCGCAGCATTCTACGTTTGTCTATAAAATCGGCATACGCGCCGCCGACAAAGGCAAGCAGCAAAATAAAAATAAACTCGACCGCGCCGAGAAGACCGACCATAAAAGTCGATTGTGTAAGCTGATAAACCTGCACGGGCAAAACCACAAAGCTGATTGCCGTACCAAACGAGGAGATGAATTGACCGAAAAATAAAAGTCGGTAATCGCGCGAAATACGCAACGGTGTGATATCTATAAACATAAAAATAACCTTTGAGCCGTTATTTAAATTAAAGTCTCAAAGGTTCAAAACAACAAATTATTTTTCAGCCGGATTATTTTCCAATCAGTTCCTTCGCTTTTGTAATTGCTTCTTCTAAATTAGTAACTTTCCCGTCGAGTTGCAATTCATAGACGGCTTTTATAATTTCACCCATTTGCGGACTTTCCTCTAAACCCAAGTCTTTCAGATGCCGTCCCATCAAAATCTTTTTCGGTGCTTCGTTTTCCACCGACAACTGACGCGCGCGTTCGATAAACCATTCCTGCGCTTCGGCTTTAAACCACTTTTTCTTCGGCACACAATCGGGATTTCTGCCCAGAGAATCGGCACGAGCCACGCGGTAAAGCAAATCCGGTTCTACTTTTCGTGCCAAACGGCGGAACGCGCCGTCACCTAAACTTTCGCGCTGTTTGTAAAACATACCGGGCAGCAAATGATAACGAACCAGTTGTATAACCTGCTCGCGCACGGCGAAATTATTGATTGTATGAATGCCGAGTTTGTCCAAAAACGAAACGGTCGGCTCAACTCCGGCTTCGTCATGAGCATGCGAACGCCAGCGTCCGTCAAAAAATCTGGTCGTTGCGGGTTTCCCGAAATCGTGGCACAAAGCGCCGAGCATTACCGTGATTTTCTTCGCATAAGGCAAATCGTCAACGAGTTTTCGCGCTTCGTCAACAACCATAAATGTATGTACGTCAACATTTCCTTCAGGATGCCATTCTTTTTCCTGTGGCACGCCGACGAGCGCTTTTATCTCCGGGAAAAGTTGTTCGACAACATTCAAATCATAAAGCCAGCGCAAACCGATTGAAGGTTTTTGCGCTTTTAATAGTAACTTTTCAAGCTCGTTCCAAATTCGCTCCTTCGGCAAATCCGCAACGTCAATCGAGCGGCAAATTTCTATTGTTTCCCGTTCGATTTCAAACTCGAAACGAGCGGCGAATTGCGCCGCTCGCAGAACTCTCAATGAATCTTCGGCAAAAGTTTCACGCGACACGACACGCAAAATTTTGTTTTTTATATCTTCATGTCCGCCGTAAATGTCAATAATTTCTCCGGTCAAAACATCTTTCAAAATTGCGTTTATCGTAAAATCACGACGTTTTGCCGCTTCTTCAAAAGACATATTCGGGTCGCCTTCGACAATGAAACCGCGATGACCTTTGCCCGTTTTTCGCTCGCGGCGCGGCAAGGAAACATCCAAATCGTTTCCCAACTTATAAACCGTGAACGCTTCGCCGACTATATCGACTTTGCCGAAACCCTCCAAAATTTCTTTTAACTTTTGCGGTTCGACGCCATAAACTTCAACGTCAAAATCTTTCGGCTCGGCATTCATCAATTCATCGCGCACGCAACCGCCGACGAGCATCGCGCGTCCGCCGTTTTGTTCGATGGTTTTAGCAAGTTTCGTGATTTTTTCGGGAAGACCTGGCATTAGAAACAAAATACATTCTTAAAATTTACTTTTTCATGAAACCCAATTCATTCATGATTTGTTTAGTCAAATCAATCCGTTTGTCCCGAATCGCCGCATAATTCTCGCCGTCCAAATTGAGAGCGAAAAAATATCGGTTGTCCTTCGTTTCCAGGTAACCGACAAACCAGCCCAACGCTTTTCCGTCCTTCCAGCCCCCGCCGGTCTTTGCGCTCAATTTGTAATCAAGCGTGGCTTCCTGCACGAGAATTTGTTTGACGATTTCCGTCGAGCGTTTTGAAACGGGCAATTTTCCGTCGTAGAATTTTCTCAAAAATTCGATTTGCTCGTCGGCAGAAATTTTCAAGGTGCCGCTCAGCCAAAACGCTTCAAACATCCGCTCGCTCGACAAACCGCCGGAAATGTCACGGTTGCCGTATTCAAATCGCTCGAGGTAATCCTTCATTCGCCGTTCACCAATGCGACGGGCTATTTCACGAAAATACCAAACGACCGAATATTTCATCGCCGACCTCAATGTGTGGTCTTGCTTCCAATGAACGAACGGCTCGCTCGTCCAATTGTCTTCCGGGTATTTTTTCTTGTCCCAGGCGATGACTGATTCGGCATCTTTGACCGCACCGGTTTCCAAACCGATAAGCGCATTTGGAATTTTGAACGTCGAAGCCGGGGTGAATCGAGTCGCGCAACGTTTTTCGTTGTATCTGATATAGCGATTATTTTTCGCGTCGTAGATAACAATTGCGCCAGTTGTATTTTCAAAATAGCGGCTTAAATCAATTGGCTTTTCACCTGTCGCGTTTTTCGTTGCGCCTGGTTTCGACTGTTTGACGACTTGAGCTTTTGCACAACCGAACGAAATTACAATCAACAGGAAACTGATGAAAAATTTTACTACAATCATGTTTCCAACCGTCCTCGCAGGTAATTTTTCAGTTCCGAAATTTTAATTCTTTCCTGTTCCCAAGTGTCGCGGTCGCGCACGGTAACGGCATTATCTTCTAAAGATTCGTGGTCAACCGTAACGCAGAACGGCGTGCCGATTTCATCCTGCCGCGCGTATAATTTTCCGATGCCGCCCGTGTCGTCGTAAACGGCGCGCATTGCGGGCTGTAAATCTTTTTTTATTTGTTTTGCCAGCGAGACGATTTCCGGTTTGTTTTTGGCGAGCGGCAGGACGGCGACTTTTATCGGCGCAAGTTCAGGTTTTAGTTTTAAGATGACGCGCGTCTCGCCCTTGTCGTTCGTTTTTTCCGTGTAAGCGTCCATCAAAATTGCTAGCAATAACCGGTTTACACCTGCCGCCGGTTCGATGACATACGGGTAAAAACGCTCTTTTGTTGCTTCATCAAAATATGATAAGTCTTCAGTGGAATCTGAGTTTATTCTTTTACCGTCAATTTCGGGTTTCTTTGAATGGGTTCTCAAGTCGAAATTTGTGCGATTGGCGATTCCCATAAGTTCGTCCCATTGTTTGTCTTCATCTTCGCGTTCGGGGAAATAGCGATACAAAACATCGACCGTGCGCTCGGCATAATGCGCGAGTTCTTCTTTCGTTTGCTCGTAAAGTTTGAGATTTTCGGCGGAAATGCCTAAAGATTGAAACCATTCTTGAAAATTATCTATAAATTCCTGATGAATGCGCGGTGCGTCCTCCGGTTGGCAAAAATACTCCATCTCCATCTGCTCAAACTCGCGCGTGCGGAAAATAAAATTTCCGGGCGTAACTTCGTTGCGAAAAGATTTACCGATTTGCGCGATGCCAAACGGCAGTTTGCGGCGCGAAGTGTCCAGCACATTTTTGAAATTGATAAAAATTCCCTGCGCAGTTTCTGGTCGCAGATAAGCTAAAGCATTTTCATCATCGTCAGCGGAGACTGCGCCGACAGTTGTTTTGAACATTAAATTGAACTGTTTCGGCTCGGTAAAATCACATTCATCCGATTCGCCCGCGTGAACCGATGAATGTTTCGGGCATTGTGAATCCTGCAATTTATCAAGACGAAATCTGCCTTTGCAGGCGCGGCAATCAACCAGCGGGTCGCTGAATGTCGTTTCGTGTCCTGAATATTTCCACACCTGGCGGTTCTGGATAATCGAAGAATCCAAGCCTTCGATGTCATCGCGTTCGTGGACAAGCCAGCGCCACCAGGAGTTTTTGATATTATTTGCCAGCTCAACGCCGAGCGAGCCGTAATCCCAACTGCTTCCCAAGCCGCCGTAAATTTCCGACGCCGGAAAAACAAAGCCGCGGCGTTTCGACAGAGAGACGATTGTTTCGATATTCGGTGCAGACATAATTGTAATTTTTATGAAACCTGTTAACCCTATATTTTACTTTATTTATAGATAGCAAGATACGCGCTTGTAAAGTCACTGTATCTAATAATGTAGCTAGTCCTTGCAATTGTGATGCTTTCTAGACTGCTTTTGCCTTTCCGTTTTCCATTTTGCGAATGGCTTCGGCTTTGTTCTTTTCGCTAGGGTGCGCGTAACGCATAATCATTTTTAAGTTAGCGTGTCCTAAAATTGATGCTAAAACAACAAGGTCAATGCCGTTTTCAACTGCCCTTGTCGCAAAAGTATGACGGCAATCGTAAAGCCGGAAATTAAAACCTAAGCGGCGAATTGTTTTCAAATGCAAATAAACTAAACTGCCTGTCGCCTGCTCTCCGTCTTTGTCATTTTGCGGAAAAAGATATTCGCCGTCAAACTTGCTAATGCGCGCGGACAAAATCTTTTGCGCTTTGACTGATAAATGAACGCGGCGGATGGAACTTCGTGTTTTGCTTTTTGTCACTTTCAAAAAGCCTTCGGAAAGAAAAACTTCATCTTTTTTAATGCGATAAACTTCGCCGCATCGCATACCCGTTTCAAGCAATAAACCGGCTATGTCTTGCAATGGCTGTGGGGCGGCAAGCAAATAAAGTTTTTTTTCTTCTGGAGTTAAAACGTGAAATTTTCTTTCGTTTTCCGACAATTGCTTTATTTTTCGCGCTGGATTTTTCTTTATAACTTCATTGTCAACAAGTCGGCGGAAAAGCATCTTCAAAACGCAAAGTTCGCGGTTAATTGTTTCGCGTGTAATAAAGTCTTTTGTCTTTCTTGACTTTTGACGGCTGCGCTCAAGGACAAAATTTTCAATATCTTTTGATTCGATTTTATCAATCTTTACTTTGCCGAAATATGAAAGCAACGGCTGGAAAGAATAAACGATGCGGTCGTGAGTATTTTTGGCACGTTCCATTTGCGACCATTTAAGGAAATCTTGAACCGCCTTATCAAAAGTCGGCGCTTTCCTTTTTTGTTCAACTCCGATTTTGCCCAAAGCAAGCTGCGTGCGATACGCGCTTTCAACCGTCAAGGCATCGCGTTTATTTGCGACTTGTGTTGATTGCTGAATCAATTGACCGTCAAAGGTGAACTTCATCCACCAAAATTTGCTGTTCGGGCGTTTGAATAAACTCATTATTTTTTCTCCTTATTTTCTTTCTGTCTTTTGTATGCGCGGCTTCGTTTAGCGCGTTTCTGACAAACATCGTCACAATAGTTTTGGTCTAATCGGTATGCCCAAAATACGTGAGAGCAATGATTACAAATTCGCAACCGTCTCGAGTCAATGCCTTTCAAAACTTTCGTTATATATGTTGACTCAAAATCAAGAGAAAAATCCGCATTAAAAGTTGGCGAAGCTATGAAAAGCGGCATTTTCGGGTTTCTTCTTTGCTTTGCGTATGGCGACTCTTTCAACCACTGCTTGCTGGAATCTTTAAGCATTCCGTGTTTCGGCGGAAACTTTTTATTAAGTTCAGCGCGCTGCTGTTGGTATAGCTCAAACGCTCCCAGCGGCATTTCCTCAAAAGCACTTCTGGATTCCTGGTTGCGGCTGACTATTTCCATCAGATACGCCGCGCATCGTCGTAAATCTCTAATTGTTTCAGTCAGCGCGTAGTAGTTATCTATCTCAACAATCTTATCTGAATCCGAAATAATTTTTTGCAGGTCAAGCGGCAGTCTGGCTTTGAGTTTGGAAAAGTTTTCTTCAGTTGGTTTGACGGACACAAAACCAATTGGAAGTTGTCGCTCATACTCAATCAATTCGTTTAATTCATCGGACGGCTTTGTATCCAGTTCCTTTGTTTTTTTGACAATTTCACGAATTAAAGCGGTGTTTGTTACTAGCTTAGGTTTCTTTTTTGGCATATTCGGTAACACAAAATTATTTATATTGACTAATATTTATGGAATATTTTACACTGTTCACAGCTTATCAGAGATATTCTAAATTGGCAACGAAGTAGTAACACAAGGAGCAAAAATGACAGAAACAATTGCAGAACCAAGACAAAAACTCGCTTATTCCATCGATGAAATAAGCGAACAAACCACATTGAGCAAGCCTTTTTTGCGAAACGAAATTCGAGCCGGACGGTTAAGAGTCAACCGCTTCGGAAGCAGAGTTTTAGTATTAGCGGAAACGCTTCAGGAATATTTAACAAACGGACAAAAATAAAAACCGCCGGTTGCACGGCGGAATTTCCAAAAAAAACGGAGAAAATAAACCATGTGTACTTTACACCAAAAACGATTTCAAATCAAGACAATAGTTAGCGTGAAGACGCTCAAAAAACCGTCTGACCGTCTCTTCAAATTCGCGGAGGACGGTCTATACAACTTCGTCTGCGACGTCTGCGCCCTGCCTACAAAAGATTACGGGCAAAATACGTTCGAGCGTTTTGCGAAGGGTTCGGTTTACACGCAAATACTCTGCAATAAACACGCCGAAGACCTTAAAGATTCAGGAGGTTTAATCTAATGAGAACAACCTCCGAATTTACCGCCACATTTGACGCGCAAGACATTCAATACCAAACCGAATCTGACGGTTCACTATTAACCACTTGCCCGACGTGCAAAATAGAAGGCAGAGAGACAAAAGCGAAAATCTTCCCGGACGGCAATCATGCCTGCCCGCGAAACACTGGAGAGGAGGGACGCGAACACCGGCGCTTAATGCTGGATGCCTGGGATTTAAGTCCGTGCGTTAAGCCGTCCGCGTTTATGTCCGAAACAATCCTCAACGGCAATTTGACGATTGAGGTTGAACCCGGCTTGCGAGACAAGCAGAAAGTAACTGCGCGAAACTGCACTTCAGTTCTTAATCTCCACATATTTGCCCTCGCTGACAGCTCTGCACGGGCAAAGTTTGTTAAAGGATTGAACTTGACCGTAGACGAAGCTGCTGAGACCAGCCGCACATTGATTGACCTTGCTGACCGGTTTAATCGGGTAAGCGATGCGGCTGCCTGCGAAGACCCCGAACCCGAACCCGAAGTAATTCCTGTTCTCTTTAAGGAACTGGCGGACGGTAGACGCGCTGAGCTTACCCGGCAGGGATTTGCTGTCTACGACCCTCTAACAAAGACAACAAGTTATGAATACGGACTCGAGGACTCTGACGGAACAGTTTACGTGCCTCTACTCGATGACGTAACCAGAGACCATATTCTTCTGCCTGAAGGCATCACGGAATACAATACCGACAAAGCACTATTAGCAGAAGTAGAGTGCTTTCTTCGCTCACAAGTCGACATCTCGGAAAGGGATTTAAAACTTGTCTCGACATACGTTTTGTTGACTTACCTAGTCGATAGAATGAAAACAATACCTTACCTCCGCGCAGTCGGCGATACCGGCAGCGGAAAAACGAGGCTCATTAGTGCTGTCGGGTCTCTTTGCCGTATGCCTTGCTTTACGGTGTCAATAACGGCGGCATCTCTTTTTAGAGTTATCGATAAATATGCTCCCACGATGGTCATCGATGAAGCTAATTTTGAAAAAGGCTCAGATGACGCAAGCGCGTTAATGCAAATTTCTTTGAGCGGGTATAAAAACGGCAACAGCGTTTTGCGGACAGAAAAGAACGGAAATGGCGAACTTACGCCGAAAAGTTACAAAACTTTTGGCGCGAAAATTTACGCTGGTATAAAAATTAGCGATTCACCAGCCTTTGAAAATCGTTGTCACAAAATAGTAATGCAGGAAACGAAACGCGACGATATAGAGTTGATTGTTTCAGATGAAGACGAATTACGCGCCGAAACACTCCGCGGTAAATTAACGCTCTGGCGTCTTCGGAATTTTGATATGGACATAAAATCCAGAATCAAATCCGCACAGCAGGAATTTAAAAAACAACCCGTATCAAAAAGACTGGTTGAAATTTCTTTGCCACTGTTTGCTTTAATTGAAGATGAAGAAACCAAGGTTGATTTTATAGCTTCGCTTCAAACGCGAACTACTACAGCAGCTTTGGAAAAGTCAGATACGACAGACGGTCAAATTATCGAAATCATTTGGCATTTAATTTACGAAAAGAAATTTAGCGACGAAAATTCTGATGATTTTGAAATTATTTTTCGTGAATACGACAAGTCAATGGTCACGTCAGTAGAAGGCAAACCCGACGAAAGACTTCGTGTGGGAGTTATCGCCGAAAAGTTTAATGAAAACTTACTGGAAAAATACCATAAGGACGAAGCGTTTATAGGCAACCGGTTGAATAAACTAGGATTAAAAAGAGACCGTATCAGTCGCAGGTCGAGCGGAGAATTTTACCAAAAGAGAGCTATTGTTTTTGATGCCTCCTTGCTGAAAAACTTGTTTGAAAATTACAACCTAGCTATTTTTCCCGACTTGGTTGTCGTCACCGTCGTCAGTGACGCAAGCCCAGTAGATACAGCAATTAACCTGACGACAACCCTTGAAGACTCGAATGATGGCTGTCGTCAGGTTAAACCGTTGAAGGAAAAGGAGTTAGGTGAGGTGACGACGGCGACGACAACCAAAAGTGAAAAAACTGTAAAAAAAGAAAAAACAGCCTTTTTTGAAGAAAAGTCAGATGCCGTGATTTCCAATCTTGTGGCAGTCGATACCGAGACAGAACCCTTCAATAAAAAATTAGGTATTGACCACAGAAACGCAAAAATGATTGGAATGTCTCTGTCCCTCGACGGACAAGCGGCAGATTACGAAACTGATAAAGAGGCTTGGCAGTTTTTGATGCCCGATGTCGAACAAACCGTCATCTTTCACAACGCTAAATTCGACATCGGAGTCTTGCAGCGTGCAGGCTTACCCGTCCCGGCGAAGTTTGAAGACACGCTGATTGCCGCGCATCTTTTAGATGAGAACATTGCACACGGTCTTAAACCACTGGCTAAAAAATATCTTGGCATCGATGAACCGATAACTTTTGACGAAGCCGACAAGATGCGCCTTCTCGACCCGGAAGTTTTCGACGAATACGCACGCAACGACGCCCGTTATACTTTCCGGCTTTGGGAGCAATTCCGAACGGAAATAGACGAACAAGAATTAACAGAAGTTTATGAGATGGAAAAACAGTTGTTGCCCGTCGTAATGAATATGGAGACTAAGGGAATGAAGATTGACACTGAATCCTTAGCAACAATCGAGCGTGAAGTTAAAGCAGAATCAGAGCGGCTGAAAACTGAGATATTCGACCTTGCCGGAATGGAGTTTGAACTAAACAAACCACTATCGGTTGGAACTGTTCTCTTCGATAAGCTCGGGTTGAAATGCCCGAAACAGACAGCCAAAGGCGCACGCAGCGTCGACTCTGAATCCTTAAAAGAAATCGCTCATCCACTTGCCGTAAAAGTATTTGAATACCGTTCAATCGACAAACTCGCCAACACGTTTATTAAAGTTCTGCCTAAGTTCGCAGATAAAAACGGACGCATCCATCCTGAGTTCAAGCCGTTGGGCGCGGCTACAGGGCGTTTTAGTTGCGCGTCTCCAAACGTGCAGCAAATACCCGGAAAAAGCGAATTAGGAAAAGCAGTCCGCCGTGCTTTCATTTGCGAACCGGGCAACAAACTCATCGTTGCCGACTTCTCACAAATGGAGCTTCGAGTGCTGGCGCATTACAGTCAGGACGAAACACTGCTAAAAGCCTATTGCACAGGCGAAGAAACGGACTTGCATACCATTACGGCGCAAAACATCTTCGGCAAAAATGATGTCGATAAAAACGAGCGCGGCATTGCCAAGATGATTAACTTCGGAATTGCCTATGGCATAACCGATGTCGGACTTTACAGGCGTTTGACGGCAACCGGAATAGATACCACGCCGAAAGACTGCAAGCGGTACATTTCAGATTATTTCAAAACTTATAAAGGCGTGAAAAGTTTTTTAACTAAAGTTGATAAAACCATCCGAACTCGAGGTTATGTCAAAAATCTGTTTGGCAGAAGACGCCGATTAAAAGGAAACAACGCCCGCGAAATTCGTCAAGCCCAAAACTTCATCATTCAGGCAACGTCCGCCGACTTGGTGAAACGGTCGATGGTTGCGCTCGATAGCAAACTTCCTGAAGGCGCACAACTAATCTCAATGGTTCACGACGAGCTAATTATCGAATGCCGCGCGGACCACGCCGAAGATGTTTTGAGCATTGTCGTTGAAGTAATGCAGGACACGCCCGAAGGCTTCACCGTGCCGATGCCGGTTGACGCTAAAATAGTCGATTGCTGGGCAGATGCTAAATAAAAAGAATGGTAAGTATAGGCTCGACCGATAAAAGACGCTCACAGAGCAAGGATAATTAAGAATATGGCAAAAGAATTTTACGAAGAATACAAACCAAGACAGGAGACGCTTAAACTTATTGAAAAGTGCAACGTGATTCTCGAAGACTACGACTCGCAAGGCTACGATATGACGCTGCGCCAACTCTACTACCAACTTGTCAAGGAAAATGAAATACCGAATAACAAAAAACAATACGACCGCTTGGGAAGCATTATAAACAAGGCGCGTCTAGCCGGGCTTATCGACTGGAGTTTTATTGTTGACCGAAAGCGCAAATTTGAAAAATTATCTCACTGGAATAGTCCCGGAGAGATACTTGATGCGGTTTCCAAGCAATACAGAATTGATAAGTGGGCTACCCAGACTTACCGACCTGAAGTGTGGTTTGAAAAGGATGCGCTGACGGGAATTTTCGAGCGTGTATGCCAGGAATTTGATGTGCCGTATTTTGCTACCATCGGCTATAACTCACAAAGCGCGATGTGGAAAGCCGGGCGACAACGGCTTAAAGGTTGGAGAGAGAACGGACAAGTGCCGATTATCTTTTATCTCGGAGACCACGACCCAAGCGGACTTCATATGACGGTGGATGTTTTGGAACGGCTTCAATTATTCTGCGGTTTTTCCGTAGAAGTCAGACGGCTGGCTTTGAATATGCCGCAAGTCGAGCAATACAATCCGCCACCAAATTTTGCGAAAGATACCGACTCACGTTTCGAGGAATATAAAAAACGATACGGCACGGACTCTTGGGAGTTAGACGCACTCAACCCTGAAATCTTATCAAAGTTGGTCAAACCCAACTTGAAAAACTGATTGACCCGGACGCTTGGGACGCTGCGGTAGATAGAGAACATCACGAACGCCAACTGCTGGAAAAAATAAGCAGAGACTTAAACCAAACAGGAAATTGAAATATGGAAGATTTGAGAAAAACAAACGGAAAACAAACGGCAACGGGCAAATTCGCGCCCGGTAATAAAAAAATGTCCGAAGATGTCCTAAAAAGTCCGATGAAAATTGCAAACCGAGAAAAAGCAATAACCGCATTGCTTGAATCCGTTTCGATAACCGATGCCGCGAAAAAGTGCGGATTAAACGAAAAGACGCTCCGAAGATATTTAGAAGACACGGAATTTCAAACGGAGTTTCGAGCGGCGCGGCGCGTCGTCTTTGAACAAAACATTATCCGCCTGCAATCGCTTCACGCGGGCGCGGTTGACACGCTCGAAAGAAATTTGAATTGTGAGAATCCTTCGGTTGAAGTTCGCGCCGCGCAAATCATTATCGAAGGCAGCCGCAAGGATTTTGAAACGCTCGATGTTTTATCGAGGTTGGAGTTGTTAGAAAATGCAGTTGAGAAGTAGATTAAAAAAAATGGAAAAACAATTAAACGTAAGCGTATTTTGCGCTTGCCCGGACACGCCGAAATTTGAGTTTATCGAGCGGCGCGGCGGCGAAACGGACACGGTTATAACTTCGGTTGCCGATTCGTGCGAACAATGCCGCAAACCGATCGGAAAGCAAACAATCATAATTAACTACGTGAAATCGCAAAAGCCGGACTGGATGAACGATGAACAATACGCGGCGGCATACGCATAATTAGGTGAAAAAGAATGAACATTCAAACCCGGCTAACTAAACTCGAAAAACAACTAAACGTAACCGATGATTTGTGCCGATGCCCTGACACGTTAGCTTTAGCGAATACGCCGTTCTGGAAGTGTTGTTACAAGTGCGGCAAAGATATAGATGTAACCACCTGGCAAAGCTGGCGCATGGTCCACGTAACCCCTGATACCAACTATTTTGCCTTTGGTCTGCGGCGAGATGACAGCAACGAGTTGAAGGGTAAGCCAAACGATTATTTCAAGCCGCAGGTTTTTGAAGTATTGCGGGCGTGGGAACTCTTGGACCAAACAGAAGAGCAGACATGACAAACATTTTAACCCGGTTGAAAAGGCTTGAACGGCACTTTGAACTCCACGTCTTTAAACTTTTAACAGTTCGGCAGCTTCAGTTTATGAAACAAACGCGCAATTTGATTAAGCCCACCCCCCGACCGAACAAATGTTCACCTCTTTAATCTCACCTGTCCATCTGCCGGTTTGCCCGCCGAAACAAAAGAAGCCGCAAGCGTCAAAACTTGCGGCTTTTCTATTTTGCAACATTTCGATATTTAAGGTGTGTATTCAGTTAGGAACGTTTTTCATTTACACTCCTTTTGAATGTTGAGCCTACCCGGAGTTTTGGGCGGGCTTTTTTACTATTAGAATTTACAAGGGTTTTAACAAAGTAGCTGCCCGCGCCCTCACGTCCAATGACTTCCTATGCAAAGTCAAATGTTAAGCTCCTATGCAAAGTCAAATGTTAAGCTGCGGCATTCAGTTGTCGCAGCTTACGGTTATACAAACGGTCTTCCAAATACCAGTAGTCCAATTCTTTCTTTAACATCACAAAGATTATTGTCAACAACTTTCTCGCTGTCGCACAGATTGCTTTGCCCGAACCCTTTTCTTTTTTTGCGAGAGTAAAAGTCCATCAACGGCGTGTTCGTTCGGCTGACCATCGAGAGAACCGCTCTGATCGCCACCGTCCGAAGGCGTTTCCTGCCCTGTTTGGTGATATGTCCTTGTTTACTTGTCTGATTCGATTGACGGATTGAAGTTGCCAAGCCCGAATAAGCGACCAGTTGTTTGCTCGTTTCAAACAGGTGAATATCGCCGATTTCCGCCAGCAGACTGATTGCCGACAAAAGATTCAACCCGTGCAGTTGAAGAAGCCGTTTGACTCCCGCCAGAGTTTTGCCGAGACGGACAATTTCGGCTTCCAACTCGGCAATCTCTTTATCGAGTTCGGCAATCTGCCGCAGTGCCGACTCCAGGATAACTTTGTCCGCCGCTGATAAGTCATCGCGCGTCCGCAGCCGTTCGCGGGCAACACCAGAGGCAAAAGCCGAACGCGAAAGCGCGATCCCGTTTCGCGTGAGCGCGGCGTGTCCCATATTCTTCAGCTTGGTTCTGAGTCCGACAATCGTTTCTCTGGCTTGCAGCAGATGCCGAAGTTGTCGAACCTTCTCCGACGGAACGGGAACTTCCGGCAAATGGTCGAGTTTCAAAAAACGAGCCAAAGCCTGTGCATCCGCCTTGTCCGTTTTTTTCTTCGACGCGGCGATAATGGCAAACCGATAAGTATCTACCAGAACAATACGACCAACATAAGTTTTGATTTGGTCGTAAAAGTAATAAATGTTCTGCGTTACTTCGACCGCCACCGCATCTTCTTTTCTCAATTCAGATGTGAAACGACTGATTCCGGCTTTTGAGAGCGGGAAGGTTTCCAACTGCAAAGTTTCGTCTTCGTTTAAAAAACAGACGACAAAATTCGTTTTATGTAAATCAACTCCGATATATCTCACAAGTCTTTCCTCCTTATTTTGATTGGAGGTTCTTGATAAGAAAAGAAACTGCTCGGTGTATTTCCACGCTCCTATTCGGGATCAAAAAGTCCCATACCGTAATGCGGGTCAGGGTTCAAATTGGTCACACTGTTAGCCGGGCTTTATTGCCCAAAATCATTGCCGACCCTCACCCCGTTTCTTGTCTGCGACCTCCGAAAAGTATCACAAACATCATACGCCGATTCTTTTGCTTGTATCACGACCTGTTATGTCGCCCGTTATTCTTTAGGAGTTTCGATAAAATAGCCTTGCTTGAAACGTAATCTGATATTTTTAATTTGCTCGAAATTCGTTAATGGATTGCCGTCGAGAACGAGAAAACTTGCTTCATAACCGTCGCGCAAGAAACCTATTTTTCGTTTAGGGAAAATAGCTTGCGGTGTTGTTTCGCAAGCTATTTTCAAAAGTTCAGGATTCGTAAATACTTTGAAGCTGGAGAGAAGCAGGATTTCAGGCAGCGAAGTTTGTCTAAATTGGTCGCTGCCGATAAGCAATTTTACGCCGTGTCGTTTGAGCATCAGAAGATTTGGAATAATAACTTGTGTTTTGGCTTCTTCCGCCCGTTGCGGATCGTCACCTAAGTCCGCCTTCAGCCAGCTGAGAGTTGTAATCACCCGAACGCCGTGCCTTGCCGCAAGTTTCGCGTCCGCTTCTGAAATGAGAAAATGTTCGTTATCAAGAAAATGTTCATTTCCGAGTTTTTTATCAAAATCTACAAATGGAAGATGCGCAATTTCATCTGCTCCGGCGACAACCGCATTATGAAAATCCGTCGCCGTTGAAATATGAACTGAAACATAGAGTCTGGCTTCGTGCGCCAGCCTGACGATTTCAGGCAGAAATTTCGGGTTTATACCTGTTTTTTTCGGATTATCTTTATTCATCCCGAATTGCTCGGAATCATTCAGAAACACTTTGACGAAATCCGGCTTGCCTGCAAGCAGTAATTTCCAACGTCCCGGAATGTCTTTCGCGTCATCAACAATCAATACCGCTTTGCCGTCAAAATCGCGCTCCGTCCATTCTTTGGGAATAACTCCGAATTCTTGAAATTGCCGAATTATCTCCAACGGATGCCCGCCGCTTCCAGTAAAGCCTTGCAGCGCGGTGATAAAATCAACGCTCGTCGGGCGATTTAGTTTAGAGATAAACTGTGAAACGATATATGGCAGATTCCCTTCGTCTTTGACATAGAAAACGCCGTCGCGCAAATAGTTTTGAATGTATTCATCAACGCGCTGCGGTTCGAGCCAATGATTATGTCCTTCGGCGAATGCAGGAATGACAAAACCATTTTTCAAGTCAATCGTTTCATCAATTCTCGCCGTCTTTTTACTCGTCAATACACCGCCCGCAGAATAAAAACTCCGGCGGCGAAAACCTTTTCCGTCAAACCATTGACCGTTTATAAATTGATATGATTTTTGTTTTGGCAAAGGCGACTGTGCCTTAAGTTCCGTCAATGGATTTTGCAAGCAAGGAAGCAAAAATGTAAATGCCAACAGAAAGATTAAAAATTTAATCGTGAATGTTTTCATCATTGTATATCTTACCGACATTTTACAAGAGAAGCGACATAACGATTGAGATGACGTGGGGCGAAACCGCTACGGACAAGCTAAGGGTAACAAAGCCCGTTGATAACAAAGTCGCTGTTTCGCCCTCACGTCCATTGAATTGTTCGGCGGCGTTTTACTTAACACAAACTGCTTTTAAATTTACCCAATGCAAATTTCCAATAGATTGGAAAACTTCTAAAATCACGGCTTAACGATTAAAACAGAATTTTTATTGCCGTTGCCGTCGTCTTCGCTGGTTGAATTTTTGGGGTCAAGAACCCATTCGCCGTCAACCACAATTTTATAAAAATATTTACCGGGCGCAAGATTTATGCGACAAACCCATTGCCCGTTTTCCTTGCCGAAAAGCAGCTTTCGAGGATTCCAATCATTAAAAGTTCCAGCCAGAGTAACTGTTTCAGCATTTTCAAACCCCTTCAATTTGAAAGTCGTGTTTCCAACGAGGCTTGGCTGCGGTTCGGGAACAACTCTCCGCTTTAATACCTGCGCGGATTTAGTGTCGACATTTTTTTCAAAAAAAGAAATACTTTGTTTTATTGACGATGGAACATGTGTAGAATGATTGCCTTTGGTTTCAATTGCCGCGACGTTCAAATTCGCTTTGCTGCCGACTTCAGCAGTGCGCTGGCTGGTTAAACTAAAATGAGATTCCTGACTGCCGTAATAAATCCGGGTCGGACACTTAAAACTTGCTGCATAAGCTAACGGCGAACGCATTTGAAATTCTCGCGGATTACTCTGGTCAAAGGGAACTTTATCCTTCGGAAAACCCTCGCTGACGAACAAAATCTGGTCGGGCGAGCCGGAAAATGAAGCGGCGGCGCGAAATTTGTTTGACGCTTGCGCGGCGAGCATTGTTAAAGTTCCGCCGACGCTGTGACCTGCCACAAAAATATTTTTCGCGTCCACAAAAGTTTGCTTGCTCAGATAATCGGCTGCTGCCAGCACATCTTCGACTTCATCATAAAAAAGCGTGAAATTTCCGGCTTGCCCGTTTTCTCCGCGCAGTATTGGAACGAGAACGATAAAACCGGCATTGCGGAAAGGTTCGGTCATTTCCCAATCTTCTTTTCCAAAACCAAAGCCGCCGTGCAGAAAAACGACAGCTGGAATTTTATTCTTCTCCGTTTTGTCAGGACGATTTATCCAAGCCTTGAGACGCAAGTTACCGGATGGAAATTCAACCATCATTACTCCCGTCGGCGCGTCCGGCATTCGTTCGGTTTGTGGAGAAGGATTTTGCTGCACGAGTTTAGTACGGAATTTCTGCCGAGCCTTTGCATAATCTTCTTTTTGAATTTCGACTATCGGAGTAAAAGACGGATTTACATTTTCTGAAGATTTTGTTTGCGCCGTAGCCGGTTGTAGAGAAATCAAAAAAACAGCGATTATCAGAACAAAACTGGCGATTGTTCTGCCTTCAAATTGTAAAGCGCGAGTAAGAATAGATAAATTCATATTTCATTCTCCTTATTGAATAGTTTAATTGTATTTTCCGGCACACTCGGCGGTTTAACCATTTCAGCCGTGAAGTGACAAAACTTTTGTGAATGTGAATGTTTTTTGCATTCATGCTTTTCCTTTGGCTCAACCATCGCATCAGGAGAAGCTGTCGAACTAGTTATTATGCCGCAAAGTTGCGGTCTAAATCCGAAATAGGTACAATTTGCCGCTTTATGTCTAAAAGGAACAAATGTTAAAAGCCCGCTTGATTTGTAACAAAGCATATTTTTTGTGTGCCAAATGTGTGCCAAGTGTGCCGAAAGTAGTAAAACTCAATAGAACTATTATAAACTGAAAAGTGATAAAATGCAGTATAAACGAAAGTGAGAGAAAGTTAGCTAAACTCAAGAAAACAAACGGGTAAGACTTTAATTGAATGTGTCGAGTCTGATGCTTGTATCAATACTGACGAAAGCCCGTCTTACTCTTTCGCGCAAAACTAGTTTGCCACGCATCACGCCGTTAATCACCGACGGGGTGAATATGTTCGCGGCAATGCTCAGGTCAACACCGCCGAAAGCGTTCACGCTCTTTTAAAACGCGGTATTATCGGAACTTTTGGTCGTGTAACAGAAAAGATGTTTGAAAGAAAGGACAAGCTAAAATTCAAGTGTGCAATTTGAATCAATAACTTGTCCCGCTTGTTCAAGCCTGAACATCAAGAAGAATGGCACAAACAAGCAGACA
>MWYY01000039.1 GCA_002050355.1 Acidobacteria bacterium 28-9
AGTTCGGCTTCGCTTCGGACGTTCCCGCGCCCGCCGATTATGACGGCGACGGACGAGCGGATGCGGCGGTTTATCGTGACGGAACCTGGTATCTGCAGCAAAGCACAAACGGATTTTCTGCGGTGCAGTTCGGCTTGGCAACCGACAAGCCCGTTCCGGCGGCTTATCTACAGCCGTAATCAAAAAGGAGAAAGAAAATGAACGCAAATTACAAATCAATTATTTTGGTAATCGGATTATTTCTAGCGTTATCCGCTTCGGTTTCAGCCGCGCCGGGCGACCTCGATTTGAGTTTTGGCAACGGCGGCATTGTCGTTACGCCAATCATTAACGCGCCTTATTATGCAGAAACCACTTCAATGCAGGTGCAGCCCGACGGCAAAATCGTCGTGGGCGGTAGGATTAAGGGTGAAGAAGACTTTGACGGCAACCCTTTCACCGTTTCATTTTTCCTCGCTCGCTACCATCCGAACGGAACGCTCGACGCTTCGTTCGGGACAAACGGTAAAATCGTCGCTCCCATCACTCCCGGCGGTGAAATTGTCAGCGAAGACATTGCTTTGCAGCCGGACGGCAAAATCGTCCCCGTCGGACATTCGAATATTGGTTTTGCCATTAATTTTGCCATTAATCGGTACAATTCGGACGGCACGCTCGACGCTTCGTTCGGAACGGGCGGCAGAGTTGTTACGCCCGAAGGCTATGCGAATGAAGTCGCGGTGCAGGCGGACGGCAAAATCGTCGTTGTCGGATTTGGTTCTTTCGACGGACTGGGTACAGGTTTCGCCGTAATTCGTTATAACACGAACGGCTCGCTCGATACGAGTTTCGGCAGGGGCGGGAAAGTCCACACCCGCTTTAGTACCAATATTGACGGAGCCAATGCGGTTATGCTTCAGCCTGACGGAAAAATCGTTGCCGCCGGTTTAAATATTAGTAGCGTAAATGAAACTTACAGTTTCGCGCTCGCCCGCTACAACGCGAACGGCTCGCTCGATTCCGGTTTTGGCGTGGGCGGCAAAGTTGTTCACACGTTGCCAAACGGCAGCGCTATTTTAAATGATGCCGTCTTACAGCCGGACGGCAGAATTGTTGTCGTTGGAAGGGGATTCGCAAATCTGCCTGTGTCGGTGATTGTCCGTTACAATGCGAACGGTTCGGTAGATACGAGCTTTGCCCAAAACGGAATTTTTACAACGGAAGGCAATTTTGATGTCAGCCGCGGTATTGCCCTGCAATCGGACGGCAAACTCGTTGCTTTCGGCTCTGCGCGCACCGACTTCACCTTTAACAGCAGGTTTGCAGTTGCGCGTCTGAATCCGAACGGCACGCCGGACACGAGTTTCGGCACTAACGGCAGAGTGATTACGCCAATCAACTCAAACAGCGGGGCTGCTGGTGGCGCGGTGCAGTCGGACGGCAAAATTCTCGCTTTCGGCTGGACTAAAACACCCAACGGCAATGGCGATATTGCAATCGTCCGCTATCTCGGCGATTCGGTTGTTGCCCGGCGCACACCATTCGACTTTGACGGCGACGGCAAAGCGGACGTATCCGTCTTTCGCCCGTCTGACGGAGTTTGGTATCTCCTTCAATCGCAAGCCGGATTTTCCGCCACGCAATTCGGCTCGGCGGAAGACAAACCCGCTGCCGCGGACTTTGACGGCGATGGCAAAACAGACCTCGCCGTTTTTCGTCCATCAAACAGTACTTGGTATCTCCTGCAATCGCAAGCGGGTTTTTCCGCCGCGCAATTCGGTACAACCGGCGATATTCCGGTCGCGGCTGATTACGATAACGACGGGAAGGATGACATCGCCGTATTCCGTCCGTCTTCAGGCACTTGGTTTATGCTCGGCTCGACCGCAGGTTTTAGTGCCGTGCAGTTCGGTACGCAAGGCGACGTTCCAGTGCCGGGTGATTTCGACGGCGACGGGCGAGCCGACCAGGTTGTGTTTCGCCCGTCAGACGGCGTGTGGTATTTGAATCGTTCGCAAACGGGCTTTTCTGCTACTCAGTTCGGCGCATTAGGTGACGTGCCGGCGGCTGGAGATTTTGACGGGGACGGGCGACGCGACATCGCGGTTTATCGCCCTTCAGATGGTGTCTGGTACAGACTCAACAGTTCAAACAATCAATTTTTCGCCGTCCAGTTTGGCACAATGGGCGACATTCCCGTACCGGCGGATTATGACGGTGACGGACGAACGGACGAAGCGGTTTTCCGTCCTGAAAACGACTATTGGTATTTGCGGCAAAGCACTGCCGGATTTTCAACCGTGCAGTTCGGAACAAACGGAGACCGTCCTGCTCCGGCGGCTTATTTGCCGTAATCAAAAGGAGAAATTAAAGAGATGAAACGACTTAACTATTCAATCGGCTTGGCAGACGACAAATCCAACTTAAACCTTTACAGCATTGTGCAGCAGGAGGTTGATCTTGGCGTTAAGGCATTAAAACGTGAAAGCGCCGACCTGGCAGTTACGCTGTTTCAAAGCGCTCTTCAGAAGTTGACGGTTCGGCAGCCGTTCTATGACCATCTCGTTCATAACCTGCTTTTAAGTTACAAACTGCTGATTGAACAATTGTTTAAAACCGGTGACGCCGTCTCAGCGAACGATTTTTTACAATCCGCGCTGAACCTTGAGATTCGCGGAGAAATGGCTGAAGACAGCGATTTTCGAAAGAGGTTCGCAGGCGCATTTCAAGACCTCGGACTTGTATTCTTCAAATATAAACATTATGAGGCGAGTGTTTTGTGCTGCCGAAAAGCGATAGCGATTTATTCGCGTCCGAGTTCTTACGTCAATTTGACTAACTCGCTAGCAGCGTCCGGTCAGCGTGCCGAACTCGCCGACTTTACGACCGACATAACAGAGGAACAACTTGGCACGCATATATTTATCGCCTGTGTGCCGAAAAGCGCGTCAACCTTTCTGAAAAATCTGCTCGTGAGTTTGACGGGTTATAGAGATGTTTTTATGGTTTATGCGGCGGGACAAAGCGAACACGAGCTTTATCTGCCGACGCTTCGTGAAGCCTGGCAGTTACGCTGTTTCAAAGCGCTCTTCAGAAGTTGACGGTTCGGCAGCCGTTCTATGACCATCTCGTTCATAACCTGCTTTTAAGTTACAAACTGCTGATTGAACAATTGTTTAAAACCGGTGACGCCGTCTCAGCGAACGATTTTTTACAATCCGCGCTGAACCTTGAGATTCGCGGAGAAATGGCTGAAGACAGCGATTTTCGAAAGAGGTTCGCAGGCGCATTTCAAGACCTCGGACTTGTATTCTTCAAATATAAACATTATGAGGCGAGTGTTTTGTGCTGCCGAAAAGCGATAGCGATTTATTCGCGTCCGAGTTCTTACGTCAATTTGACTAACTCGCTAGCAGCGTCCGGTCAGCGTGCCGAACTCGCCGACTTTACGACCGACATAACAGAGGAACAACTTGGCACGCATATATTTATCGCCTGTGTGCCGAAAAGCGCGTCAACCTTTCTGAAAAATCTGCTCGTGAGTTTGACGGGTTATAGAGATGTTTTTATGGTTTATGCGGCGGGACAAAGCGAACACGAGCTTTATCTGCCGACGCTTCGTGAAGCCGCCCATCTCGATACGGTAACCCAGCAGCATTGTCGGGCTTCGGACGCGAATGTCCAGATGATGCAAGCATTCAATATCAAGCCGGTTGTGCTCGTTCGCAATATTTTCGACTCGGTAATGAGTCTGCTTGATTTTTATAACAAAGGCGCGTCTTACAATTCATTTTTCCGAGCCGATTATCAATCTCTGGATGAAGAAACGAAAATTGATCTGCTGATAGACAATGTGATTCCCTGGTATTTCCAATTTGCGGCATCGTGGAGTCTTGTCGAAAAGCAAAAGAGCCTTGAGATTTTTTGGCTCAGCTACGAAGACTTAATCGCTGACAAACCCTCTGCTATTCAAAATGTTCTCAGGTTTTACGGTCTCGGCGCCGCGCGGCGAGGCGTCGAGCAAAAGATCAAGGAAACTGAATCGGAAGCACGAAAGACGCGCTTTAACAAAGGAGTCGCCGGACGCGGCGAATCGGGTCTTAGTGTTCGACAAAAGGAGCGCATCCGTCGCCTCGCCAGATATTATCCGGCAACGGACTTTAGCCGGTTAGGATTGTAATTTAATTTAAGGAGAAAAAAAATGAAAACTGAAATAACAAACACAAAGCATCTGAATATTCTTGGAAACGGTGATTCATTGTCAAATCGAGAAATCTTAACCGCATTCCTAAAACAGTTCCGACAGAAATTGGGTTATTACTCAATCTTTGCGGCATTTCCTGCGATTCTGACCTCGTTCGCGCAAGAGGCGCAGGCTGACGAAGCGAAAAAACCGGAAGTGAGCGTCGCCGGGCAGACCACGCGGCTTCTTGAGAGGGTCAATAAAAGAAGCGGCAAACCGGAATTTCTGCGTCGCCGGAGCAACTTTCTCTTACCTCATCAAAAGGGTAACTTCGATATAACGTCCGTGCTTGCCGGCGGCGATAACTGTCCCGGCAACCCTATCCCGGCAGGAACTTACACTGCCGCCGCGCCTTATACTGACACCGGCAACACGACGGGCGCAAATAATACGGTTGATCGCCTTATCAGCTATTATTATTATTACTCTTACTCTACTAGTGCCGACGGTCCCGACCAAATTTACTCGTTTACACTAACAGGTCGTGGTTCAAATCCAGAGATACAGGTCTCCGCAACCTCCGCCACTTACAGACCGATGATTTATATTTTGGACAGCAGATTCGATGAAAGATGTCCTGCCGGAACGAATAATTTTGCATCCAACTTGCTGAGTATTTCGTATGCCCCTTTTCCCGGCGCCGCCGCATTTCTTAACAGTCAACTGATTAATCATCTTCCATTGAATGTTCCTCTTTACCTGTTCGTTGACTCGCCTGTCAGCGGAGCTAACGACTCCGGTCCCTATAGGCTCCGAATGCAGGACGTAAGCATTGCTCTCTCGCCGCCGCCGCCGCCGAGAACGAAGTTTGACTTTGACGGAGATTCCAAAGCGGATATTTCCGTCTTTCGCCCGTCCGACAGAGTTTGGTATCTGAATCGCTCGACGCAGGGTTTTTCCGCGACGCAGTTCGGTCTTTCAACCGATAAAATCACGCCTGCCGATTTTGACGGCGACGGCAAAACCGACATCGCCGTTTATCGTGACGGTGTTTGGTATTGGCTCAACAGCTCAAACGGCAGTTTCAACGCTGTTCAATTCGGCTTGGCGAACGACATTCCCGTTCCCGCTGACTTTACGGGCGACGGACGCGCCGAACTTGCCGTTTATCGCGGCGGCAATTGGTACACGCTGAATCTGGCGAACAGTCAATCTCGAGCCGTGCAGTTCGGCAATGCAACCGATAAACCCGTCGTCGGAGATTACGATGGCGACAAACTTGCGGATTTTGCCGTCTATCGTGACGGTGTTTGGCGTTTGTCCAGAAGTCAGCGAGGCTTTACTGCAATTCAGTTTGGTTTGCCAACCGACAAACTTGTTCCGGCAGATTACGACAATGACGGCGTAACGGATATTGCCGTATATCGAGACGGTATTTGGTATCAGCTTCGTTCGCAATCGGGTTTTGCGGCGTTTCAGTTTGGTTTAGCAGCGGATGTGCCTGCGCCAGCCGACTATGACGGCGATGGTAAAGCCGATTTAGCCGTGTATCGGGAAGGGATTTGGTATCTGCTGCAAAGCACAAACGGGTTTGCGGCTATACCATTTGGTTTGGCGAGCGATAAACCCGTTCCGTCTGCTTATTTGCCTTAATCAAATGGAGAAGAAATAAACACGAACAACAAATCAATAATGGTTTAAAATATGAAACGAATTTCATTGCTTGTTTCATTTTTTGCTACGGGATAGGTTATCAGAGCTATCGGTAGCGCGCTTCAGACAGAACAAGCGCAGTTTGTAATTCAAGATAGATATAGTTTGATAGAAATCAAGGCTTATATCTATCTTGAATTTTAATATGGAAGTAATTGAAAAACATTTGGCGACAAACAATAGAATTATACAATCTCCGTATGGCGGTATTCTAGTTGATCTAATGATTCCGCCCGAAGAGATAATTGAATCCAAGCGGTATGCAAACACGCTTGCTTCCATACAAATTTCAGAACGTATCGAATGTGATTTGGAACTGCTTGCTACCGGAGCATTCTCGCCTCTCGACCAATTCATGGGCAAAGCAGATTACGACTGCGTATTAGATGAGATGCGCTTAACAAACGGCTATATCTTCCCAATCCCGATTACCTTGCCCGTTGAAAAAAAAATATGTCCAAAATTAGGTCAGGATATAGCCCTTCGTAATACAAAAAACGAACTGCTTGCAATACTGACTGTCGAAGAAATATACGAGTGGGAGTTAGATGAGGCAGCCCGGAAGGTTTTCGATACTCTGGATTTGCGACATCCGTTAATAGCGGAAATGCATAGTTGGGGCAAATTTAATATTTCCGGTCGTTTGAAAGTATTACAACTGCCTCGCCATTTCGATTTTTCCGATTTGAGATTAACGCCGACACAGACACGCGCCCGACTCAAGAAATTGGGTCGGGAAAATGTTGTTGCATTCCAGACGCGCAATCCTCTCCACCGCGCTCATGAAGAATTAACAAAAAAGGCTATTGAAGACAAAGACGCGGTGTTGTTACTGCATCCGGTTGTCGGTATGACAAAACCGGGAGATATTGATCATTACAGCCGCGTCCGCACATACAAAATTTTAGCCGAACGTTACTATGACCGAGAACGTCTTCTTCTATCCTTAATTCCGCTGGCAATGCGTATGGCAGGTCCGAGAGAGGCTTTATGGCACGCTCTGATACGTCGCAATTACGGCGCAACCCACTTAATTGTCGGGCGCGACCACGCCAGCCCCGGTAAAGATTCTAAAGGGCAGCCTTTTTATCAGCCATACGCAGCGCAAGACTTAGCGCGACAGTTTAGTGAGGAACTGGCTGTCGAAGTAATTCCTTTTCGTGAGTTAATTTATTTACCTGAGCAAGATAGTTATGTCGAAGTAGACCAGGCGCCTGCTGACGCTGTTACCCGTTCGATTTCAGGAACGGAATTGCGTGAGGAATATTTAAATAAAGGTCGAAGGCTGCCCGATTGGTTTATGCGTTATGAGGCTGCAACAATTCTTGCCCGGTCACACCCGCCGCGACACCAACAGGGCGTCTGTGTTTGGTTTACGGGATTAAGTGGCTCAGGTAAATCAACAACAGCCGAGATACTGACAGAAACATTACTGGCGCACGGACGGCGAGTTACATTATTGGATGGAGATGTCGTGCGTAACTATCTTTCTGCCGGTCTAGGCTTCACTAAAATAGATCGAGACATTAATGTTAGACGTATAGGATTTGTGGCTGCGGAAATAGCACATCACGGTGGTGTAGCAGTGTGTGCAGCCGTAAGCCCTTACCGAGCTATGCGCAATGAGGTTCGCAATATGGTTGGAGCGGACTGTTTCATCGAAGTCTTTGTAGATACGCCTTTAGAAGTGTGTGAGCAACGAGATGCAAAGGGTATTTATGAAAAAGCGCGCCGCGGCGAGATTAAAAACCTAACCGGCATTAACGATCCTTATGAATCGCCGCAAAACCCTGAGATTGTAATAGAAACCGATTTCGCTTCTCCTGAACAAAATGCCCGCTCCATTTTAGCTTTTCTCAAGAAACGGGGCTTTGTATTGAAGTAAATTATTTTTCTATGTTGGCATATTATTTGCAAAAATAGGTTTGTTCTTGCAGGACATGGTGTCCGACAAATTTTAACTAAGGCAGTTAAGAAGAGAAAAGCTTTTGCTTTACGCGGGGATTTGACACAAATAGTATTCAAGCGGTATCGGATAAGACTTGAGTAAAATCTGCTGTCTATGAGAAATATTCAAATTCACATAAAGGAATTGAGGTAAAAAGAAAACAATCCAGATATACCGCAAATCCCCTCGATAACTTTGTAGAATTTTTTGACAGTCAAAACGGCTTTTGTCTTTTCTTTTACAGGCGATTTGAAATCGCTGCTTACTTTTACTAAACGCAAATTGAGAAACAATTAAGTTGACTCGTCTTTTACCATTTTTGCAATTCGTTTTTCCAATTCCCGAATTGTCCGCGCCATTTCGCCCAAACGCCGAAATGCCGAGATTGAGCGCAGCCAATCACGGTTTTCAAACGCCGGAATTCCCGATAAGATTTTGCCCGGTTCGACATCGTGGCTGGTTGCCGATTTCGCCGTAATTACCACGTCGTCGCCAATTCGCAAATGTCCGGCGATGCCGACTTGTCCGGCTAAAATTACGCGCTTGCCGATGACGGAACTGCCCGCAAGTCCAGTTTGAGCGCAAATCAAAGCGTCTTCTTCTATGGTGCAGGAATGTCCGATTTGGACGAGATTATCAATTTTCGCGCCGCTTTTGATGCGGGTTTCACCAACCGAAGCGCAGTCAATACAAGTTCCGGCGCCAATTTCTACATCGTCTTCGACAACGACTCGTCCGGTTTGCGGAATTTTCAACCAGTGTTTTTCTTCTGTTTTTGCGTAGCCGAAGCCGTCCGAACCGATGACGCAATTATTGTGAACGATGCAGTTTGCGCCGATTTCGCAGTTTTCACGAACGGCGACGCCCGAATGAATTGTCGAGTATGTGCCAATCTTTACATTGTCATAAATCGTAACGTTCGGGAAAATTTTCACGCCGCTTTCGATGACGCAATTTTTTCCAATCGAAACAAAAGCTCCGATTGAAATGTCTTCTGCGATTTGGGCGGTTTCGTCAATTGAAGCGGTTGGGTCAATAATTTTTACAGCTTCCGTGTCGGGTAAAAATAAACGTAAAGCGCGTGTGTAAGCCAAATACGGGTCTTTCGTGCGCAGAACGGCAATATCTGTGCGTTCGATTTTTTCCTTTTCGCCCAAAAAAATCGCGCTTGCTTTTGTTTGCTTCGTCTGCGGCGTGTATTTCGGGTTTGCCAAAAACGTGACCTGTCCGCTTTCGGCAATGTCCAATCCAGCCGCGCCCGCTATTTCCAGGTCAGCATTTCCTTGTTCCACAATGGCAAATGTTTTTTCGGCTAAAATTTTTAGTTTCATACGATTGATAGAAATAATATTTAAGTTTAAAAACAAGCTGCTTTAAAATAGGGAAAATTTATGTCAACCTAGATAATGAATTTTTTAATTGGAAAAATCCAACCCGGACTAAAAAATAATAAAAAGGAATTATTATGAGTGAAAAAGCAACGCCGCAAGCCGAGAAAAATTACACTTCGGAAGAATATTTAAATATGGAACGCAAAAGTTCAGCCAAACACGAATACATCGGCGGCAAGGTTTTGTCGCTTGCCAGTTCAAATCGAACGCGCAGCTTAATCGGAAGCAACGCGACAATTGCAATCGGCAATCGTATTCACGGGCAAAAAAACGAAATTTACGCGGGCAATATGCTCGTGCAAATGAGTCCGACTCGATTTACTTATCCCGATGTCATCGTTGTCAGCAGCAAACCGAGCTTTACTGATAATCAGTTCGACGTTTTACAGAATCCGACGATTGTCCTGGAAATTTATTCAAAAAACACAAACTCGCTCGACAAAACCGAAAAGCTCGAATCCTATCTGGCAATGGACAGCATCCGCGAATATCTGCTAGTCAAAGAAGACGAAATGCGCGTCGAACATTACGCCAAACAAAACGCCAAACAATGGATTTACCGCATCTACAATGACCGCGAGGAAATAATCTCGCTCGAATCGGTCAATTGTAAAGTTTCGCTTTCAGAAATCTACGCGCAGATTAACTTCGAGAATGCCGGCAGACAAGCCGGAGCTTAAAAGCAAAAATCCGGCTACGCAATCGAGTCTTTTATGAGGAAATTATGAGCCGAAGCAATTTAGCATTTGCCAGAGACAAATACATTTCAACAGAGGATTATCTCGCTTTCGAGCGTGAAGCACGTGAAAAGCACGAGTTTATAGACGGCGAAATTGTGGCGATGGCAGGCGCGAGCGAAACGCATAACGTCATTGCCAGCAATGACGAATACATCGGCGGCAAGGTTTTGTCGCTTGCCAGTTCAAATCGAACGCGCAGCTTAATCGGAAGCAACGCGACAATTGCAATCGGCAATCGTATTCACGGGCAAAAAAACGAAATTTACGCGGGCAATATGCTCGTGCAAATGAGTCCGACTCGATTTACTTATCCCGATGTCATCGTTGTCAGCAGCAAACCGAGCTTTACTGATAATCAGTTCGACGTTTTACAGAATCCGACGATTGTCCTGGAAATTTATTCAAAAAACACAAACTCGCTCGACAAAACCGAAAAGCTCGAATCCTATCTGGCAATGGACAGCATCCGCGAATATCTGCTAGTCAAAGAAGACGAAATGCGCGTCGAACATTACGCCAAACAAAACGCCAAACAATGGATTTACCGCATCTACAATGACCGCGAGGAAATAATCTCGCTCGAATCGGTCAATTGTAAAGTTTCGCTTTCAGAAATCTACGCGCAGATTAACTTCGAGAATGCCGGCAGACAAGCCGGAGCTTAAAAGCAAAAATCCGGCTACGCAATCGAGTCTTTTATGAGGAAATTATGAGCCGAAGCAATTTAGCATTTGCCAGAGACAAATACATTTCAACAGAGGATTATCTCGCTTTCGAGCGTGAAGCACGTGAAAAGCACGAGTTTATAGACGGCGAAATTGTGGCGATGGCAGGCGCGAGCGAAACGCATAACGTCATTGCCAGCAATGTTTTCGGAGAACTTTTTGTGCAGTTAAAAAATACAAAATGCCGCGCTTTCGCCAGTGATATGCGCGTCAAAGCTGCTAATGTTAAAAAGAGTAATTATTATTACCCGGATATTGTCGTAACTTGCGGCGAAAGAAAATTTGAAGACGGCAAAAAAGATGGGCTGCTTAATCCGGCGGTGATTATCGAAGTTCTTTCAAAATCCACAAAATTAAAAGACCGTAACGAAAAACTAGAATCGTATCTATCACTGGAAAGTTTGAGCGATTATGTTTTAGTTGAGCAGGACACGATGCGAATCGAGCATTTTTCGCGGATTGACGCGGAAGATTGGAAATTGCGACTGGTGAATGGAAATTCACCGAATCTGATTTTAGATTCAATCAATTGTACGGTTTCTCTGACGGATATTTACAACGAAGTTCAGTTTGAAAACGTTTCTAAAAAGCGAAAAAAATGAATCGAAGAAATTAAAAAGAATAGAACGGCTTCTAGCAATTTACATCAAATTCACTGGATCAATTTCCACATTTACAATCCGCAAATCGCAAAACTTTTCCTGCGCGTCGGCAAGCGCAAAATCAAGGGTTTCGCGCAGTTTTGTGCGGTTTCGCGCTTTTATTAAAATTTGCAGACGATGTTCGCCTTTCAGACGCGCAAGCGGCGCGGGCGCAACGCCGAGAATGTGGCACGCTCGTTCGCCGTCGGCTTTTTGCAGACACTGGCGTAGAATTTCGGCGTTGTCGAAGGCGTAATTATAATTTGAATGTTTTACTAAAATCGAAGCCAGCGCGACAAACGGAGGATAATTTAAATTCCGGCGAAAATTGATTTCTTCGGCGTAGAAATTTTCGTAGTTTTGTGTTTGAGCGTGGCGCAGAGCGTAATGTTCGGGATGATAAGTTTGAATCAAAACGCGACCCTGCAAAGTCCCGCGTCCGGCGCGTCCGGCAACTTGCGTCAAAAGCTGAAAAGTTCTCTCGGCAGCGCGAAAATCCGGCATTGCAAGACCCGCGTCAACCGTAATTACGCCGACAAGCGTTACGTTCGGAAAATCGTGTCCTTTCGCCAGCATTTGCGTTCCGACAAGCATGTCAATCTCGCCGCGGCTGAACTGCATTAAAGTTTCTTCAAACGATTTGCGGCGCGAAGTCGTGTCGCGGTCAATCCGCGCGATTTTTAAGTTTGAAAATTTTCTCACCAGAATATCTTCGATTTGTTCGGTGCCTTCGCCGACGAAATAAATAAATTTACTCGCGCAAGCCGGACACTTATGCGGCGCACGCTCGCGGTGATTGCAGTAATGACAGACGAGTTTTGCTTCGCGTTTGTGATACGTCAAAGTAATATCGCAGTTATTGCACCGAATCGCTTCGCCGCACGTCCGGCACAAAACGAAGCTCGAAAATCCGCGACGGTTTAAGAGAATTATTGATTGCTCGCGTCGGGCGTGTGTCTCTTCGATGGCTTCTAGAAGCTGCGGCGAAAAAATCGTATTTTTGCCGTCTGTTTTGAAAACTTCGCGCATATCAACGAGTTCGGCGCGCGCCATCGGTCGATTTCCGATGCGGTTCGGCAAACTTAAATATCCATATTTCCCGACGTGCGAATTGTGAAAAGTTTCGAGCGCGGGCGTCGCCGAGCCGAGAACGACTACTGCATTTGCAAAATTTGCGCGGACAATCGCCACGTCGCGTCCGTGATAAAACGGCGATTCGTGCTGGCGATAAGAGCCGTCGTGTTCTTCGTCAACGATTATCAAACCGACGTTTCCGAGCGGCGCGAAAACCGCCGAGCGCGTTCCGATAACGATTCGCGCCGTGCCGCTTTTCAGCCGCCGCCATTCGTCAAAGCGCTCGCCGGTCGAAAGGTTTGAGTGCAGAATTGCCACTTCATTGCCGAAAACAGCGCGCAGTCTTCTCGAAAAAACCGGCGTCAGCGCGATTTCCGGCACAAGCATCAAAGCCGATTTGCCTCGTTCGAGCGTGGATTTCATTGCGCGAATATAAATTTCGGTCTTACCGCTTCCCGTAACTCCGTGAAGAAGAAACGCCTTATACCTTTCGACTTCGAGTGCCTTTTCAATTTCAGTCAAAACCGTGTTTTGTTCTTCGGTCAAAACTAAATCAGTAATTTCCGGCAATGTTGCGTCCTGCAAAGGGTCGCGGAAAATTTCCTGCACGAAAATTTCAACCAAGCCGTGTTTCGCCAGAGTTTGAATAGAAGAGGCGCTCGCGTCGGCTCGTTCAATCAAATCCGTAAAAACGATTTCGCCGTTTTCCTTTAGTAAAAACTCGACGATTCTTTCCTGCACTTGGGTCAAATTTTTTTGATTCGGCTTATGAAATTCCGGCGGCAAAAGCCGAACTGCTTTGCGCCGTTTCGGTTTGACCTGTGTCGTCAAAGTTCTATGAAATGTGCTTGCCCAATTTTCCTTGACCAGTTCGCGCAAACCGCGCTGCGCTGCGGACGCGCCGAATTTCTTGGTGATTTCTCTGGCGGCAGTTTCGCCCGTTTCATTTAAAGACTGCAGGATTTGCACTTTCGCCGTCTTTGCCGTTGAAAGTTTTATCAGTTCGTCGCGTCCTTTCGCCGTGATTGTATAAATCTGCTCGGTAGTCGCGTTGATTCCGGCGGGAAGCGAAGCCTTCAAAACTTCGCCCCACGAAGATGTGTAATAATCGGCTGTCCACTGCGTTAGGCGAACAATTTCCTCGGTCAGTAGCGGCTCGGCGTCTATCAGTTCGACGGCTTCTTTGAGCGCAGACGCTTCGATTTCCAGTTCCGGGTCAAGTTCCGCGTGAAGCGCAACCGCATAACCTGTCAATTGTCGTTTGCCAAACGGCACGATAAGACGCGCTCCCGTTTTGACATTTTCCTGCAAACCAATGGGTAAAACGTATGTAAAAGTTTGGCGAAGCGGCAGCGGCAGCGCAACTTCGACATACTTCGGGCGTGGTGCGTCTGCGGCGGGAAAACTTTTAGCGGCTATATTTGGCATTTGTCAGAACGCGAACAAGGGTATTCGCGCTTCCAGTTATTTTTTAAGTTTCTTCGATAAAATGATAACCTAAAGAAACTTTTTGCGAAAAGGCGAGTCAAATTTTTTGGGGTGAATTATGGATACACTTTTGAATACCGAAAAAAAGAAAGGCATAAATAAAATATTATTGATTGCGCTGCTTGCAGCGACTTTACTGGTTGCGGTCGCGGTTTGGCTTTTATCACTTAGTCCTTCGTTGGATCAGAAAAAGCAACAGCTACTTGCTGATTCATTTCAGGAAGGTTCGCCTGAATTTAACCAATACACAAAAGACATCATCATTCAAACTGATATGAACAATATAATGCAGTCGCCTACCGCAATGGGAACTATTATGATGACGATTCACGGCAGTATCCGAAACAAAGGTCAGAAAACCATCAACGGTTTGGAAGTAAAAGCCGCCGTCGTTGACCTTTTGGGTAAAACCGTCAGAGAGAAAAAACTTCTGGTCGTTCCGAGTCAGGAAGAAAAACTGTTGCCCAATCAGACGATTCCGGTTGTGGCGACAATTGAAGGTTTTAGCCGCGACGACGACCGCGCCAATGTAAAATGGAAAGTTACGGCGATAAAAGTCGAATAAATTAAATGTAAGGTTTATTCCGCTTGAAATCGCTGCAAAAAAAATCGTTTTCGCAAAAATTTATCTTGCACAAAATAACTTGTTTGTGCTAAACAATAAACATATTCGGATTCGCGCGAATCCGATTTGCATTCCAGAGAAAGACCCAAGTCTTTCAAATCCCAAAGTCCAGCCAACGAAAAAACTTTTGAAATCATCAATGTAGATTGGAATTTTCCGAAAAATTATCGGAAAATTCGGCTTTGAAAATTCGCCTTCAATTCAAGCAAAACGCCAAAAGGAAAAAGCGTTTTCGAGAGGTAAGGAGAAAGAAAAACGAAAATGAAGAACGAAACGGCTAAAAAGAAAGAAACAACCGAGAAATTAGTTTTGCTCGACCCGGACAGAAAAAGTCCGCGCGCCAAAGATTTCGAAGACAAGCTTTTGGGTTTTATCGTCGGACAGGAACGCGCCGTACGCCGAATGAGCGGTCTTTTTCAAATTTATCTGGCGGGAATGAACAATCCGGCGCGTCCCGTCGGAACGATGCTTTTTCTCGGTCCGACCGGTTCGGGAAAAACGCGCGTCGTCGAAGCGGCAGCAGCGGTTTTGTTTGGCGAGCCGCACGCTGTCGTCAAAATTGACTGCGCCGAATTTCAGCATTCACACGAAATCGCCAAACTTATCGGTTCGCCTCCGGGATATTTAGGACATCGTGAAACTTCGCCGATGCTAACGCAGGAAAACCTCGATAAAGCGCACACGGAAGACACAAAACTGACGTTCGTTCTTTTCGACGAAATTGAAAAGGCTTCGGACGCGCTCTGGCAGCTTCTTCTCGGAATTCTGGATAAAGCGACGCTGACTTTGGGCGACAATCGCCGCGTCGATTTTTCCCGCACGGTCGTTATTATGACTTCTAATCTCGGCGCGCGCGAAATGAGCGATATGATTTCGGGCGGCATCGGTTTTGCTCCGGCAAAAAGCGGAAAAAATCCGGATGATAACGAAATCGACACAAAGATTTATCGCACTGCGCTCGAAGCCGCGAAACGTAAATTCTCGCCCGAATTTATGAACCGTATCGATAAGGTCATCGTCTTTCGCAGTTTGAAAGAACATCACCTGCGCCAAATCTTAGACATCGAACTCGGTAGCGTGCAAGAGCGAATCACAGAATCTGCCGGAACGAAATTCATCTTTGAATGTACCGACGAGGCAAAAGAGTTTTTGCTCGGTGAAGGCATAGATTTGAAATATGGCGCGCGCCATCTAAAACGCGCAATCGAACGCTTTCTGGTTTATCCGCTCTCAAATCTGGTTGCGACGCAGCAGGTCGAAACCGGAGACCTTGTAACAGTTGATTTCGACGCCGAGCAGAACAAACTCTTGTTCTCGAAACAATCAGGCAAGATGATTGTCAACGATTCGGAAGAAAATTTGTTTGAAGACGAACCGGAAATAAAATCCGACGCCGTCGGCTTGCCCTTACCGCAGGTTCAAGCATTTACCGAAAAAAGGTAAATTAATTGTAAAAAAAAACTAAACCGGTTTTTTGCTAAAAATTAAAAGAGGAACATAAATTTGTTCCTCTTTTTTAGTGATACTTTCAATTTTTATTCTTTTGCCGGAGGTATTTAGTTTTATATTATTCAAAATTTTCTTGTGGTTTCCTCTTGCCTCAGAATTTGAACGAATTCATTTTTCAAATAGTCTTGAATTTCATCTCGCACACGACGAAATTCGGCGACTTTTGTTTCGTCGCTGCCTTCTTCAACACTTGCCGGGTCTTCAAACGAATGGTGAACAAGTCTAACGTCTGCCGGAAAAAAGGGACAGTTTTCTTTTGCGTTATCACAAACGGTTAAGACGAAATCCATTTTTTGCCCGCCAATTTCGTCAACTGATTTTGAGTGATTTCCCTTAATATCAATGTCGATTTCTGCCAAAACTTTTATCGCTTCGGAACGCACGATACTCGGTTTTGTTCCGGCGCTAAAAACTTCATATTCACCTTTTGTAATATGTTTTAATAATCCTTCCGCCATTTGGCTTCGCGCCGAATTTCCCGTGCATAAAATTAAGACTTTTTTCTTTTCACCCATTTTTGTTTTCCTCTAAAAGCCAATTAAAAATAAATGTCGCCGAAATTGCGCCGAGCAATTGGGCAATAATAAACATTGGCACACTCGATAGATTTATACCGGCAAAAGTGTTGGAAGCCGAACGAGCCAAAGTTACGGCGGGATTGGCAAAAGACGTTGAAGCAGTAAACCAGTAGGCTGCTGTGATATAACTTGAAACCATTAAAAAAACCAGATTCGGATTAAATTTCACACCCGTGCGAATAACCGCAATCAAACCGAAGGCAGCTAAGAATTCGCTCAAAAACAGAGAATTTCCGGTTCTGATTTTTGTCGAGGCAAAATAAACGGGCAAATCAAACATCAAATTTGCAATTCCCACACCGAAAAAAGCACCGGTAAATTGCACAAGAACATAAAAAAGACCGGTTCGCAAACTAAAATTTCCCCGAAAAAATTCGGTTAGAGTAACAACCGGATTAAAGTGCGCGCCTGAAATACTGCCAAAACTTAGTATTAAAAAAATCAAACCCGCACCCGTAGCGATTGAATTTGCAAGCAATGTGACGGCGTTATTTCCTTCCGCAAGTTTTTCGCCCATTATTCCCGACCCGACGACGACTGCCAATAAAAACGCCGTTCCTAAAAATTCGGCAGTCAATTTTCGCCCTAAATTCATATTTAATTTGTTGCCTTTTTTGGTAGAGAACAAAATTATTTTAGTTTTATGCCACGCGATTGATGCTAACCGGTGTAACCTCTGAGCTGCAACATTCAGCTACAAAATCATTCGTATTTTGTGATTGGTTTACGTCGAAATTATTGCTGACGCAGCACTCATTCGTTTCAGGTAAATTGTCTTCTAAAACCACGAAAACTTCCCATTCGTTTCCGTCCGGGTCGCTCGCCCAGGTTTTATCTTGCAGTGCGTAACAGCAATTAGTTTGCATTTCGTCGTTTGTCTTTAAACCGACTTCTTGAAGACGTTTTTTTATTTCCAGAACATCTTCGGTTGAAGCGACTTGTATCCCCAAATGCGACAATGCTCCACGCCATTCTCCAAAAGAATGTTCGTTCAATGCTAAATTCAGCGGTGGATTTTGAACATCGAATTTCGCATAACCTTGCCTGACTTTCAATGGCTCAATACCAAAGAAACTTTTGTAAAACTCAACGCTTTTTGAAACGTCTTTTACGTTTAATGAAATGTGCGCTTTAAGCGCTATTGGATTGTTTTTCATATTTTTTTATCTCCTTCATATTCGCTTTAACGAATATATAATTGCAAATTTATATTGAACAAAAAAATATGTCAAGACAAAAATATCATTTTGTGTTAATTTTATTTTATGAACACTGAAAAGAAATTAACCGAAATGGAAACTTTTTTTATGGCGCTAGCTGATAAAACCCGGCTTCGACTGCTGAATCTAATGCGCAATGGAGAAATTTGCGTCTGCTTTTTTGTTGAAGTTTTAAAGGAAGCTCAACCGAAAATCTCACGACATCTAGCATATTTACGTAATGCCGGTGTTGTCGAAACCAGACGCGACGGCAAATGGATGTATTACAAAATCGTCGAACCTGAAAATGATTTTGCCGCCCGGGTTTTACGCGATACGCTCGTTTGGCTCGATTCACAAGAGAAAATGAAAATTGAATACAAAAACTTGGTTAAGGTTTGTTGTTCACCCGAAACCTTAGTAACAATAAACCACACGGTTAAATCTAATGTATTTGCTAAGACAGATACGAGTGAAAGTAATCGTGAATTAGAAACTTTTCTGTTGTAGGTTTTTGTCTGTATCTATTGTGTAAGGACAATTTCGACAATTGTTGCGGCAACAAAAACCGCGCTTGAGCAAAAAATGAGCGGTCAATACCATCAAACTGTTTTCAAAATAATAATCTACGTTTTCAATAAATTCTTCTTGTTTTTCTAACAATTTATTATTCGCTTTGCTTTTCATATAAAACCAAAAACTCTCTGTTTCCTTCCGAGCCTAAAATCGGCGACTCGATTACATCTAAAATACATAGTCCTATTTCCTGTGCTTTGCCATTTACTTTTGCAACAACTCGTTCCTGAGTCTCACGGCTGCGTACAATTCCGCCTTGTCCGACTTCTCCTTTTGCAACTTCAAACTGAGGTTTGACGAGCGTTATAATTTTTCCATTTTCTTTTAATAGCGGTAAAAGAGCCGGAAAAATTTTCGTGACCGAAATAAATGAAACGTCCATCACGATTAAATCAAATTGCTCGTTAAAATCTTCAAACTTCAGATACCTTGCATTAGTGTTTTCACGAACTTCGACACGCGCGTCAGTTCGCAGCTTCCAAGCTATTTGGTTTGTTCCCACATCAAGTGCATAGATTTTTTTCGCTCCGTTTTGTAGAAGACAATCGGTGAAACCGCCGGTTGAGGAACCAATATCCAAACAAACATATTCGCCTGCGTGAATATGAAATTCGTGTAATGCCTTTTCAAGTTTTAAGCCGCCGCGACTGACGTAATTTATTTCACCGAACTTGTTTTTTAGTCTGATTTTATCGTCGGGTGAAAAAAGTTGTGAAGGTTTTTCAACGCGCACCTCGTTTGCTAAAACTTTGCCGGACATTACATATGCCTGAGCTTTAGTAATTGATTCGGCAAAACCGAGTTCGACGAGCAGTTCGTCTATGCGTTGTTTTTTCATTAACAAGATAGATTTTCTAGAACGGTTAAATAGAAAATTTTTGAACAAAAATAAAAAATAGTTAATTTTTCATTGAGTTAATTTAATTTTCCATGTCTTTTTGGTTTCCAATTTTTAGTGATATTCTAAGTTTTGAATTTAACAAAAATGAACGAGGAAATAAAATTGTCGAAGTTTGCCAAATATGCTTTTTTCGTTTTGGCTCTAAACATTGTCGTTATACTTTGGGGCGCATTTCTTCGCGCGTCGCTTTCAGGCGACGGTTGCGGACAGCATTGGCTAACTTGCGGCGGAGAAGTCATCCCGACGGCACCGCAGTTTAAAACAATTATCGAATTTACGCACCGACTTTCGACCGGGCTGACATTTTTGGCAGTCGCATTGCTTTTCGTTTGGGCTTTTCGCAAGTTTGAAAAAAACCATCGTTTGCGAAAAACGGCTTTTGCGTCGTTTCTTTTTATAGTCGTTGAAGCGCTTATCGGCGCGGGACTTGTTTTGACGGGGAACACAGCCGGGAATTGGACGCCTTCGCGCCCGTTCTGGATGTCGGCGCATTTGATTACGACTTTCTCCCTGCTTGCTGTACTTACTTTAACCGTTTGGTTTGGCGTTGGCGGAAAGCCGTTTAATTTCAAATCGAAACCGAAAATTTTGCTTCTTCTCGGTTTATCGGTTTTCGGATTGCTGCTTGTCGGGATGAGTGGTTCGATTGCGGCTTTGAGCAGTATGCTTTTTCCTTCGCCAACGCTGGCGGAAGGCGTGGCAAAAGATTTTGGCGAAACTTCGCATATTTTGCTGCGCCTTCGTGTTAGCCACCCGATTTTGTCCATTTCGGTCGGTGTTTTTTTATTTTTTCTAGCCGGCTGGTTAAAGTCGCAGGCAAGAGGAAGTGTTTGGACGAATCGCTGGGCGAATGTTTTGAGCATTTTAATTTTGATCCAATTTGCGTCCGGCGCGCTGACGCTGTTGATGCTTGCGCCGATTGTGCTGCAACTGATTCACCTGCTTCTTGCGGATTTAGTGTGGATTGCATTTATATTGCTGTCGGCAAATGTTTTAGCCGAACAAAACGAAATTGCCGAAAACGTTTCTTTCGTAACTGAAACGCAAAGCGCAATCGGCTAGTAACATCGCTGAAAAAAGATTTTTGTCGGATAAAATTTTCGCTTTCGATAATCGAAATTACGCCCAGTAAATTTAGTCAATCAAATGAATTTAACCGGAAACGAACATCAAAATTTTACGTATCGTGTGCTGATAATCTGCGCCGTCGTGACGCTGATAATTTTGCTTATCCTGGGAACGATTTATGTAATAGACGTTATTTTATTACTTTTTGGTGCAATTTTGCTGGCGATTTTTCTGCACGGTTTGGCAAATATCGCCAGGCGTTATTTGCGGTTATCCGAAGGATATTCGGTTTTGCTGGTTTCGGCGTTGCTAATTACGGTTTTGGCGTTGGGCGCGTGGCTGCTCGCGCCGAATGTCGGCGAACAAGTCAAAAATTTGCGTGAGGAATTACCGCAATCGGCGGAAAAAGTCAGCGCGTTTTTATCAAATTACAGTTGGGGCAGATTAATTATCGAACAGATGCCAAGCACTGGCGAGGTCGTCGAGAGATTTAGTAATTCCTCGGTTTGGTCGCGCATCGGCAGTTTTTTTTCAAGCACTGTCGAAGCGATTACCAACCTCGCGCTGATGCTTCTGCTGTCAATTTATCTGGCGAGCGAGCCGAAAATTTATACCAGAGGTTTTGCCAAACTTTTTCCGCAGGAGCGGCGCAAACGGGTGCGCGAGATTTTATATGAAATCGGCGAGACCTTGAGCTGGTGGCTCATCGGCAAAGGTGCTTCGATGCTGTTTATCGGCGTTTTAACGTGGATTGGTCTTTCCGTTATCGGCGTTCCGCTTGCCTTGACGCTTGGGCTGATTGCCGGATTGTTTTCCTTTGTGCCGAATTTCGGACCGATTCTGTCCGCCGTTCCTGCGATTCTGCTGGCGTTTATTGATAGTCCGACGAGTGCTTTATATGTTTTGATTTTGTTCGTCGTCGTGCAGCTTGTCGAGTCAAATCTGGTTACGCCGCTTATTGAACGCCGCACGGTCGAATTGCCGCCAGTGCTGACAATTTTCGCGCAACTCGCTTTAACCGTTCTGGTCGGCGCGGTCGGTTTGGTTTTGGCAACACCGATTTTGGCGGTTGTAATGGTTTTAGTGCAAACGATTTACATTCAGGATATTTTGGGCGATAAGCCGGACAGTTTGCCAGAAGACAATGATGCGGCAGAAAAATCGGATGAGATTTTGCCCGTCGGCTCGCGTGCGTGACGACGAATTTTGCCGCAAATTTTTGTACTTCCGCCGCAATCAATAATTTATGATTCAACGCTACACAATGCCCGAAATGGGTGCGCTCTGGTCTGAGCAGAACAAGTTTCAAAAATGGTTAGACGTGGAAATTGCTGTCTGCGAAGTTCACGCGGAGATGGGAACCGTTCCCGCAGGTGCGGTTGAGGAAATCAAAGCGAAAGCGGCATTTACGCCCGAGCGAATCCGCGAAATCGAGAAGATGACCGACCACGACGTTATCGCTTTTACTACGAATCTGGCGGAAAATATCGGCGAGGCGGCGCGTTTTGTGCATTACGGTTTAACGTCGTCGGATGTTGTTGATACGGCAAACGCTCTGCTCTTGAAGGAATCCTGTGAAGTTTTGCTGAAAAAAGTTGATACGCTTTTAGAAGTTCTGAAACGCCGCGCATTTGAATTCAAAGACACGCCGCAAATCGGCAGAACGCACGGAATCCACGCCGAGCCGACGAGTTTCGGTATGACTTTCGCCCTGTGGTTTTCGGAAACGCAGAGAAATAGAGCGCGTTTGGAGAAGGCAAAAGAGACAGTTTCCGTCGGTAAAATTTCCGGCGCAGTCGGCGCGTTTGCTCATCTTGCGCCGGAAGTCGAAGAAAGAGTCTGCGCGAAATTGGAAATCGGTTTCGCGCCCGTTTCAACGCAGATTATTCAGCGCGACCGATATGCCGAATATCTTTGCACGCTCGCTATCATCGCTTCTTCATTAGAGAAATTCGCGCTTCAAGTTCGGCATTGGCAGCGCACGGAAGTCAGAGAAGCGCAGGAAAAATTTAAAGTTGGGCAAAAAGGTTCGAGTGCTATGCCGCACAAACGCAACCCGATTTTATCGGAAAGAATTTGCGGAATGGCACGAACGATTCGCGCTAATTCGATTGTCGGACTTGAAAACGTAGCGCTCTGGCATGAGCGAGATATTTCACACTCATCGGCTGAAAGAATTGTTTTGCCGGATTCGTCCTCGGCGCTCGATTATATTTTGGCAAAAACAACGTCGCTTCTCGATACATTAATAGTTTATCCCGAAAGAATGATTGAAAATCTAAACGCCACGCGCGGTTTGGTTTTTAGTGGACAACTGCTTTTAGCTCTGACGCAAAAAGGCGTCTCGCGCGAAGACGCTTATGTTTGGGCGCAGAGAAATGCGATGCGAGTTTGGGATAAAGGCGGTGAATTCAAAGATTTGATTATGAAAGACGAAGATGTTCGCGCGAAATTGTCGAACGAGGAAATCGAAGGAGTTTTCGACGTAAAACATTATTTGCGAAATGTGGACAAAATTTTTGCGCGAGTTTTCGGCAATCAAAAGTGAAAGGCAAGAAATTCCTGCCTTTTGCGTTTTAGGTTTTCACTTTGATTAGTTAGACCATTTATCAGCCATATCGCCGATAACTGGAAGTTTTAGCATTTCACCTTGATAGGCTTTCATAGCCAGGAAAATACTTAATCCTAGAATAACCAGCGAAAGCAACCCGTTAAAACCGAAAGAAGGTCCAAAAGAATTGGTAGCTGCTGAAAAAATACCCATAACGACTCCCAAAGCAATACCGATGATAACCAATGCCGCCGTTAGTAAAAGCGATTGAAAAGCGTGAAATCTGGGTAATTTATTAGTTTTGTCCGTAACCAGCACGATAATGCTGTAAATTAATCCAATTGGCAGACAGATATTTAGATAGCAGAGCATAGAACCGACATTATTATCTAAACCTAGAGCGGTTTTTCCGCCAGACATATTTTGCATAATTTTAAGAATCTCCTTTCTTTTAGGATTATAGAAATTTAATTGAAGTGGATGGTGAAACTCGTTTGAACGTGAATTTAACACGGCGCGTTGCGAAAAACAAGATTTTGCGCAAGAATTTTAATAATAATTTTGGAGAGAGAAAATGAAGGCAAAAGTTTATGTAACCTTAAAGCCGAGCGTGCTTGACCCGCAGGGAAAAGCGATTCATCATTCGGTCGAGTCTTTGGGTTTCGGACAGATTACGGACGTGCGGCAAGGCAAATATTTTGAAATCGCGCTCGATAAAAATTTGCCGGAAGCCGAAGCCAAAGCAACCGCTGAACAAATTGCCAAAGACGTTTTGGCAAATCCGGTAATTGAAGATTATAGAGTTGAAATCATCAAATAGTGGTGAATGGTGAATGTAAGAAAAGCGCCATTCACCATTTATCATTCACCATTATCCTATGAAGTTTGGAGTAATAGTTTTCCCCGGTTCAAACTGCGACCACGACGCTTATCACGTTGTTTCAAAACACATCGGTCAGCCCGTGGATTTCGTCTGGCATAAGGAGACGAATCTTGATGGTTACGACGCGATTTTGATTCCGGGCGGTTTTTCCTACGGCGATTATCTGCGCGCCGGAGCATTGGCGAGTTTTTCGCCAGTGATGAATTCGGTTACAGATTTTGCCGCGCAGGGAAAATTTGTTTTCGGCATCTGCAACGGCTTTCAGATTTTGTGCGAAGCCGGACTTCTGCCCGGCGCGTTGATTAGAAATAAAGACTTACATTTCGCCTGCCGCCACGTTCACATCAAGGTCGAAAATAATCAGACGCCTTACACGAGCGAACTTGAAAACGGCGAAGTTTTGTCCGTTCCGATTGCACACGCTGAAGGAAATTACGTCTGCGACGACGCGACTTTTGCGGAACTCGAAAGTGAGAATCGAATCGTTTTTCGTTACTGCGACGAGAATGGCGCACTCACTGACGAATCGAATCCAAACGGTGCGCGCTCGCACATCGCCGGAATCTGTAACGAACAGGGAAATGTTTTAGGGATGATGCCGCACCCGGAACGCGCCTGCGAAGAACTTTTGGGTTCAAACGACGGACGCGATATTTTCCGCTCGCTGACAAATACGATTGCAAGGCAATAAAATTACGAATTTTAAAATTAGGAATTACGAATTAAAGAAAACCTGCTCGTATTCGTAATTTGTAATTGGTTTTTAAGATTCTTTAACCGTTAAGCCTTCTTTCGATAAATGCCACTGCAAAACTTCTGCTTCGGGTTCTTCTGCCAAAGCGTTTTCCACGTCCGCTTTGCGACCTTCTTCGCAAAAGAAAGCGATGCAGCCGCCGCCGCCTGCGCCGCAGACTTTTGTGGCAATCGCGCCGTTTGTCATTGCCTTTTCGATGAGCAAATCCATTTGCGCGGTTGTTATATTGGGCGAAAGTCGTTTGCGGTGCGGATGCGCGTTTTTCATAATTTCGCCGACCGCGTTCCAATCATTTGCTAACAATGCTGCCCGCAGACTTACCGAGCTGTCACGGATGCCTTCAAAAATATCGAAGGTTTCCTTGTCGCCGTCAATGTGGCGTTTTGTGATTTCCCAGTTGTTTGTGCCGGAGTTGCGCGGCTCGCCCGTGTAGAGAACGACAATTCTGTTTTCAAGGGTTTCGGTGTCAATGTCCAGTGGTTCGCGCCGCATTCCGTCGGGACGAAAATGAATTGAGGCGACGCCGCCGTACTGCGCTGAGTAATAATCCTGAAAACCAGTCGGGACTTTTATCACCTGACATTCGACATTTGCCGCAATCGGGATAAATTTTTCGGGCGTGTAACGATTTCCAACTAACCTATTCAGTGCGCCGATGCAAGCAATATTTAATGTCGAAGAACCCGCAAGTCCCGCGCCCGCCGGAGCTTCCGAGTCGGTCGTCATCGTGAAACCAATTCCGGGTTTGAAAAAATAAACCAGCTTTGCTAGTAGTTCGAGACGAGGCTCGTGGGCAAGTTCGTGAAAATTTGCCAGCGACGTTTCGAGCGAGACGCCGCGGTCGATAGATTGAAGCACGATTTTATCGTCGTCGCGCGTCTCAATTCGGCAGCGCGCCATTAAATCGACGGCGAAATTTACGGTTGCCGCGCCTTCGTGAAACAAAAAAAGCGGCGGAATATCAATCGTTCCGCCTGCAAGGTCAACGCGCGTCGGCGCGCTCGATTCGATTATCATAAGTTAGTTCAAGGTTCAAAGTTTAAGGTTCAAGGTTTCCGGTTCACAATTTTTTAATTTGCATTATTTGACGGCAGAGTTTTCCCGTTCTTCGTTTTTACTTTTTACTTTTACCTTTTGCCTTTTGCCTTCGCCGTCTTCCTTATTCGGCGAGTTAGTTAAATGCAGGCGTTCGCCGATGTCCTGGAGTTTGTCTTGCGCGACTTGTTCGACATGGTGAAATTTTTCTTCAATTTTGTGAACCGTCTCCGGTTTTACTTCTTCGACTTTTTCCGAAAGCCAGTAACGCTCAATCAAATAAAAGGCGATAACGCCGACCAGCACGATGAAAAACAAAGCGATGCCGATGCGCTTGAAATCGCCGAGAATGCTCGTTATCGCGCCACTGAAAAAATATCCCGCGCCTGCCAAGATGAAGACCCAAATCGAGCAGCTAATCGCGTCGAGCAGCAGAAAACGCCAAAAGGGCATTTTGCCGATGCCGTTAAAAATGCACATTGCGGCACGCAAACCGTAAATGTATTTAGAAATAATAATGGCAAAACCGCCGAATTTGCCAATTAGTTTTTCGATACGCGGCTGTGCCATACGGTAGAATTGATAATCTTTTATTGATTCGCGGAAAACGCGCCCCATCCAATAAGCAAACGTATCACCCGCCAAACCGCCTAGTGTTCCGGCGAGAAAAACTTTCAAAAAACTGTAATTGCCGAAAAAACCGCCGTGCGCCATCACGCCCGACAGCAGCAGCGTCATATCGCCTTCGACCGTGCAGAGCGCGAAAACACCGTAAATACCGTATTGTTCGATTAGCTGTGAAAGATGTTCCATAACTGATGCGGGAGAGTAAATTACGAGAACTACAAAAGAGTAACTTTCTTAAAGCATTCGAGTCAAACCATTTCGATTTTACCTGCTCGATTTTTTATTACAAACCTTTGTTTGACAGTTTAAGGGGCGAATGTCTAAAATCCACAAATAAGTTTCCTGTCCGGGAAGTATAGAAAGGGTTTTGAATCAATGAGCGAAACCGTTAATCAAGCTGCTAGATTCGTCGGCGTCGAAGTTTCCAAAACGATGTTTATTGCCGTTTGTATTGACGCGAACGGGACTTTGAACGATAACATTAAAGTTGCGGCGGATGGCGGACAAAACACAATTTCCCAACTAACTAATTTTATCAACGAGACAAAAAATAGGTTTGATAGTTTTGATAAAATCGGTGTCGCCGTGCCGGGTTTGCTAAACCGGCAAACAAAGCGCGTCGCTTTTTCCACCAACATTCCCGAACACGAAAACCTTGATTTTGCAAGCGAACTGGAAAATTCCACCGGATTGAAAGTAATCATCGAAAACGATGCGAACGCCGCTGCTTACGGAGAATTTTCGCTCGGCGCCGCAGTCGGAAGCCGCGATATGTTTTATGTAACTTTAGGCGCGGGCGTCGGTGGCGCGCTCATCTTCGATGGCGAAATATGGCACGGCGCATCGGGTTTTGCGGGTGAATTCGGACATATCGCAATCAACTCCGAAGCGATGAGACTCGAAGACGTTGCTTCGGCGGAAAATATTGTGCGCCGTACGCGCAATCGTTTTCATCAGGATCATACCTCTTCTTTGAGCAGATTCAGCGAGGAAAAAATAACTCTGGCTGATGTCGCGCAGGCGGCACGGAATCAAGACGATTTTGCCAAGATGATGCTGCAGCGAACCGGAACTTACGTCGGTGCGGCGATTGCCGGAGTTATTAACTTGCTTAATATCGAAACAATTGTCATCGGCGGCGAGACGATGCAAGCCGGAGAATTGATTTTAGAGGCGGTTATTAGACGAGCCAGGGAACTTTCTTTCGCGCCTTCTTTTCGAGGCACAAAGATTTTCGCGGGTGAACTCGGCGAAAACGCGGCGGCAATTGGCGTTGCGCTGCTTTCTGCCCGATAACGCCTGTTTCAAAAATCGGGAAATTTAATCAAGATTATCAGCAAAACTTATTTAGTGAAAAGTTGCACGAGCGACGCGGAAAAATTATCTTTGTTATATGATTTGCGGATTATGTAAGATTGGGTAAAATCTAAATTTAAGATTTCCAGCATTTAGATTTTCCGCTCGGTTGTTATAAATAGAAAATTCGCGTTTGCTCGAACTCAGATGTAAAAATCTGAGAATGGGCAAACTGTAAATTACGATTAAGAGATAAAATGGCACAATTATTTCATCGCGGAGCGAACAATGTAGCAAAAGCGAGCCTTGTGATTGCGGTTCTTCTTGGCGGCGTTGCCTTTTACGTTTATACGCAGGTCGCGCGCTCGTCGTATTTGACCAACCAATTTCTGGAAAAACAGCAGCCCGTGCAGTTCAGCCATAAACACCACACGGGCGACGACGGAATTGATTGCCGCTATTGTCATACTTCGGTCGAAACGTCTTATTCGGCGGGAATTCCTCCGACGCAAACTTGTATGAACTGCCATAATCAGCTTTGGGCGGACAGTCCGTATTTGGAACCTGTGCGCGCTAGTTTCCGCGATAACAAGCCGATTGAGTGGGAGCGAGTTCACGATTTGCCGGAATACGCCTATTTTAATCACAGCATACACGTTGCCAAAGGCGTCGGCTGCTCGACCTGCCACGGGCAGATTGACAATATGCCCGCCGTCTACCAGGAAAGTAGTTTGCAGATGGAATGGTGTCTGTCTTGCCATCGCAACCCCGAGGCTTTTATTCGTCCCCAGTCGGAGATTTATAATCAGGAATGGGACGGAAATGATTTGACGGTTGAGCAGCGACAGCAATTAAAAGCTGATTACAAAATCCGCAGCACGCAAATGTTGACGAGTTGTTCGACGTGCCATAGGTAGATGCCAGATATTAGATGTCGGATGTCAGTGGTTAAAAATTTGAGAGATTAGAAATAGATATTAGATTTAGATGTCGCTCGGTTAAAACATTATCTTTACCGACCTCTGACATCTAGCATCTGACATCTCTAAAAAATATGCCCATTAAGGACAGTAAAACTAATTTTGCATCGTTGCGAAGTAGAATTTTGGAGCAGAACGGAAAAGACTATTGGCGCAGTGTCGAAGAGTTTGCTGACGCGCCGGAATTTGAAGAGTTCATCAAGCACGAATATCCCGCGCAAGCCGAAGAATGGGAAGACGGCTTGAGCCGCCGCAACTTTATCAAAGTGATGGGCGCATCTTTGGCGTTCGCCGGACTTACGGGCTGCGTTATTCAACCGGCAGAGAAAATTATTCCTTACGTGCGCCAGCCGGAAGAACTTGTTCCGGGCAAGCCTTTATTTTATGCAACAGCGATGACGCTCGGCGGAGTTGCAACCGGTTTGCTTGCCAAATCGAACGAAGGGCGCCCGACGAAAATCGAAGGCAATCCAGACCATCCGGGAAGTCTCGGCGCTACCGACACTCTGGCGCAGGCATCGCTCTTGCAGATGTATGACCCTGACCGCTCGCAGCAAGTTCTCTTTCGGGGAAATCAATCGACCTGGCAGAATTTTATGACCCAAGTGCGCGGCGCAATTGACCAAAACCGCGCGGATGGCGGCGCGGGAATTCGTTTCTTGACCGAAACCATTACGTCGCCGACTTTGATTTCTCAATTCAAGCAAATTTTCACCGAACTTCCGAACGCCAAACTTTATCAATACGAACCGCTCAATAAAGATAATGCAGCGTCGGGCGCGAAAATGGCTTTCGGCTCTGCGGCGCATATCGTTTATAAGTTTGACCAGGCGACAAGAATTTTGTCGCTCGACGCTAATTTTCTGTCGGGTTTTAATGTTCGCTACATCAAAGATTTTGCCAAAGCACGCACCTTTTCCGAAGAAAAAAAGGAAATAAACCGGCTTTATATGGTTGAAACAACCGTCAGCACCACAGGCGCAAAAGCCGACCATCGCCTCGCGGTCAAGCCAAGCCAGATGCCGGAAATTGCTCGCGCGGTTGCGGCTGCGTTGGGCGTTCCGGGCGCGACCTCGACTTATACGGAAAACGCGCAGTGGATTAATTCGATGGCTAAAGATTTGCAGGCAAACAGAGGCAAATCAATCGTTATCGCGGGCGGAAATCAGCCGCCTGTTGTTCACGCACTCGCTAATGCCATGAACGCTGCTCTGGGAAACGTCGGAACGACAGTAACTTACACCGAACCTTTTCAACCGAATGCAGACGCGCTGCAAATTGATAACTTGCGCCAGCTTGTCCAGGAAATCGACAATGGCGCGGTGAAAATGCTTGTTGTTTTGGACGCGAATCCGGTCTATAACACGCCGTTTGATTTGAAATTAAATGCCGACAGAATGAACAAAATTCCGCTTCGTATCCATTCGGGTTTGTATGCGGATGAAACCGCAGAGCTTTGTCACTGGCATATTAACGCCAAGCATTTTTTGGAGATGTGGAGCGACACACGCGCCTACGACGGTACGGTCACGATTGTTCAGCCATTGATTGAACCGCTTTACGAAGGAAAAAGTATGCACGAAGTCGTGCAGGTTTTCGCGCGAGAAAATTACGACCAAAAAGATTACGATATTGTTAAGAATTTTTGGCAAAAGCAAGGTTTTGCCGGCGGCGCGCCGAAAGCCGTGGCGATGGCGGCAGATACAAATGTAAATACGTCCGGCACTGTTCCTGCAATAAGTTCGATGACGGTTGCCGGAAGCGCTTCAACGTCCAATACGTCGCAGTCTTCGACAAACTCAAATTCCTCGACAACGAATTCATCAACGGCGAATTTGCAGCCAGCGCAAACGGCAAATATTGCCCAAAATGCAGGCAGCGGTGGTCAAACAACGAACACTGCACAAGTGACGAATGCGAGCGCAGGCGCGTCGAAAAATTTCGACGATATGTGGCGCAAAATTGTCCACGACGGTTTTATTCCGAACTCGGCGGCGGCGCCAAAATCTGTTTCCGTAAATGCCGGATTTTTAGCACAGGATACGCCGGCAATGCCCAATAACGGCGCGCTTGAAATTTCTATTCTGCCCGATCCAAGCATTTATGACGGACGCTTTTCCAATAACGGCTGGCTTCAGGAACTGCCGAAACCAATTACCAAGACGACTTGGGATAACATTGCTCTGGTAAGTCCGAAAACAGCGGAGCGACTTGAACTTAACGTCAATAGAGACGCAAAACAGCAAGCCGGAGGCGCCGAAGGCGCATCTTTTATTGAAGCAAAAGGTGGAAATCTTTTTTCCGACGTAGTTACGCTCAGCTGCAACGGAGCAGAAATTCAAAACGGCGTTCCGGTCTGGGTTACGCCAGGTCAACCTGACGATGTCATAACGATTTTTACCGGATACGGGCGAACCAAAGCCGGACGAATCGGCACTGGTTTGGGCTACAATGCCTACGAGGTTTGCAAATCCGATGCGCCGTCATTCGGCACGGGCAATTTATCGAAGCGCGGCGCACAGGTGACCATCGCTTCTACGCAAACGCACTTTAATATGGAAGGGCGCGATATTTTGCGTGTTTGGGATTTGGAAGAATTTGAGAAAAACCCGGAGGCAAACCACCAGCATAACGAATACGACAAATCGATGTATTCCGAGTCTAAGTATGAGAACGGAGAATTTCAACAGCATTATAACGAAAATCATCGCTGGGGAATGACGATTGATTTAAATAATTGTGTCGGCTGCAGCGCTTGTGTTATCGCCTGTCAATCGGAAAATAATATTCCCGTAGTCGGTAAGGAACAAGTGGAGCGAAGCCGCGAAATGCACTGGATGCGGGTTGACGCATATTATTCGGGAGATGATCTAAATAGTCCCGACACATTGAGTTTTCAACCGGTTTTGTGTCAGCAGTGTGAGCAAGCGCCGTGCGAAACGGTTTGCCCGGTTCATGCTACGGTTCATAGTGCGGAAGGATTAAATGACATGGTTTACAACCGCTGTATTGGAACCAGGTATTGCTCAAACAACTGTCCGTACAAAGTGCGCCGGTTTAATTTTCTGCTTTATCAAGATTGGGATACGCCGCAATATAAATTGATGCGAAACCCCGAAGTTACGGTTCGCAGTCGCGGTGTAATGGAAAAATGCACATACTGCACGCAACGTATTGCATCGGCGAGAATCGAGGCGCAAAAAGACAGTCGAAAAGTACGCGACGGCGAAGTTCAGACGGCGTGTCAGACGGTATGTCCGGCGGATGCGATTGTCTTCGGTGATTTGAACGACCAAAACAGTCAAGTTGCGAAATTAAAGAAAGACCACCGAAATTATATTCTGCTCAATGAATTGAATACGCAGCCGCGAACGACTTATCTGGCTGGGCTAAAAAATCAAAACAAAGAGATGCCGGACTACAAGCCGATACTTACAAAAGTAAGCAACTTGGATAAAGTAAAAAACACGAATGCGGGAGAACCGACGGAGCCGACACATTAAGTGTCTGTAAGTTAATACTATGCAAGAGGTAAAAGACTCAAAAGTCGTGCAAAGAGAACTTTTTCCGCCGATGATTAAAGGCGACCACAGTTTTGCGACCGTAACCGACAAAATCAGTGATAAAACTTTGAAAAGGAAAACGCCGCTCGGCTGGTTTGTCGGGTTCGGCATAGGTTTTATCCTGTTGCAGGTTTTTATGTTGACGATAACTTATCTGGTTTTTGCTGGAATCGGAATTTTCGGAACTAATCAACCTGTCGGCTGGGCATTTCCGATTATCAACTTTGTTTGGTGGATTGGTATTGGGCACGCCGGAACGCTCATTTCTGCCATTCTTCTGCTCTTAAACCAAAAGTGGCGTACATCAATTAACCGTTTTGCCGAAGCGATGACGCTTTTTGCGGTGGCTTGCGCTGGAATGTATCCGTTGTTTCACACGGGTCGTCCGTGGCTTGCATTCTGGATGTTTCCTTATCCAAATACAATGGGGATGTGGCCCCAATTTCGTAGTCCTCTGATTTGGGACGTCTTCGCGGTTTCAACTTATGCGACGGTTTCGCTTCTTTTCTGGTATATCGGTTTGATTCCCGACTTGGCAACTTTGCGTGACCGTGCGAAAAACAAATTTTTTAGAATCATTTACGGGCTTCTTTCGTGGGGCTGGCGCGGCTCGGCGCGGCATTGGCATCGTTACGAAATCGCGTATTTGCTGCTTGCCGGACTTTCGACGCCGCTCGTGCTTTCGGTTCACTCAATCGTTAGTTTCGACTTTTCGGTTTCCCAAGTTCCAGGTTGGCACGCTACTATTTTTCCGCCATACTTCGTTGCCGGCGCCGTTTTCGCCGGTTTTGCGATGGTCTTGATTCTTTGTATCCCACTTCGAGTTTGGTACAACATGAAAGACTTGATAACCGACAGGCATCTTGTTTTGATGGGCAAGGTTATGCTGGCGACCGGTTTGATTGTTTGTTACGGCTACGCGATGGAAGCTTTTTTCGGCTGGTACAGCGCCAACGAATTCGAGATGTTTATGATTAAAAACCGTATTTGGACAGGTCCTTACTGGTGGTCATACTGGCTTCTGATTTTATGCAACGGCATATCCATCCAATTTTTATGGTTTAAGCGTTTTCGTGAAAGCGCGTTTTGGCTATTTATTATTTCACTGGTCGTCAGCGTCGGTATGTGGTTAGAGCGATTTGTAATTATCGTTACAAGTCTTAATCGTGATTTTTTGCCGTCTTCCTGGGGTATGTATTCACCGACAATTTGGGACTGGTCGATGTTTCTCGGCACAATCGGATTATTCGTAACTTTGATATTTCTGTTTGTCAGGTTTTTGCCGGTGATTTCGATTTTCGAAGTCCGAACGCTTTTGCCGCAGGCTAATGTTCACGGACATTCAGAAGATTTTGAAGAAAATATACTTGAATCAGAAGGAGCAACCGAAAGAGCATAAAATTTTGTAGAGTTATAATTGTAGCCGGTTGGGCTTGTCCGCGATTTAGTATAATAAGGGCAACTCACCCGTGCCAAGCTGAATTGCCAGCAAACTGAACCGGTTGCAACCGAAAGTTAAAACGAAGGTTATGGACAAGAAAATTTACGGGTTGTTAGCCGAATTTGATACGCCGACGCAGTTGGTCGAAGCGGCGCAGAAAGTTCGTGAAGCCGGTTTTACGAGAACCGACGCTTTTTCGCCGTTTCCGATTCACGAAATGGATCGAGCGCTCGGCATCAAACGAAGCATACTGCCGTATCTGGTTTTCGCCGGAGGAGTCGCGGGGTTATTAACCGGATTGGCTCTTCAATATTACGTTCACGTTATTGATTATCCGATTATCGTCGGCGGTCGTCCGTTTCTAAGTTTGCCGTCGTTTATTCCGCCGATGTTTGAACTTACGATTTTATTTGCTTCGTTCGCAGCCGTTTTCGGAATGCTGCTGCTCAACGGTTTGCCGCAGCCGTATCACCCGGTTTTTAACGTTCCGCGCTTTGCTTTGGCAACCAGAGAAAAATTCTTTTTACTGATAGAAACCGTCGACCCGAAATTTAATTACGATGAAACAAGAAGTTTTATGCAAAGTTTGAACGCGCAGGAGGTCTTTGATGTTGACGAGTAATTTCAAAGTCCAAAATCCAAAACCACTAATCAGCAACCGAGCAATTTTTTGCTTGCTGTTGCTTGCTGCATACAGCTTACTTTCTCTCGGTTGTCGTTACGATATGCAAGACCAACCGCGTTATAAAGCATTTAAGAAAAACGATTTTTTTGCCGACAATAAAGCGATGAGAGAATTGCCGGAAGGAACGGTGGCGCGCGGTTATTTGCGTGAAAACAAAGCATTTTATCAAGGCAAAAAGGAGAATGCCGGCAGCAATAATGCGACCGCTGCTACCGCAGCAGTAGCAGCAACGACGACCGATGCTTCAGGTAATACCGTCGTTACGAGTTTTCCCGATGCGATTGAAAAAAATCCTGTTCCTGTAACGCAAGAATTACTCGACAGAGGCGAGCAGAGATACAAAGTTTTCTGTATCGTCTGCCACGGTCCGGTCGGCAGCGGTGACGGAATGGTTGTGCGGCGCGGTTATCCTAAGCCGCCGACGTATCACGACGACCGTCTGCGCGGCGCACCTGACGGACATTTTTTCGATGTGATTACAAACGGCTGGGGCAAGATGAACAGCTACGGCTCACAAATTCCGGCGGCAGACCGCTGGGCAATCGTTGCGTATATTCGGGCTTTGCAGATTAGTCAAAACCCGAACGGAAACGTGCAGATGACTCAAAACAACGCGGGAAACGCGGTAAATCAAACGACGCCGAGTAACTCTGCAACGACGCAAAATCAGAACACTGGAGGTCAAAACCGATGATAAACAACAGATTTGACGCTTCGGATTTCCGTGCGCCGGAACAAATTGGTCGCTGGCGAACGCTTGCGCTCGGCATCGGCGGCATTCTCTCAGCCGTTATGTTGATAATGATGCTGTTATTCCCCGAACAGCGTGAGAATGCGCTTCGGGCGTGGCTGTTAGGATTTATTTTCTGGTGCGGCATCGGCGTCGGCGGTTTGGGCATTTTGATTTTGCAGTATTTGACCGGCGGCGCGTGGGGCGTGGTAATTCGCCGCGTCGTCGAAGCCTGTTCGCGGACAATACCGATTTTGGCGATTTTGTTTCTCCCGATTATATTTGGTGTCAGAAATATCTATGAATGGACGCGCTTGGCGCAAACTGGAGAAGACGTAATTATAAATCATCGTCAACCTTACTTAAGCGTCGAATGGTGGATAATTCGTGCAATCGCATATTTCATTTTGTGGGGTTTGATGGCTTACTTCCTCAACAGTTGGTCGCGCCGGCAAGACGAAGCGACTACTTATGATGAAGCGGCAAAACCTCTGGCGGACGCCGGAAAATTTTCCGGTCCGACGCTGGTTTTCTTTATTCTGGTCGTTACTTTTGCGTCGATTGATTGGGTGATGACGCTCGACCCGCATTGGTTTTCAACCATTTGGGGATTTCTTTTTGTCGCCGGTTGGGGTTTAAGCTGTTTTTCGTTTTCAGTAGTAATTCTGGCATTCTTGTCGGACAAAGCTCCGATGAACCGTATTTTGGGGAAAAGACATTTTCATGACATCGGCAAATTGATGCTGGCTTTGACGATGGTTTGGGCATATTTCAACTTCTCGCAATTTTTGATTATCTGGTCGGGAAATTTGCCGGAAGAAACCGTCTGGTATCTGTCGAGAATGCACGGAACCTGGGGCATTATCGGAATTCTTTTGATTTTGTTTCACTTCGCCTTTCCGTTTCTTGTACTTCTCTCGCGCGACATCAAACGCGACGCCAAATGGCTTGCGCTTCTCGCCGTTTTTATTTTGGTAATGCGCCTGGTTGATATGTTTTATCTGATTGGTCCGAACCCGAGAATCGGACAACACGGACACGAAGTGCCTTTCTATTTTACCTGGATGGACATTGTCGCTCCATTTGCGGTCGGCGGAATCTGGCTGTGGTGGTTTTTAGGCGAACTGATGAAACGTCCGCTTGTTCCGATCAACGACCCGTATTTGGAGAATGCGATTAAACACGGACACGAACATTGAACCAATGGTTAATGGTAAGTGGTGAACGGAGAATGAAAAGACAAATTTCCGGCATTCACCATTTACCATTCATCATTAAATAAATTTATGGCAAAGCACGAAAAACCTTTACACGAAAGGGGATTTGTAAACTTCGAGAAACCGTATGAGACGAATATCATCGGGTTGCGCGGAGTGATTTATTTCAGCGTCGGATTGTTTATTTTGATTGTCGTAACTTTTGGCTTGATGCGTTTTCTGGAAAATGTAATGGAAAGTCAGGCTAAGGAAACCAAAGATGCAACCAATCCGATGATGATGACCGATGTGGAACGATTGCCGCCAGAACCTCGTCTTCAAGCCGCGCCCGGTTATGGCGTCGAGTCTGAAAAGGGTGTGGTTAATCTCGAACTGCGCGCGCCGCAATCGGAGTATCGTCTATTGAAATCGCAGTGGGAAAAAATGTGGGCTGAAGGACAAAAAGACCCACACAACGGAATGGTTGTTACTTTGCCGCTCGAAGAAGCTGAAAAAAAACTTTTAGAACAAAACGCCGCGAACACGACTGTAAACGGCGAAGAAGGACAAAAACTTTACGACGATTCGCAAGCGATTGTTTCATATTCGAGCGCGGGCAGAACCGCTTCGGATAAAAGAAGATAGTTAAGGCAAAGTAAAAAGGAAAAAGTCGGAGCTTGTATTTTTACAAATAGGATTTTATGAAAAAAAGTTCAGTTATTTCAGCAGTTTTGAAGCTGACACTTTTGTTCGGTTTAGCAGTCTTTTTGGTGCCGACGAGAATCTGGGCGCAAAAAACCGAACATTATAATTCGCCGCTTTACTCGCCGAAGATTTATGACCCGAATGAAGCGGGCGTAAGCAATGGTTTGCCCGCGCAGTTGCAAAAAGTTGGAATTGACCAAAAACTCGACTCGCAGCTTCCGCTCGATGCGGAGTTTAAGGATGAGAACGGCAAGGTCGTAAAACTCGGCGATTTTTTTAATCAAAAAAAACCGGTGATCCTCGCGCTTGTTTATTATGAATGCCCGATGCTCTGTAACGAAGTTTTGAACGGTATGACCGGCTCGCTCAAAGGCATTTCTTTTGACGCCGGAAAAGAGTTTGACGTGATTGCCGTCAGTTTTGACGCGCGCGAAAACGACAAGGCTGGTTTGGCGAAAAACAAAAAGGAAAATTATTTGAATCGTTACGGACGCGCGGGCGCGGAAAACGGCTGGCATTTTTTGACCGGAACGCAGAGTGAGATTGATAAAGTAACGCAGGCAGTCGGGTTTAATTACGGTTTCGATGAACAAACTAATCAATTTGCCCACGCCGGCGGAATTATGATTGTGACGCCGCAGGGCAAACTTTCGCGTTATCTTTACGGCATTGATTATTCGCCGAAGGATATAAAATTCGGTTTGATGGATTCGGCTGAGGGCAAAATTGGCAATCCAGCCGAGCAGCTTTTTCTCTATTGTTTTCATTACGATCCGGCAAGCGGAAAATACGGTTTTGCGATTTTGCGCGCTTTGCGTCTGGCAGCCGTAGCAACTTTAATCGGGATGGTCGGTTTGTTAATTGGCTTTCGGCGTTACAACCAAAATAAAACGGCGGATTTGAAATAGATTTTTGATAGTGGAAAACGGATAGTGGTGAGTGAATAATTAAAGAATTTTTCTCTCATTCACCGTTCATCATTAACCATTCTCCACCAATTTAAGGTTATGCAACAGAATTCTTCGTGGGTTCCATTATTTCCAGAACAGGCTTCGACTTTTGCGTCGCAGGTAGATTATTTGTATTTCTATCTGGTCGGCATCACCGCGTTTTTCACCATCGGTATCGTGTTGGTAATTATTTTTTTCACCATCAAATACCGCGAGAAGGAAAAATATGCGACCGGCGCGGAAATTCACGGCTCGGTTCCGCTCGAAACGTTTTGGTCGATTGTTCCTTTCATCATTTCGATGACGATTTTTCTCGGCGGCGCGGTCGTCTATTACAATCAGTATCGTCCGCCGGCAGATGCAACGGAAATTTACGTCGTTGGCAAACAGTGGATGTGGAAATTTCAGCACGGAACCGGACAACGCGAAATAAATGAACTGCACGTTCCGGTCGGACAGCGCGTAAAACTGACGATGACGACCGAAGACGTGCTGCACGACCTGTCCATTCCGGCATTTCGCACAAAAATGGATGTCGTTCCGGGACGTTATACGACAATTTGGTTTGAAGCGACAAAACCGGGCAAGTATCATTTATTTTGTGCCGAATACTGCGGCTTGAATCATTCGGGAATGGGCGGCTGGGTTTATGTAATGGAACAGCGCGATTTCGATAACTGGCTTTCGGGAAACGTTTCGGGACAGACGCCAGCCGAAGCCGGAAAAGATTTGTTTGAAAATAAACTGGGCTGCGCTTCGTGTCATCAAATGAATGACCAGGGCAGGGGTCCGAAACTTGCCGGAAAATACGGCACAGACCAAAAGCTTACGAGCGGGCAGACAGTAAAGGTCGATGACCAATACATCCGCAATTCGATTTTGAATCCGACCGGTGAAATTGTCGAAGGATTTCAGCCGATTATGCCGACTTTCAAAGGACAGGTTACGGAAGAACAACTCGTCTCGCTCGTCGCTTATATCAAATCCTTGGGTGGAAATTCAGCGGGAACAACCGGCACCGGCACTTCGTCTTCGACTACCGTCGGCATCTCGATAAATAACGGAAATTCGTCGAATTTAGTCGCGCCGCGAGCCGACCGAGGCGATGCCAACAGTCAGGGCAGCAATCCGAATGCGCCAGACGATCGTTCCGAGCCGACAAACAGAAATAGAGGTGGTAATAAGTAGTTATGCAAAACGTAGATGCAACGAATATCGACAGAGTCGGAAACGAACCGGAACTCAATTATTTGAACAACGGTTCCAGCGTGAAATCCTGGCTGCTGACAAAAGACCACAAGCGTATTGCGATTTTGTATCTCTTGTCGGTGTCCGTGTTCTTTGCGTTGGGCGGAATCTATGCGTCGTTTATCCGTTTGGAGTTGCTGACGCCGCAGAGTGATTTGCTCGAATCAGGCACGTATAACAGAGTCTTTACGCAACACGGAGTTTTGATGGTCTTCTTCTTTCTGATTCCGGCAATTCCCGCCATTTTAGGAAATTTTCTGATTCCGATTATGATTGGCGCAAAGGATCTAGCGTTTCCGCGCATCAATCTGCTGAGTTGGTATATTTATATCTGCGGCGGAGCGTTTACGCTGTGGGCATTACTTCAAGGCGGTGTCGATACGGGATGGACTTTTTACACGCCGTATTCGACGACGTTTTCCAACAGTTACGTGATGGCTGTCGGTTTAGGAATTTTTATCAACGGCTTTTCGTCCATTCTCACGGGATTGAATTTTATCGTAACTATTCACACGATGCGCGCGCCGGGTATGACTTGGTTTAGAATGCCACTCTTCGTCTGGGCGCATTACGCAACAAGTTTGGTAATGCTATTGGGAACACCCGTTATTGCCATTACGGTTCTGCTATTAGCTTTAGAAAGAGTCGCAAAAATCGGAATTTTCGACCCGGCAATCGGCGGCGACCCGATTTTGTTTCAGCATCTGTTCTGGTTTTACTCGCATCCTGCAGTTTATATTATGATTTTGCCCGGAATGGGCGTTGTGTCCGAGTTGATTTCCAATTTCTCGCGCAAGAAAATTTTCGGCTATGAATTTATTGCTTTCTCTTCGATTGCGATTGCCGTTTTCGGTTTTCTCGTCTGGGGACATCATATGTTTGTCAGCGGTCAGTCGATTTACGCCAGTTTAGTTTTCTCGTTTCTGTCAATGGTCGTGGCGATTCCGTCGGCGATAAAAGTTTTTAACTGGACGGCGACGCTCTACAAAGGACAAATTTCTTACGACACGCCGATGCTTTACGGTTTGTTTTTTATCGGCTTGTTTCTTATCGGCGGTTTGACCGGACTTTTCTTAGGCGCGATGGGTTTGGACGTTCACTTGACCGACACTTATTTTATCGTCGCTCACTTTCACTACGTGATGGTCGGCGGACAGGTTTTGGCTTACCTTGGCGGTTTACATTACTGGTGGTCGAAGATTACCGGCAAAATGTATTCGGAATTTTGGAGCAAAATCGCCGCGATGATTATTTTCGTCGGGTTTAATTTAACGTTTTTTCCGCAATTTATTTTAGGTTATATGGGAATGCCGCGCCGGTATGCGTCTTACCCGGCTGAATTTCAGGTATTGAATATCTTTTCGACGGCAGGCGCGTCTGTACTGGCAATCGGTTTGCTGATGCCGCTCGTTTATTTTACTTATTCAATCTTTTTCGGCGCAAAGGCTCCGGCAAATCCGTGGCTTCTTCCCGGTCTCGAATGGCGAACATCGAGTCCGCCGCCGACCGAGAATTTTGAGAAAACCCCGATTGTTACTTGGGAAGCATACGATTTTACGGAAGAGAGTGGGTTGGATTTGGAAAATGCGCGAAACAGACTGCGCGCGCCGCTCGCATAATCAATTATGGTTTTCAAAATGCGGAGTGCTGATTTTGAAATCTAAAAATTTGGAATCTGAAATTGAAATTTTAAACAAATGGCGACAAATTTAGATACACACGAGCATTATCATCAGCCCGGTCTCCAGCATCAGTTTGAAGACATGAGGCAGCAGCAGGAATCCGATTCAATCGGGATGTGGATGTTTCTCGTCCAGGAAATTATGTTTTTCGGCGGGTTATTCACGGTTTATCTTGTTTTCCGTTCCAAATTTCCGATGGCATTTGCTGCCGGAAGTAATCATCTAAATGTCGCGCTCGGCGCAGCAAACACACTCGTCCTTATTGTCAGCAGTTTGACGATGGCTTTGGCAGTTCACTACGCACAGCTCGGAAAGCGAAATTTGCAAGTTGTTTTGATTATTCTGACGATGATTTTGGGCGCCACGTTTTTGGGCGTAAAAGCCGTCGAATATACGGACAAATACAAGGAAGGCATCGTTCCGGTTTCGGGTTTGAACTTGAGGACTCCGAACGTCGAAGTCGATTCGGCAAGAAACACATCTAAAAATCCCGAAGAGCAGGAAAAAAATTCTCTTGATTTTCCTGAAGGCGCGCACGACACGAAAGGCAATAAACCCGTAACCGAACACGGCGAGGAAAAAGAATACGTCAACCGGCGCGGCAATTTTTTGTGGGAAGACACGAGTTTGGTAGTCGCGGCGCAGCAGGGAAATTATTTAACCGACGCTGAAAAAATCGGTTACTTTGAAAACGGTGAGATAAATGCCGAAAAATTCCGCGACAAAGTGCGTATCTTTTTTTGGATTTATTTTGCGATGACCGGTCTTCACGCGCTGCATATGATAATCGGTCTAGGCGTGATGGCGTGGCTTTTGTGGAAAGCCTGGCGCGGAACTTTCACGCCCGAATACTACGCGCCGGTTGAAATGGCGGGACTTTACTGGCACTTTGTCGATATTGTGTGGATTTTTCTTTTTCCGCTTCTTTATCTTTTGGGTAGACACTTTCTGCACAGCGGCGGAGGACACTAAAAAATGGCGGAACATATTTCTGAAAATCACGACGAACACAGTCACCACACGGAAGGCGAGCATCATATCGTTTCGATTCCGCTGTATTTGATGGTCTTTGCCGTTCTGGTCGTCGGCACGATTCTGACATATTTTACGGCGCAGTGGGATTTGGACTGGATTTTTCCGGGAGCGAATACATTGCTCGCCCTTTTAATCGCTTTTACAAAAATGATGTTTGTCATATTGTTTTTTATGCACGTCAAATACAGCTCGAAACTGATTTGGCTGACGGCGATTGCCGGATTTTTCTGGCTGGCGATTATGTTCGCCTTTACGATGCAGGATTATTTGACGCGCTCGGCTGGCGTTTTTACAAGGTAATTTAGAACGGTTCGACACTTAACAAACGCGGGGCGAAAAACAAATTTATTTCGCCGCCGCGTCTTTTGCTTATTATGACAATGCACAAAGCCGTGATATTATCAACGTTTTGAAATTATAGTGCATTATTTTATAAAGATTTTTGTGAGAGTATTTTCGAGACAACAGGCAAATTTATCCAAACATCTCAAACTGATGTTTATAAAAAGCAATTCTTTAAAATTATCCGTATTCTCCCTTTTTTTATTCGCGTTATTTTTCAGCGGCTGCGGCAGTTTTGTCAAAACAAAAGACAATAAACGCCCGACGCTTTTGAAGACGGAAAACGCCGCGGAAGCTGATTTGATAAGCGAAGTAAATCGCTATTCAAAAGTCAATTCGATGCGCGCGAAGATGGATTTAAAGTTTGAAGACAATTCTTTCGCCGAACTCGGTATTGCGGAAAAATACAGAACGGCGGACGGCGAAATCGTCGTTCAGCGTCCGGCAAATATTTTGTTGAAAGTTCAAGTTCCGGTTCTCAAAACCGATGTTGTGCAGATGACTTCGGACGGTGAAAAGTTTCGCGTGGCAATTTTGGAAGACGGTTCGGGCGGAAAATACAAAAAGTTTGTTTTAGGCACGAACAACGCCGATTATTCCGTTTTGCAAGAGCAAGTCCAGAAAATGGATTTGGACGGGAACGGAAAAATGATAAAGCAAAACGTCAACGCCTTTTCCAATCTTCGTCCGCAGCATTTTACCGACGCGATGTTGATGCGTCCCGTCAACATGGCAAATAATCTCTACGTTCAGAGCACGATTTTGCAGGAAGAAGAAAACACAGACGTAGCGAAAAAATCGCCGCTTCTCAGAGTTTTGCGCGGATATTATCTGCTCGATGAAATTCACAAAAACGATGACGGAACATCGAGCGTTCTGCGCCGTTTTTGGTTCGACCGGGTCGGCACGATTCGATTGGCGCGACAGCAAATTTTTGATAACAAAGGCGAAATCGAATCCGATATTGTTTACGGAAACACGGGAAATTTGTCGGATACGGGCGAATATAACAAATTGCCGTTGCAGATTGAAGTTACGCGCCCTAAAGAAAAATACAAAATGAAGCTGACTTATCAAACACCTGAAACTGTAACAATCGGTAAAACTTTTCCACAGGACGCTTTTGTGCTGAAAAATACTTGGAGTTTGCAGGAAGTTGATTTGGATAAAAAATTGCAGGAAGCCGCAAGCCGTAAACCGATGGGCGAGAATCAAAACGCTTGGACACAAAAATAATTTTGTAAAGAACTTTTGCCTGCCGATGCTGAACAAGACACATAGAAAATTTTTATGCTTGTCAGTCTGCCGTATCGAACGTCAAATCTTGTTTGATGAAAACAATTCTCAAAACGGAAAATCTAACAAAAATCTACAAAGTCGGAAAAGTCGAAACCCACGCTTTGCGCGATGTTTCGCTTGAAGTCGAACAGGGCGAATTCGTCGCCGTAATGGGACAATCCGGTTGTGGAAAATCAACACTGCTGCATCTTTTGGGTGGACTTCTTTCACCGACAAGCGGGAAAATCATCATTGACGGCGAAGATTTATCGCAGGTTTCGGACGCGCGGCGCACCGACATTCGCCGTCGCAAAATCGGTTTTGTTTTCCAGCGTTTTAATCTTTTTCCGACACTGACGGCGGACGGCAATTTGCGTCTGGCGGAGCGAATTCATACGGGCAACGGCAGCGGCGGAAGCGCGGAAAATCGCCGCGAAGTTTTGCGTCTTTTGAAATTGGAAGATAAAATGCACAACAAACCGCTCGAATTATCCGGCGGCGAGCAGCAGCGAGTCGCATTAGCGCGCGCGGTTATCAACAATCCGGCAATTATTTTGGCGGACGAGCCGACGGGAAATCTCGACACGGAAAATTCAAAAATCGTTTTGAATATGTTTCGGGAACTAAACCGGCGTTTGAACCAGACGATTATTATGATTACGCACAACCCGGACGCCGCCGAAAACTGCAACCGCATTGTGCGTATGCGAGACGGAAAGATTGTGGAAAACGGATAACGAAAAGTGGGAAGACGCAACTGACCACCGACCCCTGACTACTGACTACTGACCGCTATGTTGAAGGACATCCTACTTTGGAAATACGAACGCGCCAGCCCGCAATGGGATGTTCTTTGTATTTTGTGTCTGGCTTTTATCTTTCTGACGCCGAAGGCTTGGTTCGACAAAAAGGAAACTCTTGCAACTCAAACCGCGCGTTTAATCGTCAAAGCCGAAGACTTTTCGCCGGAAAAGAGCGAGATGGAAAAACGAGTAAAAGATTTTAGCGGAAATCAAAACGCCGAAATTCTCGGTTGGCGCGAAAAGAAAAACGCTCGCGGCGAAACGATTTATGAAATTGACATCCGCTAAAGTTAGGTTATAGATAGTAGGTTTCGGGTGTTAGTAAAGATATTGTTCTAACACCCAAAACCTACTATCTGACACCTTTTATATGGAGTTATATTATATGAAAATATTTTTAAGATTAGGTTTTTTGGCAATTGCACTAACCTTCTTTTTTAACACATTTGCCGTAACCGAAACCAAAGCGCAAAACGTTATTCCCGAAATTCTAAAACGAATGGAAAATAATCGTTTACTGTTAAAAACGCTTCGGGCAAACGTTGCGATGGACAAATACAATCCGCAGTTGGACGTTCACGACCTAAATCAAGGAAGCGTAATTTATCTGCCGGGAAAAACTCAACGCGATATGTATATCAGAATTGATTGGACGAAGCCTGTGCAGGAACAACTTGCAGTTATCAAGGGCGAATATACGCTTTACCGTCCGCGTCTGGGTCAAGCTATCACAGGTAAAGTAGATTCGGCAAAAAACAGTGCCGGTGCCGGCAACGCGCTGGCGTTTATGAGTATGTCGAAAGAGCAGTTGAAAGCTAATTACAACGTCAAATATCTCGGAGAAGAAAGGGTTAGCAGCGGCACTCCTACCTGGCATCTTGAACTAACTCCAAAAGCGGCTGGGAAATATAAATCAGCAGAGATTTGGATTGACGGAGACGGAATGCCGATTCAGGCTAAAGTCATCGAAAACAACAACGACGCGACAACCGTTTTGCTGTCGAATCTGCAAAGGAATGCGACGATTAACGCCAAAGTATTTACGATTGATTATCCAAAGAAATCAACAAAAATTATCAAAGGCTAATAATTAAAGCTCAACAAATTGTTTCAAAAGGTTTTGGCTATTGCGTGTCAAAGCCTTTTGCGTTTGAAAATAAACGACTTGGAATTTATAATTACAAGTTTAACATCTGACGAGAATTTTCAGAGGAGCAGCAGATAAATGCCGAAGGCAAGTAGTTTTAGTCGTTTCACGCGCGGTGTGCGGCACACGGTTCGCGCGTTTGCGTCAACTAAACATCCGGTTCTGGTTCACATCGTTCCGATGCGGCGGTGTAATTTGTCCTGCACTTATTGCAACGAATATGACAAAACTAGTGAACCGGTGCCGATTGATGTGATGCTCAAGCGCATTGACAAACTTGCCGAATTTGGAAGTTCAGTTATCACAATCTCCGGCGGCGAGCCGATGATGCACCCAGAAATCTACGACATCATCGCGCGCATTCGCCGACACGGAATGATTGCCGGTCTTATCTCCAACGGTTATTATTTTCAACCGGAAAAAGTCAAAAAATTAAACGAAGTTGGACTTGATTATCTGCAAATCTCGATTGATAACGTCAATCCCGATGAAGTATCGAAAAAGAGTTTAAAGGTTTTGGACGCGAAACTCGTCAATTTGCGTGACTACGCAAAATTCAAAGTAAATATCAATTCGGTTGTCGGCGGCGGTGTGGCAAATCCCGAAGAAGCATTGATTATTGCCAATCGTGCGATTGAACTCGGATTTTCTTCAACTGTCGGCGTAATTCACGACGGCGACGGTTTGATAAAAGGTTTGACGACGCGCGAAAGGGAAGTTTATAAAGAAATCAAAGCTAAAGGAACAAGCAGCTACGCGCGCTGGAATTGGTTTCAGGACAACCTCGTTGACGGCAAGGAATACGAATGGCGCTGCCGCGCCGGCGCGAGGTATTTGTATGTCGACGAAGCGGGAATTGTTAGTTGGTGTTCGCAGCAACGCGGAACACCCGGAATTCCTTTGCTCGAATACACACACGAAGATATGCGGCGCGAATACATCACAGAAAAATGGTGCGCGCCGACCTGCACGATTCAATGCGTACACCAGGTTGGACATCTCGACGCCTGGCGCGACCCGCAAATCTCCATCGGCGATTACAACAAACGCAATGGCAAAGGATTGAAGAAAGAAATAATTTCTCAAGTTCTGAGCGCGGAATAAATTTTTCTTAACGATAATTGTGCCCGAAAATAAATTATTTCTGCCGATTCTTCTCGGAACAAACCGCAAAGGTCGTCAAAGCGAAAACGTCGCCAAATGGTTGTTCGGTAAAATGAATGAGCGCGAAGATGTTGAAACAAAGTTTTTCGACGTGCGCGATTTCAAATTGCCGCAGGATGATTACGGAACGGCAATCGGCAAAGATTTTCCAGAATGGCGCGATGCGATTATCAAAGCAGACGGTTTGGTCGTTGTCGCTCCTGAATACAATCACGCTTATCCGGGAAGTATGAAGAGTGTTTTGGATTTGCTTCTTAAAGAATACATTCACAAAGCCGTCGCGCTGGTCGGTGTTTCAGCTTCACCTTGGGGCGGAACGCGCGTCGTCGAAGCGTGCGTTCCGATGGTCAGAGAATTGGGTTTAGCCGTTACATTCAGAGATTTGAATTTTCCGCAGGTGCAGAATAAATTTGACGAAAGCGGCAATCTGCTAGATGAAAAATACGACAAATTCGTCGTTGATTTTCTGGACGAATTAGTCTGGATGAGCGGCGCGCTTCGGTGGGGACGCGAGAATTTGCCGTCTAAACATCACGAATAAATCTCCGAAACTTGACTAAGCAAATTGTATATCCGATGCTGTTAATACAACATTTGTTTTAAAATAATCAAGGGAAGGAGAAACGAAAAATGGCAGAAGCTACGGCAAAAAAATTTATTGATGCGCTTGGAAAATTAGAAGCCGAGCGCGATTTGGATACGATTTGCGCATTGTTTGCGGATGACTGCGACATTGCCAACGTGATAACCGAAGACAATGACCGACAGACCGGCGCACGCGAGTTCTGGCAAAGTTACCGCGACAATTTCGCGGATGTGAAATCAACTTTTCGCAACGAAATCATAGCGGACAATCGTGCCGCCCTTGAATGGGACACAACCGGCACAAGTTCGGAAGGAAACGAATTTGAATATGACGGCGTGAGCATTTTAGAAATCGAAGAGGATAAAATCACACGCTTTCGCGCCTTTTTTGACCCGAATAAATTGGGACGCCAAATCGTCGAAGGGAAAAAGCAGTCGGCTTAAAACAAACGGACAAAAAATAACCGGAAGTCTGATTTTAATTTATCAAAACTTCCGGTCTGTTTTTGTAGAATCGCTTGAAATTTAGGCAGAAGCCTTTTGCTGTCGGCTTTCAGGAATTTCAAAATTATACGTTTCGCCGTGTGCCAGATAAACGATTTTCTCGCTCAAACCGGCTTCTTCGGCGGCGCGTTTGAAATCTTCGAGCGGCGATTTGAAAACGTCATAATCGTTGTAATGAATAGGAATAACAGTTTCTGGACGAATCAATTTTATCGCTTCGACGCCTTCCTTGTCGTCCATCGTCAGCATCACGCCCATAATGCGCGTGCCGCCTAAATGAATCAAGCCGAGGTCGATTTCGGGAAACCGATTGGGGATTTCCTTTAACTCGTCAAAAATCAGCGTATCGCCGGAAATATAAAGCCGCAAAAGACATTTTCCGTCCGCCGTTTCAAAATCCAAAATACTGCCCATCACATCCGGCAGTGCGAAATCAACCATCGCTGGACCGTGTTTGCCGGGCAGCGAAGTAATGCGGACGCGCGCGCCGCCTTTGTTAAATTCTACCGTATCCCAAGTGTTTAGCCCGATACCGCCGCGAAAATTTCTCGCCTCCAATTCACCGATAGCTTGAACGGTCGTAACAATCGGCAAATCTTTGTCGAGTTTTTCTTCGACAATCTGGTCGAAATGGTCGCCGTGATAATGCGACAAAACGCAAAAATCAATGGGCGGTAAATCTTCAATATTGATTGCCGGATTTGTCAGCCGTTCGCTCGTCAAACCGTAGCCGAGATGAACGTGGTCGCCTGCGTGCAGAAAATTCGGGTCGGTCAAAATCGTAAAACCTGCAAAGCGAATAATAACGGTCGCCGTTCCGATAAAAAATACCGAGCCTTTATTTAAATCGGTATTTGAATTTGCGGACGCAGAAAGTTCGTGTATGTTCGTCATAAAAATCTCCCTTGTTCGTAAAATTATAAGTCGTCTTGTGTGAGAAAAACTTATCACATAAATTTTCTAACAAGCAAGGTTTCTTTGCGAAAATACAGTTACAGAGAAGATTGAAAGGCGTTTTTAACTGCCGCAAAACTTCAAGTATCGAACTGCATAAGAAAATAATCTGTATTATAAATATTTTTTATAACACAAAAACCGGGCGCCGTATCGAGTAATACTTTCTGCTTTTTACTCAAAAAGGAATAATATAAGATTATTGCCGTTTCAACATAATCAGTAGTTCGATGCTTTCGTGTCGCGGAGAAAAATGTTTATGATTTCAACTGCCTTTCAAAAATTTGGTATTTCATTGGTCATAGTTTTAGTGTTTGCATTTTCCGGTGCTACGGCTCAGGAGAAAGATGCAAGCATAATGACATTCGACGAATATGCAAAGGTGCGTCACGGCTACCCGTATATTGTCGAGATGCAGATTGGCAAAGGTGCGCTGCTCTATTTTGGCGCACAGCACACCTTCGACCCGAAAAATGCTCAAATCGCGCAAATCGAAAAGCGATGGAAAGAATTTCGTCCCACCGTCGCGTATAACGAAGGCGGCAATCCGTCGGTGTCGAAAACCGTTGAAGAAACCGTGAGCAAAAGCGGCGAGGCAGGGTTAGTGCGGTATCTTGCTGCGCGTGACAAAATTTCGGCGTTAAGCCTTGAGCCAAGCCGAGCCGACGAAGCCGCGATGTTGCTCAAAACTTACACGCCCGAACAAGTCAAAGTTTTTTATGCGTTGCGTCCCATTTCGCAGTTCAGGAAGCGCAAGAATGATGAAACGATTGAGGTTTTTATGACGAATGTGCTTGGCTTTTTATCTCGCATTCTTGGATTGGAAGGCGCACCTAATTCTATCGTCGAACTTGATAAAAGCTGTCTGTGGTTATCGCCGCAGTTGAAGGATTGGCGCACAGTCGAGCAAAGTTGGTTTGATCCAGTTGCGTCGCACGCCTACACAAATCAGATAGCCCGTTTATCGAGCGAGTTTCGAGATTTGCATATGGTTAAACTGTTGATTGACGAAGTAAAACAGGGCAAGCGCGTTTTTGCGGTTGTTGGGGGCAGTCACGTCGTGATGCAAGAGCGTGTGCTTAGAGCAGCATTAAAGAGTGCGCCTCATAAATAAACGCCGCATCGGACAATTCATGGGACGTGCGGGTGCGGGCAGCGACTTTCACTAAGCGTTTGTGTGTTGCTGATTCGCCGCTGCGTCAATTTTACGTTAGACAATTATAAAATTAGTTTTTCGATACGTTCTCACCGATTGTCCAAACGATAACCGAACTCGAAAGTCCTAAACCGGAAAGTCGTCCAGCCATCATCACAATCGTTTCACCTTTTGTTACGGCTTTGGATTTCAGCAGCGTTTTCTCGCCTTCCTTGAGCATTGCTTCGGTCGTGTTCGTGTCTTCGTGGCAAAGCGGTTCGACACCCCAAATCAGTGCGAGCTGATTGCGAACATCGTCCGAACCGGTCAATGCAAACGTCCGTAAACCGGAACGAATGCTCGAAAGGCGACGCGCCATCAAGCCGGATTCGGTAAAAACGGCAACTTTGTCGGTCAGCTTTTCGCGCGCGCAAAATGCTGCGGCTTTGCACAACGCTTGCGAAGTTCTGCCGGTCGGCTCTTCGGTAAATTTTACGGGACGCTTGAGTTTTGTTGTTTTGACGGTTTCCGCTGCCAGGATGATCCGCTCCATCGTCTCGACCGCTTCGACCGGATATTTTCCCGAAGCGGTTTCTGCCGAAAGCATCACGGCATCGGTTCCGTCCCAAACCGCATTTGCCACATCAGAGGCTTCGGCGCGCGTCGGGCGTGGCTCAAAAATCATTGATTGCAGCATTTGCGTTGCAGTTATAACGAATCTGTCTTTTATTACAGCCTTTTCAATAATCTGTTTCTGATAAACCGGAACGAGTTCGACGCTTGTTTCGACGCCCAAATCACCGCGCGCGACCATCACGCCGTCGGTCGCATCCAGAATCGAATCAAGATTTTCAATCGCTTCCGCCTTCTCTATTTTTGCCACAAGCAGCGGTCTGCCGAGTTCGCGCTTGTTTAGTTTTTTGATTAAGTTTTTGACTTCCAGGCAATCTTCCGCCGTACGGACAAACGAAAGCGCGATGTAATCAACATTCTGCATCATCGCCCATTCCAAATCGGTGCGGTCTTTTGCCGTCAGCGACGGAATCGGAAGCGTCGTGTTCGGTAAATTTATTCCTTTGCGTTCATATAATAAACCGCCGTTGACGACCTTTGTTCTCACGTCCGTTTTTGTAACCGAAGTAACTCGCAGTTCGATTGCGCCGTCATCGAGCAAAATCCGCGTTTTAGGTTCAGCCAATTTTGGCAAATCCTTAAAATTTGTCGAAACTTCGCGCGCGTTTCCTTCGATGTCGCGCGAAGTAATCACGAATTCCGCTCCGTCTTCCAACAAAACGGGAGTTGCATTTTGCAGAAGTCCCGTGCGTATTTTCGGACCGGAAAGGTCAACCAAAACGGCGAGCGGTTTGTTCAGTTTTTTCGCCGTCGCACGCGCGTTCTCAATAGCTGCGGCGTGTTCCGTTTGTGTTCCGTGCGACATATTTATTCGCACGGCGTTTAATCCTTAGGTTCAGCCAATTTTGGCAAATCCTTAAAATTTGTCGAAACTTCGCGCGCGTTTCTTCGTTTTTCCGCGAAATATTCTCGAATTCCGCTCCATCTTCCTACAAAACGTGTGTCGCCTTTTGCAGAAGTCCCGTGCGTATTTTCGGACCGGAAAGGTCAACCAAAACGGCGAGCGGGTTGTTCAGTTTTTTCGCCGTCGCACGCG
>MWYY01000044.1 GCA_002050355.1 Acidobacteria bacterium 28-9
GCACTCACTTAAAAAGATTGCAGCGAAGAACGATTTGTTTTTCAAAGACCAAGAAAATGTTCGAAGCGGTGGTTAAACTTTATATTCATCAGATGAATTCCACCAGCATCTCTTTTGTTACATGACCGATAAATGAAATATATGCGCCTTTCCTTTTTAATTTTGTTCTTTTTTCTGTCGCAGTCATGCACGAAAGAACCGGCACGTTCAGATACAAATATGAACGTTAATAGATCAAACGGCAATATCGCCATAAAATCATCACCAATGACAGCGACCAACGTTCCTGTTTACACTTACGAAGTCGTCAACACTTTCAAACACGACTCGAAGGCTTTTACCGAAGGTTTGTTTTTTCACAACGGATTTTTGTATGAAAGCACCGGTGAAGAGGGCGAATCTAATCTGCGCAAAGTCGAACTTTCAACAGGTAAAGTCGTGCAGCAACAGAATTTGGGTGAAGATTCGTTCGGCGAAGGCACGACCATTTTGAACGGCAAAATTTATCAATTAACGTGGCGCGAAGGCACGGCTTTTGTCTATGACGCCGAAACGTTAAAACCGCTCAAGCAGTTTCGTTATCAAGGCGACGGCTGGGGTTTGACGAACGACGGCACGAATCTTTATATGACCGACAGCACGCACGTTATTCGTGTGATTGACCCGGAAACTTTCAAAACTGTCCGCACCATTCCCGTGTTACGCGAAGACGGAAAACCGCTGATGCAGATAAATGAACTCGAATTTATAAAAGGCGAATTGTGGTCAAACGTCTGGCACTCGGAAGACCCGCAAATTCTTGGAAAACCAAATTACATCGCGCGTATTGACCCGCAAACCGGAAAACTTCTCGGCTGGATTGATTTGCAGGAAATTTCGCCTGACGATGTGAAGCGCGGCACGGAAAACACTCTAAACGGAATAGCTTACGATGCGGGCGGCGATAGAATTTTCGTTACGGGAAAGAACTGGAAAAAACTTTTCGAGATAAAAGTGAAGCCAAAAGAGTGATATATACAATAAGGAATTACAAACTACGAATTAGAAAAAAATCACCTGATTTCGTAATTCATAATTTTCTGCATTAAGCCCTGTAAATCCAAATCATAAATCGGAACATCAAACTGAGCCTTTAATTCTTCAAACTTCATTTCGTCCAGCAAAATCGGCTCGTCTGATTTGATTGTGTGTTTCGGAATGATTGCAAAATCGCCGACGATTTTGTTTTTCACCCGGAGAAAATCCTGCCCTGTCAAAAGTCCCGCGACGGCAACATCGCCGCCGAAATATGTATTCGGAACGGCGAGAACTTTGAGGCGTGAACCAATCAAAGAATTCACTCGTTCGATTTGTTCGCGCAGAACTGGCGCGAACATTTCACCGGTTAAAATTGTGCCGTTCAGCGAATTTAGTTTTGCGTTTTCGGCGTTTGGTTTTTTGTATTTGGGAACTATTGCCAATTGATGCGTTCTTGTATTTTCCGCGAAAAATCCGTCGGCTAAAGCAAACGATTTCGACTCGTTCAATAATCTGTGCCGCTCCAATTTTTTCAGCAATCTTTCAAACGAATTGAGAAACGAGCGTACCATTCCGACGCCATCTTCTATTTGCGGATAATTGCCATAATGTCGGCGCGTCGGAATCGGCAAACCGGCTTTCAAATAAATTTCGTCGCCGAGAAATGCGAACGTAACGCCTAAAATTTTGCGAAATTCTTTTTGCAAAGGCTCGATTTCACTGATGATTTGACGACAGAATTCGGGCGTAACTTTCGTCAAGCGTTCGTCCGTGTTATAGCGCGTCAAACCGAGCGGTACAATCGCCGCACTGATAATTTTCGGAAACTGTGCGGCTAAATCTCGAACGGTTTTTTGCAAAATCGCTCCGTCGTTGATGGTCGGACACAGCACGATTTGCGCGTGGATTTCAATGTCGTTATCTAAAAGCCTTTGAATTTTGTCGGAAATGTCGGCGCGTTTTTCGTCAACGCCGAGAAGATAAGCGCGCGTCTTTAAATCGGTTGCGTGAACCGAAACATACTGGGGCGAGAGACGCTGCTCGATTATTCGATTCATTTCGTCCGGCGTGATTGAGGAAAGCGTCGTATAATTTCCGTAGAGAAACGACAATCTAATATCTTCGTCGCGGACGAAAAGCGAAGGTCTTGCATCGAGCGGATTTCCCTTGCAAAAGCAGAAAATGCATTCGTTAGCACACTGGCGCGGCACGATTTGTTCAAATTCGATGCCGAAATCTTCGCCTTCTTCGCGCTCAATTTCCAATTCCCAAGTCTCGCCATTCGGTTTTTTAACCGTCAATTCCAGCTCGGTCTCGCCCGCCGTCTGAAACCGAAAATCCAAATAATCGCGCACCGCTCGCCCATTGACGCGCACGACTCTATCGCCCGCCGCCAGTTCCAATTCCCTTGCAAGACCTTCCGGCGCGACATCGGCAATCAAAACTCCCGGACGCCGAAGCTGCGTTATCGCCGGTGTTACTGCAAATTCATACATACAATTTAAAACAGTCGCCCAAAAGATTTTGCGAACAACTTTAAAACATAACATACAGCGACATCAAACGAAAGAAACAACGTCGCTCGGTAGGGTAGTGTTCAATTGTTATGGTTCTAAAAAAGATTATTTGAGGCTTTGTCTTGAAACGCTTATTTTTAATAGTAGCTGATAGTTCTTTGTTCCAATACCGAATACTGTACTTCTCCTTTAGGAGAAACAGTTACTAAAATTGTTTTGACTCTGTTGCCGTGTTCGTCGTATTCAAAAACCTGTTTGCTTTCCACCTCTCCGTCTGACTTATAGAAGACTAGCTCGCTTTGCTTTCCCCGCTCATCAAAGCCGGATGTTTGTCTGAGAATAAGCGTTCCTGATTCCGAGTAATTTAATCTTTCAATTTCAAAACCCTTCTCATTATATTTGATTACAATCCTTCCGGGAGACGGGTCTTCGCTGCTAAATCTCCTGTCAGCTTTTGCCGTCGTCAGTGTCTCTTTCTTCTTGATCCTTCCTGCTTCATCGTATTCGATGATTGTTTTGCTTGTTATGGTTTTACTGCTGACGGTTGACTCGATTAATTCATCTGCGGAATTGTAACTGTTTATGGTTGTTCTTGTGACTTCTCCATTGGGATTGAACACTTCCTCTTTTATCAATCTTCCGTTTTCGTAAGTTCGGTTGTAACCAAATGCAAGAGTTCCGTTATCAAAATAGCTCTCTTTAACTGCATTGTGCATTACATCAAAGGCGCGCTTGACCTTAGTGCTGTAAGATTTCCCGATACTGCTTTCTTCAATAAGATTGTCGGCTGAATCATATTTATAATTTCGACTGGTAAAAATGGCATCAGGACCGCTGTTTATTTCTTGAACTTTGTTTCCTCGATTGTCATAAACATAAGTAGATTTATAAGCGACAGCATCTTCCTGATAGACAATTACTTCTATGAGCTTTTTTGCGCGATAAGTAAAATGGCATGCTTATTAATTCCTTCGGCATAGGCTACGCCTTTACCGTAATATTCCTTCCAGCCGCTCATCAAACCATCTGCGTTGTAGAAATAACTTGATGTGTGTTCAATAGACCCGTCTGGTTTATAAAGCGTCCGTTCGATTTCATTTCCCTGACGGTCATAGAGAACAACCTGAGTTTGAAAAGAATTTACATACCGGAAAGAGCGAATCGGTCCGACTAATCCGTCACTCTTACTTATTTCAACGGTTTGAGCAGGCGAATAACTGTGAAACATTAGAAGAACAAAGATAATAGAACATACTGTTTTCATAATACACCTTTGATGCAACTTCACTTATTTGTCTCAAAAAGGGTCGGATACTGTTGCCCAATTCAATTTGCTAATCTCGCGAACCGGGAAACTCTTGTTTTTGCCGGTAGTTCCATGTTCAAGTAGTTGACTGCCCGCACAATATTGATCGCCGTCGCCGTTGCCACTTCCTGAAGATGTGTTTTCTCGAGTCCCTGATATCTTGACCGCCGCAGCGTTCCGCGTCTGACTCCTTGTGAAATCGTGCCTTCGATTCCGGCGCGTTTCCGGTATTCGTTTCGTCCTTCAGAACTGGCTAGTTTTCTTCGCGTCTGCTCGAGTGCTTCATATAACTGCCGACCCGGAATTTGTAAGGATCTACCCGCCTTTTTGCTTCTGACACATTGTTTACGGCTGAAACAAACTGCACAATCCTGCGGCTTGAATCTGATCTTGACGACCGGACGTGAATATTCCCTGGTTTGATATTCATGCCAGTAAACACTTTGTTTGCCCATTGGACATTGGGCTTGTCGGTTATCCCAATCGATTTGAAACTGCGTCGCCTCGATTCCTCCCTCACGCGCCTGCCAACTCGGATTCAGCCGCATCGGACCGAAGAGTTCAATGCCGTACTTTCGGGAGCTTTCCACCACCAATTGGGCATTCACATAACCGGTATCAACCAGATGTCTGGACGGCAGTAAGTTATTCTTCTGCATCTGCTTGTGAATATCATCGGTGCAGGCAACATCCTGCGTCGTGGCAACCGTTGTCTGAACATTGGTAATAATGTGCGGCAGGTGTTCATCACAAGTTTCACTCAGATGAACTTTATAACCCGTCCAGAACAAATCACGCTTGGTGCTGAAACGCGCCTCAGTATCATAAGGCGATTCGATTGCCGTTGCCGCTTTAGACAGTTCAGCCGTTGGTCGCCAGTAAACTTCGCCGTCTTCGTGGCGCGTGTAATGCCGCTGCCAGACTCTTTCCAGGATGGCAACTTTTTTGAGCTTTAATAAAGTTGGCTGCTGATCAATCAGCAGTTTGAGCAGATGAAAACCATCTTTTCCAACCTGGCGGGCGTAATCTTCCCGAGCCGGATCGGTTCGCGGCATCCGGGATTGTTCGGCTCTTGTGGCATAGCGTGTAAACCATTCGGGCAGAGCCGCTTTGGTAACCCATTCGGGAGCAGAAGTGGCGACTTCGTTCAAAGCGGCGCGCATCGTTCCCGTCACCAGTTCCAGCCGGTTCATCACGCGAATCGCGGCGAGGACATGCGTTGAATCGGTGCGCTAGTGACCTCTAACTTTGAGCAGTTTCTTTTCCCGAAAGCGATCAAGCAGCCGTTCGAGCAATAGCCTCTGCTGCTCACCGCCAACCAGTCGGGAGCGAAACCCACTCAACACCGAATAATCAAAGCCGGAATCGGTTAGCTCCAAGCCAAGCAGATACTTCCAATCGATGCGTGAACGAACCGCTTCGGCCGCCTGGCGGTCGGATAAGTTCTCCAGAAACTGCATAATGGTGATCAAAGCCAATCGCCAGGGAGTAAATGCCGGATGACCGCGACGCGAAAAAAGCTCAGCAAAATCGGCATCTTCAAATAAAGTTCCCAATTCATCGCGCATCGAAAGATAAAGATTGCCTTTGGGGAAAGCGGCGCGCGCAATCAGCACAGTCTGTTCAGGGATCGGTTTGATGATCGAAGGTGTTAGAGACATAATAAAACTCCTCCAAAAGTGATTGAAATAGTATTATTATATTGAGAATACAGCCTCTTATGAATTGGGCAACAGTATCGGGTCGTTTATGAGACAACATAAGTATAGCACCGCACTTTTTGAACACTACCAACTTTTCCTGTTGTTTGCTATGAATTTCAGGCGTAAGTCATCAACTAATTTAATCGGTCGAGAAACGCTTTAGCATCTTCCCAATCGACAAACTCACCTTTGCGAGCGCGACGCGCGGCGCGAATGTCGGTTGCATCTTCGGCGGTCAATTTTTCGGGATTTACTTTTACGCGCTGCGCCTGCGCCTGCAAATTGTCCAACAATTCGGCGGCTGTCTGCGCGTCTTCCAATTTGTAGCGACGCTTTACGCCGCGCTGCGGCACGTCAATAATTATTTGTCCCATAATAGATAAATTTCAGCGGAATGTTTTACGCGCCTTTTGGTTTTTAAAACGATTCGAGCGATTAGACGAAAACGCCGTAAAGGTCGAGAACTTCGATGCTGACAAGCCGGTTTTGTGCGTCGTAATTATAAATAAGCCCTTTTTCCATATCGTCTTCGCTGTAAGTTGATTTTCCGTCGTTGAGACGAACGACCAGCAAATCAACGTCCGGCTGATATTTCAACTGTAAGCTGCGGTTTGGAAGTTTGACGCGCTCGCCCGCGAGTTTGAGCAATTCTTTTTCTTTACTAATTTCTAATTGTCTGACTGCCATATTATTAAATTTTCGTTGTAACCGCTTTTGATGTATGCCGAGATAATAAAGCCGTCCGTCCGATTCAGTTCACGATATAAAACGTGAAGCCATTTTATTCTGCCGACGTTGACGACGGCAATCTTAGTGCCTTTATGCCCGCGTAAAACGAACTTCGGATTTTCAATAGTTGAGAGAATCGTTTCAAAATGTCCGCTCATTTCTGGATGTTCTACTAAAATATGCTCATACCAACGCTCATCGGTCAGGCGAATTGGAATGTCGTTAATTGATTTTACAGTATCCAAATTCACAAATCTACAAATTCATTATCGGAAACTATACCAGAAAAACACGGGCAGATTTAATCTGCTGTTTGCTATGGTTTTTCGGCGAATGGTAAAATCACCTTTCGCATTTATACATCGAGAAAATAATTATTTATGGAATTAGCAGTAGAAAAATTCGCGGTCGAAAGCGAGCCGTATTATTTGCCGGTCGCGCAGGAAGTCGAGCTTTTTGAGACGGCTTACGGCGCGCATCTGCCCGTGATGCTCAAAGGTCCGACGGGTTGCGGGAAAACCAGATTTGTCGAGTTTATGGCGCATAAATTGAATCGTCCGCTCGTCACGGTCGCGTGCCACGAAGATTTGTCTTCGACCGATTTGGTCGGGCGTTTTCTGCTCGAAGGCGACGAAACCGTCTGGCATGACGGACCGCTGACGAGCGCGGTTAAAAGCGGCGCGATTTGCTATCTGGACGAAGTCGTCGAAGCGCGCAAAGACACGGTGGTTATTATTCATCCTCTAACAGACCATCGCCGTCGCCTGCCGATTGAAAAACTCGGAACAATTATCGAAGCGTTGCCTGAATTTATGCTCGTCGTCTCCTACAATCCTGGTTATCAATCAATTTTGAAGGATTTAAAACAATCCACGCGCCAGCGATTTATCGCAATGGAATTCGATTACCCGAACGCCGAAGCGGAAACGGAAATCGTCGCGCACGAGGGCGGAATTGGCGCGGCGACGGCGCGCGATTTGGTTACAATCGGTCAAAAAGTTCGTAACCTGCGCGGGCACGGACTCGAAGAAGGCGTTTCAACCAGATTGCTTATTTACGCAGCGCAAATGATTGCCAAAGGAATTTCGCCCGTTGACGCGGCGGAAGTAGCCCTCGTTTCGCCGATTACCGACGACAGAGAATTGCAAAGAAGTATTCGAGAAATTGTTACGACGATTATTTGATGTGAAAATAGAATACGAATTATTCAAGGTTTTTAAGTTTACTTTATATATTTACAATTATAAAAAACCAGTGTTCTACTTCTCAATACAAATAAATTAAAAATCTGCTTTTTCGTCTTGAAACTCCGGCGCGGTTTCTGTTTTCGGTTGCTGTAGAGCGCTTGAACCAGTTGGATAAAGTTCTATTTTTGCATCGGTCAAGGCATTTTTAATTGCGGTTGCAACCGCGTCGAAAACTTCGAGAGGTTTGTTTTCCTCTGTTTTTATCCAAAATAATATTGATAATTTGACGCCTTCCGCAGCGAGTTCCGTAACGTAAACGCTCGGATGCGGTTCTTTGACGACGCCTTGCGTTTGGTTTAAAACATGCAAAATACTTGCTTTTGCTCGTTCGATTTCCGCGTCGTAACCAATACTGATTTGCAGCTTCATACGGCGTTCCGTGCCTGCACCGCGGATGACCAGCGCGCTCGAATACATATCGCCGTTCGGCATTAAAATCATCTCGCCGTCGTCCATTCTCAAAGTCGTCGCGCGGACGCCGATATATTCGACTTTTCCCTGCTTGTCTTTGACGAAAATATAATCGCCAATTTGAAACGGCTGTTTCCAGAGAATTAAAACGCCCGATAATAAATTATTTAAAATGTCTTTGGTCGCAAAACCGACGATAAACGATGCAAAACCAATACTTGCAATTAAATCGCTAAATTGAAAAGCCGGAATAATAACAGTAAGCGCGGTGAAAAACCCGAGAACGAAAATGCCGATGACAATCAAACGGCTGAACAAAATCCGCAGACGCAAATCCAAATTCGTACGTTTCGACGCGGACAAAAAAATGTTTTTGATAATTTTCGCCAGCAGCCAAAAAAGAAGCAGAACGATTAATCCGGCGACAAAATACGGCAAGCCTCCGACAAGTGAGGTCAGGAGATTGTTAATCGAACTCCACGCGACGTTTGAAATTTGCGACGCATTATCAACGATGCGCGTCGAAACGTTTGAATTTTGTAAAGACATCGGGCTGATTATACGGCGAAACCGGCATCTTGAAAAATCAAATCTGATAAGGAAAGTTTGTAAAATTTAATCTTGTTGTTAAAACCGAGGAGAATTTGATTCGTGTCAGCCCGCGCGTTGTTCACATCATAGCCCCAAATATCAGACAAAATAACTGTAAAACGCGCTCCGAAATTTACGGCGCGCGGGTAAATCTCAGTAGCCAGAGTTCCGGCGCGCCAAAGTTTCGGTTTGAGCGGCGCAATCAAATTGTCCGACGGCAGCGCCGCATCCATTGCGTGCAGAAAACCACTCACAGATTTCGTTTGGTTTTTTCTAAGCGTAAAATCAACGTTGATGTCGGCACTTTTTTGAGCGTATATTGACAATGGTTCGATGAAAATCGCGCCCGTTATTACAACACTAAATAGACTAATCATCAGAGCAACCCACAAGTTTTTTTATTTTTCATTTTCCGTACTTCCAAAAGATTTAGATTCAATCCGCCAATTTAAGACGAAACGGTTTTCTAAATAGCCGACTTTAAATATTTAACTCGGCGTTAAATTTCAAACAGCGTGGCAGCCACGTGAAAAATATGTTTTTACGTGCTTCCACAATTGCGGCGGTTCTTTGGTTAGCTCTGTGTTTTTTGCTAAAAGCCGTCGGTGTTATAATTTTCCCGAAAACTTATCTCAACCAAAATAAAAATTATGACAATAGATTTCCTAACCGGCACGGTCAAAGGTCCGGGCGAACTGCCGCACGAATATCTTTTTATCACCAAAGACAACCGGCGCACGCGCATCGGCGAATTCGTTTATTACACGGCGAAAGACGGCGACAATGAGCGGCAGATTATCGGCACGATTAAGGGCAGAAAACTCGTGCGAAATTTGCCTGACGCTTTTTTGTCCGACCCGAACACGCCGCCGTCGCTTGTTTCTTCTTTGATTGGCTTGAACGGCGATGCTTGCGAGATTTACGAAATTACGGTTGAAACCATCGGCTTTTTCGACGTGACGGTGAATGATTTTAACAACCCGCGCATTCCGCCGAATCCGGGCGACGCGGTTTTTCTCGCATCAAGCGAAACCTTATCGCAGATGTTGAGCGCAAAGAAGATGGCTGAGGTCGGCTCGGCGCATATCGGCAGTCTTTTGACCAGAAAAAAAGGTGAAGTTCCCGTCGTGCTTTCCATCAAAGATGTTGTCTCGACGCATCTTGCGATTCTGGCTTCGACGGGTTCGGGCAAATCCTACACGGCGGGCGTTTTGGTCGAAGAATTGATGAACCAATACAACCGCGCCGCCGTTCTTATCGTTGACCCGCACGGCGAATATCACACGATGTCTTCGATTATGGGCGACGCGCAATTTTTCGGCGCGGACGGCTACAAACCCGAAGTCAAAATCTTCACGCCCAACAAAATTAAAGTAAGATTTTCAACCTTGACCGAAGCCGACGTGAAATATCTTTTGCCCGAAGGCACGTCCGACAAAATGCTGCATTTTCTCGCGCAGGCGTTTCGCAGTTTGAACGAGCGATTACGCGCCGAGCGGCGGCAGGATTACGCCTACGCTTATCACGATTTGCGCGACGAGGTGAACAAACAAAAATTCGGCTCGGAAAATCAGAAGGACGGCGGCGGCAATGTGTCTTCGATTGACGGTTTGCTGTGGCGTATGGATTCGCGTTTCGACAAACTCGACACGATTTTTCACGCCACCGACCACATCGAATTAAAAGATTTGTTCGCGCCCGGACGCTGCACGATTCTCCAACTCTCCGACATCGAACAGCACGAACAGCAAGTCATCGTCGGAACTTTATTGCGCCGTGTCAATAAAGCCAGAGTGTTGACCGTGCGCGGCGAATCGCAGCCGAACACGGAAAATCATCTGCCGTATCCGGTCTTCACATTACTCGAAGAAGCGCACCGTTTCGCGCCCGCCGGTGTGAGCGTCGTGTCTACCAATATCCTGAAACAAATTTTATCCGAAGGTAGAAAATTCGGAGTCGGCATCGGGCTAATCACGCAGCGTCCGGGCAAACTCGACCAGGACGTTCTCTCGCAATGTATGACGCAAATCATTATGCGAATCGTCAACCCGATTGACCAGCAAACCGTCGCCCAATCAATCGAAGGCGCCGGACGCGCGATGCTCGCCGAACTGCCCGCCCTCACCAAAGGTCAAGCCGTCATCTCCGGCGTCGGCATCAACACGCCCGTGATGTGTCGCATCCGCCAACGTCTGACCCAACACGGCGGCGAAACCTTCGACGCGCCTTCGGAATGGATGCGCTGGCATTCGTCCGATTCGCAGGACAAACGCGAACAGGAAAACGCGCCATATCTGAAACCGACTTCGGAGAAGAAGACTGAGAAGATTGGGAATATTAGGATTTGATATGAGAAAGAAAAAAGTGGAAAAACTTTACAGTGCTAATACGGCAGTTACTGCTGCTGATGCTTTTAGAACTCATTCTAAAATGTTCATTGATAATCTACCAAAAGGAAGTTTAGATAAAGCGTCACAATTTGCCAGTCGCAATTTAGGTGAACTTATCGCATCAGCAACTACGCTCACATTAGCATTAGAATTGTACTTGAAAGCACTTCGGATAATTACTGGCTTCCCCGCAGCTGAAACGCATCATTTGTGGAATTTATATAAACACTTACCCGTAGATTTAAAGAAAGCCATAGAAACACAATACAATCAACTCAATATGCCGCAAGTTGGGAAATTGGCTGCTTTAGAATTAGAGGTAAGTACCGAGCCGTTTAAAGATAATACTTCTGATGAAAATGAATATAAATCTAATAATTTTAGCAATGATTTAAAATCCGTGCATATTAGGTCAAGTGATGCTTTTGTTACATGGCGTTATATACATGAAGGTGCGAAAAAAGGTGAATATGTAAAATATGACTATGAATTTTACCATCTTGAACTAATTTGTGATATTACTCGCAGTCATTTAACAGCAATACTTTAAACAAAATCGTAATAACCAGCTCTCAAAAGAGTGTTAAAAGTTTATGGTCTAAATTAGTTTTGCGTTAAAATGCGTTTGAGAGGTAAAAAATATGACACATTCGCTTTTATTAGAAGTACCAGAAAGTATTTATCAACCAATCGTCGAAGAAGCCGAAGCGGAAGGACGCAAGATTGAAGAAATCGCGCTCGAAAGATTGGCGGTTAAAAAGCCGAAACAGATTGACGACCCGTTTGAAAAATTCATCGGCTCTTTTGACAGCAAAGGTATGGATTGGGCGAGGCGGCACGACGAGTATTTAGGCGAAAATCTGATGCGTGAACTGCGTGGCGAAAACGAATGAACGAAATTTTTGTTGACACTTCCGGTTGGGCGAGTCTGGCTGACGTTTCCGAGCCGTTTTACGAAAAGGCAAAAGAAATTTATGTTGCCGCAATCCAGAATCGCCGTCGGTTGGTGACGACAAATTATGTTTTAGCCGAACTCGTCGCTCTGATGACAAGCCCGATGCGTTTTCATCGCCCTCGAATCATTGAGTTTATCAGCGGCATCAAACAATCTCCGTTTTTCGACATCATTCATATTGATGAAGATTTGGACGCAAAATCCTGGGACTTACTTTCAAACCGCGCCGATAAAAATTGGAGTTTGGTTGATTGTTCAAGTTTTGTCTTGATGCGGGAAAATAATATCCTCGAAGCCTTAACTACCGACCATCATTTTGAGCAGGCAGGATTTATCCGTCTTTTGAAATAACATAAAAAATTCGATGTAATTGATAAAATAAATCTGTTATGACAGGACAATATATTTTGAGCGATTATCTAACGCGCGCTACGCACGCAAGCCGAATGCGACAAGTTGGAAGAGCGGATAATATCCAAAAGGTGAAAAAATAAATGTTTCCGATTTGGCTACAGGCGGGATTTTGGGGATTGGTTGCCGGTTCAGCACTCTTAATCGGCGCGGTCATCGGCTTTTATTTTAGACTTCCGCAGCGATTGATTGCCGCGATTATGGCTTTCGGCAGCGGCGTGCTGATTTCGGCATTGTCATTTGAATTGATGGACGAAGCATACAAGCTCGGCGGTTTCGATTCGACGGCAATAGGATTCGTCGGCGGCGCGGCGGTCTTTACAGCCGCTAATTGGTTTGTCAATCAAAAGGGCGCGAAGCACCGCAAAAGATCTGACGAACAGCAACCTTCGGAAGAAGAAGACAGCGGCAGCGGTTTGTCAATCGCCGTCGGCGCGCTGCTCGACGGCATTCCAGAATCAATTGTTATCGGCGTGAGTATGATTGGCGGCGGAGCGGTTAGCCTGGTCGCGGTCGTGGCGATTTTTTTGTCGAATTTGCCCGAAGGACTTTCGAGCGCGGCAGGAATGAAAAAGGCAAATCGTTCGGCAGCTTATGTCTTCGGCGTTTGGGGCGGCATCGCGGTCGTTTGCGGTGTCGGCGCGCTAGTTGGTTATTCAGTTTTCAGCGGTTTTTCGACTGAAATTATTGCCGGAACGACTGCTGTTGCTGCCGGCGCAATTCTTGCGATGCTGGCGGATACGATGATTCCCGAAGCATTTGAGGAGGCGCACGATTTTGCCGGAATGATTACAGTTCTCGGTTTTCTGGCGGCTTTTATCCTGACTAAAATCGGCGAATAATCAAGAACCGGTAACAATATGCAAAACGTCGTTGTTGTGACGTTTTTGTTTTTTATCGGAGTTTCACGTTTGATCAAGGCTTGGGTTTTTCTTCCGGCACAACTTCGTCGTCGTCCAAAATTTTAACTTCCGACCCGTATTTTTGATATTCCTTAAAGCGAATGACATTTCGCGTCTCATAAACTTCACTTTTCTGGCGGAACGTGAGACGCACGTCCGAAAGCGCGGGCAGCAGATATTTTTCGTCCGCAATTGTTACCCAATCATAGTCAATGGTTCGGTTGGCGGTGCGAATTGGAAAACCTTCGGGAATTTGGGTTGCCGCGCTTTCGACGCGCAGGACACGAAAGTTTTCGCGGTCGATCCAGATTCTGCCTTGCATTCCCGTAATGGTCGAGTCGCTGAAAGTGCCGGTTGCGGAGATTTGTTGTTTGGCTTTGTCGCGCTCGATAGAGTAGTTAAAAACTACAGAGCGACGAGCGCGAATCGTGTCCGTGTCGGCAATTTCAAATTTCGTGTCGCTTTCGGGTTTGAAGATTTTTGCCAAAACCGTTACAAATTCGCCCGTCGAACTCGTGCCGCCAACTTCTTCGTAACTCGACTTTGATTTCGGATTTTTTTGAATAATACCGTTGAGCGATAAAACTTTATAATCTTCCTGTCCGCTTGCACGATAATTTACGGCAACAATAAGACGGTCGAGGTTGCGAAAATTATTTGTTCCGGCATATGCGGCGGAACGCACAATCTGCTGCTTGACGACAAAATCCGGCATTTCTTCGACTGCTGCTAAAGTCGCTTCGCGCGTTTTTGCTAAAATCTCGGCGGTTTCTTTTTCAGATGGCAGTTTCGCGGCTGTCGGGTTTTGGCGGCGGCGTGCCGCTTCTTCGAGCGTGCGTTTGAGTTCAATGTCGTTGCGGCTTTTCGATGTCGTCAATGCGCGCAAGCCGTCGGTCAGTTCAAAACCGATGCCGCGCTGCCTAATCGTTTCGATAAGGTCGCTCTTCTTTGAAGGCGTTTTCTGCAAATCGTAAAGCATTTTGACGTATTCGGCTTGCATCAAAGGTTTTTGCGCCGTCGCCTGAGCGAACACGAAACCGGTCGAAACTAAAATCAAAATTACGGAAATTATCTTTTTCATTCGTTATTAGAGATGCATACAGACTTTTGAGCGTTGGCTTTCGGCAAAATATTCCAATCGTAAAGAAAAAGCGGAGAAAGCTGTAAATACTTTCTCCGCTTACACAAATAATTTTTACTTTTTAAGTTTACCTTAATTGACCCATTCTTCTTCGTAGTTTAACTGCCAATGTCTGGTGACCCAATCCTGCGCTGCAGACAAAGCGTTTTGTTTCCATTTTTTCACATTGTTAACTACTGAAAGCGCGGCAAGCGGCTTGCTCGGGTCGCGTTCGACCCTTATAACTTGTGTCGGAACTTCGATAATGGTTTTTTCCTCGTCAAAAATACGCAGCGTAACCTCACTTCCAACCGGCGGCAAAACATCCAGATTGACCAGCGCGCTGGTTTCACCCAAATTTTCTGTCATACCGTCAACCGAAACCGTCTCTCCGCTTTCAGCATCTGTCCAGATTGCCTGCACCCTCAAACTTGCCATAATTCGCTGGTGAAGATGCGCCTTGTTTGTAATCGTTGAATTTGCTAAATACGACATAATAAAACCCTCCCTTACTCGTTAAACTTTTTGTTTGTCGAATACATTATTGTTAATCGCCCGAATAATCTAAACCACTATTATCAGAAAGTCAAGCCAAGAAAACCGCTCAAACCGCTCATTTTTTACAACAGCAAAACAGTTTAAATATCTTTATTTCACTTAGCTGCAGCTTGTTTCACCTGTGTTATACGGTTTTTTTGCCTTACACTCAAAAACAGGCGAAATAATTAAACGTTTTTTCTTATACTTGCAAAAACGTTTTAGTGTTATTTATTGACGCTTGAAACCAGCAAATAGTTGCTGCAAATCTGACAAGATTGTTGTGGAAATATTTAACGAAGAATTAACCCTGAAAAGTAAATGTCGGCTAATGATTAACAAAATTCTTTATTAAAATAAAAGGAACTTAATTTGCATTAAGTTGTCGTGTAGCATTTTGATTTCTACAAAAATGCGACAATCTTTTCCGTAGTTTAACTTTCGGAAACACAAAAAACGCAAATAATAATACGCTTATAACTATTTTGATAGATAATTTCCAATTTTTGTTTCGGATACCGATGACCGAGAATCTCACGATTTAAAATCCAAAAACCGAAATAAAAATTCAAAATTCAAAATACTTTTTTCACATTCAAAACCAATTTTCAAAATTTCATAAAAACAACGAGGTCAAAAAACAAATGACTAGAATATTTTCAACAAAGTTTCTGACAGTTACGCTCCTTTGCCTGCTTTTAGGCATCGGACAAATTTTTGCACAATCGACGGTAACCGGTGGCGTTCGAGGTAAAATCACCGACCCGCAAGGCGCGACCTTGCCAAACGCGACCGTTACGGTTACGAACACGGAAACAAACCAAACGCAAAATACAACGACGGACGATGATGGCGGCTATCGCTTCACTAACCTTCAGCCCGGAACTTACAACATCGCTGTTACGGCATCCGGTTTTGCTAATTTTTCGCAGGACAGAGTCGTCGTTGAAGTCGGGCAGGTAACATCGGTTGACGTTCCTTTAAGCGTCGCCGGACAAAGCGCCCAAGTCGAAGTTACGGCGGAAGCACCGGTTATCAATACTAACTCGCAAGATTTTGCGACCAACATCAACCAAACTTCCATCAACGAATTGCCGATTAACGGTCGGCGGGCATCGAATTTTGTGCTTTTGACGCCCGCGACGGTTCCCGATGGAACTTTTGGTTTGATTAGTTTTCGCGGAATTTCCGGTCTCTTAAACAACAGTACGGTTGACGGCGGCGATAACAACCAAGCGTTTCAATCGGAAGAACGCGGTCGCACCCGTATCGGTTATGTTATCAGCCAATCGGCAATTCGCGAGTTTCAGGTGAATACTTCAAACTATTCTGCCGAATACGGACGTTCGGCGGGTGGGGTGGTTAACACTGTGACCAAGAGCGGAACTAACGAGTTTCACGGGGACTTATTTGAATATTACCGCAATAATCGCTTTGGCGCGCGCAATCCGTTAGCTTTCCGAACTATTTTAGATAACGGCGTTCAGACCATTATTGGTATAAAACCAGTCGATATTCGCCATCAATTTGGCGGCACCATCGGTGGTCCGATTGTTAAAGACCGTTTGTTTTTCTTTTTCAGTTATGACCAGCAAAAACGTAACTTTCCTGGTCTGTCAGTTTTCGGTCCAAATTTAAATTACCTGGGTACAGTCAATCGCACGCTTTTAACGAGCAGAGGATTAACTACCACGCAAATTGACAATACATTGAATTTCATAAGCTCATTAACTGGCGAAACTCCGCGTCGACAAGACCAAAAATTATTTTTGCCGAAAATTGACTGGCAAGTTAATGACAATAACTTATTTACCGTAAGTTACAATCGTCTTCGCGCTGAATCACCTGCTGGCTTGCAAACACAAGCGACTAACACCTTGGGACGACGTAGCTTCGGTGATGACTTTGTAAATGTTGATTCGTTAAATGTACGGTTGCAATCGACGCTTTCGGCTAACATACTGAACGAAGCGCGTTTTCAGTACTCACGTGATAATGAATTTGCCTTCAGCCAAGAACCGCTTCCAGGCGAACCAACTACCGCGACCACAGTGGCAGGCGCACGCTCGCCGCAGGTAGTTCTAACCGGCGGCTTGACATTCGGTACAACGCAAAACTTCGAACGCGTTAAATTCCCTGATGAAAAACGCCTCCAATTTGCCAACTCGACCACCTGGAACAAAGGAAGACATACAATAAAGTTTGGCGGAGACTACAATCGCGTTACCGACGATATTGAAAACCTGCGTTCACAAACCGGTTCTTACATATATTCAACGATTAATGATTTCATTATTGATTATGTTAATTACTTAGCTCCCCTTCCGACAACAACGGCGTGCGCTACGGGAACCAACAGAGTCGGAAGATGCTACAACGGTACTTTTCTGCAGGGTGTCGGTATTCCGGGCTTGAAATTCAGCACGAATGAATACAACTTCTTTGTTCAAGATGATTTTCGCATTACGCCGCGCTTAACTGTTAATTTAGGATTGCGTTACGAATATCAAAAGCTTCCTGAAACAGTATTACCGAATTCCAGCACAGCGATTATCCCGAATGACGGCAGAACTCTTGCCGAAGCAACTTCAACGATGCCGAGCGATAAAAATAATTTTGGACCGCGTTTCGGCTTCGCTTACGATATAAACGGAGATGGTAAAACATCAATTCGCGGCGGTGTCGGAATTTACTATGGTCGCATTATAAATGCTCAAATTTATAATTCGTTGCTCAATACAGGTAACCCGGGCGGTGCGGGACAAATAACGATAGCTAACACAGCAGCGAATGCACCGATTTTCCCGAATGTTCTGCCAAATAATAATTTGTCGCTGAACCTGGCTGCTATTCAGTTTTTCCAAAGAAATTTTCAAGTGCCGGAAATCAGTCAGTATGACTTGATTCTCGAGCGTCAAATTGCGAAAAACACAGTTGTTTCTATTGCTTATTTGGGAAGTAGAGGTAAAAGTTTACCGACATTTGTTGACCAGAACTTAATGGCAACCGGAGCGGTGACGAATTTCACGGTTGTTGGTGGACCAAATGCAGGGCAAACTTTCACTTTACCGCAGTTTGCTCGTACCAATACAGCGTTTCAACAACTGACCCAAATTCAAAGTTCGGCTAAATCGGAATATAATGCCTTGGTTCTGCAAGCCAATCGTCGTCTTACCAATGGTTTGCAATTCCAGGCTAGCTACACTTTGGCAAGGGCAACCGATACAAACCAAAATTCGTCACCTTTTCCTTCCAACAACTCGCCCTTTAATGCTTTCGACCGCAGTTATGACGCCGGATATAGCAATAACGACGTTCGACATAAATTTGTTGTCAGTGCAGTTTATGCGCCAACTCTTTATAAAGGTAGCACCAACTCTGTCTATAATTACCTTTTGAACGGCTATTCGATTGCACCGATTTACACCTACTATTCGGGACGTCCCTTTAGTGGTACGACTTCCGGTGCCACCTTAAATGGTACTAACGGAGATAACAGGTTTCCGCTCAATCCGCGTAACTCTTTCCGACTGCCGAGTCTTTCGAACCTGGATTTGAGACTTTCAAAACGCTTCAGATTCACGGAAAGATACAACCTTGAATTGCTGGCAGAAGGATTCAACGTATTTAACAATACCTTCACATTTTTTCAAACGAATTTGCTTTATACTCGTGCGACTGGCACCAATACATTAACCTTCAACCCAAACTTCGGTAATGGTACAGAATCAAGCAGCTCAAACTACCGCGAACGACAAATTCAGTTTGCGACGCGTTTTCAATTTTAGTTTTCTCAATTTGAGAAAACCTTTAGGGCGTGTTTCTTTCGGGAAACACGCCATTTTTATTTTCAATCATTTATTATTCAATTGATGCGAATAATACAAATCAGTTCAGCAAAAAATTTCGGCGGCGGCGAGCGGCATTTGGTTGATTTGTGTGAAGGTTTGTATTGCCACGGCGACCAAAGACGAAGCGTAGAAATTTTTGTTGCTCTGCGTGCAGAAAATAATTGGCGGAAAAAACTTTCTTTTTTGCCGAAAGGTAATGTAATTAATTTGCCGCTTAAAAATTCGCTTGACGTTACGAGCGCGCGGAAACTTACCGAATTTGTCAAAGCTAAAGACATCGAAATCATTCATGCGCATCTTGCGCGTGATTATCCGATTGCCGCACTTGCCGCAAGAAAAACGCGGGTAAAAGTGGTTTTGACGCGCCATCTTTTGTTTCCGCTCAATTTTCTGCACCGCTTCGTTTTGCCGAAAGACGCGACGTTTATTGCTGTCGCCGAAGGTGTCAGACACCAACTTTTGCAGCAAAAAATCATAATGCCCGAACAAATCAAATTAATTTATAATGGCGTCAACATACGGCATTTTGCCGAAGCTAAAAAATCAGTTGGAAAAGAAAATTTGCGTCGGCAATTAAACTTGAAATCGGATTGTCGGTTAATCGGAATTGTCGGTGAAATCGCTTCACACAAAGGTCAGATGGATTTTGTACGCGCTGCAGCAAGGGTTACGGAATATTTTCCCGAAGCGGAATTTTTAATCGTCGGACAAGACGGCTCGGCAAACGGGAAACAGCAAAAAAGTTTGGAAAATTTAATCGAGGAACTCGGTTTGCAAAACAAAATTCACCTTCTTGGTTGGACTGAAGATGTTGCATCCATCTTCGCCGCGCTCGATGTTTTCGTTTCAGCCTCGCTCACAGAGCCTTTCGGTTTAGTAATTGTCGAAGCGATGGCGGCAGGCTGCGCCATTGTCGCCACCGCAACCGACGGCGCGAAAGAAATAATTAATGACGAGGAAACCGGAAAACTCGTTTCGATTGCAAATCCGATTGAGCTGAGCGAAGCAATTATCGAACTTTTAAGCGACGAAAATTTGCGGCAGACCCTGGGCAAGAAGGCGCAGCTAAACGCAAAAGAAAAATTCAGCGTTAAAATAATGGTCGCGCAAACGGAAAAAATTTATCGAGAGATTTTGTCACAATGAAATCAATGAAAAGCATCCGGCTGCGGGCGGAACTGGTTTTACGAATTAGTATTTCTTACCACTCGATTCCATCTGTGGTTTTAAAATTTGCGCTAATTCGTGTAACCGGCGGCTAAATTTTTTCTCTTGAAATTTGGAGACTTGAATGATCCCGATGCCGGCGGAAGTCAGGAAAACTTCGTCGGCTTGTTCGAGTTCCATTATTTGCGCCGTTTTTTCGTTCACTGCAAACCTTTCCAAAACAAAGCGGCGCGTAGTTCCTGCCAAACAACCCGTCTCCAAACTCGGCGTAAAAATTTTACCGTTTTTTGTCCAAAAAACATTTGCCGTCGCCGCCGACGCGATTTCGCCGCGCTCGTTCAAACGTATTGCTTCGTCAAAACCATTCGCTTTTGCATTTTCCAATGCCAGTATGTTTTCTAAATAATTGCAGGATTTTACACCGGCAAGCGGGGATTTTGAATTTATTGAAAACGGTAAAACGGTCAAACAAAAGTTTTCCGAAACCGCACGAAAATTCGCGGTCGTAATCAAAAAACTTGTCTTGCTTTTCGATTCGTTTCGCCAGATTTTACTTGCGGTTTCATCGAAAAAAGTTAAGCGCGCCCGCGCGTTTGCAAGTTTGTTTTTTGCAACGATTTCAAGAAGCGAATTTTCTATCGCTTCTTCTGAAAACTCCGACAAATCCAAACCGATTTTCCTTGCGTTTTCCGCTAATCTTTGCCAATGTTTTTCCCACAAAAAAGGTTTACCGTCGAAAATCGCAGCGGTTGTAAAAATGCCTCTGCCGTAAAATGCTGCGGAAGAAATTACCGGTAGAAAAGACTTCTGCGATGAGGTAATTTGGTGGTTAAAGCTGACAAACTCGTGCATTTATCGGATATAGAAAATCTCAAAACCCGCGCGAATTGCACATCGAACAATGGTCGCAAGGCTTTCCGGTCGGCTCAAACGGACAGGGTTTTTCCGTTTCAAACGGTTCAATTATTTCGTGCGCGAAGGCTTCGGCTATCTGAAACTTTTCCTGACTCGGATGAAGCGTTTGCCGTTTGCCGTTTGCCGTTTGCGAATTGTATGAAGATTGCAGATTTAAATTATTTTCGATTTTGTCCAACCTGTCGTTGATTTTTTCTAGGCTTGAACGCACAAATGTAAAATTATCCGCTTCATTTCCCTGTAGAAGAAGCGCGATTCGTTCGGCTAATTTTTGAGTATTGTCTTTGTCCATTATGTGGAAAAGATATTCGGAACTTTTGCCTTTTTACTTTCTACTTTTGCCTCGTCTTCTCATCTGGCAACAAATCAATATAATCAACCACGCCGACAATTGCCGAATCAATCGCAGCGCCTTGTTTTCCGGTTGCCGCCGTCGAAGCGCTCCAGCCTTCCTGCACAATTAAAACCGTATCGCCTTCACCGGCAGAAACCGAATCGAGCGCAAGCAGCGTGTTTTCCATATCTTCGCCTTCGGGCGTAATCTGGCGACACAACATTACGCGCGCGCCTTCGTAACGCTGATTTTTCTGCGTGGCGACGACGTTTCCGATAACTTTGGCAAGAAGCATTTTAGTGGTGAATGGTGAACGGTGAAATGGTGAATTATTGGCTTTAACATTAACCATTCATCATTCATCATTCACCATTAAAAATATGTTTTTCCGAATCGACAATGCCGACAATCGTACAGTCGGTCGGTGTCGAATCGCGTTTGAACGGAAAGCTCGCCTCTTTGCCGCGACACCAGAAAACCAGTTCGCCAATGCCTGCGCCAATTGCATCCAGAGCAATCTGCGGTTTCCCTTTTGCCGACAAATCCGCGTTCAAAGTCTGAACAATCAAAAATTTTCGTCCTTCGAGCGATTCGTTTTTGATGGTGGAAACTACTGTTCCGATAACGCGAGCCAATTGCATTTTTATCTATTTTTGCCGAAGTGCGAAATCGCCAACATAATAAAAGACGCGACGAGTAAGACGCTGAACTCCGCGCCGTTTCTGCCCGCGCCGACAACAAACCAACCGTCTTTCAAATGAACGAGATAAATTCCGCACAAGAGATGCAGGGCGAAAATTATCGCCAGCGGCGTGACGTAAAATCCTAGTACCAGCGAAATACTGCCGACGATTTCAAAAATCGTAATTGCCCAGGCTAAATAAAATCCGAGCGGAAAACCGTTGAGAGTTAAAAATTCGCCGAAACCATCAACAATTCCAAGATAAATTCGCCCGACACCGTGAATGAGCATTATCAACGCAACGACCGATCGTAAAAAGACAACCGCATATTTTAGCCGTTGCTGATTCATTATTTATCATTCACCTCAAAACTATCAATCACGCCGACAATTGCCGAATCAACCGGACAATCCTTGTTGCCTTCGGCAAGTCGCGCTGACGAGCCGCCGACAATCAAAACTTTTTCATGAAAGCCTGCACCGACCGTATCGACTGCGACAAGATAACCGCTCTGGTCTGTACCGTCAAGATTTATCGGTTTGACGATAAGCAGTTTTTTGCCGTGCAGACGCTCGTCTTTTTGCGTGGCGACGACTGTTCCTAAAATTCTGGCGATAATCATTTGAATGGTGAATGGTGATTGGTTAATGGTTAATGGAAAACAATTTCTTACATTCACCATTAACCAATCACCATTATTTAAGTCCGAGCGGTAAAACATCGTCGACACTGCCGTGCGGACGCGGAATAACGTGAACCGAAACGAGTTCGCCGACGCGACGTGCTGCCGACGCACCCGCATCGGTCGCTGCTTTAACCGCCGCGACATCACCGCGCACAATCGCCGTTACAAAACCTGCACCAATTTTCTCGTAACCGACGAGCTGAACGTTTGCCGCTTTGACCATTGCGTCCGCCGCTTCAATCATTGCGACAAGTCCTTTACATTCAACCATTCCCAATGCTTCCTGCATTTTGTTTCTCCTAAAATTTATGTTTCAGAAATAATTCTTTGAAAAAGTGTTTACCTGGAATTTGCGATTTGAGCGAGAAGCTCAATCAATTCTTCGCGTGTGAAAGAAAAATTTTTACCGTTTGAGTTTGGCTTATTTATTGAATTTCCGTCAAGTCCGCAGCTTATCTTTGCTTCGTGCAGATAACCGCACGATTGGCAGCGCGCGTTTTCGTTCAAATAACCGGCTTTTTCGCGGATATTGATGAGTTTCTCTATAGCGTCGTTTGGGAGATTATTTGCGCCGCCGAGCGCGCGGGATAGTATAGCGATTTTCGCCGTGTGTTCGAGCGTTTCCAATCTGTCGAATGCCTGCCACAAATCTGCACCGTAAGCGACGGCACCGTGATTTGCCATAAGCAGCGCGTTGTGATGCTCGACAAAAGGTTTCATCGAATCGGTCAACTCACTGGTCGAAGGCGTTCCGTAATCGGTCAGAGGCACGCAGCCCAAAGTTAAAATAACTTCGGACAAAATCGGCGCGTCAATCCCCAAACCCGCGACCGAAAAAGCAGTTCCGTGCGGCGGATGCGCGTGGCAAACGGCATTGATGTCAGGACGCATCCGGTAAATAAGCAGATGCATCGCCAACTCCGACGACGCTTTATTATCGTTTAAAGCGTTGCCGTCCAAATCCGTAATCGCCAAACCGTCTTCGGTCATACGACCTTTGGAAACCTGCGTCGGCGTCGCCAAAATACGGTTTTCATCGAGCCGCACGCTGACGTTTCCGTCTGAAGAAACAACGTAGCTTCGTTCATACAACAGCCGCCCGATTTCAATTATTAATTTTCCGGCTTCGATTTCGTCCATAAAAAAGAAACCACAGATTAACACAACTAAACGCTTTGGAAAAATCCGAGTTGCGTTCGAGTTGGTCAATCTGTGGTCTGCGTTTTTTCGCTTGACGATTACCTGCGATAAGTTCTCACCGGCGCGGGCGGCGGCATCGGCGGCATCGGCGGCGGCGGAACGGCAGAGTATAAAGACATAACAGATGATTCGGTTTCACTGTCCGTCAACTGTTTTTCGAGTTGGGTATTTCTTTCTCTCAAACGCTGATTTTCAAATTCCATCTTTTGATGGTATTCCTGATGTCTTCGGAAACGATTGTTAAACCGAAAACTCGGCGCGAGGATTGAAACAAAGAAACTCGCTACAAAAAGTCCGACCGCAAAGGTCAGAAAAAACGGAACCACTCTTTTTACAAAATTTTTACTGCACATAAGAAATTAACCCCTCTGAAATTTAATACTAAAAATTACCCATGAAAGTTTCAAACTTTTTCTACTTGTTTTATTCGTCGCCGGTTTGAGTTCGATTTCAAATTTTTGCTGTTTGAACCGTTCGGTTGTGCCAAAAAATATGAAAGACTTTCCAGCGAAATCGTTAAATCGACAGTCTTTAATTTTACGTCATTTTCAACCCGCAAAGGCGTCGGTGCAAAATTCATCACTGCTTTGATGCCCGCTTCGGCAACTTGCTCCAAAACGTTTTGAGCAAACGGTGCAGGAACGGCGATAACTGCTACATCTATCTTATCTCTTTTGGCGATGTCGGCAAAGTTTTTTATATCGAAAATCTCCACACCGCCGATTGTCTGCCCTATTTTTTTCGAATCGGCGTCGAAAAGTCCAGCGACCGAGAAATTTGTCTGCGTAAATCCGTAATAATCCGCCAGCGCCGTTCCCAAACGTCCCGCGCCGATAATGGCTACGCGATGCTCTTTTTCCAACCCGAGAATTTTCGTTAACTGGTCACGCAAATTTTCAATGTAATAACCAACGCCGCGCACACCGAATTCGCCAAAATACGCCAAATCCTTGCGTATTTGCGCCGAATTCAAATGAAACCGTTTCGCCAAACCATCGGATGAGACGGTTTTCGCACCTTCGGTTACGAGATCGTTCAAACAGCGCAGATAAACGCTCAGACGATTGGTGGTCAATTCGGATATTTTTTCGGACTTCATTTCTCGGGATTAATTATAAACCTAAATTATTGTTTGTGAAAAAGCTCTCAGGTTAAGAGATGTCGAAACGGTTTTTCGTCGTTGCCCTGAAAATTAATATCCATTACAATTTGTGTTTCAAGTGTGAAACAATATGATTGCATATCTATCAGGCAAGCTCTTAGAAAAAGAAGCAAATTTGGTTATTGTTGATGTCGGCGGCGTCGGTTATGAAGTAATAATTCCGCTCTCGACGTTTTACGATTTAGGCGAAGCGGGTGAAGACGTATCCCTGCGCATTTACACATATGTCCGCGAAGACGTGCTGCAGCTTTTCGGTTTTAAAACCGTCCGCGAACGCGAGTTGTTTTTGCTACTTATTTCTGTCTCCGGCATCGGTCCTAAATCTGCCGTTACCGCGCTTTCGGGAATGAGTGCGGACGAAATCATCAGCGCGATTCGGCAAAATAATTTAGCGCGGCTAAACTCGATTCCCGGTGTCGGGCGAAAAACAGCCGAAAGACTTGTCATTGAACTGCGCGACAAAATTGCCAAACTTTCTGCCGTATCGTCTGAAGAAATGAAAGCCGAAGGTGTTAACTCGCAAACATCGGGTGACGACGTATACGACGACGCGATTTCAGCTTTGATAAATCTGGGCTACCAGCGCACCGCTGCCGAAAAAGCTTTAAAACAAGCGATGCAGGAAGGCACGGAATTGAGCGTGCAGAAATTATTGCGGCGCAGCCTGCAGCTTTTGGCGAAAGGTTAGCAGTAAAAAATCGCAAACAGTTTTTTACCACTCAATAACTTTTTATGAAACTTGAAATCATCAGCCGTGAGCCGCGAATTTTGCGATTCAAGGCGCCACTTCTATTCGTCCACGGTTCGTGTCATGCAGCCTGGTGTTTTGAAGAAAATTTTCTGCCGTATTTTGCCGAAAATGGTTTTAGTGCGCACGCCGTCAGTTTGCGCGGACACGGAACAAGCGAAGGGCGCGAACGGTTAAAGTGGACTTCAATTGCCGATTATGTCGAAGACCTTTCTCAAACGGCAAAAAAATTGTCGAGAACGCCCGTCATTATCGGGCATTCGCTTGGTGGCTTGGTTGTTCAAAAATTTCTCGAAAAACACGCGGCAATGGCGGCAATTTTACTCGCGCCTTCTCCAGCTAATGGGATGTTTCGTTCGGGCATGCGGCTTTATTTCCAAAATCCGATTCTTTTTGCCAAAGTCTTTATAAAGCGAGACGTACAGATAATTTACGGCACACCGCAGCTTGTAAAAAAAAATTTGTTTTCGGCAAACGCGAACGACTGGAAAATTGCGGAATATACGAAACGTTTAGGTAAAGAATCGTATCGCGCGTTTTGGGAAATGATTTATAATTTGCCGAAACCCAAACAAATCAAAACGCCCGTTCTCGTTGTGGGTGGAGAAGACGACATAATTGTCCCGCCGCACGAAATCGAAAAAACTGCCCGCGCTTACAATGCCGATTACAAAATTTTCTCTGATACGGCGCACGATTTGATGCTTGAAAACAATTGGAAGCAAGTTGCCGATTTTATGATTGATTGGCTACAAAAAAGTGTAAAGTCCAAAGTCTTAAATCTAAACTCATCACATCCCTTGTGACTTGAGACGTAAAACCTGAGACTCTAAATTATGAGCGAAGATTTTGAAAACAACGATAACCGCGACCCAAACGCTTTTGAAGAAGAAAAGCAGCTTGAGTTATCTCTGCGTCCGACGAAACTTATCGAGTATATCGGTCAAAAGAAGGTCAAAGATAATTTGAAAATTTATATGCAAGCCGCGCTCAAGCGCCGCGAAGCACTCGACCATATTTTGCTTTTCGGTCCGCCGGGCGTTGGGAAAACTACGCTTTCATATATCGTCGCCAACGAAATGGGCGCGGAACTGAAATCTACGGCGGGACCGATTATCGAAAAAGCCGGAGATTTAGCGGCGATTTTGACGAATTTGGCGGAAGGTGATGTTCTATTTATAGACGAAATTCACCGCTTAAATCCAGCAATCGAAGAAATTCTCTATCCGGCGATGGAGGATTACAATCTCGATTTGATGATTGGACAAGGCACGGCGGCGCGTTCGATAAAGCTGGAACTTCCGAAATTTACACTGGTGGGCGCGACGACTCGACCGGGAATGATAACCGCACCGCTTCGCGGACGCTTCGGCATTGTCTTTCACCTGGATTTTTACAACATTGAAGATTTGCAGACGATTATAAAACGCTCGGCGGAAATTTTGAGTGTTGAAATCGAGGACAATGGCGCAACGGAAATCTCGCGCCGCTCGCGTGGAACTCCGCGAATCGCCAATCGCCTTCTGCGTCGCGTCCGTGATTATGCCGAAGTCGATTACGACGGACGCATTACGGAAGAGGTTGCGATGGACGCGCTGAACCGAATGGAAGTCGATACCTACGGTCTGGACGAAGTTGATCGCAAACTACTTTTGACAATCATCGAAAAATTCGATGGTGGTCCGGTCGGTTTAGGCACGATTTCCGCTTCGATTCACGAAGAAAAAGATTCGATTGAAGAAATCATCGAACCTTATTTGATTCAAACCGGTTTCTTAAATCGCACGCCGCGCGGGCGCATGGCGACACGCCTCGCTTATGAACATTTTGGCTTAAATAATTTGCTGAAAAGACCGGACGCGCCGGGTTTATTTGAATAAAAGTGAATCCGAAAATAAACAAGGTTTTGATTGGAGAGTTCAATTTAAAACGATTGATGGTTGCTGTTCTGACAATTCCGGCGCTGGTTTATTTCGGTCTGGCAATCGCTGCTTATTTCTATGCCGATAGTTTAATTTTTCAGCCGCAACCGACTTTCTATCACGATGATTTTTCAATTATAAAACTCACGACTGAAGATGGCGAAAGAATTTCCGCAAAGTATTTTCAAAATCCAAATGCTGAATATACAATTCTTTTCAGTCACGGCAATGCCGAAGACATTGGCACTGCAACAGATTTCCTCAAAGAATTAAGTCGCGCGGGATTTTCGGTTTTTGCTTACGATTATCGCGGTTACGGAACAAGCGAGGGCAAACCGAGCGAGAAAAATTCTTATCAAGACATCGAAACGGCTTACAATTATTTAACAAACGAACTTAAAATTTCGCCCGAAAAAATAATCGTTCACGGACGCTCATTGGGCGCCGCGGTTTCGATAGATTTAGCTTCGCGGAAAACTTGCGGCGGACTGATTGTCGAAAGTTCCTTTGTTTCGGCTTTTCGTGTCCTGACAAATTTTAAAATCTTTCCTTTCGATAAGTTTTCTAGTCTTAGCAAAATAAACCGCGTAATGTGTCCGATTCTTTTCGTTCACGGCAAAAAAGACAACATAATCCACTTCTGGCATGGTGAAATATTACTTGCCGCTGCTAACGAGCCAAAGTATTCATTCTGGATTGAAAACGCCGGTCATAACAATGTTTTTGCAGTTGCAAGGGACGAGTATTTACAAACAATTAAAGAATTTTCTGCTAAAATAAATGAATAATTCTATTGACTTCCGACAAATAAAAAAATTATGTCATTAAAATTTCGGATTTTTTTCCTTTTAACTTTTGCCTTTTTTATTGCCTCAAACGCTTTCGCTCAAAACAAATTTGAAGGTTACAACATAATGGTTGACGCGCCGGACAACCAAAAGGCGCAGGCGTGTGCGATTCGATATGTGCCGCCGACGACCGATATTACGATAACGGATTTAGATCGCTCGACACCGATGAAAGTCTCAAATTGCGGCGGCGCGGGTTCTTCTTTAACGCAGGCAGGCGCGACCGCGATGATGCACGCTAATCCGACGACTTTCAAATGGTGTTTTCAGGGCGAAGATAAAAGATACCGCATCTCTTTTAAGGGCGACCAATACGCGGGTGCGGTCGTTTACGATTGGATTGCGACGCCGGACGCAAAAAGTTTAGGCAATTATAACATTCGTGATTTCGGCGCGGTCGGCGACGGCACGACCGACGATACGATTGCGATAAAAAGCGCACTTGCTTTTGCCGCCACGCACAACGGCGGAATCGTGCAATTTCCCCAAGGCGATTACGCAGTGGGCAATACTCCGAATTATCGCCCGATTGCGCTGCCGTCCGGCATTACTCTGCAAGGTATCAGCAGCTTGCAATCCGCTGCCTCGACCAACAATGTCTTGCAGAAAAGTGCGAGCCGTATCACTTTAAATGGCGCAAACCGTGCGCTTTTCCGCATCGGCGAATGCACCGAAAGAGTTACGATCCGAGACATCGAGCTTTTTGCAAACAGCAGCGAAAATACATCGGGCATTGAAGCCGTCGGCGCGTTTTCCGGCGCGCAGGGCTTTGTTTTCGAGCGTGTAACCTTTAGCAAATTCCATCGCGGCATCAACGCGCACGGTTTGGAAATACCGAACGTCTATTGGCAATTTGACTACATAAAAATCGAACATTGCCGCTTTATCTACATTACCGACACGGCAATTTACTCGGACATCAGCAATTCGGATTGGAAAATCGAAGGCTCGTTGTTTATCAATCCGCTGCGGACGCCGACGCAAAAAGCCGATTCAATGTATTTTCGGCGCGCGGGCGGAATCCTTATAGAAAACACATTCGGCGGCGGCTATCACGGCGCGTTCGGCGGAACTTTTCTGAATATTCTCGACAGCGGTCCGACTTCTCTCATCAGTTCGCAAACCGAGCAGATGACAAATTCAATCGTGTATAACGAAATTGATAGTCCTTACGCGGGCGATTATTCCTATCCGATAACCGTTGTCAATTCCGTCTTCGGCGCACCGATTGTTTTCAAAGCCCGCCGCACGTTTGTCTCGACCGGCAATCTTTATCTTGCCGACACTTTCAAAGCCGACGCGCGCCTGCGGATTTATTCGACCGGCGACCGCTTTTGCTACGATATGGGAACTTTGGGCTGTCAAGGCAAAACCGCGAATTATTTCGACGGCGCGACCGTCGTTTTTATGACCGGAACTCCGACCGAGTTCGGTCAAAAAGCCTTACCGACGATTTTCGGTACGGACGTGCAATTTAATGCGCCCGTACAAATGCCTTCAGTCCAGCAAAATGCGCTGCCGACCGGAAAAGCAAACGGTTCGATGGTTTATTGCGCCAATTGCCGAAGAAACTTAACGCCGTGCGAAGCGGGCGGCACAGGCGCGCCAGCGATGGTTGTGGGCAATCAGTGGAGTTGTTTGTAAATTATTGGCAAGGTAGAAAAATTATGAAACTAATAATTATGGCGATGCTGGTAATGCTTAGCTCCGTCTCGCCGTATGTTAACGGTCAATCAAAAGATACCAAAAATAAAAATGTCGAACAGGAGTTTGTGCGCCTGCATCGTGCTGAAGACGAAGCCGAAGCAAAAAAAGATATTGCCGCGCTCGACCGTCTTTTCAGCGAAGATTTTATCTTCGTCGCGGCAAACGGTGATATTTTCGACAAAAAGAAATTTTTAGAAGATATAAAAGGTGATTATCTACTTGACACAAGGTAGATTATTCGTTATTATACTTGTATGACGAATCACCGTTTTCAATTTCAGCCTTATCATTACTCACTTTCGCCTGTCTTTTCGGTTGATTCGCAACCATTTTTAATTCGTCAACAACTTCTTTCGGAAACAAAAAGTTTATCGCTTCGTCGGTAGTCATATCGAGTGGTTTTATTTCGTCTTTTTTAGCTTTTTTAGTAGCCATAATTTTATGAAAAACACAACGCCAAAACAAAAACAAGAAATGGATTTAATAGCACTGATGGACAATTTCGGCTCGGATGAAAAATGCCGCGCTTATCTTGAGCTTCTTCGCTTTCCAGACGGCGTTTATTGTCTGCGTTGTGAATCCAAGAAAATCTCTCGCATTTATAAACGTAATCAATTTGTTTGCGATGCCTGTAAATATCAATTTTCCGTTACTGTCGGCACAATCTTTCAAGATTCTCATTTGCCGCTTCAAAAATGGTTTGCCGCTATTTATCTGATGTGTGAATCTCGCAAAGGGATTTCTGCCAACCAAATGAAGCGCACTTTGAAAGTGGCTTATAAAACTGCTTGGTATCTTTGCCATCGCATTAGAGAAGCGGTTAAAACTGATGAAGGAATACTTCTTTCCGGCATTGTTGAATGTGATGAAACCTTTATCGGCGGTAAAGCCAAGAATATGCACAAATCCGATAGAGCAAAGCGCATTCAAGGGCGCGGGTCTATCGGTAAAGCAATGGTTTTGGGCGCGATAGAAAGAGGCGGTGATGTTTGTCTTGTCAGTGAAAAACGAGCGGATAGAAAGACGCTTCACGCTTTTATAAAAGCGCAGGTTTCGCCGCAAGCCGAATGTATTATGACCGACAACTTTCCGGCTTATGAAGGCATTGCAGATGCCGATACAAGACACGAAACGGTCAATCACAGTGAAGGCGAATATGTGCGCGGCGAATGTCATACAAACGGTATCGAAAACGTTTGGTCGTTGTTCAAACGGTCAATTGTCGGTAGCTTTCATCAAGTTTCTGAAAAACATCTTGACCGTTATCTTGATGAATTAGAGTTTCGATTCAATAACCGAAACAATCCTTATCTTTTCCGCGATACGCTTCTTAGGCTTATCGCTTCGGATAACTTGGAATATAAAGAACTGATAAACAAAGAAACTGCTTAGCCTGCTTTCTCTTTTCGATTTTGGCTTTGTTCTAATGCCCTACGTATGAGAAACCGAATAAATAAGGAACTACTAACCAAAACGCTCAATGTTAAAATCAAGAATATCAAATCTATGACGTGGGACGAACTATCAAATTGGATGCAAGTGGTTGCAGCCATAGTCGGTGCGATAACATTTTTAGCACTCATCGCAACCGTTTGGGTAACACTCAAGGCTAACACAGAAAAAGATGCAAAAGCCCGTGAACAACAAGAACGAATCCAGCAAATTTCCTTAAAAGTAGAAGAAGAAGCGCGGAAAAGAGCAGAAGCTGAACGTGCTTTGCTTGAGCTACAAGAACGGCTCGCTCCTAGAAAGTTAACGGAAAACGAAATAGCGAGTCTTGTAAAAGTGCTATCAAAACAACCAAATGGTGTTTTTATTTCGTGTAAATTGTTAGACCAAGAAAGTTGCGGTTTTGCCGAAATTCTTGCCTCGGTATTTCGGCGTTCAGGCTGGGAAGTAATTGTCAATAAAACTTCCCTTAATAGCTTTTCTGGATTTACGGTTTTTGCAAATACCGCCGCAGAAACATTACTAGGATTGGATGCAATTTTATTAGCATTCAAAGAAGCAAGAATAAGCCATAGAACGAATCGCCTTCCCGAAGGCTCAATCGGGCAATTTCCAGGCGAAACACTATTTATTGTTGTTGGAACAAAATAACATCTATTTAACCTTGCGTCAAGTAGATAATCACCATATAAAAAATGATACCGAACCGCCGGAAGCACAACAGCAAACAATCATTTATGAAAACTTCAGAGCGCGGCTTTACGGCAAAACGGCAGTTGTTAATTATTTATTAGTTGTGAAAGGTCGCAGCAATGACAGAAAGGATTATACCAATAGTTATCGGACTTCAGTAATTTGGGTCAAGCAAAACGGAAATTGGCGTATAATAAATTTCCACGCCACTCGCGTTCGACCTTGAGCCGAATTTGGCGGAGAATCGAACTATTTCGGTTTGGTTTTAGCCTTTTTTCATTTTTTCAGTATGTTGGCTTAATTTTTCGAGAAAATAAATTAGCAGACAAAAATTAAATTTTTGTCTGCTAATTTATTTTCTACAGAAGAAACGTTCAGGCTTTCTATTCAACGTTTTCGACTTCTTCTTCGGAAACGTCGAGCAGAGATGCACTCGTTACGATGTCGCCATCACCGACGTTTATGAGTTTTACGCCCTGTGCGCTTCTGCCGGTTTGACGTATTTTGTCCGTGTCGAGCCGAATCAGTTTTGCTTGCTGCGTGATGATTATTACTTCCGAATCTTCTTCGACCGGAAAGACGGCGACGACTTTGCCGGTCTTCTTCGTCGCTTTCATATTAATAACGCCTCGTCCGGCGCGTGATTGCAGACGATAAGTTCCGACTTTCGTCTGCTTGCCATAGCCTTGCTCGGAAATCGAAAGCATTCGTTCGGATTCATCTTCGGAGATGGCGCAGGCGGATACGACAAAATCGTCTTTTCGCAGAGATATTCCGCGTACGCCGCGCGCGACGCGACCTAAAGAACGCGCGTCCGATTCGTTAAAACGAATCGCCATTCCGTCGTTTGTTGCAATAAAAATTTGCTTCGTTCCGTCGGTTACGAAAACATTCAAAAGCTCGTCGCCGTCATCAATGTTTATCGCATTAATTCCGTTGACGCGAATGTTTTGATACTGCGACAAAGCCGATTTTTTAACGACGCCTCGTTTTGTAACCATTGTCACGAAAACATCGTCCGTAAAATCACGCACAGGCAAAACTTCAACCAATTTTCGTTCCGATGAAAGCTGCACGAGATTGACAATCGCTTTGCCGCGCGCGCTCGTGTCGCCTTCGGGTATTTCGTGAACTTTGATTTTGAAAACCTGACCGTTATCGGTGAAAATCATCAGAAAATCGTGTGTCGAAGCTGTAAAAAGATGCTCGACAAAATCTTCATTTTTCGCCTTTGCGCCAAAACGACCTTTGCCCCCGCGATGCTGTTTCGAGTAAGCTGAAACCGGTGTGCGCTTTACATATCCGGCGTTTGTAACCGTAATCGCAACTTCTTCGTCGGCAATCAAGTCTTCGATTTTCAATTCGATTCCGGCATCTACAATTTCCGTTTTGCGCGCGTCGCCAAAATTCTTTTTAACTTCCTGCAATTCATTCACAATCACTTGTCTTAGAAGATTTTCATTCGCCAAAATTGATTCAAGTTCCGAAATAAATTTCAAAATTCCTTCGAGTTCGTCAATAATTTTCTGACGTTCGAGAGCAGACAAACGGCGAAGCTGCAAATCAAGAATCGCCTGCGCCTGTATGTCTGAAAACTTCAGAGCGCCGACCACTTTTTCGAGTTCTTTAGCGAAAACAGCAATCGTCATTTCATTCGGCGAGCCGCGCCACGTTTTTATTTCCGCAACTGTGCCGAAATTTCCCGTCAGCCACGCTTTCGCCTCGTCAATCGAGCGCGAATTGCGAATCAGCGGAATGATATAATCGAGCGCATCGATGGCTTTGTTCAAACCTTCCAAAATATGCGCGCGCGCCTGAGCTTTGCGAAGTTCAAACTCTGTGCGGCGACGTATGACTTCGCGGCGAAATTCGACAAACGCTTCGAGCATTTGCTTCAGATTCAGCACGCGCGGCTGTCCATCGACAATCGCCAGATTGATAATGCCGAACGACATTTGCAGGGGCGTCAACTTATATAATTTATTTAAGACAACCTGCGGAACTGCGTCGCGCTTGAGTTCAATAACGACGCGAATGCCTTCGCGGTTTGATTCGTCACGGATTTCCGAAATGCCTTCAAGACGTTTTTCATTAACTAATTCGGCAATTTTTTCAATCAAACGCGCTTTGTTCAATTGATACGGAATTTCGGTTACGACAACTGCGTCGCGCTCGGAATTTGCGCGTCCGATGCGGTCAATCGCCGCTTTTGCGCGCATCTGCAAAATGCCGCGTCCCGTGCGATATGCATTATGAATTTCCTCACGACCGTAGATAAAAGCTCCGGTTGGAAAATCCGGTCCGGGAATATATTCGATAAGTTTATTAATAGTAATATCGGGATTCTTTATCAACGCGATGGTTCCGTCGATAACTTCCGTTAAATTGTGCGGCGGAATTTTCGTTGCCATACCGACCGCAATTCCTTCCGAACCGTTGACCAGAAGATTAGGAATCCGCGTCGGCAGCACAATCGGCTCAGACAAAGATTCGTCGTAATTCGGCTGAAAATCGACCGTTTCTTTTTCGATGTCAGCAAGAACTTCGTTTGTGAGTCGCTGCATACGAACTTCGGTGTATCTCATTGCGGCTGCGTTGTCGCCATCAATTGAGCCGAAATTTCCCTGCCCTTCGACGAGCGGATAGCGCAAAGAAAATTCTTGGGCGAGACGAACAACCGTGTCATAAACTGCCGTATCGCCGTGCGGATGATATTTACCGATACAGTCGCCGACGACGCGCGCGCTCTTTTTGTACGGTTTATTGTGCGTGTTGCCGAGTTCGTGCATCGCCCATAACACGCGGCGATGCACAGGTTTTAAACCGTCGCGCACGTCCGGCAGCGCGCGACCGATGATAACCGACATCGCGTAATCGAGATACGACCGCCGCATCTCGTCTTCGATATTTACTTGATTTCGTTCTAAAATTGTATCCATTAATTTTCCCTTTTCTGATCTTTTTGTTTCTGATTTGTTACTTATTTTCGGTTGTGAGACGAGGCTTTAATACAGATAAAAATCTGGTTTGTCGCCCGCATTAGAATGTATTTATATTTTACAATTTTTCAGCCTGTTTTGCAACCGGCAAAACCATTGTAAAACATTCAAAAATAAGCGATTTGTCGACAATTCTTATCTTAATTTTCGAATACTTATTTCATTCGGATTTTGTAGGAAAATTACGTTGTCAGATAGAAAAAGAAAACAGAAAATATAGAAACACATATTGGTTTTCCTTTTTCTGTTTTTTGCTTTTGTCCGGGGTTTACTTTTGCTTTTTTACTTTTGCTTTTTTACTTTTGATTGATCTATCACGGGCGCGCACTAAATCTTTGAGTTCATTCATAAACTCGGAAACGTCTTCAAACTCCAAATAAACCGACGCAAAACGAACGTAAGCGACTTTATCGAGCGCTTTTAGAGGAGTCATAATAATTTTGCCGAGTTCGTTGGTCGGGACTTCTCTGTCGCTCGATTCCTGAACGTGTTTCTCAACGGAATCGACAAGCGCTTCAAGCTGCAAAGCGGAAATCGGGCGTTTTTCGCAGGCTCGAAGAAGCCCAGCCATAATTTTGTTGCGGTCGAAAGTTTCGCGTCTGCCGTCTTTTTTTATCACCATATACGGGATTTCATCAATCCGCTCATAAGACGTAAAACGCCTGCCGCATTCGAGGCATTCGCGCCGACGCCGAATCGAATCGCCGTCTTTGGCTTCGCGCGAATCGACTACTTTGTCTTCAAGATGTGTGCAGAATGGACAACGCATAAATTTTAATGTTTAAAAGTTGAAAACAAGCTAACTTTGAACTTTGAGCTTTGAACCTTGAACTTTGAACTCTGTTTCGTGTTCGACCTCTTCGACGGCGTGTTCGCCGGAGACCAGACCTCTCAGACGTGCAATGCTGACATCGCCGCGCAAAAAGTAATAGATTCCGAAAAACACTGCGGGCGCGAAATAAACAAGGTGCATCGCAATTGAAACAGCCGCTGCCTGTTCGCGCTCGACATTCAAAAATATCAAACCGCCCGCCGTCGCTGCGTGGAACGCACCCGCAGCGCCGCCCGGTGTCGGAACCACCGAGCCGATTGCCGCCCAGCCCATTACAAACAACGAATCGCTGAAGCTCAATGGCAAATCAAACGCCAAAATTACAAGCCAGGTTGGAATGGCAATCGCCAGCCACAGCAGAATCGTCCAGAAAATTATGCCGACAATCTCGCGCCCGTCGCGCAAAATTTGCAGAGATGTCGCCAGCTGCCGCAAAATGCTCAAAATTAATTTACTGATGCGGCGCGGAATAAATTTCCTGTAAACTACTTTTTCCGTCCAAACAATAATTTTCTCAGAATTTCTTTGATAAAAAATCAACGCCAAAAATCCGAGAACAACACCCAGAAGCATCAAAACACCGGCAATTTTGACATACACAAATTCACGCTCGCGTCCTGCAGGCGGCGTAAACCACAACAAATTCACCGCGAAAAAACAAATCAAAGATGCGAGGTCAAAAATTCTTTCAACGCCTAAAGTTACCAGTGCTGCCGACGGACGCACACGCCGGTCGCGCATCGAAAGCCACATCGGGCGCGCTAATTCTCCGGCTCTGCCGACAATCATAATCACAGCAAACCCGACGGTTGTCGCCGCGAAAAGCTCGCGCACGTTAGTCCTCGTCAGCGGTTCGAGCAAAACCTTCCAGCGTAAAGCACGCAAAAAATAACCTAAACAAATAATCAAAGTTGCTGAAATCAAGTAAAAAGCGTTCGCTTTTCTCAAACTTTGACCGACAGCTTGCCAATCCAAATTGCGTCCGAAAAACCAGAGAATCAAAACGGCGAATAAAAACAGTAGTATAAACTTTAAAGAATTTTGCAAATTATTTCCCGACCTTGCCAGCTAAAATATAATAAAAATTGTGTAACATTACAGTGAAAACCACAAGATACAGTATTTCAATCTAACTTGCCAGCTATAAACAGCTGCAGATTTAGCTTTTATGCACGCTTTTCTTTTCGCTTCGGCTCAACTAGACTAAGGTTCTTAATTTGCCGTATAAATTTTGTCTATTTTGCAGCTATGAGCAGAAAATATCGTGTAGGAATTTTGGGCGCAACCGGAACAGTCGGGCAGCGTTTTGTGCAGTTGCTGGAAAATCACCCGCAGTTTGAAATAACGGCGCTTGCCGCATCCGATCGCTCGGCTGGCAAACCTTTCAGCGAGGCGTGCGCGTGGAAATTGGCGGGCGCAATGCCGGAGTCGGTCAAATCAATTGTCGTCGAAGCGATTGCGCCGCCGCTCGATTGTGATTTTGTATTTTCGAGTCTGCCTTCGTCGGTCGCGCGCGAAACCGAAGAAGCGTTTGCGCGCGCAGGCTTTCCCGTTATCAGTAATTCTTCGGCTTACAGAATGGACGCTGACATTCCCCTTTTGATACCGGAAATAAATTTTGAGCATCTCGGTTTAATCGAAGTGCAAAAGCGAAAACGCGGTTTTGAAAAGGGTTTTATTATCACAAACCCGAATTGCGCGATAATGAGTTTCGCGCCGCCGCTTGCCGCGCTCGACAGAAAATTCGGCGTTGAATCAGTTTTCGTCACGACTCTGCAGGCGATTTCCGGTGCGGGTTATCCGGGCGTTTCTGCCTTTGATATTACCGAAAACGTTTTGCCGTATATCGCGGGTGAAGAGCCGAAAGTCGAAACTGAAGCGCAAAAGATTTTAGGCAAATTCAACGGTGAAACCGTTGAAAAGTCAGATTTTATCGTCAGCGCGCAATGCTTTCGCGTCAACGTAATTGACGGACACACGGCTTCGGTTCGAGTGAAATTAAAACAAACTTCGACTCTCGAAGGCGTGATGGAGGCAATGAGAAACTTTCCTTCGCTCAAACTGTATTCGTCGCCCGAAAAATTTATAGATATTTGCGACGAGCCTTCGCGCCCGCAGCCGCGCCTCGACCGCGACAATGGCAAAGGAATGACCATAACCGTCGGCAGACTTTTCCCCGACAATATTTTCGATTATCGCTTCGTCGGTCTATCGCACAACACCGTCCGCGGCGCGGCTGGCGCGGCGATTCTCAACGCGGAACTTTTGATTGACAAGAGAATTTTATAGAAATGGATAGCTTTAACCTAAAAGAAGTGTGCGAAATTGTAGGCGTGCCGCCGCACGTAATCAGTTATTGGGAAACTGAATTTCTGCTGTTTAAACCAAAGAGAGATGAATTAAGACAACGTATTTATAGTCAAAAAGACCTTAAAATAATTATTCGTATTCGCTGCCTGTTATTTGAAGGAAAATACTCAATCGCAGATACAAAAATCAAACTGGCTGAAGAGTTCGGTTAAATTCTTTACGAAACGTTTACTTTTTGAAATTAATAGGTTTACAGAAACGCAAGTTTAAGACATTAATTTATTTCAACACTTCCTTCATCCTTCTTACGCCCTCTGCCATTCGCTCTTCCGTATTGCAGAATGAAACGCGCAGAAAGCCTTTTGCTTCGTCACCGAAAGCGATGCCGGGAACTGTAATCACGCGGTTTTGCAAAAGCTGTTCGGCAATTTCCAAATCATCGCCGAGCGCGCGAACGTCGAGCATCGTGTAGAACGCGCCTTCGGGTTGAGTTCCGCGCAAACCTAACTCGTTCTGCAAAAGTTTTATCAGGAATTCGCCGCGATTTTTGTAAATTTCACGCGCTTCGGCTTTTGCTCGTTCGGCTTCGTCAGTCCAGCCGAGAAGCGACGCTTTTTGCGAAATGGTCGAGGTGCAGACCGTTAAGAATCCGTGCAATGTGAGCGCGGCTTTGACGACATCAGTTTGCGTGCTTGCCAGCCAACCGACGCGCCAGCCCGTCATACTCAAAGACTTCGACAAACCGCTGACGATGATCGTTTGCTCGTAAAATTCAGAAGCCGAGTGCGGTTTTTCAGTAAAATATAAATCGCTGTAAATCTCGTCAGAAATCAAATAAATTCCGGTGTCTTTTAATACTTCGGCGATTTGTCGTAAATCATTTTCGGTAAAGATTTTCCCCGTCGGATTCGACGGGGAAATTACCACTGCGGCTTTCGTTTTTGGAGTGATTTTCGACTTGAATTCTTCGATATCGAAGGCAAAATCTTTGTCTGCCGGTAAGCGGTAAAAAACCGGTACGCCTTCGGAAATTTTGACGCAGTTTTCATACGCCGGAAAACTCGGATTCGGTATCAAAACTTCGTCGCCCGCGTCCACAATTGCCAGAAACGCCGCCGTCATCGCTTCCTGGGAACCGACCGTGACGCAAACCTGATTCGGCTGCAAATCTAAATGCGGATAGCTTGCCGCGATTTTTTCGCGCAGCGCGGGAAGTCCGGCGTGATTCGTGTAACCGTTTTGTTCTTCCAAAGTTACACGCGCCGCTTCCTCACGTATAAATCGCGGCGTCGGCAAATCCGGCTCGCCCAGTCCAAAATTTATACTGTCGGGCAGAGCGCGTTCAAAAATTCGGCGGATTAAAGTCGGCTGAACGCCTTGTAATCGTTTCGGTAATTTTAATTGCATCTTTTCTTTCGCTGCGTTCATAACCTTAAAATTTTTTTTAAGTCAATTGCCAAATCTGACGGCAAAATAAGTGGATAAAAATTTTGCTTCGATTTAGACAATCTTCGGCGTCTTTGTCAATTCCGATTTCAATAATTTTACCAATTATTCTAAATCCTTCCAACATTTAACTTTTCAATTACAATTCAGAAACCGCCGACCAGCCTTTTTCATTTTGCAAAAATTTCTGTGCCTCAGCTAAGACAAAACCCGTTTCCGCCGATTGGTATTCGAGTCTTTTCACAATCAGGCGCGGATGTTCAAACTCAATCACGTTAAACGAATTTGCTTCGCCGCGCCCGCGTGTCGAGGTCGCGGTTCCGGCTTGAACGACTAAAGCTGATTGTCCCGCGCCGAGCCGGTAGCGCGTCGCCGTATGCCCGATGTGGCTGATGTGTATGTGTCCGGCGAGAAAAACGTCTGCGCCGCAATCGGCAATCTTGCGCATCACCATTTTGGCGCGCCCGACTAATTCGTTGGCGCCGTAGCTTTCGGGCAAATCAAACGGATGATGCGTAACGACGATTTTCAGCGTTTCGTCTTTTAAACCGCACAGTTTTTCACGAATCACGCCGACTTGACGTTCATTGATGCGTCCGTCTTTAACGGTCAGCGAACGTGCCGTGTTGATTCCCAGAACAGCGATTTCATCGTCGGCATAGAACGGCTGTAAATCGTCTGTGATGTATTTTTTGTATTTTTCGAGCGGTGTTGCGAAACGTGCAAAGACATTGTGCAGAGGAATGTCGTGATTGCCCGGAACAACGATTTGCGGCTTCGGTAATTTATCCAGAAATTCGCGCGCTTCGATAAATTGCGCCGAACGCGCGCGCTGTGTCAAATCACCGGAAACGACGACCAGATTCGGAGTGATTTCGTTAATTTCCGCAATCAAATTTTCGACTATTGCGTAATCAACGCGCCCGAAATGGATGTCAGAGATATGAACAATCGTTCGCATAATCTTAAGAATCTAAAATCTCAGGTTTTTGATTGTATTCCGACTTGAGACTTATTTCGGCACGATAACGCGCAAAGCCTGAAGGCGAATTCGATAATAGAGCGGTGTTTGCATTGTTTCGACTTCGCCGTCGCGGGCGACGAGCAAAGTTTTGTGATGTGTATCAATCGTAATTTCGTCGGTACAGACCGATTCAAAATCTTTTGCTCGCTGTATTGCGCCGAACAACGAGCGCAGGGCGAGCATCAGCAAACCGGCGCGTCCCGTCCGGTGCAGAAGATAAAGGCTCAATTTTCCGTCGTCCAGACATTTGCGCGTTCCGATGTTCAAAAAATCCATCTCGTATTCGTTGTTTCCGACAAAAACAAACGGCGTTTTGCGCCTAACTTCCTGACCGTCAATGCAAAGTTTAATTTTTAAAAACGGGTAACGACGAAGAACACTAGTCGCAGCCCAAAATGCCGCCGACCATTTTCCGCGCCCGAGACGCTGCTGCTTTTCGCGCCTTCGGACAATTTTAGGATACAAACCGATGCTTGAATTATTAATAAAAACGCGCCCGTTTACTTCGCCTACATCGATTTGTTTGATATTTCCTTCGGCAATGACGCGGACGGCTTCGGCTAAATCCTGCGGGATATTTAAATCCTTTGAGAAATGATTGAGCGTCCCGAGAGGCAAAACACCAAAGATTTTGTTTGTTTCGACAAGCTGCGATGCAATGCCGCTGATTGTTCCGTCGCCGCCGCCCGCGACGATTATTTCCGCATCGCTTTTCGCAGCACTTTCAGCAAGTTTCATCAATTCATCGCCGCTTCGGGCAACCGAAACCTTTGCTTGCAAGTTGTTTGCCTTAAATGCTTCTTCAATCTGCGGTTTGATGTCGCTTTTATCTGCATCCGTGCCGGAACTTTCGTTGATGATAACTTCGATTAATGAGTACATAACATTTCCGGCAATTTTTTGCTTTTCTCGTTCCGCTTCAAATTCTCAGGCAACTTCTTTATTTTGTTGTTTGACCTTGTAAGAGATTTGCACGCTTCCGCTGCGGCGCGTCTTGACATCAATCAATTCCAGTTCGGTCTGTCTTTCGTGCGGCAGAAAAAGCGGTATGCCTGTGCCCAAAATTGTCGGTTGAATGCTCAAAATAATTTCGTCAATTAAACCAGCTTCGAAAAAAGTTTTTGCTAAAATTCCGCCACCCATCAGGTAAATGCTTTTGCCTTCTTGCCGTTTCAAATCTTCAATGAATTCTTTGATGTTTTCCGAGACGAATTGCAAATTTTCATGTTCACTTGTCTGAGGTGTATGCGAGAAAATATAATTTTTTATTTTCTTGCCATACATTCCTACATCGCCGCCCATTTCCAAACCTTTGACGTAAGTTTTACGTCCCCAAAGAATAGTGTCAACGGACGCGAAAAACTCTTTCATCTCGTCTGCCGCTTCCGTCAAATCTTCCATCCGAAGCCAATCTACATCGCCGTTTTCGCGGGCGATGTAGCCGTCTAAACTCATCGCCAAAGCTAAAATTATTTTTTTCATATCATCTTAAATAATCTTCCAGCTTTGTTGCGGCGTCCGTGCGCTCGTCGCGATATTTTACGATAATTGGCGCGTAGATCGACAAGCCGTTTTCCTTTCCAAAACCGCTCGTAATTTGACGCGAACCTTGCACGACAACCGCGCCTGCCGGAATTTCCAGAGATTTTTCGCCGTCGGATTTGTAAATAGTATTTTTCACCAAATCGAAAACCGGAGTTGAGCGCGTCAAAATCACGCCTGAAGCAAGAACGGCTTTTTCTCTGACAATCGTTCCCTCATAAACGCCTGTGTTGCCGCCGACCAGAACATCGTCTTCGATGATGACCGGAGTGGCATTTATCGGTTCTAAAACGCCGCCGATTTGCGCCGCTGCCGACAGATGAACGCGCTTACCTATTTGAGCGCACGAGCCGACCAGCGCGTGCGAATCAATCATCGTGCCTTCGTCAACGTATGCTCCGACATTGATATAACACGGCGGCATCAAAACGACATTTTCGCCGACAAAAGAACCGTCGCGGATGGTCGAGCCGCCGGGAACGATGCGGATTTTATCGTCCAAATTCATCGGGCGGAGCGGAAAAGTATTTTTGTCGAAAAACTGAAACGTCTCGCCGCTAAACGACATTGTAACTATTTCGCCCATCTTAAAGCCGACCAAAATTCCCTGTTTTACCCAAGCGTTGGCGTGCCAATCACCGTTTTCATCCCGTTCGGCGGAACGAATTCTGCCTGTTCGCAATTCGGTTTTGAAGTCGTTAAAAACTTCGTGGTCGTGCGCGTCAAATTCCGATTTCGTAAATAATTGTTCAATTTTTTCTTGTAAATTCATTTTTAAAATTCAAATGTCTCGCAGTGTATAACATTCGTTTCAAATTCCAATAAATAATTTGCGTCTTCGGGGTAATATCTGGCTTTTTCGCAATCTTTGCCCGCGAATTTTTTTATACTCTCAAAATCGTCCCATTTCGTTACCGTCCAGAAATGACATTTTTCGTTTTCGATGCGGCGCAATATTTCCACGCCCAAATTCCCTTGGGTTTTTTTATAATCGGCAATTCCCGTGTTTATTACATATTCGAGATATTCGTCGGCGTGTTCGACTCTGGTTACGCCGTGCCAGATTCTTGTAATCGTTTTGCTATGCATTTTTACTTTAACTCTTTCAAAATCTCTCGCAATTTCTTCCGCGTCGGCTCGGTAATAGGCACGAGCGGTAAGCGCAGATTTTCTTCGAGCAAATTCATTTCCTTCATTACAAATTTACACGGCGCAGGACTCGCTTCGACAAAATTTGCTTCCATCAGCGCGAGAATTTTGTAATGAATTTTTCTGGCTGAAGTCCAATCGCCGGTCAAAGCCTTTTCCACTATTTGCGCGGTTTCTTTCGGCAATTCATTGGAGATTACTGAAATAAGACCGTCCGCACCAACTGAAATTAAAGGCAAAGTCGTCGCGTCGTCGCCGGAAAAGACTCGAAAGTTTTTCGGACGCCGCGCGATAATTTCCATAATCTGCGAGAAATTAACGGACGCTTCTTTGGTGGCGACAATGTTTTCAAACGTTTCGGCAAGTCTTAAACTCGTCTCGGCTGAAATGTTTGAACAAGTTCTGCCCGGCACGTTGTAAAGCATAACGGGAAATTTTTTGACGGATGTTGCGATTTCCGCAAAATGCGCAAATAAGCCTTCCTGCGTCGGTTTGTTATAATACGGCGCGACGATTAATGCTGCGTCTGCGCCGAGTTTACGCGCTTCTTCGGTGAAATCAACGGTTGCGGCAGTGTTGTTGCTTCCGGTTCCGGCAACGACTTTCGCTCCTTTTTCACGCGCAACTTCAATCGTCATTTTAATAACGTGAAGCCTTTCGCTCTCTGACATTGCAGCGCTTTCGCCGGTTGTGCCGCACGGAACTAAAATCTTTACGCCGTTTTTGATTTGCCGTTCGACTAATCGTTTGAAACATTCGTCGTCAATCGAGCCATTGTTTTTGAACGGCGTAACCAGTGCAGTTCCACACCCGCGAAGCCAATCAATTCGCATCGTCATAAATTTTTTACCGCTAGAAAATTTAACCGCCGATGCACACAGATTAACACAGATATTTTGTTTTCTCATCTGCGTTTATCCGCGCTAATCTGCGGTTAATAATTTTTAATCAATTAATTTTTTCTCGATTATTTCCCTAAAATCTCGCCCATCACATCTGTAAATTCATAAAATCCTTTGCGCCCGCAAATCCATTCCGCCGCCAGAATTGCGCCCGAAGCAAAGCCTTCACGCGAGCGCGCAAAATGTTCCAAAAGAATTTGGTCAGCCGCGCCATCGAAACCGAGGCGGTGCGTTCCCGGAATGTTTCCGGCACGTGTCGAAGAAACGCTGAAATCTTTTTCTATGTTTTTTGCAACAATTTCCTTTAATTTCAAAGCCGTGCCGCTCGGCACGTCCCGTTTGCGCGAGTGATGTTGTTCCTCGATGAACGCTTCGTAATCCTCAAATTTTGAGAAGAGTCGCGATGCGTAATCGGCGATTTTATAAAACAAATTTACGCCGATTGAAAAGTTTGCGCCGAAAACGAACGCGCCTTGTTTTTCCTCAACTAATTTTTTGATAATTTCCTTTTCAGCGTTCCAACCCGTCGTGCCTTCGACAAGCGGAACATCGGCAATCAAACAGGCTTCGACATTTCTTTTCACGGCATCGGCGTCGGAAAAATCAATCACCGCATCAACGTCTTTTAATTTTTCAGCCAACTTTGCGGCTGAGAGTTTCGCGTCCGATTCGTCAATAACAACAGCTACTTCGTAATTTTTATTTTCGGCTAAAGTTTTGATGAGTTTTCCCATCGCGCCGTAACCGATTAAAGCTATTTTCATAAATTTTGTTAAAACTTGTTATTTTGCGAAAATGGCTATATTATTCCGGAAGATTTTGTTATAAAACTCTCGCAATTTTCAAAGCATCGTCATTATAATTCTACGAGGTCGAACTATGAAAACCGTCAAATTCGTTTTGTTCTTAATTTTTTGCGTCGCCATTTTCTCGACGAATGTTTTTGCGCAGACAACGCTGGTTACACGCGGCGCATATCTGCAAATGGGAACAGCAAACGCGATGACAATTCGCTGGCGGACGAACATTGCCACCGACAGCCGCGTGCAATTCGGCACGATTCAAGGTAGTTTGTCGCAAACGGCTGACGATGCGAATTTAACGACCGAACACGAAGTTCGCCTGACGGGTTTGACGGCTGGCACAAAATATTTTTACTCAATCGGCTCGACTTCCGCGACTCTTGCCGGAAACGATGCAAATCATTTTTTTCAAACTTCGCCCAATCCGGGACAAGCGAATCCTTACCGAGTTTGGGTTCTCGGCGATTCGGGAACGGCTGACGTAAATGCTCAAGCCGTTCGAAATGCTTATTTGACTTACAACGGCTCGACTTATACAAATCTGCTTTTAATGCTCGGCGATAACGCCTATAACGATGGCACGGACCCGGAATATCAAGCGGCTGTTTTCGATATGTATCCGACCGTTTTAAGACAAACGCCGCTGTGGTCAACTATCGGTAATCACGACACGGCGAACTCGACAAACCCGCCGAGCAGTCTGCCCTATTTTCAGATGTTCACGCTGCCGACGGGCGCAGAAGCTGGCGGCGTGGCTTCGGGAACGGAAAAATACTATTCGTTCAATTACGGCAACGTTCACTTCGTTTGTCTTGATTCAATGACTTCGAGCCGCGCGACTAACGGCGCGATGCTGACCTGGCTGCAAAACGATTTAGCGCAAAATATACAGCCCTGGGTCATTGCCTTCTGGCATCATCCGCCATATACGAAAGGCTCGCACAATTCAGACACGGAAACACAACTCATCGAAATGCGGCAAAATATTTTACCGACGTTGGAAGGTTACGGCGTGGATTTGGTTTTGAGCGGACACAGCCATTCTTACGAGCGTTCTTTCTTGATTGACGGTCATTACGGTACGTCTTCGACCTTCACCGGCGCGATGAAAAAAGCGGCGGGCGGCGGGCGTGAAAACATTGACGGAGCTTATACAAAATCGGCTCTGAGTCCGAATCTGCCGAATGAAGGCGCGGTTTATGCCGTCGCCGGAAGTTCCGGGAGAATATCGGGCGGATTATTAAACCATCCGGCAATGTTTATTTCATTGAACAATCTCGGCTCGATGATTTTGGACATAAACGGTAACCGTCTGGACGCAAAATTCCTGCGCGAAAACGGCACGATTGCCGATTACTTTACGATTCTCAAAGGCGTAGCTGCCCAGCCGGTACCACCGAATGCGCCGACAAATTTGATGGCAACGGCTATCTTTCGTTCAAAAATAAACTTGAGTTGGACGGACAATTCCAATAACGAAACAGGGTTTAAGATTGAACGTTGTCAGGGCGTCAACTGCACGAATTTTGTTCAATATGCGGCGGTCGGCGCAAACGTAACCTCGTTATCAACCGTAAATCTAAAAAAACGTACAACTTATCGTTACCGTGTTAGCGCTTATAATGCGGACGGCAATTCAAATTATTCAAACATCACTACGGCAAAAACTTTTTAGCTATGTGCCGCTGCTCGGTTCAAACAAACAAAAGAATAATTCTCAAGGCGTCTCTGCTGTGGGGCATTATCTTTGTTTTATTAACCTCGACAAATGTTTCGGCGCACGACGGCTTGCACGAGCAGATTATCGCCGTTACCGAAGAAATAAAAAAAGACCCGCAAAATTTTGTGCTCTATCTCAAGCGCGGCGAGCTTTATCGCCTGCACGGGGAATGGAAAAACGCCGAGCGCGATTTCAATCAAGTTGAAAAGCTGAATCCGAGCTTGACACTTTTGGATTTAGGACGCGGAAAATTGTGGCTCGACGCTGGACATTTTTCACAAGCCAAGCAAGTTCTCGTACGCTTTCTGGCAAAAGAGTCGAACAGTTTTGAAGGCGTGCTGACGTTTGCTCGTGTTCTAACTAAGCTCAAACAGACGCAAAAAGCCGTCGGATATTTTACTCGAGCAATTGCGCTTTCGCCGCCGGATTCCGCTGAAATTTATATGGAACGTGCGCAAACGCTCACCGATGCTGGAAAAATTAACCCGGCTTTACAGGGTTTGGACGAAGGAATCGAAAAACTCGGCGGGCTTATAACTTTGCAAAGCGCGGCGATTGATTTGGAAGTAAAACGCAAAAATTACAATGCGGCTTTAGCGCGAATTGAAAAACTCTCTGCCGCTATGCCGCGCAAAGAATCATTCCTTTTGCGGCGCGGCGAAATTCTTCTACTCGCAAGGCGAAAATGCGAAGCGCGAAAAAGTTTAATTGAGTCGCAAAAAGGATTTGAAAGTTTGTCGGCTTTTCGGAGAAATGCACGCGTAGTGAAAGAGCAATTGGCTCAATTGCAAAAACTGCTCTCGCAAGTTTCCGCGAAAAATTGTGAGTAAAATCATTCAAAATTCATCCGCTTTATCAAATCAACAAAACGCGGCTCGTTGCGAAGGTTGTTCCATTTCGGCTCGACTTTCAGGAAAACCATCTTTGCATCACGCTGCTCGAATCCGCGCTCCAGCCAAGTCAGCGCTTGATCTTCCTCACCCAAGCCGTTATGAATCAACGCAATGTAATATGGCGGAACGTAACGTTCGGTTGATAATTTTGATAATTCCTCAAGCACGGCTCGCGCTTCCGCCTTTCTGCCTGATTTCGCCAAGGCGTAACCGCTAAAGGCGAGCGGGTGGCTGCTTGCGCCTGAAAATTCCCTCGCCTGGCGCGCTTCGGCGATGGCTTCTGAATACATTCCCTTTTCAATATAAGCGCTTGCAGCGATATTATGAGCGAGCCAAAAATTCGGCGACAGTTCAAAAGTTTTCCCCAATTGAACTAATGCTTCGTCTATTTTTCCAGCGTGAAGCAGAAACTGCCCTTCGAGCGTGTTGATTCGCAAATTAAGCGGGTCGAGTTCTCTGGCGCGTTTCATTTCGGCGAGTGCTTCGGTGTGCCGTCCTGTGTTTGACAGCAGGTGCGCGTAAACCTCGTGAGCGTCCGCGCTGTTCGGATTGAACTCGATGGCTCGCCGGTCTTGAATTTCGGCGGCTTCCCAATCCCACTCATACCAAAATATAACCCAACCGAGAACGGCGTGAGCTTCGGCTAAACGGTCGTCAATTTCAAGCGCTTTTTGCGCCGCCGCTTTCGCTTTCGGGAAAAATTCGGTCGGCGGAAAATCGCTGGCGGGCGGCAGCGTTTGATACGCTCGCGCTAGTCCGACGTAGGCGAGCGCGTAATTCGGATCTATCTCAATCGCCTGCTGAAAATACGAAATACCCTTGTTCGTTTCCGGCGGCGTTAATCTGGCGGCGTGATAACGTCCGCGTAGATAAAGCTGATAAGCTTCGGCATTTTCCGTGTAGTTTTTACCGAGTCGCTGTTGTTCGGAACTGGTTAATTTCAGACGCAGATTGCTTGCGACCGCCTGCGCGATTTCGTTTTGCGCGGTGATGATGTCGGTGGAAGCTTTGACGTACTGATTTCCCCAAATCTGCGAATCATCGGTTGCGTCAATCAACCGAACATTGATGACGAGCCTATCGCCGATTTGTTTGATGTCGCCTGTTACCAAAGTTTCTACGCCGAGCTGCGAAGCGATATTTCTTGTGTCATTTTGATTATTCTTAAAACGAAACGCGGAATTTCTCGACATCACTTTCAAGCCCGCAAGCTGTGATAGATTGTTGATGACGCTTTCGGTAATGCCGTCCGACAGATATTCGGCGTTCGCATCCTGGCTGGTATTGACAAAGGGCAAAACGGCGATGGTTTTGATTCGGGCATTGGCAACTGATTTTTCGTTTTCGCGCCACAGATAAAATCCCAATGAACCGAGCGCGAGAATAATCAGAACGGCGA